>NZ_QSEK01000017.1 GCF_003464165.1 Eubacterium sp. AM49-13BH | reverse complement strand
TCAGCATGCATTTTAGCTTGCTCTTCAAATAAAAATTTTTTTATTAGATTTTGATTCTCTTTGCATAAAAGAGTTCCGTCTTCAAATAAAAATTTTTTTATTAGATTTTGATTCTCTTTGCATAAAAGAGTTCCGTCATTAATTTTATCTGTTATCTCATCCAAACTTTTAAATGCCCATTCTTCAAATTCGTATTCCATACATAACTTACCTTAATTTTCATGATGCATTGCATTTATAAATAAAATTGTTAATTTTTAATATTTTGCCATAATGTTAATGCACACAAACCTGACAAGCCTCTATTCTTTCAAATGAATGTACTACCTGCAAATCTGCCATTTTCAAGTTACTCTCTATATACTTCAACAATTCTGTACCATCCAAATATATATACATCTGCGGTGCTACAAAACCCAGAACATTTTTTCTTAAGTCTTCTAGTGATATCTGTGATGTTTCCTGAAATCTCTCTATTTCCATAACATACCTATAATGATACTTTTCTATATATTCTTTTATTCGAGTAGTAGCATTGCTATCTTCTTTATAGTCTTCCAGCCAGTCAGATAGACAATGCCTTTTACCTAAGTACACAACACCGGTGATTGCTTTCACCGGTGAGCTAACATACATATATGCCATTATAGGTTCATCTGGAAAATTTCTTCTATGTTCAAATATCTTCACACCAGATTTTATTTTTTCATAAACATCCGGTCTGAAACTTAATAGCATTTTTCTCAATATTTGTACCGCCTTATTTCCATTTACATTCAATATTTAGCACTGATGTAGGCATACCAATAAACTGCACGTCAAATTTTAAACTTGGTTCAACCTTTGTACTTGCATTATGGATTCTGAAACTTAATTGCCATCCATTATCCAAAAACATTTCTACTGTATTAGTGCTTCCAGGCTTAAACTCAAGTGCTACAAGTCTTGTCGGTAACTCTACTACTGGCACAGTAATTGCCGATACCTTATTTTCACTTGGTTTATTTAAAGTATCATGCATATTAAAAGTATGAATCATTGTAAGACGCTTACTATCACGGCTGACAACCTTATAGTAATCCTCCATTCCAATAAGATATTCTATCATCTTACGTGGCATATTCTTATCTTCTTTATATGCTCTATTAACCTCATCCATAAATGCCTGTAGTAAAGGTACATATACTACTTCGTCTTTATCATTGATTTCAGACCATCTTGAACCATTATCCTTCTCATTCTTTAGCATATCAAATATTGGTTGAACCCCATTCCAATATGCATCACTACAAGGCATATCAAACCATTCTTTACCAAAATCAAGTTTATGACTTAATCTGCTATGTTTTACGGCATCGTGATTATGTTTGATACTTAATCCTATTTCCCACTCAATATCATTTCTTCTAATAACAATGTCTCTTACATCCCCCTTTACGCCAGCTCCGTCCTTCTGAAACTCTAATGTCAATTCATCATTACAGCCCTCTGACATTTTAGGTTCCATTTCAAGCACTGTATCAATGGCTGATTCTGCTGATATCATAAATGTCTGCTGCATTTCCTCATCCATAAGAGCCCATGCCTTTTCATTTGCATGTAAACTAGAATTATCAACTATTCTAGTTTTTCGCATATCACATAACGCCTTATAAAGTGTTTTTATCCAAGCATACTCATATGCTCTACCCTGATCATTACTCTTTGTACTCACTTTTTTCTCATTAACCTCCTTTGCATCTATAACCTCATTATCTACAACAACCTCTGCACCATTACCTTCTAAGTATTTCTTTATTGCAACAGCTATTTCATATGCAAGGTTAACCGGAACAGCATTGCCAATCATTTTATATGCTGTATTAGTATCCTCATATATAAATTTAAAATCATCTGGAAATCCCTGTACTCTGGCAACCTCTCTAATTGTCATTCGACGATAAAGATGTTCTTTTCCTTCTACAAATCTGCAATCATTCTGTGCCACTTTAACCATTTTAGGTGCTTGTGGATGAAGCTGACATTGTCTTCCTGATGCCTGAACTGTAAATGCCTGTTCATCCCATCCTTTTACTCTATTACGACTCATAAATATTGGTGAATATGCTCCAGTATAGTATTCATTGTTATTGATTGCCTCTGGATTGTGGTGATTTTTCTCTCCTGACGGAACAGCCGTATCCTGCAAATCCCATATAATATCACGAAGAGTTTTTTTCTTATCATCATCCTTTGTTGAACCTTTAGGGAATCCAAAATCAATATGCAAATCCTTCCTGAAACCTATATAAAACACTCTCTTTCTTTCTTCTGCAACTCCGTAATCCTTTGCATTTACGAGTGTGAATGATACATCATATCCTGCATCATCAAAAAGATTTAGAATATTCTGCACCGCTTCTGAATGTCTGTTTGCCAACATTCCGCTTACATTTTCTGCCAAAAAGAATTTAGGTTGGAATTCCTTTAATATTCTAATATAATCAAAAAACAACTGTCCTCTGGCATCTTTAATCCCTTTTAATGAACCTGCCTCAGACCATGACTGACAAGGTGGACCACCGATAATTCCATCAACTTCTCCATCTATAAACTGTTCAATATCTTCTTTTGTTACCTGTCTTATATCACCTTCAATCAGATGAGTATTAGGATGATTAGCTTTAAATGTCAACCATATTGTTTTGTCAAATTCATTCGCAACAGGAATATTAAACCCTGCTCTTTCAAAACCCAAATCTAATCCTCCACATCCACTAAACAAACTAATTATGTTCATGGGTATCCTCTCCTTCATTGTTTTCTTTAATTATTCTGGCAGCTTCTATTAATGCTGTTCTTCTTATAAACTCACTATATGATGAATACGCTTCTAATCTTGCTGCTTCCTTAAACTTATCTAATTCTTCTTCGCTCACTCTTATACTGATTGAAATTGATTTTCTCATCTCATTTGTTCCTCCTTCTTCATAAATTTATGATACTTTCTTTGTATGTCAATGTCAATACTTTGTTGCACGAACAAATTTTCTTTATGAAATTTTATCTATTAAAAGGTGGTCATGTCGAAGAAGTGCTTCACACCATCACAACTAAATTGTAAGCTGTCCGTGTGGGTGTTAATACCGCCATATACAAAAGTTCGGTGCTGGAAATCTCGCTCAAGCGAAGCGCGTTTTGATTTCCAGCACCGTTATAAACTCTGTATATGGCGGCATTTACAGCAACTAGGACCGCTTACCTTAGTTGTGATGGTGTGAAGCACTTCTTCGACTCCCCAACCGTTAAAATCATACTCTTATCTTAGTTCCCTTAGTATCCCTGTGTGCCGTCTTCATCTTGGCAAAGCTGATACTCTTGCCCTTATATTCCATTGTGAACTCGTCACCTTCTGTAAGCAGGAATACATCTTCTATATAATCATCCTTTGAAAGCTTGATTCCTCTTACGCCAACAGCACTCTTCTTCTTCATTGGAATGTCTGTTAATGGAAATTTTAAGAACACTCCATTTTCTGTCTGTACAATTACATTCTGGTTGCTCTCGACAACCTCTTCTTCCTTGATTTCACCATCAAGCGAGAATTTGGAATAAATCTCTACTCTTGCGTCTGTTGAATACATTCCGATAAGCTTATCTTCATCTGCTAATTTGGTACATGCAACTGTACGCTTTGCAACCTGGAATTCTTCGCTGTCTACAAGCTTCATCATTCCCTGTCTTGTGACAAACAGCATTTTCTGATTCTTAAGTCGTTCAAATGGAGTAATGTACACAATTATCTCCTTAGAGCTGTCATAGTTACACAGATTATCAATCGGTGTGCCTTTATCTCTGAACTTAGTGAATGGCAGATCCTTTATCTTTAACTGATGCATGTCTCCCGTATCAGTAAATATGCAGATTTTATCTGTGTTCATTACCGGAATGACATATTTGTTCTCATTAAATACAGCATCTTTATTTCTCTCAAATGCAGCCATATCAATGGTTCTTGCATATCCGAATCTGTCCATAATAAACATAACTTCCATCTCTGGAATCTTCTTTTCCTCAAATACAGCAGCTTCTCCGTCTTCAATTACAGTTCTTCTTGCAACACCATATTCCTTCTTAATATTAAGAAGGTCAGACTTGATAACCTTAGCCATCTCTTTTCTGCTGCCAAGTATCTTTTCATACTTCTCAATCTTCTTGACACATTCATCATATTCCTTCTGAAGATTAAGAATTTCAAGGCCAATCAGCTTGTACAGACGCATTTCTAATATTGCGCCAGCCTGTCTCTCTGTGAAATCAAGACCTGCAGCCTGCTTTTTTGACTGCTCTGACTTAAACTTGATTCCCTCGACATTACCATTGACAAGGCAGTCCTTAGCCATCTTAAGATTAGCACTGCCTCGTAATATCTCGATAATAAGGTCAATAATATCACATGCTCTTATAAGACCTTCCTTAATCTCCCTGTTAGCCTTCTCCTTTTCAAGAAGTGTTGTGTACTTTCTTGTAGCAAGCTCATACTGGAAATTAATGTGGTGTTTTATTATATCCTTAATACCTAAGGTCTCAGGTCTTCCATCAACGATAGCCAGCATATTTACGCCAAATGTATCTTCCAACTTGGTCTTCTTGTAAAGAAGATTTTCAAGATTCTTGACATCAGCGTTCTTCTTAAGTTCAAGGACAATTCTTATTCCTTCCTTAGAAGATTCATTGGAAATGTCGACAATATCGGTAGTTTTCTTAGTTTCTATAAGGCTTACAACATCAGATATAAATTTACCTATGTTAGCACCAATCATTGTATATGGAATCTCTGTAATAACAAGCTTGTCCTTCTCAGAACGGTTCTTGGCAGGCTCAAATACAACCTTGCCTCTTAACTTAATCTTACCTGTTCCAGTCTCATATATTGCACCAAGCTCGCTTTTATTAATTACAATTCCACCTGTAGGAAAATCCGGACCAGGGCAGAGCTGCATAAGCTCGTCTGTTGTGATATCCTCATTATCCATATATGCACATACTGCATCAACAACCTCTGAAAGATTGTGTGGAGGGATATTAGTTGTCATACCAACCGCAATACCATCTGCACCATTTACAAGCAGATTAGGTACTCTTACAGGAAGAACCTCAGGCTCTTTTTCTGTCTCATCAAAGTTAGGCACGAAATCCACAACATTTTTATCAAGGTCAGCAAGATATACATCCTGTGTGAACTTCTTTAACTTAGCTTCTGTATATCGCATGGCGGCAGCTCCGTCACCTTCGATAGAGCCAAAGTTTCCGTGTCCGTCAACAAGCGCCATACCCTTCTTAAAATCCTGTGAAAGTACAACAAGTGTCTCATATATTGAACTGTCACCATGTGGATGGTATTTACCCATTGTATCACCAACGATACGTGCAGACTTTCTGTGAGGCTTGTCGTAATTAAGCCCCAACTGGTCCATGGCATACAGCACTCTTCTCTGTACCGGCTTTAAACCGTCCCTTACATCAGGAAGTGCTCTTGCTGTAATAACGCTCATGGAATAATCTATATAGGACTTCTGCATAACCTCAGAATACTCAGTCCTTATAATCTTCTCAGCCATTTTCTACTCCTTTAGCTTTTACGCATCAATCTCAGCTTCATTAGCATGCGTATATATAAATTCTCTTCTAGGTGGTACATCTGTACCCATAAGCATTGCTGTAACCTCAGTTGCAAGCCTAGCGTCCTCAATCTCAACCTGCTTTAAAATTCTTGTTTCAGGATTAAGAGTTGTCTCCCATAGCTGGTCAGGATCCATCTCTCCAAGACCTTTGTATCTCTGAAGTGTAAATGTTCCTGACGTATGCTTCTTTCTGTAATCCTCAAGTGCCTTATCATCATATAGATATTCACCCTCGCCCTTCTTAGGAACAACCTTGTAAAGAGGTGGTGTGGCAATATATACATGCCCCTGATTAATAAGCTCAGGCATGAATCTGTAGAAAAATGTAAGAAGCAGTGTATCAATATGTGCTCCATCCACATCGGCATCAGTCATGATAATAATCTTATTATATCTTAATCTGCTGATATCAAAGTCATTGCCGTAGCCCTCTAAAAATCCACAGTTGAATGAATTAATCATTGTCTTAATCTCGGCATTGGCAAGTACCTTATCTATACTTGCCTTTTCAACATTAAGAATCTTACCTCTGATTGGAAGAATTGCCTGAGTTCTTCTGTTTCTTGCAGTCTTTGCTGAACCTCCAGCTGAATCTCCCTCAACAATGAACACCTCACATTCCTCCGGATTCTTGCTCTCACAGTTGGCAAGCTTTCCGTTGCTGTCTATAGAGAACTTCTGCTTTGTAAGCATATTTGTCTTAGCCTTTTCTTCTGCTTTTCGTATCTTCGCAGATTTTTCAGCACATGCAATTACAGCGTTAAGGTCGTCCAAATGTCTGTCGAAATAAAGCTGTACCTCGTCTCCTGTTACATTTGCAACAACTGTACCAGCATCCGGATTATCAAGCTTGGTCTTGGTCTGTCCCTCAAATCTTGGTGCAGGGTGCTTAACTGCAACAACTGCAGTCATACCATTTCTTACATCAAGACCTGTAAAGTTCGCATCCTTCTCCTTTAAGATGCCAAGTTCTCTCGCATACTGGTTGATAATCATTGTAAACTTGGTCTTAAAGCCTGTAATATGCGTTCCACCCTCCTGAGTGTATATGTTATTACAGAAGCCAAGAATATTTTCCTCAAATTCATTAACAAACTGAAATGCTACTTCAACCTCAATATCTTCCTGCTTCTTCTTAAAGTAGACGATATCGCATACTGTCTCTTTGCCATTGTTAAGTTCTTTGATATATGCCTTAAGTCCGTCAGGCTCATGGAAAGTTTCCTTATCCTCACTGCCCTTTCTCTTATCTTCAAACTCAATTGTAAGCCCCGGATTAAGATATGCAGTCTCATGAAGCCTGCTCTTTATCGCGTCTGCTTTGAATCTAGTCTTTTCAAATATTTCTCCATCAGGAAGAAATGTAACAGTTGTACCAGTATCATTTTTTCTGCATGTACCAATCTTTTCAAGCGGTGCTGTTGCTTTTCCACGCTCGTATCTTTGCTTGTACACACCACCATCAACTCTTATCTCAACCTCAAGCCATACAGAAAGTGCATTAACTACAGATGCACCAACGCCGTGAAGTCCTCCTGATATCTTATATCCGCCATCTCCGAACTTGCCGCCTGCATGAAGTACTGTAAATACAACCTCAACCGCAGGTATTCCGGCTTTAGGATGGATTCCGATAGGAATACCTCGTCCATTATCCTTGATAGTTGCTGTTCCATCATCATTAAGAGTTACATTTATCTGTGTACAAAAACCCGCAAGATGTTCATCCACTGAATTATCCGCAATCTCATATATAAGATGATTAAGACCTTTTGTTCCGACACTTCCAATATACATACCTGGTCTCATTCTTACCGCTTCAAGACCCTCCAGTATTGATATACTGTTAGCATCATATTTATTAGCTGCCATTATTAATTACTCTCCTCTTTACTTTCCAAAATACGCATTGAAAGTATCCTCAAAGCTGCTTCCCAACGTATACGCATCCTGAATACTTAATTTCTTCCATTCGCTATTATTAAATTCCATATATATACCAGCTTCATATTTCTCAAAATCAGTATTAAACTGCTCTAACTTTCTCTTTTCAAGAATTGCAGACTTATTAACCTCGGTCTTAGCCTTATCATTATCCGATGTACATCTTATAATGTAATATCTGCCTGCTGACTCAACTATACTGCTCATCTCACCAGTAGACAGATTGAATGCTGCTTTTTCAAATGCTGCATCCATCTCGCCACGTTTCAGTTCGTACTCATATTCGCCATCCGCATTGTATTCCTTGGCAACAGCAAAGAATGAACTTCCTGAATTCACAAGATTATATGCCTTATTAATATTTTCCTCTGAATCTGATACAATATACTGGATATCAATAACTCTTGCCTCATCTGCGCTTACTTCAATATCCATGCTGGAAGTAAGGTCATCGTAGAGTTTCTGTGCTATTGCAAATTCAGTAAACATTGTATTCAGTTTATCCTTAGTTATTCCTGTACTGCTTATCTGCGATTCTGTTAATTCATTGTAAAATGCATCAACAGCCTTACCCACAGAATCTTTTTCTTCTCTTCCAAGCACAACACCGCGTTCCTTAGCCTTAACATTCATAGCCTTGACGCGCATTAACTTACTCTTAATCTGGTCCTTAATATAGCTTTCAAAATCAGCATCACCAATTTTCTCTCTCCATATATTACTGCCAAACATTTCCTCATATTCCTTCTTCACATCAGACATGAGAATATCTGCCTCACATGTATAAGTTATCTTCTGTCCTGCTGTCTTAATAAGCTCACCGCTCTTCATTCCTGTTGTAAAATATATCAGACATCCATTAAAGAACTTAATATATCCTGCAACCAATAAAACTACAACAAGAATAACTGCTAATATAATAAATGGTTTTTTTCTTCTTTTCATATTCTATCCTCTTTAATTATTTGTGATATGGCTCATTCTTCATAATCCTGTAAGCCCTGTATATCTGTTCCAAAAGAATAACTCTCATAAGCTGGTGTGGAAATGTCATCCTTGAAAAACTCAGCTTATAATCAGCTCTCTTAAGTACTGCATCTGCAAGTCCCAAAGAGCCTCCTATTACAAATGTTATGTTACTTGTTCCTTCTATTCCAAGTCTGTCAATCTTCTCAGAAAGTTCAACAGAATCAAGCATTTTTCCTTCTATTGCAAGTGCACATACATAAGCATCATCTTTAATGACAGAAAGGATTCTCTCCCCTTCCTTATTCTTAATCTGTTCATTGACAACATTACTTGCATTATCCGGTGTTTTCTCATCAGCCAGTTCAACTATATCCAACTTACAATATCTTGAAAGTCTCTTGGAATACTCATCAACTGCCTGGGTATAAAACTTTTCCTTAATCTTGCCTACACATACAACATTTATACGCATCTGTACTATCCTTCCACGAAGAAATATCCGCCATTATCAAGCTTGAATACTTCTAACTGCTCAAGAAGCTCATCATTGCTTAAATCAGATACATCCATACCTTCATCATCCATAACTTCTCTTAACTCTTTAATATCCTTGCAGTATACTGCCATACAGTCCTCTAAGAATTCCTTAGCCTCCTCTAAATCATATGCAACAGGCTCATCGAAAAGCTGTTTCTGATCTCTTAGAAACACCTTCGCACACTCATCAATATGTTTATCCATAACTTAAATCTCCTTATCTTATATCCTTAAATTGCTCTCTTAATGTTCCTTCTACCCATCCTGTTACGAAACGCCCGTGTTTCTTAACATCTTCTACAGCTTTCTCCATAACATATGAATAATATACCTTATCCAACATAGCGATATCATTATAATTATCACCAAATGCCATACATTCTTCAGGTTTTAAGCTGAAATATTTCTGTATCTGTTCAATTCCTCTCCCCTTATTGACATTAGTATCCATAAGGTCTAAGTAAAGTTCTCCTGATACAAGTACTGAAGCCTTATCACTCCATTTGTTAATAAAATGTTCTTTAGAGTTCTTAATTCCTGTCATATCACACACAGCTATCTTTAATATATCCTCATCAATGTCAGTAAACTTATCGACTAATGTAGTATGATAATTGACCACTTTTGTCATTCTGTAATAATATTCTTCAGACTTAGGCTTAATATATGCCGTATGTTCTCCTGATACAAGCACCTCACAATTAGGCTGCTCAATTACATCCTCAATTATCTCTAACGCAAGCTTCCTATCCATCGCAGTCTTTCCAATAGTTTCACCCTTGTATTCCACAAGAGCACCATTCTCTGCAATATATGCAAGCTTATCACTGACAGCGCCAAAAAGTCTCTTAAGACTCGTTATCTGCCTGCCACTAGCTGGTGCGAATATAACGCCTTTGTCAACAAGTTTATTGATATACTGTATAGCCGATTCATCAATGCTCTGTGCTCCGTTAAGAAGCAATGTCCCATCAAGGTCACTTGCTACGAATTTAACCATATGTTTTCTCCTTAAAATACTTTAAGCTCATGTACAAGTCTTGCAACAGGCAGACCGACAACGTTATTATAGTCGCCTTCAATCCCCTTAATGTATGCTGCGAATTTTCCCTGAATACCATATGCACCAGCCTTATCCATAGGCTCTCCTGTGCTAATGTAATCCCTGATTTCCTCATCAGTCATATCATATACCCACACATCAGTCTTTTCATAAAAACTTACATTCTTATGTGCACTGCATATAGTTACACCTGTATACACCTGATGTATCTGACCTTCTAAAGACTTAAGTATTCTGAATGCATCCTCTTCATTCTTAGGCTTGGTAAGAATCTCTCCCTTATGGTAAACAATAGTATCTGCACCTATAACAATTACAGAATCCTCTTTATCTGCATATTGCTCTAATACAGACTGTGCCTTAGCAGAAGATAATTCTCTTACATAATCTTCCGGCTCCATCTCTTTAATATTCTCATCTGCATCACTTGTAACAACAGTAAAATCAAGTCCTACCTGACTCATTAATTCTCTTCGTCTTGGTGAACCCGATGCAAGTATCAAATGTTTCATAAAACTTCCATCTCCTTGTTCTTCACTGTATTTTGTGTTCAGAGCCTACTTTGACTCATACATATTGCATTATAGCATAAAAAAACAGAGTGCTTCAATACCACTCCAATAAAAAAGGCACAACAATATATGCTGTGCCTTAATAATAATTAATAGTAAATATTATTTTTTATTATTCTTCTTGCTTATAACAATAACTGTTCCGAATATAACAACTGCTGCTACAAGAACTATAACATATACCCAGACATGATTGTTGTCACCTGTCTTTACAACTTCTTCATTAGCAGCAACTTCACCATTCTTTCTTACTCTTGAACCATCAATTGCCACTCCGTCTTTTCCTGTTACCTGTTCTTCATCTCCAGCAACTTCGCCACTCTTCTTAGTAACATCTGTGCCTGATATATCATCAGCTTTCTTAGTCGCATCCCCTGTCTTTATCGACTCTTCAGCTTTTGTTGTATCATCAGCTTTAATTACTGCATCAGCCTTTGTTGTATCACTTACTGTAGTTTCTTCAACTGCCTTTGTTGTCTCATTTACCTTTGTTTCTTCAGCTGCCTTTGTTGTCTCATTTACCTTAGTCTCTTCAGCAACCTTTGTGGACTCATCAGCCTTTGTCTCAGCAGCAGTTTCCTTTGCTGTTGTACCTTCCTGCTGGCAATCAGATATGAAATGCATCTGACCATTAATATTAACGAATGTATTTGCAATTGCCCTTCCATTGCATGTTGATGAAAGTGTAACATCTGCTCTTGGAGCAACTACTATACCACATATCTCCCCCATGTTGAGCTTACCTGAAACATTAACAGCATTAAATATTACTGTATCAGATATATCAACATCTGCTAATCCGCCTGAATTCTTTCCATTAATGCTGAATCTCTTAACCTCTGCATCTCCATCTGCACCTAAAAGATTCATAATAACAAACTGACCATCAGCCTTATTAGTTATACTTAACTGACCTTCTCCATAATAAGTTGATACTTCATTGCCCTGCCAGTCTTTATAATTACTTGCATACATATTAACAACTACAATCTGCTTATCCTTAAATGATGAAAGATCAATCTTTTTCTCATCATTAGCTTTGATAACGATGTCAGCTTCTTCATCAGAAATATCTGCATATTCTTTAAAATTGTCATACACCTTATCAAGTGCTGCAGTTACGTCCATATAATCTTCAGCATAATAAACATTGATTGTATCTTTACAGTTGTTGACGTTAATGACAGCCCCTGTTCTTTTTCCGTCAGCACCTTTAATATAACACTTGTTCTCCGTCGGAACATAATCGTAATCTGTTCCTAGAACAAGATTATTAAATGCATTCCTGTCAATAAACACCTCAGCCGAACCTGTGTTATCAAAACTTCTGATATAAGTTGTTCCCACACTCATATCCAGCCAGGCACTCAGCCACTGGTCTGTTATGACAAGATTATTGGTTGCAAAACATGTCTGATTATGATTAGCGTTCTTAAATTCATCTGCAACCACACCATATGGCTTAGCTGCTCCTAACAGTTCATCAAGTACATCCTGTGTCTTAGAATATGCCCCAGCCTTTAATGAAGTTCCCGCAATCACAGAACCAGCAACCATTGCTGCAACAAGAACACCACTAATAATTTTCTTCGACTTTGCACTCAAACTACTTAATCGTTTTCTTAAAAACATTACCATCCCTCCGAAATGTTTGAATCAATAGTTTTACCCCTTTAACTATATTTTCTCCCCACAAGCGTATAATAGCATTAGTACTATAGTACCGCTTCCCCCTTTGAGGGGGATTTTTTAATTCTACATAAATAAAACAACCCATGTTCCTTAATCGTTATCATTCTAGTATACGTTAAGGACATGGGTACTATTACAGATTATTCAATTAAATAATATATTAAGCTTCAAGACTTCTGTTCATGGCTGACTCTAACGCATCAATAGAAGCTCTGATGATATCATGGTCTATACCAATACCAAAGTAATTCTTTCCATCATCTCCTGTGATACCAACATATGCAATGGCACTAGAATCAGAACCCTTCTTTAATGAATGTTCTTCATAACAGAAGATATCGCAAGGCTTTCCAAAGTGGCTGGCAAGAGCATTACTTACAGCATCAAGACGACCATTACCGCCATCTTCAACATTGTACTTCTCACCATTCTCATTAATAGTTACGACTGTCTGTATTCCATTAATCTGCTTGAAATGTACTTCAGAAATCTTGAATACTGGTGTGTATTTCTTATATCTCTTCTCAAATATCTCAAGAACTTCATCTGCTGAAAGTTCCTTATGATTAACATCCGATACATCTTTAACAGCATAACCCAGATCTTCTCTCATAGCCTTAGGAACAATCATTCCATAATTATGTTCAAGGACATAAGCAACACCACCCTTACCAGACTGGCTGTTAATTCTTATAACATCTGAATCATATGTACGTCCTACATCTTCCGGATTAATTGGAAGATATGGAACTGTCCATTTATTAGGATCATTTTCTATTCTGTAATGCATTCCCTTAGATATAGCATCCTGATGTGAACCTGAGAAAGCTGCAAATACAAGCTTACCACACCATGGATGGCGGTCATCAATCTTCATCTGTGTAAGTCTTTCAAATACTTCTGCAAGATGTGGCATATCAGAAAGATTGAGTTCAGGATTAACACCCTGCATATACATATTCATCGCAAGTGTAATAATATCTACATTACCTGTTCTCTCACCATTACCAAAAAGTGTTCCCTCAATTCTATCTGCTCCTGCAAGAAGTCCTAACTCTGCATCAGCAACACCTGTCGAACGGTCATTATGTGGATGAAGAGAAATAATAACATTTTCTCTGTTGTGCATGTATTTAGACATATATTCAATCTGGCTTGCAAATACATGTGGAAGTGACATTTCTACTGTAGCAGGAAGATTGATGATACATTTCTTATCAGGAGTTGGCTGCCAGATATCAACAACAGCGTTGCATACCTCAAGTGCATACTCTGGTTCTGTTCCTGTAAAGCTCTCTGGACTGTATTCAAAAAGGAAGTTTCCTCCATCAGCTTCAGCAAGTTCCTTTAATAACTTAGCACCTTCAATAGCAATCTGCTTAACTTCTTCCTTAGACTTCTTGAATACCTGTTCTCTCTGTGCTAATGAAGTAGAATTATATACATGAACGATTGCTCTTGGAGCACCCTTTACAGCTTCAAATGTCTTCTTAATAATATGTGGTCTTGCCTGGGTAAGAACCTGGATTGTAACATCATCAGGAATCATGTTCTTCTCAATAAGTGTACGACAGAATTCATATTCTGTCTCAGAAGCTGCAGGGAAACCAATCTCAATTTCCTTAAATCCGACTTCAACTAACATCTGGAAGAATTCAAGTTTTTCATCTAGACTCATAGGTTCAACAAGAGCCTGGTTACCATCTCTTAAATCAACCGAACACCAGATTGGTGCCTTATCAACATACTCTTTGTTAACCCAGTCATTGCACTTAACTGGTGGCATAAAATAGCCTCTTTCATACTGTCTGTAATCAAACATTTCTAAAACCTCCTGAAAATATAAATATGTATTGTTAATAAGTAAAGGCTTCCTTAAAGATAAGCATAAAAAAATCTTTCGTCCATGGGCAATTCTACCCAAAGAGACGAAAGATAAATCTCACGCGTTACCACTCTTCTTCATAGCTATGCTATGCACTCACTGAATACGTACAACAAATGTATTGCATTATATTCTGTCCACTATAACGGTTGGCTTCCGGCTACTCCTACTTCTCATAATGATTTCAGGTAGCAGCTCCAAGGCGAGTTCAATAAGTTCCTTCGACTGCCTCGCACCACCCGGCAGTTCTCTGACTCTGGTTCCTATCTAATAGTCCTCTTCACAGCATTTACTTATTATGTATGTTTATTATACTTGTCATTTTTTATAAAGTCAAGCATAAATTCAAGTTCTTCTTTGGAAATATTCTTATCAGAATATCTGGCTTTTTCATAACTTCTTGTAATTCTTTCAGCAGTCACAGCATTTGAAGTAATATTATTTCTTGTGATATCCTCAGGCTGCATATAAGCCAAACTTTTTGCAGCCATCTTTTCTTTTCTTTTTCTCTTATCCGGCATCGCTGCCTTTTTAAATGCTTTTCTATATTGCATATTAACCGCAAGATTGGTTTTCTCCACAGCATGCTTAGACCTTCTGATTTTTCTTTCATGCCTGCCTGTTCCTATGAATTCAACTTCATCTCCATTATCATCCCCTGATTCCTTGAACTTTCTCGCATATCTTACAATAACATATATAACAGCAATCAATAACCCTGTAATAATAACCACTGTGAAAGCAACGAAAACTGCCTGCATAACAGGATTATCCGCATATTCTTTTATCTCTGTTTCGTCATACAAAGCATCATCCTTATTGATTGGTTGAGTTGGCTGCTGAGGCAGAGCTTCGTCATTTTCTTTCATAAGCATGAGCAGCAATTTAAGAAGCGGTCTGAATACTACACCTAAGATACTTCCCATCAGTGCAAATATATTACCACCATCTCCTCTGTAGAACAGAAGCATTCCCATTATCATTAATACAGCTACAACAGCCACAGTTGCCATATTAATGCCTGTTATTCTTCTTGCTGGGAATTCGGATTTACCTGTATTACTTATAAATAAATCATTAACTCCTTTAAGCTGATTCCCTATAAGGAAAAGAATTATAAAAAGGGCAAACATCAAAGATTCAAAACTTACAAGTTTTGTACTGCCATTCTGTCCTCCAAATGTACTTCCAACAATCATAACAATGCAATACACCACTGACATTCTCTCTGTTGTCTGCATTACCGCTTTCTTTTCATCATCATTAACATCTTCTGTTTTAGTGCTGAACCGCGACTCCTTCATATATTCAGTTTTTCTTACATTAGCAATCCTTACACTTACAGATCGTACACATACAACAAACACACTTACAAAATATGCCGTACTTTCAGCATCTGTTCTTCCAAGCATAATTGCTGCTGCAATAAGTACTATATGAATCATTGCAAAAAGAAATAACGACTTTATATATTTTCTTGCAAAAAATGTAATAACTACAGGAATAGTAACCAGCGTGGCATATAAAATATATTCATCAGATTTTTTAACAACCCCTAGAATTATCATTGCAGCAAATGCCATAAAAACAACACACTGACTAAGTAATTCCACAACTGACCGTGCCGCATATAATGTTTTATTTCCTGAACGCGCAACAGACTCACTCATATTGCTTCTCCTCACTTAACTTCCCATCCAACCGGCTCAAAATCACATAATTCCAGTCCATAATCATCTCCTGGAAAATGTGGTACAATCCATACCATATCCGCCTGAAGCCTGCTGATTTTATTAATAACACTCTGCAATTTCTTTCTTCTGCTTGCAGAGATAAAACATATACATATCCACTTTCTATTCTCATATTATCCGGCTCAAGAATTTTTTCAAGCATAGCAGAGTATTCTTCCATAGCAATTCCTGTATCAATTCTTGCAAGTGCAGTATTAATATTATTCAGATGTCCTGTTCCAGAACCATTATTTATTACAACCGGACTCTTTGTATCAACATCACATCCATTGCTGAGCATTGAAACATTTATTCCACATGCAATTAGCATCTGTGATATTCCTGCTGCAATACTTATAGCCTGTTCGTCAACCGCATCATACCTTAACACTCCGTCTTCTTCGAGATTTAGCAGAATGCATACATTCCGGCTGACAGACTCATCATATTCATTAACCATAAGATTGCCGGTTCTTGCCGTTGCTTTCCAGTTGACATTCTTAAGGCTGTCATTACCCGTATAGTCTCTTATTCCTCTGAATACAAATGGATCTTCAAGCATATATTTTTTTCGTTCTACTTCTCCTGAAATCCTGCTGTTCACTGGTTTTAACACTGTCGGGTCTGCCGGTTTTGGATATACTGTTATTTCACAGTTATTACCAGTCTTTAGAACATTAATTTCATTCATAAACAAGCCGGAAAATACAATCTCAAGGCCTGAAATGCGGTAAACGCCCCTTCTTGTGCACCTGACAGGAACCTTTCTTGTAATTCTCTGATTAGAAAGAAGAGAAAATACATCATTACGGTAAGTCTTATCCGATACGCTTGAATTAGTATCTGAACCTGTAAAAAGCAATTCTCTTGCAGCCTGAAATTTAAGATTAATACAAGGAAGTGGCAGTCTCTTGGCATTAGTAACAACTTCTGTAATATTAACAATATCATCCTTAACCACATGCTTTTTATCAAATTCAAGACTCACTGTAAGATTTTTATTCCAGTTATATCTGTACACAAGCTTTACAGCAAGGTACACAATCAGTACACCTAAAAGCATTAACAAAACATTCATTATCTATTCCAATCTTCAGTAGGAACTGCTGTTTTCGAGACAACATTGCCTATGATTTGTTCTTTATTATCTCTGTTCATAAAACCAGCCTGTAAAACAAGTCTGTGTGCCCATACATATGGTGCCAAAATCTTAATATCCTCTGGCACAACATAATCTCTTCCTGATACATACGCATATGCTCTTGCAGCATTCAGCATGCCAAGTGTTCCTCTTGGACTGACACCTGTTAATACATTTTCTTCATTTCTTGTCATTCTTGCAAGTTCAACAATATACTCAATAAGCACCGGATGAATGTATACATTCTTAGCATCTTCCTTCATTGCAATAATATCCTCACAGGTTGCCACTTTTTCAAGAGTTATTTCTGGATTAGATGTAAGGAATCTGTTAAGAATGAGTACCTCATCATCTTTTTCCGGGTATCCCATATTAATCTTCATAAGGAATCTGTCAAGCTGTGCCTCTGGAAGCTGATATGTTCCTGCTGTTTCAATTGGATTCTGCGTTGCAATTACTATAAAAGGTTCTGCCAGTTTAGAATATTCTCCATCAACAGTAACCTGATGTTCTTCCATACACTCAAGAAGTGCCGACTGAGTTCTCGGTGTTGCTCTGTTAATCTCATCAGCAAGAATAACATTAGCAAATACAGGACCTCTTCTGAATACGAACTCCCCCTCTTTCTGGTTGTACACATGTACGCCTGTTATATCAGACGGCAAAAGGTCTGGTGTAAACTGAATTCTTGAAAATTCACCATCTATACTTTTGGCAAATGATTTCGCCATCATAGTCTTTCCTGTTCCCGGAACATCTTCAAGAAGAACATGCCCACCGGCAATAATACTTGTCAGAACAAGTTCCGAAACATTTCTCTTTCCCACAATCACCTTACTTACATTATCTAATATATCTGAAGCCTTACTCATAATTCCTCCTCGTAACACGAAATTTAAACTTAGATAATTATAACAAAAACACTGCCAGAACAGCAAGTGTCTGACAGTGCTAATAGGTGAAATAATTATGAACTTTTGATTAATTATCTGTAGGCATCTCCTGATTAACATCAATACCTCTTGGCGCAACAGGTGTTGAGAACACAATCTGTGTGCTTGTTCTTCCGAATTTCTGAAGCTGGCCGATAAATGTATCAAGTTCCATAGTGCTCGGGAACATAACCTTTAATAGCATTGAATAATTACCTGTTACACAGTTGCATTCAACAACATTAGGGCATGACTTGATAAATGGATAGAAATCCGGTTTCTGCACAGGAGCAACTTCAAGATTAATAAATGCTGTTATATGATATCCCAGCTTTAACTGATTAATCTTAACTTCATATCCTTCAATAATCTCTTCCTTCTCAAGTCTCTCAATTCTTGCTGAAACAGCCGGTGATGAAAGGAAAACATTCTCGGCGAGTGCCTTTAATGGCATTCTTGCATTCTGCTGTAATAATGTAATTATCTTCTTATCGATTTTATCCATGGCGTGAACCTCCAGATTATAATATTCGTTGTAAATGCTATTAATTTAACCAAAAAGGGGACAATCCTAGCGTTGTTGCTAAAATCGTCCCCTTTGACTTAAATTATTAACTTATGCATAATATACACCTTACATAATAAAATGGCAAGTGTTTTTTCTTTATTTTCATTGCTTTTATACATAATATTTGTTAGAGTAGAGAAAATACTAAAGCCATTACTGGCAGAACGGAGACATTATGGAGAATAATAATCAGGAATATAACACAGTAACTCTTATGCTTGACGATAACACAGAATGTGAATGTGCAATAATACGCATATTCCCTGCTGGAGATAACGACTATATCGCACTTCTTCCACTTGAGGGTGAAGCTGCAGACAACGATGAGGTATATCTTTACAGATACAAGGTTGAAGGCGACAACGAACCTGTACTTGAGAATATTGAATCTGATGAAGAATATGAGCTTGTATCTGAAGCATTTGACGAAGAATTAGATGCTATGGAGTATGAAGATCTGTACGAAGAAGAGGATAACGAGCAGTAAGAAGCTCTTCTATAAAACGTGAACGGGTTGTATCTTTGTTGTACCTCTGCTTGGGGTACAGAAGATACAACTTTTCTTTTGCCCTCGTCATCGCAACATAAAAGAGTCTCCTCTCCTCTTCAATCTGCTCATCTAAAATCGACTTATTATACGGTATTATCCCCTCACAGACATCCATTACCAGTACAATCTTATATTCAAGACCTTTAGAGCTGTGCATTGTAAGCATATGCACACCGTCTGCTGTATTATTCTGTCTGTCTTTATCGCACTGCCTGATGTATTCTGCAATACCATCAAGCCATTGTGACAGACTCATATACTGTGAAGCCCTGTGTGCCAGTTCATCAAGCACATTATATAATTCTTCCTTATCAGACTTGTGTTCATATATATAATTCCTTATATACTCATCATAACCAACACCCTTTCTTATATAATTAACAGCTGCAAATGGAGGCATACTTCTTATCATACTAATATCAGACACCAGCTTTTCTACCTGTTTACTCATCTGTTCATTCCCCTCATAGCCTCTCTTCAATGCATTAATATCTGCCGGCTGTGTAATATATGAACGGCTTATATATCGGAGCGGCTTATTAATAATCCGCAGAAAATCTATTCTTTCCCTGCTGCCAAGTGCTATCCTTATATATGTAAGAATATCCTTACTTATCCAGTGCTCATATATATCCTGTACTACCGAGTAATCGCAGCATGGAATTCCATCACTTTCAAGCCTTGACATATACATATTCCCAATTACATTAGTTCTTGATAACACAGCAATGTCATCAGCAGCTATTCCAGTATCAATCAGTCTTCTTATCTCTGATACAAGAAATGCTTTCTCATCATTCAGACTGTTAAATTCATATACAGACACAGTATCTCCTTGTGAATTGTACGTCGTTATATCTTTATAATAACGATGCTCATTCTCCTCTGCTACAGCCCTTGAAGCAAACACAATATTGCCCGTTGACCTGTAATTAATACACATGTCAATTCTCACTGCATCACTATAATACTTATTGAAATCTAACATTATCTGTGGAGCAGAACCCCTGAATCCATATATACTCTGGTCATCATCCCCCACCACAAAAAGATTTCTGTATTCATCAGCAAGAATCCTCACAACATCAAACTGTGCCTTATTAATATCCTGAAATTCATCTATCAGAATGTACTTATATTTATTCTGCCACGCCCTCCTGTAATCTTCTCTCTGCATCAGAAGCTCGCGGCACTGTACAATCATGTCATCAAAATCAATCAGATGCTTTCTTACAAGCATATCATCATAAGCCATGTATATTATTCTGAAGCTCTGTGGCGGAATGCATCTGCTCTCATATTCATCTATATTAACAGCCTCACCCTTAACACGGCTTATCTCAGATAAAACACCATCTACAGCTTCCTTCTCATCATCATACTCCAATTCAAGCCTGTGTATCTGGTCTTTCACGAATTCATGCTGTACATGTGGCGTAATAATGCAGCGTGCAGAATAATTATATGCTGCCTTAAGTATGGTAAAAAATACTGCATGAAATGTGCCAAATGTTACTGCTGAACTTCTACCTTCTGACAGCCCCTTAAACTTAAACTTCATCTGCTCTGCTGCAGCCTTAGTAAATGTAATAACAAGAATATCAGACGGCTTGACCCCGCATCTGTCGATAAGATACCTTACCCTGTGTGTAAGAACTGTAGTCTTTCCAGAACCTGGTCCTGCAATTACCATACACGGTCCTTTATTATGTTGTATAGCCTGAATCTGTGCTTTATTAAACTGCAAAAGCGGCACCCCTTATAATAATCTTACACAAACAAATGTATATTAAGATTATATAAGTATGCCGCTATCGTGTCAACCTAATAATATATATTTTATATTTTATTAATAACTTGTTATGTTATCATCAGAATCATCAGTATTAGATATATCTTTTATAACAACATAATATTCAACCTGTGGATTAACCTGTACAAGAACCCTGTCACCCTTCTTATGTCCAAGAAGTGCCTTGCCTAGGGGCGACTCTATACTGATCATACCGCTTAACGAATCAGCCCTGATTGTAGTAACAATCTTAATAGTCTCCGTGCTTTCATCATCCTCATACAATACCTCAACCGTATTATTAACGCCAACCTCATCATCTGCTGATGAATCATCAATAACAGTCGCATTCTTAATAGTTCTCTGCAGGTATCTTATTCTGCTCTCATTCTTGTTCTTAAACCTTTTTGCTGCATGATACTCGAAATTCTCACTTAAGTCCCCCTGAGCCCTTGTCTCCTTGACATCATCAAGTGCAGCCTTTCTTACCTCATGTATCCTGTACTCAATCTCTTCTTCCATCTTTTTGATATCATTCTTAGTAAGTTCGTGTCCCATATCTATCCTTCTTTCTCATCTTTAATAATCAATTAGTAATTAATGAAATAATATGAATATATTTTGCCCTTTTATGATACATTTTGCAAGTCTGTTCATTCCTGATTTTAAAGTTATAATACCAAATATGTAAATATATTTTGCTTTTTTGCTTGCACTTCTCTGTAGATACGCTATAATATATAAATCACATTTAGGCATCGGCGTGTGGCTCAGTTTGGTAGAGCGCGTGGTTCGGGACTACGAGGCCGCAGGTTCAAATCCTGTCACGCCGACTAAAAAGCTCATGAGGATATTGTTAATCCCCATGAGCTTTTTATTTCTATATAACTTTCCTATACAAGATTATTCTTAACATAAGAAAATGCCTTATTGACAGGTGGCAGTGATATAACAATCAGAGTTATTACGGCTTCAAGACCTATGTATGAGACATTGTAAACAAATGAATAAAGTATTGCACTATTAAAGAATTCCGGAGTATATACCGCAAAAAATATCCATCCTGACAGAAATGAGCAGACAAACCTTCCAGCTGCTCCTATTACATACCCCTTAATCAGTCCATTCTTTGACTTTGAAAATATTCCTGATAAACCAAGCATTCCAAATCCCAGTATATAATCCAGCATTACCTGTGGAATATTCAGAATGTATGGATCAACCAGCAGCTGCAATACCCCGTATGCAATCGCAGACGCTAATCCTGCCTTTAACCCATACCAATATCCAATAAGTACAATAAAAAACATGCTGAACAATGTTACAGAGCCACCCATTGGCAGCTTAATTATTTTAATCATAGAAGTTACAAATGCCAGTGCTATAGCCATGGCTGCAAATGCAATATGCTTCGCATTTATTTTCTTAACTGAGAAGCTCATAATATTCCTTTCCATTCCTTTTCATTTATCCATCCGTAAAAGATTATACATTTCTTATTAAAATGTCAAGAAAAACCCAGAGTTATTATTAATCATCTCAATAATAGCTCTGGGTAAAATGTGTTTATTCAGTTATTGTGAATTAAACTCTTTTCTTCTTAGTTGAAGCAAAGATTCCTAATCCTGATAAACCAAGCATTGTGATAAGTGCTGCGATTGGCGACTTATCTCCTGTCTTTACAGACTTGTCAGTATCCTTAATTTTTGTCTCGCCCGGTACATCTGTTGCTGGCGCTTCAGCGGAAGGTGTCTCCGGTGCTGGATTCTCAACCGTTGGATTCTCTGGTGCTGGTGTCTTAACAGCATCTTTATTAATTAATTCATCTGGAACAGATATATTAATTGTGATTGATTTCTGTGTCTTTGTAACGGATATCCTATCATAACTGGGCTGAACATAATCTGTGGGGATATATTCTATATAGAGAGAAAGAGAAAAGAGAGCGAATAGATTATCTTTTCAGGGAAATACAAAAGGAATATGATATTATTGATGGCTATTCTGACTGCTGCATAATCACTAAAGAAATAAAAGAATTCATTACCAACTCTGATAATAAGAATAATCAGGATATGATTAGTACCTTATCGAAACAGACTTAAGTCTTTCAGATATTGCTGCTGAGTGTGGCTTCTGCAATCCCAATTATTTCGGTGATATATTTAAGCTTGTCAACGGAATTTCTCCATCTGAATTCAGTAAAAATAATAAGCCAAATACTAAACAAAGTAAAGGCTTCACATCAGACAAACTCGATATGAAAGCCCTCAAAAGCCTTTATTAACAGGTTTTGTATTTATTTATTAGAATTTACCGTTCTTAGCAGCTTCCTCAATAGAAACGGCTACAGCTACAGTAGCACCAACCATAGGGTTGTTACCCATTCCGATTAATCCCATCATTTCAACATGAGCTGGAACTGATGAAGAACCTGCGAACTGAGCATCTGAGTGCATACGTCCCATAGTATCTGTCATACCATAAGAAGCAGGACCTGCTGCCATGTTATCTGGGTGAAGTGTACGTCCTGTACCACCACCTGAAGCTACTGAGAAGTACTTCTTTCCAGCTTCAAGTCTTTCCTTCTTATATGTACCTGCAACTGGATGCTGGAATCTTGTAGGGTTTGTTGAGTTACCTGTGATAGAGATATCAACGTTCTCCTTCCACATGATTGCAACACCTTCTGTTACATCGTTAGCGCCGTAGCAGTTAACCTTAGAACGAAGACCATCTGAGTATGCTGTTCTAGAGATTTCCTTTACTTCGCCTGTTGAATAATCCATCTCTGTCTCAACGAATGTGAATCCGTTAATTCTTGAGATAATCTTAGCTGCATCCTTACCAAGACCGTTAAGGATAACTCTAAGAGGTTTCTGTCTAACCTTGTTAGCCTTCTCTGCAATACCGATAGCACCTTCAGCAGCAGCGAATGATTCATGACCTGCAAGGAATGCGAAACATTCTGTCTCTTCTTCAAGTAACATCTTACCTAAGTTACCATGTCCAAGACCAACCTTTCTCTGGTCAGCAACTGAACCCGGAATACAGAATGCCTGAAGACCTTCACCGATAGCTGCAGCAGCTTCTGAAGCCTTTCTTGCACCCTTCTTGATAGCGATTGCTGCACCTACTGTGTAAGCCCAGCATGCATTTTCAAAACAAATTGGCTGGATACCCTTAACCATAGCATATACGTCTAATCCGGCATCCTTAGTAATCTTTTCAGCTTCTTCAATACTAGCTATGCCATAGCTGTTAAGAACTGAAGTAATCTTATCTATTCTTCTCTCATATGATTCAAATAAAGCCATTCTAATTGTCCTCCTTACTTAACTTCTTCATCTGTTCTTGGGTCAATAATCTTAACAGCATCTGCAACTCTTCCGTACTGTCCGCAAGCCTTCTCATATGCTGTTGTAGGGTCATCACCCTTCTTAATGAAGTCTGTCATCTTACCAAGGCTGACAAACTTGTAACCGATAATCTGGTTGTCCTTATCAAGGGCAATACCTGTTACATAACCTTCAGCCATCTCAAGGTAACGAGGACCTTTCTTTAATGTACCATACATAGTACCAACCTGAGAACGAAGTCCCTTACCAAGATCTTCAAGACCGGCACCAACTGCAAGTCCACCCTCAGAGAATGCACTCTGAGTTCTTCCGTAAACGATCTGTAAGAATAACTCTCTCATAGCTGTGTTAATTGCATCACAGACAAGGTCAGTGTTAAGAGCTTCCATAACTGTAAGTCCTGGTAAAATCTCTGCTGCCATAGCTGCTGAATGTGTCATACCTGAACATCCGATAGTCTCAACTAAAGCTTCCTGAATGATACCTTCCTTAACATTAAGAGTAAGCTTACATGCACCCTGCTGAGGAGCACACCAGCCTACACCATGTGTAAAACCTGAAATATCTTCAACCTTCTTATTCTGTACCCATTTACCTTCTGTTGGCACTGGAGCTGCTCCGTGATGAACGCCCTGTGCTACTGGACACATATTCTCTACTTCCTGTGTGTAAATCATCTTATTACTCCTTTCGTAATTCATAGTGTTTACTATAAATGAAACGACGGCCAGAAGCCGTCGTCCAAGCCTTGACTATTTTCTCACAAACTTTTGCATTAGTCAATGTGAGACACAACATTTTTACATTAATAAAACAAAAATTTCACATAATTATCTCTTAGTCACCACTTCGCCCTGCTTCTTATATATAGAACCTGCCGGAATAAAGCCTCTTACGCTTGAAAGCGGATAAATATTACTCTCTCTTCCAACAATTGTTCCAGGATTAAGTACGCTGCCACAACCAACCTCAACATTGTCTCCAAGGAAAGCACCAATCTTTTTGATACCTGTATCAATATTGCAGTCAGGTCCTTTAATAGTAATAAGCTTCTTGTCAGACTTAACATTAGATGTTATTGAGCCTGCACCCATATGAGCCTTGAAGCCAAGAATTGAGTCACCAACATAATTATAATGCGGAACCTGAACCTTATTAAAAAGGATTACATTCTTAAGTTCAGTTGAATTACCTACAACAGCACCCTCACCTACAATAGCTTTTCCACGGATGAATGCACAGTGTCTTACCTCGGCATCTTTACCAATAATTGCAGGTCCTGCAATATAAGCTGATGAAAATACATTTGCAGTTCTGTGAACCCATATATTCTCCCCACGCATCTCATATTCATCTTCCGGCAGGGTATTGCCGAGTTCTACAATAAAATCACCAATCTTTGCAAGTACTTCCCATGGATATGTACAGCCTTCAAACACTTTTGCCGCAATAGTTTCATTAAGGTCGTACAGATTACTTATCTTTAATGCATCGTTATTCATATCTAATATCCTCTTTATATCAATTATTCAACAGTAACAGATTTTGCAAGGTTTCTTGGCTTATCAACATCGTTGCCCTTAAGAACTGCTGTATAGTAGGCAATAAGCTGTAACGGAACTGCCGCAACCATAGGCATAAGGAGCTGATCTGCCTGTGGAAGCTTAATAACAATATCTGCCACTCCATCCTCAATATCAAGCTCTGGTTCTGCAATAAGCACTACAAATGCGCTTCTTGACTTAACTTCCTTAATATTACTTATAGTCTTTTCCTCAAGATTCTTCTGTGTTGCTATTGCAATTACAGGCATCTGTTCTGTAATAAGCGAGATAGTTCCATGCTTAAGCTCTCCTGCCGCATATGATTCAGAATGAATATAAGATATCTCCTTTAACTTAAGAGAGCCTTCCATACTGAGTGCATAATCAAGACCTCGTCCTATATAAAGAAGACTGTCTGCATTAATAAGCTTAGAAGCTGCAAACTGACACTTACTCTCAAGTGCAATGGCTTCTTCAATAACCTCAGGTACTTCTTCAAGCATCTTAGTGTATCTGCTGCATTCTGCCTCATCCATCTTTCCATTAGCATAAGCTAATTCAAATGCAATTAAATACATAATTGATATCTGAACCATATATGCCTTAGTTGAAGCAACTGAAATCTCAGGACCTGCATGTGTATATACAACCATATCTGCTTCTCTAGCAATTGAAGAACCCTTAACATTAACGATTGCCATAGTATCAGCGCCTGCCTGTTTTGCAAGTTCAAGTGCAGCCTTAGTATCAGCAGTCTCACCTGACTGTGATATAACAATCATAAGGTCACCTTCATTAATAAGAGGATCTCTGTATCTGAACTCTGATGCAATATCAACAGTTACAGATACTCTTGCTATCTTCTCTATTATATATTTACCAACCATTCCGGCATGCATTGCTGTACCACACGCAACAATATATATATTCTTGTAACTTTTCAACTTGTCAGGATTGAATCCTTCGGCACTGAAATCAGGCATATCATCTGTAATTCTTGGCATGATAGTTCTCTTTACAGAATCTGGCTGCTCATGGATTTCCTTAAGCATAAAGTGAGCATAACCGCCCTTTTCTGCAGCATCAACATCCCAGTCAGCTGTATTTAATTCCTTATGTATCTCATTGCCATGAACATCATATATCTTAACTGAATCCTTCTTAATAACTGCAATCTCATTCTGGTCAAGAAGATAATAATCTCTTGTGTAATGAATAATAGCCGGTACATCAGATGCTATGAAATTCTCATGTTCTCCAACACCAACAATAAGAGGACTGTCCTTTCTTACTGCAAATATTTCATCAGGGAAATCCCTGAACATAATTCCAAGTGCGTATGAACCCTTAATCTCTGATAACACCTTTGCAATAGTCTTCATCGGATCCCCATCATAGTAGTAATCAAGCAACTTTGCTGCAACCTCAGTATCTGTTTCACTTGCAAAGCTATATCCCTCTCCAATAAGAAAATCCTTAAGCTTCTTGTAATTCTCAATAATACCATTATGTACAATAGTAACTCTCTTATTGCCATGTGGATGTGAATTGATATCTGATGGTTCCCCATGTGTAGCCCATCTTGTATGGCCAATTCCAACATGTCCTTGTGGTTTTCCTTCTTCATCCATCTTCTCAACAAGGTTGGCAAGTCTTCCTTTACATTTCTTAACCTTGATATTACCATGATCAAATACTGCAATACCTGCTGAATCATATCCTCTGTATTCAAGCTTAGATAATGCATCTACAAGTACATCTGCGCTTTCTCTGTCTCCTACATATCCTGCAATTCCGCACATATATTTAATTCCTTTCACTCATTTACTTATAATTCTTAGCCGTATCATTAAAAAGTCCTACAAGACCAGCCTGATTCCTTAATGCCATAACAGCCCTTGTTCTTCTTGAAACAAAACCATCAAGCTTCTCCATATACTCATCTGCCGTAATGGTTCCCTCAGCCACACCTGTAAGTCCTTTTTCCCAGCTTGCCGTAAGCTCTGGATTAAGCAGATGCCTGATAGAATTGTCTACAACATCATATATTATCTCGCCTAAAAATGTAGGTGTAATAATCTGTGTCTTAGAATTAATAGAAATATACTTAATAGTATTAAGTTTTTTAAGAATCTCAGCTCTTGTAGCACTTGTTCCTATTCCACTACCCTTAATCTGTGCCCGCAGTTCCTCATCTTCAATAAGCTGTCCTGCATTCTCCATTGCAAGAATAATAGAACCTGAATTATATCTCTTTGGAGGTGAAGTTTCACCTTCTTTGATATTAAACCCATTAAATGTGATTGTAGAACCTTTTCTGTATTTTTTCAATACCTCGAATAAAGCCGCATCACATTTATTATCATCCTTATTATCGACGCTATCATCATCCTTTACTTTTGCATCATTTCTCGCCTTTGCAAATGAGTTCTTAGCTACGCTAAGATACCCTTCATCTACAAGCACTTTAAATGAAGCATACAGCTTTTCATTCTTCACATCACTGGCAATACTTACCTTCTGATAAATAGCTGGTGGATAGAATATGCTTAAGAATCTTCTTACAATTATCTCATAAGTTCTGGCTGCTGTGACTGACAAAGTCTTAAGATTATTAAAGCCCTGTCCTGTCGGAATAATCGCATAATGGTCTGTTATTGCTTTATCGTTGCAATATCTTGTCTTTTCAATCCCCTTCTGCATATTATTCTGCAATATATGCTCTGCAATCTCCTTCACAGGAGCAAAATTCCTGAGTCCGCCTATATTCTTATGTATCTCCTTACTTACCGCTGTTGATAACACTCTCGCGTCAGTTCTTGGATAAGTAACTAGCTTCTTTTCATACAGCTCCTGAATAATATTAAGAGTCTCATCAGGGCTTATCTTAAACAGCTTGCTGCATTCATTCTGAATCTCGGCAAGGTTGTACAGAAGTGGTGGATTCTTGGTTTCTTTTTTTCTCTCAATAGAATCAACTACTCCCTGTGCTGGCAGCGGGTCAGATAAGAAATTAACCAGCTCCTCTGCCTTCTCCCTGTCCTTAAAACCATTATCCTTATATAAATATGGCGTACCAGCATACATACTCTTATCACTTACACGCCATTCTGCATCAAATGTTGAATTTTCAGCCTGTGCCTGTCCAATAACTCTGTAGAAAGGTGTCTTTACAAAGCTTCTTATCTCCCGTTCTCTTCTTACTACCATTCCAAGAACACATGTCATAACCCTTCCGACAGATACAACTGCCCTGTCAAGGTGCAGATAATTGGCAATATTTCGTCCATATTTCAATGTAAGAACTCTTGAGAAATTAATTCCCATAAGATAATCTTCCTTCGCACGAAGATACGCTGAATCACTCAGATTATCATATTCAGATATATCCTTTGCGGTATTAATCCCTTTAAGAATCTCTTCCTCGGTCTGCGAATCAATCCACACGCGGCGTTCTTTTTTGCCTTTAACGCCTGCTTCCTGCCTCACAAGCCTGTATATATATTCTCCCTCGCGTCCCGAATCGGTACATACATATATATATTCAACATCATCCCTTGTAAGAATGTCTTTAACTATATTAAACTGTTTTGCAACTGCAGGTATAACCTCATACTTGAATTCCTTCGGTATGAATGGTAGCGTATCAAAGCTCCATCTCTTAAGATTAGGGTCATAAGCATCCGGATAGCTCATAGTTACCAGATGTCCGACACACCATGTCACAATATGGTCTCCACCCTCAAGATATCCGTCTTTTCTTGTGAAGTTCACGTGCAATGCCTTTGCAAATTCCTGCGCTACACTTGGTTTTTCCGCGATATATACGGATTTTCCCATTATATCCCTCATTTCTGTGTCTATTACACAATTATTATTCTCCTGAAGCATCAAGAGTTCCCATATAAGCCGGTATATATTCTTTCATAAAATAATCTGCTTCCGGAATATTCATATCAACAATAGCCTGATGTATTGTCTTTTCTGCATCAGCAAAATCCATGTTGCCAGACTTCTTTTCCTCAAGACATTTGATATAAGCTGACATCTTATCGGCAGCCTTGACATACTTCCAAAGTGCTTCTTCCTCTTCTGTCTCAGATAACACACCTCTGTAACGTTCTCTTATATCTGTTCCAAGACCTGACAGCATCTGATCCTCTGCAACATGCTCCACTTCCTTATATGCATTTCTTATAACCGGATTGTAATACTTTACCGGAGTTGGCAAATCACCTGTAATTATCTCTGTCACATCATGATACATGCCTAGAATTGCAAGTCTTTCAGCATTAATATCCCCACCATATATCTCGTTGTTAATAATTCCTAATGCATGTGCTATGAATGCTACATCAAGACTATGCTCACACAGATTCTCATGACGTGTGTTCTGCATAAGTCCCCATCTGTTAATATATTTCATTCTCGACAGCATAGCGTAAAAATAATTTTCCTTCAATGTAAATGTCCCCTCTTTACTCTTTAAGTCGTTTCATAATTTTATATCATAATAGGTTTTTAAGCAAGTAAAAAGAGATGCCATCTCTGACATCTCTTTTCTGGTATGTGTGTATATTAGAATTTAATTATTCTGCATCCTTAGGAGTGATATAACCCTGTGCCTTAAGAAGCTCTGCAATAAGAACAGCTCCACCTGCTGCACCTCTTAATGTGTTGTGTGAAAGGCCAACAAACTTATAATCAAACACACTGTCTTCTCTTAAACGGCCAAGTGAAACACCCATTCCGTTCTCATAATTTACATCAAGCTTAACCTGTGGACGGTCATATTCTTCAAGATACTGGATGAACTGCTTTGGAGCACTTGGAAGATTAAGTTCCTGTGGAACTCCCTTGAAGCTTCTCCACTTTTCAATAATCTGTTCCTTAGTTGGCTTCTTCTCAAAGTTAACAAATACAGCTGCTGTATGTCCATCAAGAACTGGAACTCTGATACACTGACATGTGATAACCGGATCACTTGCAGGAACAATCTTTCCATCCTCAATCTTACCCCATAATCTTAAAGGCTCTTTCTCAGACTTTTCTTCCTCGCCACCAATATAAGGGATGATATTCTCAACCATCTCTGGCCACTGTTCAAATGTCTTACCAGCACCTGAGATTGCCTGATATGTTGTTGACAACAACAAGCTTGGTCCAAATTCCTTTAATGCATTAAGAGCAGGTGTGTAGCTCTGGATTGAGCAGTTAGGCTTAACACAGATAAATCCTCTCTTAGTACCAAGTCTCTCTCTCTGATACTTAATAACTTCAAGATGCTCTGGGTTGATTTCTGGAACAACCATAGGAACATCTGGTGTCCAACGGTTAGCACTGTTATTAGAAACAACTGGAACTTCTGCCTTAGCATATCTTTCCTCTATAGCCTTAATCTGGTCCTTAGGCATATTAACTGCACAGAATACGAAATCCACCTTAGAAACAATTTCATCAAAATCCTTATCCATATCATATACAGTCATCTTCTTAACGAACTCTGGCATTGGTGTCTGCATCTTCCATCGTCCATCAACTGCCTCTTCATAAAGCTTTCCTGCTGAACGTCCTGAAGCTGCTACTAAAACAACTTCAAACCAAGGATGATTCTCCAGTAATGTTATAAATCTCTGTCCTACCATACCTGTACCGCCAAGGATACCAACTCTTAACTTATCGCTCATTTTTAACTCCTTCAATATATAAAATCTCAAAGACACTTCCCTCTGTTCTGTCTTTCTGTGACGGACATTTGTTTTTGTGTCTAAGAAAATATATCACAGCCTATAGGATAATGCAAGAGATTTTTGAGTTTTTTAGCATTATTTCTTTTTCTTAGCTGAAAATACTATTACACCCACACATATTATTACACATGCTGCAAGTACAATCACGTATACCATTACATGACTGCTGTCACCTGTTTTGGTTGAGTTATCAGATACTTCTCCACTTGCTGCAGTTGAAGTCTTTTCTGTCTTGGCTGTTGTTATCTCCTGCTCTGTACCCTTAGTTGCTGATTCCTCCTGACCAACTGTAGTTGTCTGCTGTGCTGCTGTTGTTGTCTCCTGTGCTGCTGTTGTTGTCTCCTGTGCTGCTGTTGTTGTCTCCTGCTGAGAACCAAGTGGTGCTACAGAAATATAAAAGAGATTAGTAGTATCACCCTTAGTTATTGTATGTGTTCCCTTTGCAACTTTAACTTTAACAATACCATTAGTTGCTGCAGTCTTTACTCCGTCAATTTTAATCTTTTTAGCAAAATTACTATTGAATACAAGTGTAAGTTCTGAATCTGTATCACATGTAAATGATATGCTTGTTGCAGTTTCAATCTTAAGACACTTTGTAAGTGTCATACCGTTGTATATAACACTTCCCTTGCTTTCTGAATAATTACCCGAAATAGTAAAGTAAGCGTTCTGTTCTGTAATATCAGTTGTAAAATTCATTACATGTGCAGCACTTGATACCGGTTCGTCTGACTTAGTTGTCTCCTGCGCTGTTGTTGTCTCCTGCGCTGTTGTTGTCTCTGATGTATTTTCTGAACTGCCCTCTGTTTCTTTATCATTATCTGATGATTTACCAGTTACATATACAATCTGGTTAGCAACATTGAACTTTGCACCCATAGATGAATAACTTCCTGTTGTCTCATAGAGACCATTCATATTGATTGTTCCATCTGCATTTCTTAAGAGCTCATCAATATTATCTGTATATTTAATTGTATTATTAATATTCTTAAATGTTCCAGATGCACTTGAAGGGTTATTCACCACTGTTCCTGACTTATATCCTGCACTTGTATTAAGAATCTGTGTAAATGAATCGCCTGAAAGCTGATAGTACTTCTTAGAATTATAATATATAGAATTCTTCACATTACCCATAAACTTATCTGAATCAACTGCATTTACTGATATAAGGCCTGAATATTCGGCCCCTGAACCAGCTCTGTAGCATACGAAATTGCCCTTTTTGGCATTCTTTCCATTACCCCATGCTGTAAGATTAGTAAGTGTAAGTGCTGATGGATTATTGTTATCTGTAAATCCTGTTGCTCCATTATCAAATGACAGACAATTAAGTACATTATGTGGTGTACCTACACCTGAACCGCCAAGCTTGAAACCATTCATATCACCATTAGCATAATGCGTGCCGTTAGTTAATGTTCCATTGGCAAATGCTACACAGTTTCTAATTGTTACGACACCTATTGGTCCTGTAGCTGTCTTGGCATATAAATCCCATCCATCATCAGAATTGCAGTATGATATACATCCATCAAACACATTTCCCTCGCCACATGTAAGCTTTGCTGCAAATCCATCTGCATTCTCTCCTGTACCTCCCTGCTCAGGAAAATCACAGTTATTAAATGCTGTACAATTAATAATAAGATTGTTAGATGGCCATAAATCTTTAGTTGCAGCAGTTGTATCATACCTTGAAAGCTGAAGACCTGTATCTCTGTTTGCTTCAAATACACATCTTTCAAAAATGTTATTATTACCAGCAAGCAATACTCCGTTATCACCAGCTCCATAGAAATTAATACCGCCAAAATACCAGTAATCACCATCAAGTATAAAACCTCTGTTCTGACTATTAAATACCTGTGCAGAAAAATCAAACTTAACATCATGATTATCTTCTGCTTTAACAATTATGTATGAACCATCCTGTCCATTAATTGTGTTATTAACAATAACACTTGTAGAAAACTTGTATGTTCCACCTTTGATTATGATTACATCTCCAGCTTTAGCTGATTGTAATGCACTAATAATCTCATCTGAAGATGATACATACTTTGCATTCTTAAAATCTGCATCCTTCTTAAGGCTTATATCTGTATAAGTTCCTGTGTAAGAAAGACTTGTTTTGTCATAAGATTTTCCTGTTGCAGCATTAACATTATCAGTTGCTGAAAACAGAACTGCTGGTACGACAACGCTCACAATCATTACAAATGCAAGAATCAGCGCCCATTTGCTTTTCATGTCTTTAAATCTTTTCATTGTATTTTTCCTCCTGATACATTTCTTTGTGCAATATAATTTAAATTACACAAACTTTGTATTAAATTTTATCACATTTTGACATTTCAATAAACTTATATTACATAGTACTTTGGTACCATATATATTAATAATTTATACAAAACGCAAAAACACCATGATACATTTACAATTGGATAAACGTATCATGGTATCTATTATGTATCTGGATATTCAAATATATATTTCTCATACCCATTAATTATTCTGGTATTCTCGTTATACTGATATTCCTGCTTGAACTTAACCTGATATGTCTTATGGATATGTCCATGAATAAAATACTTAGGCTTGTATTTTTCAAGAAGATAATTAAAGCCTTCAAAACCCTTATGCGGTTCATCTGGTCCATCACTTATGCCCGCTGCCGGTGAATGTGTAAGCAGTATATCAAAGCCCCTGTTCTTCTTTATTGAAAGCCACATTTTATTAATTCTGTGATTCATCTCTTTCTGTGTATACTGGTTTTTCCCCTTCTTATAGCGTATAGAACCACCAAGTCCCATAATACGGACACCTTTATACACATATATCTTATTCTCTATATCAATGCATCCATCTGGTGGCTGTATATCATAACAGTCATCATGATTGCCATGCACATAAAGAATAGGTACTTTCGAAAATGATGCAAGAAACGACAGATACTGGGGCTTTAAATCCCCTGCTGAAAGTATAAGATCTATGCCTTCCAATTTTTCCTTTTCGAAATAATCCCATAAGTACTTTGATTCAACATCCGCTAACACAAGTATTTTCATTAATAATTCCCCAGCCACCACTGCAGGCAGCATGCTTTCTATTCTTCTTCTTTGACAACACCCTGAAGTGCCATTTTTAATTTTGCATTATCTGTAAGTTCATCATACTGAGGCAGTCTGCCAACCACATTATCAAGCAGCCAGTCCATAGTAATTATATGTTCAGGATCAATAAGCTTCCCTTCTTCAACCTTTATATTACCATGCTGATCTTTTAATTCACCCTCAAAAACTCTGAACCTTGCTTCCTTAAGTTCTTTCTCAAAGAGCTTTACAAGTCTCTTAGTTGCTGATGGCAGACTCTCTGAATATATAAGATCAACAACTCCTGCCGACATTCCCCACCAGTAATTAAGTGCTTTTACATTATCGCCGTCCTCATCCTTGCTCCATGAACCACTCATAATGCTCTGGATAAGCTTCTCATAAAAAACACCCCAGTGCCATACAGGCATAGCCAGATGCTTATCTGAATTACTTGCTTTATACAACCCAAACTTTCTCTTACTCTTGCCCGGAGTTATCATATCCTGATTAGAAATGATGCTTATATTCTTCTTAGCAAGATTCCCCTCAGAATCATTATCCTTAATACTGTTCCATTCAAGGTAAACCTTGGCTCTTGGATTAACAAACTTTACTCCCAATGCAAATGCATTAATATTCGCACATGCCCCATAAACCGGATTATCAGCTATATAACCAACATTATCGTCATCAGCCAGTGAACCGGCAATAATTCCCGTTATAAACTTTGCTTCAAACATTCTAGCATAATATGATCTGATATATTTATGTGAAATGTTAAGAGAACAGTCAAGAATCTTTACTGACGGATGTGCAATTGCGGCTTTAAGTCCAGCCATATTCATCGCCGAAGATGTCACGAATATAAGGTCACAGCCTTTCTCTATAAGTCTGTTGATTGCCGCCTCATCACTCTGCTCCGGTATCACATTCTCCTCAACATATGTCTCTATCTGGTCACCAAATGTATCATCAATATACTGTCTTCCAAGCTCATGTGCATAACACCACTCTGAATCCTGCGGTGTCTTTTCATACACAAATCCAACCTTAAGCTTCTTAACTCCTCCACCCATTGGAAGCAGATAGCTTAATATATTCTTCTTAGGTGCTGCTGCCGGCGTCATCTTAAGTTCCACCTCGCTGTTGTCATCAAGAAGCTCGAATTCAGCCCATGTCTTGGCGACATTCTTTGCCATCTCAGACTTAGTCATCTTCTTAACAGCATCATATCCGTGAATATGAATGAAGCGTAAAAATGAATCTCCTGTTGGGAAATCAAACTTATCCCCGCCTCTTGATTCATAAGCAAGCCTGAAATTAAGATAGCACGAAACAAGATCTTTCTTATCATCCTCATCCATTGGTTCTCCTGGTGTAATTCCAACCAGCTCCATAAGAGTTGTAAAACTGCCCTCTTTACTGAAATATATATCATTTAACTTGGTAGATTTATAAAAATCCATGAATTCATAATATATCTTAACATCAGGATCATCACTGTATTTAGGTATCTTTCTTATAACCTGTGCACTTACTGTCACTGCCTTAAAATACTTAAGTACACTGACTCTTTTATTACCTTCAAGCACATAGAACTTATTCATGTACTCATATACTTTAATATCGTCTCTTATTCCTTCATTCACCTGACTGTCGCTAAGCGAAGCCCACTTTGCTGAAAATTCTGTTCCCCAGTCAAGTATAGGCATGAAGTTGTCTGCAAATGCAGTAGTTCTACCTGCTGTACATGTTCCAACCACAAGTCTTAACGGAATCTGGTCACTTCCAAGACTGACTTCTCTGTCAATACTGTTTTCATCAATAATATCCTCCAAAACCGGAAGATATGGGTACGTACCCTTATTTACACACGCATGATATTCTTTTTTACCAATCTTTACTGCACTAAGATAATCCTGTACTGACATATCTTCTACCTTTCCTTTCTGTCTGCATTCTACCGTTTAATGTTCCTGTATGTAACATTTGCAAACCGCCATATCTTATTTTTATTTCTACTTATATATATAAAACTATCACATTTTCGCCAAAAAATACACCTTAAAATTGACTTTTGTTAATTATGCTAGTATCTTATTCGATAGGCTTGAAATTTTTCTATATTTCGGGTCTGGATAAAATGCATGCAGATACGCATTTAAAGAAATGGAGTATACATATGAATATTGAATTTTCTAAGAGAGCTGACCGCTTTGGCAGCAACATTTTTAATATACTTAATCAGAAAAAGAATGACAGACTTGCACAGGGAAAGCCGGTATATAACTTTACTGTAGGAACTCCTGATTTCAAGCCTGATGAATCTGTTATGAAGGTTGTTTCAGAGGCAGCACTTGACCCTGAGAATTACAAGTACTCACTTGGTGATACTGATGAATTGCTTGACGCTGTATGCAAATGGTACAAACGCCGTTACAACACCGTTATCACACCTGATGAAGTCACCTCTGTATTCGGAACTCAGGAAGGTATGGCTCATATTGCCCTTGCTTTATGCAATCCGGGAGATTTATGCTTAGTTCCTAATCCGGGATATCCTATATTTGAGATTGGACCATTCCTGTGCGATGCACAGATTGCTTATTACAATCTTCTTCCAGAGAATGATTATCTTATAGATTTTGATTCTATTGATGAAGACACTGCAAAAAGAGCCAAAATGATGGTTGTATCTTATCCATTGAACCCTGTATGTGCTACTGCACCTGATGAATTCTATGATAAGCTCATCGCATTTGCTAAGAAATATAACATCATTATTATTCACGACAACGCATATTCTGAGATTATATATGACGGACAAATTGGCGGCTCTTTCTTAAGCCACGAAGGTGCTATGGAAGTCGGAGTTGAATTCAACTCTCTTTCTAAGACTTATAATCTTACCGGCCTGCGCCTTTCATTCCTTATCGGAAACCGTGAAATCGTAAGCAAATTCAAAACTGTCCGCTCACAATTCGACTATGGAACAAGTTTTATATATCAGAAAGCTGCTGTTGCTGCACTTAACGGTCCGCAAGGATATGTCGCTGACAACCGTGCCGAATATGAGTTAAGAAGAAATGCTCTCGTAGCTGGAATTAAGAAGCTTGGACTTAAACCTGCTGATGTTAAAGGCACAATGTTTGTATGGGCTGCCATTCCTGAGGGTTATACCAGTTCAGCTGATTATGTTATGGAACTTCTTAATAAGACTGGTGTTTTATGTACACCAGGAAGCAGCTTCGGAAGCCTTGGCGAAGGTCATGTAAGATTTGCTCTTGTACTTCCGCATGAAGAAATTGAGAATATTTTTTCTAATCTGTAATTCACTAAAAAACATAATATACGTACAAAACCCCGTATACTGCAAAACAGAATACGGGTTTATATGTATATTTGCTATTAACAATCACTGGTGATTAGCCACGGATCTTCTTAACAAGAGCAACAGCCTCTGCTGTCATATCCTTAATCTTGTCAAATTCTCCTGCCTTAATCATATCACCCTTAACCATCCATGATCCACCACAGCAGAAGATCTTATCGCATGATAAGAATTCCTCAAGGTTAGCTGTGTTGATACCACCTGTAGGCATGATTCTTACATTAGTGTAAGCTGCGCACATAGCCTTGATCATCTTAATTCCACCTGCAGCTGTAGCTGGGAAGAATTTAACTCTTGTAAGGCCTCTCTTAACAGCCTGAGCAAGCTCTGAAGGTGTAACGATACCTGGCATAACAGGAATGTTCTTAGAAATACAGTAATCAACGATTTCTGGATCAAATCCTGGGCTTACGATAACTGAAGCACCAGCTGCTACAGCTCTGTCAACCTGCTCTGTTGTAAGTACTGTACCTGCTGCAAGTACCATATCTGGATATGCTTCATGCATAAGACGGATAGATTCCTCAGCTGCTGCTGTACGGAATGTAACCTCTGCACAAGGAAGACCACCCTCAACTAAAGCCTTAGCTAATGGAAGTGCATCTTTAGCATCATTCAATACTACTACTGGAATTACTCCAAGTTCTTCAAATTTGTCTGCAATATTGCTCATAATTATATAGACTCCTTTCATATTTTCCCAATCTCTGGGATAATTTTGTCCGCAAATATTCTATCACACTCTCAGCGCCATTACAAGCATTATAAATGTTGTTATTCCCTCAGCGACAGCATACGCAAGCCATACACCTGTCATTCCAAAAAGTGCTGACATCACAAAAACCGCGCCTAAAATCAGCACAAACCCTCTTGCCACAGAAACAACTGCCGCTTTAAACGCATCCTCTGTTGCACTGAATGCACCGCCACCTACAATATTAATTCCCGCAAAGAATATTCCAATAAAATATAACTTAACGCCTTCTGTTGCGTAAAGCCTTAACATTTCTGAACCTTCACTGTTAAACACTGCGACAAACTGTTCTGCAAATATAAACAATATACTATACATAACCGCTGCAAGTACAAATGCTGTTGTATATCCCATTCGTTTTAACTGTGTACATCCATCCTTGTCTCCCCTGCCGAAACAACTGCTTATAAGTGGCTGACTTCCCTGTGCAACACCATTAAATACCGCAGTTGTGACAATTGCAATATTAGCCACAACTCCGTATGCAGCTACTCCGACATTACCAGTCAGCTTAAGTATTACGAAATTAAAAGCAAGTGTAATGACCGCTGACGACATCTCTCCTACAAATGCCGATACACCAAGCTGGCTTCCTGCCACAAGTTTTCTTACTGAAGGCTTACACACAACAAGCCTGACACTGCTTTTCTTTGAGAAGAAATGTATGCTGCATATTCCCATACCTATAATCGGCGACAAAGCTGTTGCCAGTGCTGCACCTTCCATTCCCAGATTCATCGGGAACATGAGAATATAGTCAAACACTATATTAAACAGACTGCTAAAAAGTGTTGCACTCATAGCAATTCCCGGGGCTCCGTCATTTCTTACAAATGCATTAGTCACATAGTTGCACATAAACATAGGTGCAAAACACATGAATATCTTAGTGTAATTATTCCCAACTGCTACAATATGTTCATCAGCTCCTAGAACACGCATGATATCTGCTGAGAAAAATATTCCGGCAAAAACGAATATCATACTTGATATTATGCACCATATTAATGCATTCCAGAAATAATCATCTGCATCTGCATCTTTTTTAATCTTACTAATCGCATACCTTATAGCTGAACCTACGCCAATCATCTCACCTATTGAGAATATTATACTATATAATGGCATAACAAGATTTAATGCTGTAAGTCCGTCTGCTCCCTTTGCTATAGATATAAAATACGAGTCAGCAAGAACGTAGCATGAAAACCCTATCATTCCGAGAATATTCTGCGATACATATTTAGAAAAATTCTTTCTGTTTTCCTCCTTGCTCATCGAAATCTCCTTAATTAAATAATATAAGTTACAAAAACGGCTCCCGTTGGGAGCCGCATTTTACACACTATCATATCTCTTAACACAAAGCAATTACATGCCCATAATTATTTACTTAGTTCCGAAGATTCGGTCTCCGGCATCCCCAAGTCCTGGGCAAATATAAGCATCTGCGTTAAGCTCTCTGTCAAGATGTCCAATGTATATCTGAACATCTGGATGCGCCTTATGAAGCTTTTCAACTCCCTCTGGGGCAGCTATGATACACATGAACTTAATCTGCTTTCCGCCAACCTTCTTTATCTGGTCAATTGCATCAACTGCCGAACCACCTGTTGCAAGCATCGGATCTGTTACAACAATAGTTCTTTCCTCAATTGGATGTGGAAGCTTGCAGTAATATGGTACCGGCTCATGTGTCTCTTCATTACGATACATTCCAATATGTCCAACCTTAGCAGTTGGTACAAGAGAAAGTACACCAGGAACCATACCAAGACCTGCCCTTAAGATAGGAACAATTGCAAGCTTACGGCCTGAAATCATAGGTGTCATACAAGTTTCAATAGGTGTCTCAATCTCAACCTCTTCTGTCGGAAGGTCTGATAAAGCCTCAAAGCCTTCAAGCATAGCTATTTCTTCAACGAGCTTTCTGAATTCATTAGTTCCTGTTTTCTTATCTCTAAGAATTGAAATCTTATGCTGGATAAGTGGATGTGTAAATATTGTTATATTCTTCTCATTCTCAAAATCCATCATTATTAAATACCTCCAAATTTTATTATTATTTACTTATTATCCTCTGATTCTTCTTTTTCAGAGTCTGTGTTCATAACATAAACTCCACGGCTGCCATCCCCTGCTGGATTCTTACCGAATTCATAATCATTACCAGGTAATATAGCATTAAGAAGTATACCTGCTATAGCAGCGATTGCAAGTGCTGTAAGTGTTATAGATGTTCCACCGATTGTAAATGTAAGTCCACCACCGAAGCCTAAACCACATACAAATATAACACCTGCAATAATAAGGTTTCTTGACTTAGTAAGGTCAACCTTGTTCTCAACAACATTTCTTACACCGATAGCTGAAATCATACCATAAAGCATGAATGATATACCACCAATAATTGCTGTTGGCATAGTTGATATAACTGATGAAACTTAGGTATGAATGAAAGTATAATTGCAAATACTGCTGCAATTCTGATTACTCTTGGGTCATATACCTTTGAAAGTTCAAGAACTCCTGTGTTCTCACCATATGTAGTATTAGCTGGTCCACCAATTGCTCCTGCAAATGCTGTTGCAACACCATCACCAATAAGTGTTCTGTGAAGACCTGGATCTGCTAAGTAGTTTTCTTCAACTGTAGCTGAAATAGCTGACATATCTCCGATATGTTCCATCATTGTTGCAATAGCAATAGGTGCCATTACAAGGATTGCTGTTACATCAAACTTCATAAACTGGAACTTTGGAATTCCAACCCATGAAGCAGATGCAATTGATGAGAAATTAAGTATTGCTGAACCATCAGGATTATGTACTCCGCATGCATTAAGAATAAGTGCAAATACATACGAAATTACTACACCCATAAGAATAGGGATAATCTTGAAAAGCCCCTTGCCCCATATATTGAATATAATAATTACAGCAAGTGCAACAAATGCAAGTAACCAGTTAGTTGAAGCATTTGTAATAGCTGAACCTGCAAGTGAAAGACCGATACATATAATGATAGGTCCTGTAACTACAGGTGGAAGGAATTTCATAACTCTGTTGACTCCAACAAGCTTAATTATAAGTGCAAGTACAAAGTAAAGCATTCCGGCAACAAATATACCACCACATGCATAAGCAGCTTTATCATTAGCTGACATTCCAGCATACATACCGCTGTCAAGATTAGCTACTGTGTAGAATCCACCAAGAAATGCAAAGGAAGATCCTAAGAATGCAGGTACTTTAAATTTAGTACACAGGTGGAATATCAATGTACCAAAGCCTGCACAGAAAAGTGTTACTGATACAGACAGACCTCTGGTAAGCTCCTCACCGCAGGCAGCCTGAAAATATCCTGATACCAGAATAGGTACAAGAATAGTTGCGCCAAACATGGCAAACATATGCTGAATACCAAGAATCAGCATCTTCGCTTTGCCAAGCTTTCTGGCATCACGAATAGGTTCGATTTTCTTTTGTTCCATAATACGCTCCAATCAATATATATTTTCATATTATTATAGAACATATTAAGATTTGGGGCAATGAAAAAATATTTCATTTTAAACATTTCGGGGCATGAAAAGCTTTCGCCTTCCATGCCCCGAAACTCGTGTTATGGTCAGAAATTGGATTATTTCTCTTCTGCAATAGCTGCCTGTGCTGCTGCAAGTCTTGCAATAGGTACTCTGAATGGTGAGCAGCTCACATAATCAAGACCAATCTTATGGCAGAATGCAACTGATGAAGGATCTCCACCATGCTCTCCACAGATACCTATGTGAAGATCCGGATTAACCGGTCTTCCAAGCTTTATTGTCATCTCCATAAGCTTACCAACACCATTCTGGTCAAGCTTTGCAAATGGGTCATTCTCAAATATCTTAGATTCATAGTATGCATTAAGGAACTTACCAGCGTCATCTCTTGAGAATCCGAATGTCATCTGTGTAAGATCGTTAGTACCAAAGCAGAAGAAATCAGCTTCCTTGGCAATCTCATCAGCAGTAAGTGCAGCTCTTGGAATCTCAATCATAGTACCAACCTCATATTCAAGGTCGATTCCTGCTGCCTTAATCTCTTCATCTGCTGTCTCAACAACAGTCTTCTTTACATACTTTAATTCCTTAACCTCACAAATAAGAGGAATCATAATCTCAGGCTTAACATTCCAGTCAGGATGTGCCTTCTTAACATTGATTGCAGCTCTTATAACAGCTCTTGTCTGCATCTTGGCAATCTCTGGATATGTTACTGCAAGACGGCATCCTCTGTGTCCCATCATTGGATTAAACTCATGAAGACTTGCAATAATATTCTTAATAGTCTCTACTGACTTGCCCTGTGATTCAGCTAACTTCTTAATATCTTCTTCCTCTGTAGGAACAAATTCATGAAGAGGTGGATCAAGGAATCTGATAGTTACAGGATTACCTTCAAGTGCCTCATAAAGTGCTTCGAAATCTCCCTGCTGATATGGCAGAATCTTATCAAGTGCTGCTTCTCTTTCTTCTACAGTATCAGAACATATCATCTCTCTGAATGCTGCAATTCTGTCCTCCTCAAAGAACATATGCTCAGTACGGCAAAGTCCGATACCTTCTGCACCAAGTTCTCTTGCCTTCTTGGCATCCTTAGGAGTATCTGCATTAGTACGAACCTTTAACTTTCTGTACTTATCTGCCCACTCCATTACTCTTCCAAACTCTCCTGCAATCTTTGCATCAACTGTAGGAATCTGTCCGTCATATATATTACCAGTTGTACCATCAATTGAGATATAATCTCCTTCATGGTATTCCTTGCCTGCAAGTGTAAATCTCTTATTAGCTTCATCCATTGCAATATCACCACAGCCAGATACACAGCATGTTCCCATTCCTCTTGCAACAACGGCTGCATGGCTTGTCATACCGCCTCTTACAGTAAGAATACCCTGTGAAGCCTTCATACCTGTAATATCTTCTGGCGATGTCTCAAGTCTTACAAGAACAACCTTCTCGCCTCTTGCATTCCACTCTTCTGCATCTTCTGCTGAGAATACAATCTTACCACATGCAGCGCCAGGAGATGCTCCAAGACCTCTTCCTGCTGGAGTTGCAGCCTTAAGTGCAGCTGCATCAAACTGTGGATGAAGAAGTGTATCAAGATTACGAGGATCAATCATTGCAACTGCTTCCTTCTCTGTTCTCATTCCCTCATCTACAAGATCACATGCAATCTTTAATGCTGCCTGTGCTGTTCTCTTACCATTACGTGTCTGTAACATGAACAGCTTACCATGCTCTACTGTAAATTCCATATCCTGCATATCTCTGTAATGTTCCTCCAGAGTTGCACACACATTCTTAAACTGTTCAAATGCTTCTGGGAACTTCTCACTCATTTCCTGAATATGCATTGGGGTTCTTACTCCGGCAACAACATCTTCACCCTGTGCGTTAGTAAGGAACTCTCCAAAAAGTCCTTTAGCACCAGTTGCAGGATCTCTTGTAAATGCAACACCAGTTCCACAGTCATCCCCCATATTACCAAATGCCATAGACTGTACATTAACTGCTGTTCCCCAAGAATAAGGAATATCATTATCTCTTCTGTATACATTAGCTCTTGGGTTGTCCCATGAACGGAATACAGCTTTAATAGCTCCGTATAACTGTTCCTTAGGATCATCTGGGAAATCCTTGCCAATCTTAGACTTATATTCAGCCTTAAACTGTGTTGCAAGCTCCTTAAGATCATCCGCTGTAAGCTCTACATCAAGCTTAACCCCTCTCTCATCCTTCATCTTGTCAATAAGCTCTTCAAAATACTTCTTACCAACTTCCATAACTACATCTGAATACATCTGAATGAATCTTCTGTAGCAGTCCCATGCCCATCTTGGATTGCCAGACTTCTGTGCAATAACATTAACAACATCCTCATTAAGTCCAAGATTAAGAATAGTATCCATCATTCCTGGCATTGAAGCTCTGGCTCCAGAACGAACAGAAACTAAAAGTGGATTCTCCATATCTCCAAACTTCTTTCCTGTAATCTGTTCCATCTTCTCGATATGTTCGTTAATCTGTCCCATGATCTCATCATTGATCTCTCTACCATCCTCGTAATACTGGGTACAAGCTTCCGTAGTAATAGTAAACCCCTGTGGTACAGGTAGACCGATATTAGTCATCTCTGCCAAGTTAGCACCTTTACCTCCGAGAAGCTCACGCATATCTGCGTTACCCTCTGTAAACAAATACACCCATTTCTTTCCCATAACAAAACCTCCATAGTTTAATATTCAGTTATTCAAGTAGTCCATTTCCTTTAGGTTGTTAAAATTATAACATAGTAATCATTTTAGTGCAACCACAAATGTACTAAAATTAATACAATTTTATATACAAGCCTTACATTTACAGAATATGCTTAATATGGGAAAATATTCATGATGTTTAGGACATCGGTCAACATGTACATTGAATAAGAATTATGTGTTCATACTAATATTAATACCGTATATCCCATCACTTAATAAAAGGAGGATTTTTCTATGCCTAAGGACCCTGTTATGCTTTTAAGCTTTGTCAATACACAACTTCGAGACAATTACAATACATTAGAGGAACTGTGCAAATCTTATATGGTTTCTGAGGAAGAGATAACTGATAAGTTAAAGACAATTAATTACGAATATAATAGTGAAAAGAACCAGTTTGTTTAAAAAGCAGGTATAATATACAGACTCACTCTGCACATTACACCTGCTATATCAATTACTTATTATTTCTGTCTTGCAGCAGCTCTGGCTGTCAGCTTTCCATCTACAAGGTCAATAACAATATCATCACCTGTATTGATATTGCCTGCAAGTATTAACTTGGCTGCCAGTGTCTCAACTGTTTTCTGGACATATCTCTTAAGCGGTCTTGCACCATACATTGGGTCAAATCCGTTTTCAACTATGAAATCCTTGGCTGCATCTGTAAGAACAATCTCAAGCTCTTTATCTGCAAGTCTCTTGTTAACATCTGCAACAAGAAGATTGATAATATTGCTGATATTATCCTTAGTAAGAGGCTTGAACATAATTATCTCATCAAGACGGTTAAGGAATTCAGGTCTGAAATGATTCTTTAAATCACCCATAACAGCTTCCTCTGCCTCTGGCTTAATTGAGCCATCAGGATTGATGCCTTCAAGCAGATATGAAGAACCAATGTTACTTGTCATTATGATTATAGTGTTCTTAAAATCCACAGTTCTTCCCTGTGAATCAGTGATACGGCCATCATCAAGTACCTGTAAGAGGACATTAAATACATCTGGATGTGCTTTCTCAACTTCATCAAAAAGAACAACTGAATATGGTTTTCTTCTTACAGCTTCTGTAAGCTGTCCACCTTCATCATAACCTACATATCCTGGAGGCGCTCCGATAAGTCTGGATACTGAATACTTCTCCATATACTCGGACATATCAAGTCTTACTATATTAGATTCATCATCAAACAGACTCTCAGCCAGTGCCTTTGCAAGCTCTGTCTTACCTACACCTGTAGGTCCTAAGAACAGGAATGAACCGATTGGCTTAGTCGGGTCTTTAATACCAGCCTTAGACCTTATGATTGCCTCTGTTACCTTAGTAACACCTTCATCCTGACCGATAACCCTCTTGTGGAGCTGTTCATCAAGATTAAGAGTTTTCTGTCTTTCAGACTCACTTAACTTGCTAACCGGAATACCAGTCCATCTTGATATAATCTTAGCAATCTCTTCCTCAGTAACACTTTCATGAACAAGGCTCATATCTCTGTTACTTGACTTCTTCTCTGCTTCTTCCAAAGCCTTCTGTGCCTGTGGAAGTTTACCATACTGAAGTTCTGCTGCCTTGTTAAGATCATATTCTCTCTTAGCCTGTGCTATCTGGGTATTAATCTGGTCAATCTCTTCCTTTAACTTGCTTACCTGGTCAACAGAAGATTTTTCGCTGTCCCATTTAGCTTTCTGGATATTGAAATCAGACCTTAATTCAGACAATTCCTTCTGTAATGCATCAAGTCTTTCCTTACTAAGATTATCAGTCTCTTTCTTAAGTGCAGCCTCCTCAATCTCAAGCTGCATAATCTTTCTTCTCTTCTCATCAAGTTCTGCAGGCATTGAATCAAGTTCAGTCTTAATCATTGCACATGCCTCATCTACAAGGTCAATAGCCTTATCTGGCAGAAATCTGTCTGAAATGTATCTGTCTGACAAAGTAGCTGCACTTACAAGTGCACCATCTGTAATCTTAACTCCATGGAACACTTCATATCTGTCCTTAAGACCTCTAAGGATTGAGATAGTATCCTCAACTGTAGGCTCATCAACCATAACCGGCTGGAATCGTCTTTCAAGTGCCGGGTCTTTCTCAATATACTCTCTGTGCTCATCAAGAGTTGTAGCACCTATACAATGAAGTTCACCACGGGCAAGCATTGGCTTTAACATATTACCTGCGTCCATAGCACCTTCTGTTTTACCTGCACCGACAATAGTGTGAATTTCATCAATAAATAGAATTATCTGACCTTCAGACTTCTTAACCTCATCAAGTACAGCCTTAAGTCTTTCCTCGAACTCACCACGATACTTTGCACCTGCAACAAGCGCGCCCATATCCAGTGCAAAAAGCTTCTTATCCTTTAAGCCTTCCGGAACATCACCTCTTACAATTCTCTGTGCAAGTCCTTCAACAACTGCTGTTTTACCAACACCAGGCTCACCGATAAGAACCGGATTGTTCTTAGTCTTACGGGAAAGGATTCTTATTACATTTCTTATTTCATTATCTCTACCGATAACCGGATCAAGCTTTCCGTCCTTAGCTCTTTCTACAAGGTCAGTAGCATATTTGCTAAGAGTATCATAAGTTGCCTCTGGATTATCCGAAGTAACACTCTGGTTGCCTCTTACTGTCGCAAGGGCTGACAGGAATGATTCCCTGTTAATTCCATATGTCTTAAAAAGCTGCTTTATACCCTTGTTAGGTGCTGCAATCATCGCAAGCATAAGATGCTCAACAGAAACATATGCATCCCCCATTCTCTTTGCTTCATCTTCAGCATTTACTAAAACCTTATTAAGATCATTGCTTACATAAAGCTGTACATTTCCTGAAACCTTATTCTTCTGGCTAAGCAGAGTCTCAATATTCTTAATAAATGTGTCCTTATCAATTCCCATCTTCTCTATCAGGCTCGCGATAAGACTATCTTCTATAGTTAAGAGACTATACAGAAAATGTTCCTGATCAATCTCCTGATTACCATAATCGTAGGCAATCTTCTCGCACTGGTTAACAGCCTCAATAGACTTCTGTGTAAACTTATTAATGTTCATACGATTACCTCCTTCTATTACAATGAATGCTTAACTTCACTGTTTATCTATTGTTTTCCTCTTACAATTGATGTTATACATCTCATTGTTAGCACTGTCAAGGGGTGAGTGCTAATGAATTTATTAAAAAATTATAAAGCCTTGGCTCGACCCTTTTTACTGTTACTTCTTCTGTACTTATGTGCTATACATTGACATTATCAACACCTTAAGATACACTTTCCTATAAAATAATGAATGGAGTATATAACGATGAAAAAAATATATGGAATTATAATTACTATAGCAGTGTGTGCTCTCTGTGTCTGCTCGTTTTTCGCAGTCAGAAGCCAGAGACAGAATCAGAACGAGCTAAATAATCTTGAAAAAGAAGCTGCTCCATATCAGGATGAAATCAACGACATATACGCCGAGCTTCAGTCAAGAAAGCAGAAGCTTGGCAGCCCAGATAACTCCAATGCAGGTGCTACTCTTGCATTCGTTCCTGCTTCTGCCAATGATATTGATACAATCAGAGAACTGATGACTGGTTATGATTTCACGCCAACAATAATTGCTGACTGTTCTATCGACAGCAAAGAGCTGGACTCTATAATAAGAAAGTCACAGAATAACCATTACGACATTCTGCTTTCAGGCATGACCTTTGATGATGATGTCCTTGCATCTGCAATAAAAGTCCGCAATAATCTTACTAAGAATAATTATAATCTTAAAGAAACATTTTTCTTAAGACATACATATGATACAGATGAAGCCCGTAAATCATTACTTGATAATGATTACAGCCATCTTGTCTGCTATAACGAAACATTTGCATCAGGAACTGCTTCTAATGGAATGTTATACATTTCCTACAGCTTTATCCGTTCGTCAAATGCTTTTACCAATCTGATTAATCAGGCTATTTCAACTAATAATGATGCCGTAATGATATTTGATTTTGCAGATATGCAGGATGGAACTATTGATGATTCTACTATAACAGGCTTTCTTGAAGAACTAAGCAGTAAGATCAGCGAAGGCTCTATTAATTCTTATACTCTTTCACAGGCATTTGAAGCACTCGAGAATGAAGAAACTCTCTCTCAGATTGCCAATGATGAATATGAACAGTATAAAGCAGAGCAGGAATCAAGAATAGCGGAGCTTGAATCCAAAGTTCATGAAATATACGGTTCTCGAAAGAAATAATCCATACAGGCTGAATAATGTTTTGCACAAAAAGGGGCTGCCACTTTGTTTAATATTAATTTTTAAGATTATAATATTAAAGTCAGGTTTAGGTGCAACCATCATTACACAAATTCATACATTTTAAAATTTTTTTCCAAAAAAATAGTACCACTGTGATTGTTTTTCACAGTAGTACTATTTTAATATATTATCCTATAAGAAGCACAGAAACATCATTAACATTTGTTCCCGTAGGACCTGTTATAATAAGCCCCTCTGTTAGTTTCAATGCATTATAAGCATCATTATTCTTAAGCACTTCAAATATATCTATTCCTTTATTCTTTAAGACTCCTGCTGTATCACCATCGCTATATCCACCTGCCGCATCCGTAGGTCCGTCTGTTCCATCGCTGCCTATACTGAATACTGCTGCATTTGACATTCCCTTAATACCTTCTGCTGCTGATAATGCAATCTCCTGATTTCTTCCGCCTTTACCATGTCCGGTAATATTAACAACAGTTTCTCCGCCTGCTATGTATGCCAGCTTCTTTCCTGACTTACAATGTGTCTTTGCTATAGATGCAAGAAAACTTCCGGCTTCTTTTGCCTGACAGCATAACTGGTCCGTAAGCATTACTGGTTCATATCCATACTTTGAACATTCCCTTGATACTGCACTGCATAATTCACGCACACTTCCATTAATAAAAGTTGTTACATTATCCAGTTTCTTCGGTGTCTCAATATCCATCAGCTTTTTTACATCTTCACTTATATTAAGATTATATTTTTCTACAATGTGCCATGCTTCTTCACATGTTGTTGTATCTGCACATGCCGGACCTGAAGCAATCATATCCAGTGGGTCACCAAGTATATCTGATAATACTATTGATAATACATGCGCCGGTTCACATAATTTTGCAAACCGTCCGCCCTTTACTTCTGATAAGCGTTTTCTTATCGTATTAATCTCAACAATATCTGCGCCGCATGCAAGTAACTGATTAGTTATATCCTGCAATTCTTCTCCTGTAATCTTCGGCTTCTCAAATAAAGCACTTCCTCCACCTGAAAGAAGAAAAAGCACTGTATCATTCTTATTGAGTCCGCTTACCATCTCAATAGCTGCCTGTGTTGCTTTAAATGAATTCTCATCTGGAACAGGGTGGCCTGCCTCAAAACATTCTATTCTTTCAATCGGCTCTTTTACATGTCCATACTTCGTTATTACAATTCCTTCATTTATTCTGTCTCCCAGACATTCACTTGCCGCCTTTGCCATCTGCCATGCGGCTTTTCCTACTGCTACAAGAATAACTTTCCCATCAAATTTCCTGTCATTAAGTGTTTTCTTAACTGCTTCATCCGGAAGAACTGCTTTAATTGCCGCATCAATTATATTGTCTGCAACCGCTCTTAATTCTTTATTCATAAGATTCTCCTTCCTGACATTATAATAACCTGTCAACAACATTTATAATTTTGTGTCTGCCAGTTTTTCATAATAATGTATAATTGCACTGTGGTCGCTGCTTCCATCTCCATTATTATGCAGATACTGCATTATTTCCTGAACCTGTGCCGTCATCGGTACTGGAGCTCCAACACTATGAGCACACTCAAGTGCATTATTCAAATCTTTAATATGTAAATCTACTCTGAATCCTGGTTCAACATTGTCCTCTATCATCATTGGAACTTTGGCATACATAACAGTAGACCCTGCTAGTCCGCCTTTTATTGCCTCAAATACACGCTCAGGGTCTACTCCGGCTTTTTTTGCCAGAATGAAACTTTCAGAAACTGCCTGGATATTACATGCAACAATTATCTGATTGGCAAGTTTTGTTGTATTTCCAGCTCCAAGTTCACCACATCTTGTAACTGATGAACCCATATGTGTAAGAATCTGTTTATACTTATCAAATGTTTTCTCATCTCCACCAACCATAAATGCAACTGTTCCATCTATTGCTTTAGGTTCTCCTCCTGACACAGGTGCATCAAGCATATCAATTCCTTTTTCTTTCAAAACATTTCCAATATATCTGCTGTCGACAGGATTAATTGAACTCATATCTATAAAACATGTTCCTTTTTTCATATAATCCGCAATACCATTTTCCCCAAGCATTACATCCTTTACCTGAGGACTGTTTGGAAGCATTGTTATAACTACATCACTTTCCATGCCAATCTGTTTTAAATCACCACTTCTCGCACCTGCCTGTACAAGTTCATCGACATTTTCCTTATGATGGTCATTAACAATCAATGTGTATCCAGCTCTGCAAAGATTCTTTGCCATCGGTTTTCCCATTATTCCCAATCCAACAAAGCCTATAACCATATATAATCCTCCTGATATTGTTCTAAATGTATTGTTATTATAACCTTTCTTTTATATAATAATGCGGCCATACTGATAAGTCCATATAGTTCTCATAAGTATAGCCGCATTATGTAACATTTATATTATAAAATTAATGAAAGAATAAATATTTCAACCATTGCTGCAATACCCATTATTAATGTGCACACTGTCTGTGTCTTATATCCCTGTTCAGGATCCATGTCACCAAAATTAGTAACTACCCAGAAGTATGAGTCGTTAGCATGTGATACTGTCATGGCACCAGCGCCTATAGCCATTACACAAAGCACCGTCTTAACAGGTGAAGCAAGTCCAAGTGCTCCAAGCAGTGGAGCAATGATACCTGCTGTAGTTGTAATTGCAACCGTCGAAGAACCCTGTGCTGTCTTTAATATTGCTGCAAGAAGGAATGGGAAGAATATTCCAACTGCTGAAAGCACTTCTGCATGCTGTGTAATAAATGCAACCATTGAGCTTGATGAAATAACCTTTCCTAATACACCACCAGCCGCTGTTACAAAAAGTATAGGACCAACTGTCTTTAATGTCTCATTGGTAATATTGTAAAAATCGGACATCTTATGTGCCGTTGCAAGCTGGATTACTGCAAATATTGTACCAACAGCAAGTGCTATAATTGGTTTTCCAAGGAACTGGCATGCTATGTCAAGTGCGCCGGTCCAGCCAGCCATTGATGAAATTGAACCAAGTGCCATAAGAATGATTGGCACAAGAATTGGAGCTAATGCATTAAATCCATTAGGAAGCTTTCCATACTCTGCAACTAATTCTTCATATGTCTTGGTAACCTCTCCATTGTCTGTTACTTCATCAGCACTCTTTACTCTCTTTCCAATAAACTTAGCATATACAAGACCTGCTATAAGAGGAAATATTGAACATACAACACCAAGTCCCATTACAAGTAAAAGATTATCTCCCACTCCAAGTGTATTAGCAGCTGCTATCGGACCAGGTGTTGGCGGAATAAAAACATGAGAAATATAAAGTCCTGCTGAAAGTGCTACTGTCATTGCTACACTTGAAACTGCTGTTCTTTTTACAAGTGCTTTTCTTATTGGATTAAGAATTACAAAACCACTGTCACAAAACACAGGAATTGAAACAACCCAGCCCATAAGCTCTATTGCAAGTTCTGGTCTTTTCTTTCCTACTACCTTAATTACCATATCTGCCAGCTTCAATGCTGCTCCTGTTTTTTCAAGTACCGAGCCAATCAATGCACCTAATATAATAACTATACCGATGCTGCTGAATGTACCTGAGAATCCAGCTCCTATAACTGTTGGAATTCCAGACACCTTTGTTCCGTCTGGATTTACAGTATCAACAAATGGAATTCCTGCAATCATTGCAAGAATAAGTGATACCGCCATAATTGCTAAGAAAGGATGAACCTTAAACTTAGAGATTGCAACTATCATCACAATGATAGCCAACACAAATGCAATTATCAATGCTACTCCTGTCATAAAAACACCTCATTTCTATTTTATTGTTGTACGGTTTGCACAAACCTTTGTGCTTTGTATGACACAATAATAACATGTAAAGTTTAATAGTGAAATGTTACACAGCACATAATATCATTTTTATTTTGTATTATGTAACAATAATGGTAAATCATATTTTTCATTAATTAATTCATCAGTAATTATGTATGCCAGATACAACGCTGGACTTTCTGTTGGTTTCCTGACATCAAGTCCTGTTATTTCTTTCAGTTTTGATATTCTGTATTGTAATGTATTCTTATGAATATAAAGATTGTCTGCTGCTTTCTGTATTGAGCCCTGTGCATTAAAATACGCTTTCAGCAACGCAATATTCTCACATATATCATTATAATCCATATCTTTGAATACCTTCTTTAAATATTCAAGCTTAATCTCTGTCGGTACATTGCTTATTAAAAGTTCAAGACTAATATCCTCATAGCATATAATCTGTTCATGTTTTTCAGCTGCAGCCGTCCATGCCCTATGTGCTTCAACATAAGCTTCATGCATATCATAGCTTTGGGCTGAATCTATACCAATATTCAGTTCAAACTTATCTTTTTTCCACACATATCCTGCCAGATTTTCTGCAAATTTAACCACATTTTCCGTATCCATATTATCTATGATTATTATCTGTCTTGAAGCATTCCTGAAATGCATTTTATAATTATTTCTCTTTAAAAATGCATCAACATCAGTCTCAAATTTTGCAATCTGAGACTGTCCCTGCTGTGAATCTTTAAGGTTGTCCAGCTCATCTATACTGGCAATAAATACTCTTCTTGGCTTATTAATATCTATTCCCAAAGCCATTCCACGATCTTCTAAATCAGCATTCTTATATCCTCCATTTATAAGCCATTCTTCATAAAAAGCATTCCTTACACGCTTATTCATAAGCTGTCTATAGCTTGCACGACTCTCCATCAAAAGAATTTCCGTCATCTTTTTTAACAGTTTTCCAGACGTTATAACCTCTTCATATCCACCTGTCATTCCTATTACTCCTACTATTTCGCCATCAAGTTCAAGTGGAAGATTAATTCCTTTTTTTATACCTTTTGATAAATCGTCTTCATCAATATAATATTCCTCAAGATTTTCAGATATAATCTTATACGCACCATAATGAAAATCCCCTATTCTGGATTTATCACGACTTGCAATTATATGTCCAGTCTCGTCCATAAGATTAATATTCTGTTTAACAAGTTTTGAAATTTCTTCAACAATCTGAGTTGCAGAATTCTTTGATATATGCATAACACGTACCTCCTCTTTGATAAGGATGTGACGGAATCCGTCACATATTCTTTCTATATATTATTGTACCATACATTTTATATCATTAAAATTTCTTTATAAAATCTTTCAACTTACCTCTGACATTGTGTTGTATGCGATTGTCATATCATACAAATTTATGAATAAATCAGATATTCAGGATTCATAATATTAATTAATAATTATGAATCAAAAAGGAGTATTATATGAGTAATAATATGGATCTTGGATACGATATGTTCTGCTATCAATGTGAACAGACTGCCGGAGGAAAAGGCTGCACCAAAGTCGGTGTATGTGGAAAGACACCTGAGACTCCAACCTCAGGATTTACTTATTTACCAGTTAAAGGGAATAAGCTTTTATGCAAAGCATCTTCTTGATTCAGGACTTAATGTTGATAAAAGCATTGTCAGCTTTATTGAAAACTGTCTCTTTACAACTCTTACTAATGTTAATTTCAATGTGGACGACCATGTCCGTCTTCTTAAACAATCCCGTGATATTAAGAATAATCTTAAGAATATGGTAGGCGCAACTGAATATATCACTCCTGCCGCTGCCTATGAACTGCCTGAAACTAAAGCAGACATGCTTCGTGACGCGCCAATGGCAGGAATAATGTACGATAAGGCATTAGACCCTGATATCCGTTCATTAAGGCAGACAATTCTTTATGGTCTTAAAGGCATCAGTGCTTATGGACATCAGGCAAGAGAACTTTCATATTACAGTGATAATGTTGATAATTTCTATATCACTGCACTTGAAGCAATCACTGATAATACTCTCACCGTTGAGGAGCTTATCCGCCTGACACTTAAAACAGGTGATATGGCTATCGAAATTATGAAAAAACTTGATGAGGCAAACACTACCATTTACGGTAATCCATCGCCTCACACAGTTAATGTACACATTAAGAAAGGTCCATTTATAATTGTTTCAGGACATGACCTTAAAGACCTTGAAATGCTTTTAAAACAGACAGAAGGACTCGGCATTAATATATACACACATGGTGAAATGCTTCCTTCCCATGGTTATGAAGGTCTTAAAAAATATAAGCATCTTGCAGGTAATTTTGGCGGCGCATGGCAGGACCAGCAGAAACAGTTTGATAATCTTCCCGGCTGTATCCTTATGACAACCAATTGTCTCATGCGTCCAAGAGACACATATAAAGACCGTATATATTCTACTAATGTTGTAGGCTGGGATGGCATAAAATATATAGAAAAGAAGCCTGACGGTGAAAAGGATTTTTCTGAAATCATAAAACAGTCTCTTGAACTTGGAGGCTTTACCGAAGAGCAGGAAGCAAAAGAAATTCTAGTAGGATTCGGACATGAAGCTGCTCTGTCTCATGCAGTTGAACTTGTTGAAGCGGTAAAATCAAAACAGATACGACATTTTTTCCTGATTGGTGGCTGTGATGGTGCAAGACCTGGCAGAAGTTATTTTACTGATTTTGCCACTATGGTTCCTGATGACTGCATGATTCTCACTCTTGCATGCGGCAAATATCGTTTCAATAAGCTTGATTTCGGCACAGTTGCCGGACTTCCAAGGCTTCTTGATATCGGACAGTGTAATGATGTATATTCTGCTATTCTTATTGCCAATGCCCTTTCAGATGCATTTGGTACAGATGTCAATGGACTCCCTTTATCTCTTATTGTTTCATGGTATGAGCAGAAGGCTGTTGCAGACCTTCTCGCCCTGTTAAGCCTTGGCATTAAGAATATTTATCTCGGTCCGACACTTCCAGCATTCTTAAGCCCTAATGTATTGCAGTACCTTGTAGACACTTTCCAGTTAAGACTTATAAGCAATCCGGAAGATGACATTAAGACATGTCTTGGACAGGCTGTTTAAATGTTTCTCCTAAAAAGGCTGCCACAAAGTGACAGCCTTACATACCTCATTAACATTCTTATAATTCCGCCAGTCCGGCAAGTGCAACATATTTTTCTGATACTGTAAACCATGTTGGAAAATCCGTTATTCCTGACTGTGGCAGATTGAATATCCGCTGGAATTCCTTAACCGCTGCTGCCGTCTGCTCACCATATATTCCATCAGTACTTAGAACCGGAATGGAATTATAATACTCCCCAATAAGATTAAGCTGTTCCTGCAACTGTCTTACCTTCTGCCCGGATGAACCTATATCAAGATTAGTTCCCGGCCATGAATAAGGAATTCCGCTTATCTGTTCTGCCGCATTAATATACACATCCTGACCATAATAATATCTTAATATATCAATCGATGAATAATTCTGATCTCCCAGATACTTGCTTCCCCACTGTGAAAGCCTGTTAGGACATGTCACTCTCTTTCCATCACAATACTGTGTAAGTATTGGCTGCTTTACATTAGGTCTCGATATGTAATTGTCAAATATATCATCTACTACCTGTGATATACTTTCGAACACATTTCTTCCATTAACCCATTTCTGGTCATATGCAGTTGATGAAGTTATTGTAAAATCATAGAATTTGTTTCTGTACCATTCTGTATATACCCGGTTTAATGTAAATGACATAATAGCAAGCACATTTGCCTCAATTGTCTGCCTCGGCCATGTTGAATATATCTCAGAGCTTGCTACATTCTTAATATAATCCTTATAAGTAACATAATAATTATCTGCCTCAGTATCTTTAGGCGGTCCGTCATGTACAACTACAATTTCAGGAACAACAACTCTGTCAAGCACAATTTCACCCGACTGTCCCATAGGCTTAATCTCTTCTTCATCAATCTTAGGTGGGTAATCTCCATATAATGTGTTAACAGGTATGACTATATTATTCTGTGAATTATCCCTTGCAGACATCTTTACATTCTGAATGCTTAGCTCCCCCGAAAACATATCACTGCCTGATATATTTACATTATCAAATCCTGGCGCACTTACAGCTATGTCATACTCTGAGAATGGCTGCCTGTTCCCCGGTTCCATGCTATATTCGATTGGAGGCGTTCTTAAGTCATTAAATATACTTATCCCATCTCCATCTGTACCACTTTCTCCTATTATATTATCAGGATTTCCTGTATACGACAGTCTTACAGCCGCTCCTTTAATTGGCACATTTTCTTCATTGACAACACTTACCTTCAATCGGCCTTTATCAATATTATTTTCTGGCACTTCAAATGTATGTACATATCCAACGTTCATAATCTGTCCTCTTTCTCATCTTAAGATAAATATATGTGACAGGTACGCTTATTATGTCTTTTGCATACAATAATATGATTAATATTATCGGAGATATTATGGCTCAATATAAGATTGCTGTAGATGCCGGACACGGCGGAAGCGACTATGGTGCAACATATAATGGCAGAGCTGAGAAAGATGACAACTTAAAGCTCGCTCTTGCCGTAGGTGATATATTAGAAAAAAATGGTATTGACGTTGTGTACACCCGTACCACTGATGAATATGAGACACCTTTTAAAAAAGCGACTGATGCCAATGATGCTAAGGCTGATTATTTTGTTTCAATCCACAGAAATTCATCCCCTACGCCTAACCAGTACACAGGCGTGGAAACTCTTGTTTACAATAATTCCGGTATTAAATCACAGATGGCTGCCAATATCAATTCTGAGCTGGAAAAGGCTGGCTTTAAAAATCTTGGAATTACCGAACGTCCTAACCTTGTTGTACTCAAACGGACAAAAATGCCTGCCGTACTTGTAGAAGCCAGCTTTATTAACAACGATAAAGATAATGAAACATTTGATAAGAACTTTAACCAGATTGCAAATGGAATCGCAGATGGTATTCTTAAGACCCTTGGAATTAAACCAAAGACAAATAATACTACTGCACAGGCTGCTTCAGGTGAAGTCCCATCAGTGAAATCAGATTCTGCCAAATCCGCTGAAATCATGCCTGCAGCATGCGAAAAAAAGCCTGCACCTCCTGCTAAACCAGCATGTAACTGTGATGATGACCTCTCTCCTGAGCCACTTTATCGTGTTCAGGTTGGTGCCTACCGCAATAAAAATAATGCAGACCGCATGCTTAATTCCCTGCTTATTGAAGGATTCCCAGCTTTTATCATATATGAAAACGACTATTATAAAGTTCAGGTTGGTGCTTTCAGACAGCTTTCAAACGCCATTAAAATGGAGCAGAAGCTGCGTAAATTCCGATACAACACATATATTGTATACTCATAAATATACGCTGATAGCCATACAACAATTAATCCCGCCAGACTGTCTGTAAACCAGTCTGACGGGATTAATTGCTCTGTTCAATTGAATTATTTAACGCTGTATATTATACTCTGTACTTCATCATCCTTCATAACGAATGAAAGCTTCGTGTTACCTGATTCATACTGAAGCTGTCCATCAGCTTCTGTATAATCACTTCCATATGCTGATACAACCTTATCCTTCTTATCGCCAATACGGACACCCTCTTTAGTCTTAACAGCATCATCCATAAGTGTTATAGAATAAAGCTTATCATTTCCGTCCTTCTGATATCCCTGTAGAGTTACGCTATCATAGTAATAGAATTTGTCCATTCCTTCAAATGCACAGCTTTTAGCTTCATAGTAACCACCAGAAGGTTCTCCAAGCTTAGATGTATATTCTGTAAGATTGCCATCTGTCTTTAACTCTATGCCTTTTAATTCAAATGAATACTTACTTTCCGTCTGCTGTGATGCAACTGGCTTTTCCTGACTATTATCTGGCAGTGTTGATGCACTTCCACATGCTGCCATCATAACTCCTGCTGCAAGTACTGCCGCTAACATTAAACTCTTCTTTCTCATAATCAATCTCCCTGTTTCTCTTCGTAATATTTATTAACTATTGTCTTCCATGCATTCTTATATGATTCATCCTGTCTATGGTCAGTAAGCCTGAAATTCTTAACAAGCTGTTCCCCAAGATATAACGACAGCTTCTCAGCTCCTTCCACATTAAGATGCTGTCCATAATCAAATGTATCGGTAGTATAGTCTATACCTATATTCTCAGCCTCATCAATTGTATTAAGATACAATATTCCATGCTCATCAGCATAATCACTCACCTGCCTGTCCCACTCATCATACCAGTAAGGATATACACTCGGTGCTTTCATAAGCACAAGATTAATATCATTATCCTTACACAATGAATATATCTTATCAAGATATTCCATGTTTCTGCTGCTGAATGTATAATTAGCAAGCGGTGCAGCTTTTGGTATAGTAGTAACCGGTCTTACGCCCTTCTGCATAAGATAACCATTAGTCGTAACAGATGGTGTTTTCCACATATATCTGAAATCCTCTGATGACAATTCACTCCATCTTGAGTGATATCTCAACAATGGAAATATATAGCTGGCCATATTCTCTTCTTCTGTCATTGACTCCCTTATAGAAGCTATCTTATACTTTGAAAGCTTCATGCCATCCAGTGTCATTCTGTTATAAGCCTCGTTTTTGGCATCACTTTCTGTCATTGCAAGTACATTTAAAATAACGACCTGCGGTTTCTCATACTTTAGTGTATCCTCTAAAAGATAATACGACTGCCATATAAGCTGTTCCGCACTTCCACGGATATAACTTGATATTCCGTAATTCTCCCACATTGTAACTGTGGATATATTCTCATACACTTCACAGTCACCAAGAATAAGCACATCATGATTCTTTTCACTGTTATAATATTCCTTAATCATTGCACCTTCTTTAATATCTGATGCATATTTAGGAACTAACAGACACTGTAAAAGATACAGACATACTATCGGTATTATTACAACTGCAATACCTGTACATATCTTCTTTCTCAAAACTATCTCCATTCCTTAGAAAATGTTTTCTAAAACTGATTATATATAAACTGGCTTGATTCATATCCGGTTCCATAGATTCCAAATACAGCTATAAGCAGAAAAATCACAAGAAAAACTGTATATCTTATAATATAATTCTTCTTTGCTAACCGGTCTCTTACCGGACATTTTCTCTCAAGCAGGCTTACCGCAAACATTATAACAACGCCTGCAAAAATAACTATATAATCAGCTACTGATAATCCTATACTCCACATTCCCTTAGTAAACACAGCCGCATAATTGACACTGGTAAACATCGAGAAAAACATACGGAATGCCTCTGCAATATCTCTGTAATAATCAAGCATCTGCAGGCAGCATACTATAGCAGTAGTTCTTATTATCTCAAAAACTTTGTAATATTTTAACTTTCTATAACCTAACCTGTTATCTGCCTTCTCATATAGTGGCTTAAGTTCCTGGGAAACAAGCATAATTATGCTGTTCAAAAGTCCCCAAACTACGAAATTCCAGCTTGCACCATGCCATATACCTGTCACAAACCACACAGTAAGACTTGAAAAATACACCGGAAATCTTGAACCTACTGGCTTTCCAACGTGCTTCTTAAGCCATCTTGATACCTTATTCATCCATTTAGACATTGATAACGGATAGAAAAGATAATCCTTAAACCATGCACACAATGTAATATGCCATCTTCTCCAGTATTCTGCTATACTCTTTGAAAAGAATGGTCTTCTGAAATTCTCCGGAAGAGTAATACCAAACATCTGTGCAACACCAATTGTAATATCTATACCACCTGTGAAATCTGCATACAGATCAATTGCGTACAGCAGCATTCCTACAAATGCATATGCACCATAATACACCGAAACATCCGACTGTATTGTGGCAAGTCCAATGGCTGCCCTGTCTGCAATTACCATCTTCTTAAAATATCCCCACAGAATTCTCTCAAAGCCATACTGTATATTAATCCATGAGAAAGCATGGCTTTCAAGCAGACTTTTCTTCAGATCATTCCACCTGCTTATAGGTCCCTGTACCAGCTGTGGGAAAAAGGACACAAACAATGCATATCTGAATGGATTCTTCTCTGCATCTGCAACACCGCGATACACATCAATCATGTATCCAGTAGACTGGAATGTATAAAATGATATTCCCATCGGAAGTACAAAATCAACCGTATTAAATGTTGTAAATGTGACTATAAACATATTGGTGTATTTAAGTACAGCAAGTATTCCAAAATTAATAAATAGAACAATAGTAAGAAACATTTTCTGTTTTCTTACAGAAAGTGCCTTAAACCTTTTCTTTTCATCCTTAGATATATCACCTTTATGTTCCTCTATATATCGTGCAGAAATATCCTTCTCTCTGCTTATAAACATCGCTCCTGTATATGTCGTCACAATAGTTGTAACTATGAATATTACTCCACTTAATCCCGAATAAACATAAAACAACATATTCATGCATAACAGTACTATCCACTGTATGCCCCTTGGTACAACATAATATAAAATAAGTGCAATCAGAACAAATAAAATAAACTGATAAGATGTAAATAACATTTATCTTACTCCTCCCTAATATGAAAACTCTTCTGAAGGAGTTGCCGGATACGCAGACATATCTCTTCTATATATTGAATTTCCTCTGTTAATATAATCCTGCACCTGTGAATCTGTCAGCATAAAGCATTCAAATCCATCATACATTCTAGTTGAATCAAAATGATACCAGCCTGTTCCAAGATTACATAAAAGCCAGCTATGATCTCCAGACCTTGCACCCTGATTATCAACCCATATACACTCTGCCCCTATTCCATCCAGGAGTGCTCTGTCAACAGAAGCATATGTGAAACAGTCACCAGCCACATATCCATTCTTCTTAATCTCTTTTAATGCCTCAAATGCTTCATCCTGCCATTCTGAACTTTTCGTATAGCTGTTGCCTGTATATCCAATCTTAGCATGTGCATACTTATATATTGCCCTTGCTTTCTGACCTTTAGACATAGAACTGTCTGTAATATCCTGAAGAACTGCAGCTACAACTTCATCAAGAGTTGAATAACTGCTGTTTACTTTAACTTCCTGGGGCTCCTCTTCAATAAAAGTAAATGTCACTTCTTCTATAGTCTCATTACCATCTGAATCTACTGCTTTATAATAAACAATATAACTTCCCGGCTGTGAAGTATTAACCTGTGATTTATCAACCTCAACATCAATCTCCTGCCCTGAGAAATCTGTTGCATATACATCTGTCATATATGAAACTTTGCTGCCTATATAATATGTCTTATCTGATATACCATGAATTACCGGTGGCTCAACATGAATATCTGACGGCTGGTCATTCACATCTGTCTCACTGAACTCTTCTGACTGATTATTTCCTTCTGTCTTAGTACTTCCTTCTGTCTTAATACTTCCTTCTGAAATATTATTCTTGTTGTTACATCCTGTCATTGCTGCAGATAACATAACTGTAACACTTATCAATCCATATACAAGAACTCTTCCTGCAAAATATTTGTGTTTAATCATTGTTCACATGCACTTGTATAATTCAAATGCTATTCTCCTTCAATTCGAATTATAAAATTATAACTCACTACAATTTATATTGTCAACTTGTAAAACCGGCTCTTACTGTAAAAATGCTGATACCAGATATAGTTTCCCATATCTGATACCAGCATATACATTTTACATTTAGATTCTTAATTAATCAGTATTATTCTGTTTTACCATCAGTTTCAGGCTCTTTAGCTGCTGCACTCATCTCTTCTGGAAGACCTGTGAAATTAACGTTCTTAGTAGTCTTTGCATCATATGTATTAGCCTTCATGACTTCTGTCAGGTCAAAACCTGTAGTTTCCTTGATACTCTCAATTGTCTTAGCAAGAACTGACGGTACATTACCACTGAAAGTTCCTACTCCGTTCTCACCTGAACCTCCATCAATAATAGTAACCTTATCAATGCTTTCAAGAGGCTTTGCAATTGCTTCTGCCATCTGTGGAAGGACTTTAATAATCATCTCTGTCATAGCAGCTTTACCATACTTAGCCATTGCCTCTGCTTTCTTTTCCATAGCCTCAGCCTCAGCAAGACCTCTTGCCTTAATACTTTCTGCATCTGCAAGACCTTTTGCCTTAATGCTTTCTGCTTCAGCAATTCCCTGTGCCTTAACAGCCTCA
>NZ_QSEK01000016.1 GCF_003464165.1 Eubacterium sp. AM49-13BH | reverse complement strand
TTAAATAAGGAAAATAGTAATGGATTAGGTTTATATATTGTAAGTAATATTCTGAATAATTACAATATGGAATATAAAGCATTGCAGGATGAAGAATTTTTTATCTTTAAAATTAAAATATTTTCTTAAACAACATATAATTTTGCAATAGTTTCTGTTTTTTTTTATGCCCATTTTTACGGAAGGAGGTATCGACCGTTGCTAACAGAATTATGGGTATTATTGTCGAGATTGGCGCAATTTTAGCAATATTTCCTGAGCGGGGGCAGAAAGTGCCCCCACTTTCACTATTTTGGGGGGCGAAAAACGCCACCACATATAATAAACAAAGGGTTCAAGAGAAAAGTCACTTGCTAGAACAGCATTTGGATGGAGACATCTCTAATGCGTATCTAGCCGTCAACCTAAGAAGTATCAAGGCAGCCAAAACAGCAGATTAATCATGCAACATTTCCTACTGGTTAATCACCATGTCATTTTCATTTTGTGTTATAATGTGTTATCAGATTTTTTGCCCTTGTATTTGCCCTTATCAGAGTTCGTAAACACTGGTGGGACGATTCATGCGGAAACTGAATTTGATAATATATATTACATTAGTATTTTAAGGAGAATGTATGGAAGGTGAAAGAAAAACATTGACACAGCTATCTGTGCCAATATGCCTGGAAACTTTATTTTATATGCTTTCAGGTATGGTTGATACACTGATGTTATCATCAGTAAGTGATCAGGCTGTGGGGGCTGTTGGAACAGCAAATACATATATAGGTGTTTTTATTATCATGTTCGGGGTAATATCATCCGGTATGGTAGCAGTTATGTCACAAAATATTGGAGCTGGAAAACCTGGAATTGCATATCAGGCCAGACAGCTTGGACTTGTATTTAATGCACTGACAGGCATCCTGATGTCTTTTATTCTTGCTGCTTTTTCTGGGTGGATACTTAAGATAGTGAGTATTGCTCCTGCTTTACTTGAGCCGGCTGAAACATACCTTAAAATTGTTGGAGGTGCAAGTTTTTTAAATGCGCTTATTCCAATTTTTTCGAGTTATTTAAGAGTGTTTGGTTATACAAAACATTCCTTAATAGGGACAGTTGTTGGTAATGTAATTAATATTATATTGAATTCGGTATTCTTGTTTGTGTTTAACTGGGGAGTAATGGGAGTTGCTGCTGCAACAGTTTTTTCAAAGGTTGTGAATCTTATTATTGTAGCAGCAATGGGAGCTGTACTTATAAAAGCAAAGCAAAGTCCTGAGCGTGCACAACCACGAAAGATACTTGCACAGATTGTTAAAATCGGTTTTCCTTCGGCATTCGAAACAGCACTTTATAATGTAGCAATGACATTTATAGTATGTTTTATGAACCATATGGATACGGATGGAATGAATGTTACAGCTCGTTCGTATGCTATGCAGATAGCCAATTTTTCATATTGTGTGGGAGCTGCGCTTGCACAGGCAAATGCCATTATGACGGGCTGGAGAATCGGGGCAAAGAAGTATGAGGAATGTGACAGGGGTACGCGAAAAGCTGTGATATATGGTCTTGTAACAGCAACGTGCTTTTCTGTGACATTTGCAATTACCGGACGTTTTATCGTTCATATATTTACGAATGATATACAGATGATTGAGCTTGTAGTAAAACTGTTGGTAGTAGATATATTTCTTGAATTTGGAAGAGTGACAAATCTTGTATATGGTCAGGCATTAAAAACAAGTGGAGATGCTATTTTCCCTGTTATAATGGGTGCAATATTTATGTATCTGTTTGCAGTTGGTGGAACATATTTTCTTGGAATACATATGGGGCTGCTTGCGGTAGGGGCATATATTGCATGGCAGGTGACGAGTGTGCGAGAGCAGTTGGAATGGTGCTTAGATGGAAAAGTGGAAAATGGAAAAGTAAGAGTCTTGTAGAATAGAAGAGAATATGTCTCTTCGTGTGGAGAGGCAGTTAGAGGATAAATTGGAATTTACTGTTGAAAGGATTAAACAATGCCAAGTTACATAATGGATTTAAGGAAGCTCGTAGGACACAGGACGCTGATGCAGTGCGCTGCAAGCATAATAATAGTGAATGAAAAGAACCAGATTCTTTTAGGAAAGCGTACAGATAATCACAAATGGGGATATGCCGGGGGTTCTATTGAACTTGACGAGAAAGTGGAGGATTGTGCAAGAAGAGAGCTGTTTGAGGAGACAGGTCTTATTGCAGATGAGATAGAATTTTTTATGGTGAATTCCGGTCCGGAGGTGCATTACGTGTATCCTAATGGAGATGAAGTGTCTAATATTGAGATTATATATGTGTGCAGAAAATACCATGGAGAATTAAAGAGACAGGAAGAAGAAATTGAAGAACTGAAGTTTTTCAATATTGCCGAGGTTGAACTGGATAACATTTCACCACCGATAAGACCAGTGGTGAAACGGTTTATAGAACAGAATTCTTAGCAAATGCTGTGCAGATGAAATGCATTTTTTCTGAATTCAATAAGCCCTTCATTACGCATTTTTCCAAGTTCCTTGGAAAGTGCTGAACGATCAACGTTAAGATAATCGGCAAGCTGCTGGCGGTCGAATGGAATTACGAATTCCTGACTGCCAGCTTTTCTTGACTCATTGGACAGATATATAAGAAGCCTTTCTCGGATTGTCTTAGGTGATGTGCAGAATATCCGGTTAGACAGGGTGAGATTCTTCTGAATGGAAATGTGCAGCAGATTGTTAAGGATTGTATCTTTGCAGTGCGTATTTTCAAATTGTGAACTCATCAATTTATCTATATCAAGAAAAAGAATCACACTTGTTTCAGAAGCGACCGCATCTACCATGAGCGGTTCGCCAGTCAGAGCATATGTTTCAGCAAATACATGTCCAGGAGTAATATTGCTCATAATAGCTTTGTTGCCCCACAAATCTATATATTCAATAGTTACCTGACCAGATGCAACAATTCCAATTTCGTGAACACTGTCTGTTACATGATATATAAACGAATTTTTGCGGAATTTTCTGGCACGCAGAAATCCGGCTGCGGTCATTTCTGATATTTCAGATTCGGTGATATCTTTAAATATTGGTGATTTGATAATTGCCATAAGTTCTCCTTATACTGCCCCGGTAAAATCCAATTTTCTGACTTAAAGTACATTTTTAATAAATTATCAAAAATGTGGTTAAAACAACATATTTATTATGCTCATTATATTATTCTTTAATCACGAAATCAATGGGAACACAGGAGGATTAAGTGATGATAAGAAGAGTTATTCATATTGATGAGGATAAATGTAATGGGTGCGGAGCATGCGTGACAGCATGTCATGAGGGGGCAATCGGATTGGTTGATGGAAAGGCAAGACTTATGAGAGACGATTACTGTGATGGTCTTGGTGATTGCCTGCACAGTGTCCTACAGGGGCAATTTCATTTGTAGAAAGAGAAGCGGCAGCATATGATGAAGCTGCGGTTCTTGCCAATAAAGCTGCAAAGGAGCAGGCTGCAGCAAAACCACATTTTTCAGGATGCCCTGGAAGCATGATGAGACAGTTTAACAGAAATTCACAGGTAAATGCGGAGACAGAAGATTCAGCAGCAGGATACACAGTATCCCCGGTTGCACCAGAATCCCAGCTTGCACAATGGCCATGTCAGATTAAGCTTGTGCCAGTTAATGCACCATACTTTGACGGAGCAAAGCTTTTAATCGCGGCGGATTGTACAGCATATGCATATGCCAATATGCATCAGGATTTCATGAAGGGAAGGATTACTATTATCGGCTGTCCGAAGCTTGATGATGTTGATTACAGCGAAAAGCTTACACAGATAATAAGTAACAATAATATTCAGAGCGTTACTATTGTTCGAATGGAAGTTCCATGCTGCGGAGGACTTGAATATGCTGCAAAGACAGCATTACAGAACAGTGGAAAATTCATTCCATGGCAGGTTGTGACGATTTCAATTGATGGGAAAATCTTAGATTAAAAAATATTAGAAACAACATTAAAATATTGCCAACACGCGTATTTTGAATTATAGTATTAGTGCTTTATAAAATTCTTATAAATATTTGGAGGACTTATGAAAAAAATAAAAGCGCTTATGCTGGAAGCATATGACTTTAATGGAAAGCTTCCGCTAAAACAAGCAATACCGCTTGGACTTCAGCATGTAATGGCAATGTTTGTAGGTAATCTTACACCTCTGCTTATTATTACAGGTGCATGTGGAATTGGGGCAGGAAGTGAATATGCATCTATCCAGGTTGCACTTTTGCAGAATGCAATGATTATTGCAGGTATTGTAACACTTATCCAGTTGTTTTCAATTGGACCTGTTGGTGGCAAGGTACCTATTATTATGGGTACAAGCTCTGGATTTATCGGAGTATTCAGCAGTGTTACCAAGATTATGGGTGGCGGAATATTAGCTTATGGTGCAATTATGGGAGCATCTATTATAGGTGGTCTTTTTGAGACTGTACTTGGAGCATTTATTAAACCATTAAGAAAATTCTTCCCATCAGTAGTAACAGGAACAGTAGTTCTTTCAATTGGATTGTCGCTCATCTCAGTAGGTATCAATTCATTTGGCGGTGGAAGCTCTGCTAAGGATTTTGGTTCATTGGAAAATCTTTTCTTAGCATTTGTTGTGCTTGTAGTTATATTGTTTGTTAAGCACTGGACTAAGGGATATCTTAGTTCATCTGCAATTCTTGTTGGAATTATTGTGGGTTATATTGTTGCAATTATTATGGGACTGGCTCTTCCACATACAGCAGTTACAGCTGACGGAGTTGAGTATACTAAATCATGGGTACTTAACTGGAACAAGGTAGCAGAGGCTAAATGGATTGCAATTCCAAAGTTTATGCCAGTTAAGCCTGTTTTTGATTTAAGAGCAATACTTCCTGTACTTGTAATGTTTGTTGTAACAGCAGTAGAGACTGTTGGTGATATTTCAGGCGTTATGGAAGGTGGAATGGGAAGAGAGGCAACAGATAAGGAACTTTCTGGAGGTGTAATGTGTGATGGTCTTGGTTCAACACTTGCAGCAATGTTCGGTGTGCTTCCTAATACATCATTCAGCCAGAATGTAGGACTTGTTGCAATGACTAAGGTTGTCAACAGAGTTGCACTTGCATCAGGTGCGGTATTCCTTATATTATGCGGACTTATACCTAAGCTTGGAGCACTTATATCAATCATGCCACAGTCAGTACTTGGTGGTGCAGCAGTTATGATGTTCTCATCAATCATAGTAAGTGGTATCCAGCTTATTACTAAAGAGCCGCTTGATGCAAGAAGACTTTCAATTGTTTCAGTTGCACTTGGTGTAGGTTATGGAATGGGTGTAAGCCCTGCAATTCTTGAACATACACCACAGGCAGTACAGCTTATGTTTGGTGAGTCAGGTATTGTACCTGCAGCATTTGTGGCAATATTACTTAATGTGATACTTCCTAAGAGCAAACCGGCTAATGAAGAAACTTCAAAAGACGAGTAATATCGTCTGGAGTATCGATATCATATAGTTCATATTCATCCCGTACAGGAACTAATACAACCTGTGCGGGATATTTTTTTGTTAAGAACCCGCCGCCTTTTTTCTCAGGAAGGTTTAGAAGCTCATCGTAATATTTTGCAGGAAATATACATGGAGAACCAGCATTTTCATTGTAGGAAAGTCTGCATATCTTATCATCATAATAAAGAAATGTAAGACACAGAAGCTGCAGGCTTGTCCTTGTAATAAGCGGCTGGTCTGATGGCAGGAAAAGGATTCCATGAGGCTGCAGATTACCTGAAGAAGCGTTATCTGATAGAATTCTGGTAACTCCAAGCCGGACCATTTCATTTCTGTATGGCATGTCGTGTCGGAGAAAATGTATATTTTTATCTTCACATATATGGACAACTTCATCATGCCGTGTTACAGCAAGTGTCTCACCAAAGCCGGCAAAATGGCTTATAGATACTGCATTTTCAAAAAGAGAGCGTCCATTAAAGTCTGTAATCAGCTTATTAGAGCCAAAACGTTTTGACATACCGGAAGCCATAATAATGCAAGAAAGCGTTTCAAATGTGCTGTCAATATCAATAACAAGAACATCTTTCCTGTTACAGATTCTGTTTAGAAATTCTGTGGATTGTTTTCTGATTACAGCTAAAACATGTGAATTATCAAGCAGTTTTTCAACAGCCTTCTGAAATGGGATGCAAGAGCTTTCAAGATAACCAAGCTCATCAATAACAAATAACCTTTCAGGAGTTGTATCAAGATGTGTATCAATGGCAGGAATTGCGCAATTAATAAATCCATCTTCAATAATTGTCATATTATTGCCTTTAGATGCAGGATTAATTCCAGATGTCCGGGGTACACCAATTACGAATTCTTTATTGTCAGCAAACAGATTAGATTTAATGACAACCTGTGGCGTATCCGTTCTATGACTCTGTAACAGATTGAAAGAATCGGACATATGTTTTAACATATTATTAACAAGATGAGATTTTCCACTGCCGCGGCTGCCTGTTATAAAAATGTGTTTTCTGCCGGTCATCCTGAAAAATGTAATTACGGCTTCTGCGTCCAAATAACAATTATTCATAAATCCCCCCTATTACAAAGCAAGAACTATTCTGTGTACATTTCCCTTGGTATCAGTACATTCAGTAACATTGATATTATCATATATAAGAGACATTTTTTCATTGATTTCTGAAAGACTGGCTGCATGTACATCAATATCTGAAATAATTTTTCCATCTTTCATAAGAAGAATCCTGTCGCAGTACTCAAGTGCCAGTTCCGGACTGTGTATACACATGAGAGCACATTTGTTATCAGAAATAATATTCCGGATATGTTTCATAAGCATATGGCGGTTAGAAAAATCAAGCGCACTGTCAGGCTCATCAAGAAGCAGAAGCGCCGAATCTTCTATAAGTGTGCGTGCAAGTATGCATAACTGCTTCTGGCCTTCGCTTAATGTGAGAAAGTCTGTATCATATAATTCGGAAAGGCCAACAGAATCGATAGCCTTATCAGCACGATGTCTCATGTTGGAATTGTATGATTCAAGCATGTGAAGCTGTGGATTAAATCCGAGCAGACACACTTCTCTTACAGTCATACTTATGCTTATTCCGGTTCTTTGTGGAATGTAGCTTATCATGCCGGCTCTTTTCCTGACAGACATACTTTCAAGCTGGAGTTCACCAAGCATACATTTTCCACTATGTTTAACAAGATTCATGACAGCTCTTATAAGCGAGGTTTTACCACAGCCGTTATTGCCGATAATAGCTGTGAGTTGTCCGGGATGTATGTTAAAGCTTACATTCTGGACAGCACATTTGCTTCCATAATATACTGATACATCTGAAACATATAATTCAGGATTGAATGAATCGGACATTATACAACCTCCTTTTTATTAGCTTTGATAAGCAGGATTATAAGCAGCGGCGCACCAAGGAGTGATGTAAATATGCTTACAGGAAGTTCTGATGAGGATACACTTCTTGCAAATATATCAGCAAGTGTCATGATTATGGCACCAGCCAGTCCGCTTGATATGTATGTGAATCTGTCATTGCGTCTTGTAAGTAATCTGGCAATGTGAGGTGCAATAAGTCCAATAAAGCTGATAAGTCCTGTTACACATATAATTGATGATACGATTAATGTTGCAATCATTAATATGATAAAACGCAGAACTGTGACGTTGACACCAAGAGCGGCAGCTTCATCCTCATTTATCGAGAGAATGAGAATCTGTCTGTATAATAAAGTCATGATTATAAAGCCTGCACATGTTACAAAGAAAGGAATAGCAAGACTGTCCTTTGAAACACCGTTAAGGCTTCCCATGATCCAGTATTCAATAGAAGCAAGCTGTTTTTCAGGATCTGCAGCAAGTTTGAGAAACATAAGAATTGTCTGTGCTACAGAATGAATGGCAATGCCAGCAAGTACAATTGTGTAACTGTTTCTGCCGGGAACAAGATAAGCCACAAGTAATGTGATTATAAGGGCAATTATTCCTCCGGCAAATGCGGATATTGATACAACAGGGGTTAAAGACGAAACCGCAACTATAGCAAAAGCTGCGCCGGCACTTGCACCGGAAGAAACACCGACAACATCAGGTGATGCCAGTGGATTTTTAAATATCATCTGATATACATAACCAGATATTGAAAGGCCAAAACCTCCAATAATACCCATAATGGCGCGTGGAAGTCTTAGTCTTTTAAAGACCATAATTGACATAGTGTCCCCTGACAGCAGTCCTTTTAATGTGAGTGGATACTGTCCGGTAAGAACTGACCATGTAAACACTGCTATAAGAAGCAGTGCCCACATGACAGATAATAGTATAATTTTGTTCCGGTAATTATTAATATTCTTGAACATAAATCATCCTTAATTATTTTGCAGGTGTAAATCCATAAAAGCTTTCATAGAATTTAGTTACACAAGTCTCATAGAAATCTTTAGTTACCTTTTCCGGGTGAAGAACAGAAGCAATGTATATACTTCCAAGGAAGCTTCCAGGAACTGGAGAATCCCATGCTTCGATATCGTTAGGAAGCTTTACTACATTTTTGTTCTTAACAGCATTGCAGCCGGCAAGATTAGCATCGTTTAAGATGTCATCAGCTGAGTAAGTTGCATCAGCAGCGATAACGATGTAATCAGGGTTCCATGCAAGAATCTGCTCGTAAGAAACATTTGCCCAGTAAGTATCTGTAAGTTCAGAAGCAACATTTTTACCACCTGCGTTAGTAAGCAGAGTATTCTGATACATCTTGCTTCCGGCAGTTGAGAGAACAGAGCTGTTACCTGCAAGGTATACAGATGGTGTATTTTCGCCAGAAACATTAGTCTTGTTATCAGCTAAAAATGTCTTGATTGAATTATTAAGTGCTTCAGCACGACCGACATTGTTAGTAATTTTTCCAACAAGAGTTATACATTCCTCTAAAAGTGACTGGTCTTCTGGATTCACAACAACAGCCTTGATTCCAAGACTTTCAAGAGTATCAGCTGTTTTCTTTAATTTCATTGGAAGAAATACAACATCAGGTGCAGCAGCTACACATGCTTCTGTGTTGAATTCCTTGGCTGTTCCCATGTTAGGAAGACTTACGATTGCAGGAGCTGCAAGCTTATAAATATTTCTTGTGTTAGCCTTGGCTTCGATTCCAACGAGCTTATCCTGTAATCCAAGTGCAAGGAGAAGGCTTGTTGAAATGTAGTAAGATGATGCAATCTTTTCCGGAGCCTTTTCAAATGTTACGGTTCTTCCAGCCTGGTCAGTAACAGTAAGAGGATAGCTTACGCCAATCTCATTAAACTGTGACATTACGTCAAATGCTGAAGTAGTAGTTTCTTCTGTGCCCTTATCAGCAGTTGTGGAATTGCCGCATGCTGATAATGAAAAAGCATGAGCATTGCTAAAAAGAGGGCGGTAAATCTTTTAAAATTATTCATGTTAAAATCCTTTCTGTGAATTGGTTTGTGGAGATGTATTAGAACGGACGCCTCAAAAAATTGTTAAATCCAACGCAGGACACGCTTTCGCTGCTTGTCGCTCGCAGCGGTACTAGGTTCACGGGAATTTGTTGTCACTTCGTGCCAACTATTCCCGCTTACCAAGTACCGGCGGCTCCAAAGCGTCCTGCGTTGGATTTAACAATTTTTTGTAGCTGTTGTTCTAAATATCTCATAAAACAATTCTCATAAATTATATTAGCAAATGGATTTTATCAGATTGACAAGGGTTTTACAAGCCGTTATATTTATATAAGGAAAGAGAATGAGATTATTTATCGATTTCTTGGTGAGTAAAGAATTTAGTAGTGAAGGATGACAGACAGGTTGTGGCGGGCACAGGCCCGATGCATGCAGGCGAGGGCTCGATTTGTAGCGTGCTGTGTGGGAGTTATGCCGCCATATGCTTAAAGGTGTGTGCAGAAAATCTCGTTCAAGCGTAGCGCGTTTGATTTTCTGCATACTAATAGACTTTGCAGATGGCGGCAGCTACTCCCGCTAAGCTAAGCTGCCATGAGAGCCATCACTTGCAGGTAACGGGGCTGCGCCCGCCACAACCGTCCGTTGTTCCTCTCACTAATAAACAGATTGGAGTTTTTATGCTTACTATACAGAATTATAAGAAAGTAGAAAGCCTTGAAGAAGCCTATGAACTTAACCAGAAGAAAGCTAACCGCATTGTCGGCGGCATGATGTGGATGCGTATGGGTGACAACAGAATGAATACGGCTATTGATATGTCAGGGCTTGGACTTGATAAGATTGAAGAATCAGATGAAGAATTTAAGATTGGCTGTATGACTACTTTAAGACAGTTAGAAGTTCATGAGGGTTTTAATGAATATACAGATGGCTGTGCCAAGGAGGCTTTAAGGCATATTGTAGGTGTGCAGTTCAGGAATCTTGCAACAGTTGGTGGAAGTATATATGGAAGATATGGATTTTCTGATGTGCTTACGCTTTTAATCGGACTGGATTCTTATGTAGAACTATACAAGGGAGGCATTGTTCCATTAACTGAGTATGCTGACCGTGATTATGACAGGGACATTGTTGTTAATATTATTGTTAAGAAAAGACCGGTGAATATGTTTTATGAAGCAGTGAGAATAACAGAAACAGATCTGCCGGTGCTTACATGTGCAGGAGTAAAGTTTAAAGATACTGGAGTCTGCAATATCTGCATAGGTGCAAGACCGGGAAGAGCAATTGTTGTTAAAGATACAGAAGGAATACTTGCAGGCGGTATTAACGATAAGTCAGTAGAAGAATTCAGTACATTTGTTAAGAAAAATGTGCCTACAGCGGGCAATATGAGAGGAAGTGCTGAGTATAGAAGCCATCTTGCAGGCGTTCTTGCAGGCAGGGCACTTCAGAATATTAACAGAGATTAATTGGTGATTACGGATTGGAGAATATATGTTAGTTGATATTAAGTTGAATGGAAAATCTGTCAAAGCAGATATTACGGCAGACATGACACTCTATGAATTCGTGAGAGAGCATGGCTGTTACAGTGTAAAATGTGGCTGTGAAACATCTAACTGTGGCTTATGTACAGTATTTCTTAATGATAAGCCTGTCCTTTCATGTTCAGTTCTTGCAGCAAGAGCAGACAAATGCAGTGTTACAACACTCGAAGGATTACAGGAGGAGGCGTCTGAATTTGTCACATTTATAGCAGACCAGGGAGCAGAGCAGTGCGGATTCTGTAATCCGGGATTTGTTATGAATGCATTGGCACTGTTTAGAGAGAACCCTTATCCTGATGAAGAGGAGATAAAGGAGTTCCTTTCAGGAAATCTGTGCAGATGTTCAGGTTATGAGGGACAGTTAAGAGGAATTATGAATTTCCTTGAGGCAAAGAAAGCAAAGGAGGCTGAATAGATGAAGTCGGTTAATAAAGCTATCAGAAAGAAAGATGCGATGGAACTGCTTCTTGGAAAGCCGGTGTATACAGATGATATTGCACCTAAGGACTGCCTTGTTGTAAAGCTTCTGCGCTCACCATATGCCAACGCATTTGTAAAGAATATTAATACTGATATTGCGATGAAGGTGCCAGGAATAGAAGCAATATTTACATATAAAGATGTTGACCAGAATATGAAAAGATTCACATGTGCAGGTCAGACATATCCTGAGCCAAGTCCTTATGACAGGCTTATTCTTGATAAGCATGTAAGATTCATAGGTGATCCTGTAGCTATTGTTGCAGGTGCTGATGAACGCTGTGTTGATAAGGCAATGAAGCTTATTAAGACAGAATATGAAGTGCTTGAACCATTGCTTGATTTCACTAAGGCAAAGGATAATGAGATTCTTGTACACCCAGAGGATAACTGGGAGGCATTATGTCCGGTTGGAGCTGATAATAAAAGAAATCTGTGCGCGCATGATGAGAGTGGCAACGGAGATATAGATAAGGTACTGGACGAGTGTGATATTGTGATTGACAGGACATATCATACTAAGGCATGCCAGCAGAGCATGATGGAGACTTTCAGAACTTTCTGTACAATAGATACTTATGGAAGACTTCATGTCGTAAGTTCTACACAGATAGTATTCCATTGCAGGAGAATTATCTCACATGCACTTGGAATATCGCCATCTAAGATAAGAGTTACCAAGCCAAGAATCGGAGGCGGATTTGGAGCAAAGCAGACATCTGTGTCAGAGATATATCCTGCATTTGTTACATGGAAGACCAAAAAACCGTCTAAGATTATATTTTCAAGGGAAGAAACACAGTCAGCTTCATCACCAAGACATGAGATGCAGATGCATGTAAGACTTGGTGCAACTAAGGATGGTATTGTAAAAGGAATTGATTTATACACATTATCTAATACAGGTGCATATGGCGAGCATGGTCCTACAACAGTAGGTCTTTCTGGACACAAGTCAATTCCATTATATGGAAAGGCAGAGGCGTTCCGTTTTGTAAGTGATGTTGTATATACTAATATAATGTCAGCGGGTGCTTACAGAGGTTATGGTGCGACACAGGGACTTTTTGCAGTTGAGTCGGCTGTAAATGAACTGGCAGACAGACTTCATATGGACCCGTTTGAAATCAGATTTAAGAACATAGTAAAAGAGGGCGATGTAATGCCTGCTTACTATGGACAGGTTAATACAAGCTGTGCGCTTGACAGATGTCTTGCAAAGGTCAAAGAGATGATTAAATGGGATGAGAAATATCCTATGAGAAAGATTTCTGATACTAAGGCACGTTTTGTCGGAATGGGCATGGCAATGCAGGGCTCAGGTATATCAGGAGTTGATGTGGGCAGTGCGACACTAAAGCTTAATGATGAAGGCGTATATACTATGAACATTGGAGCTGCTGATATGGGAACAGGCTGTGATACAATACTTGCACAGATTGCAGCAGAGGTCCTTGAATGCAGCACAGACGATATAAGTGTATTTGGTGCAGATACTGACATATCACCTTATGATTCAGGTTCATACGCATCAAGTACAACATATGTAACAGGTAAGGCTGTTGAAAAATGTGCATTAGAGCTTAGAGACAGAATCGAAAAGCTTGGTGCTAAGATGTTAGGCTGCGAGAAATGTGATGTCACATTTGACGGAAAGAAAGTAATATGCGAATCAGGTGAGAACAAGGATAAATGTGTAACCCTGGCCGATATATCAACAGCATCCATGTGTGGTAATGATATAGCACTTTCAGTTACCAATACACATACATCACCTATTTCACCACCACCATTCATGGTTGGAGCAGCGGAGGTCGAGGTTGACCTTCTCACAGGAGAGAGCCGTGTTGTTGAGTATGACGCATGTGTTGATTGTGGAACACCTGTTAATCCTAACCTTGCAAGAGTACAGGCAGAGGGAGGTATCTTACAGGGAATCGGAATGACAATGTCAGAGAATATCACATATTCAGATAAAGGCAAGCTGTATGAGAACTCATTTTTACAGTATAAGATTCCGTCAAGAATGGATATCGGACATATTAATGTTGAGTTTGAGAGCAGTTACGAGAATGCAGGTCCTTTTGGTGCGAAATCAATCGGAGAGGTTGTAATTAATACACCGCTTCCTGCAATTACAGATGCATTAAGCCATGCGGCAGGAAAGAGATTTTACGAGCTTCCTATAACTCCTGACCAGATTGCAATGGCAGGTGTAAAAGATAATTAAAATTGATTGACCATAGAGCCTTGTAATGTTAGAATAATTTCTTATAATATGACAGATAATTTACTTACGAAAGGAATCATTACTATGAATTTTCTTGAAGAAAGAATTATGAAGGACGGAGTTGTCAAAGAAGGCAACATTCTTAAAGTAGACAGTTTTCTTAATCATCAGATGGATGTCAGGCTTTTCAAGCAGATGGGAGAAGAATTTAAGAGAAGATTTGCCGGAAAGAATATTAATAAGATTATAACAATTGAGGCTTCAGGAATTGGTATTGCTTGTATAGTTGCAGAATGTTTTGATGTACCGGTTGTATTTGCAAAGAAGTCACAGAGTGTCAATATTGACGGAGATGTGTACTCTGCGGAGGTTGAATCATTTACACATAAGTGCAAGAATCAGGTTCTTATATCTAAAAAGTTTGTAGGTCCAGAGGATCATGTACTTATTATTGACGATTTTCTTGCCAATGGCTGTGCACTTCAGGGACTTATCTCTATTGTCAATCAGGCAGGCGGAACTGTTGAAGGTATTGGAATTGCAGTTGAGAAGGGCTTCCAGACAGGAGGACAGATTATCCGTAACCTTGGATACCAGCTTGAATCTCTAGCTATTGTTGATGGAATGAATGCTGCAGATGGCAGTATTAATTTCAGGGAGGAGTAATCATGAATGAATATCAGTTTTTTTCACCAGTAGATGTCGTATTTGGATGCGGAAGTCTTTCTAAGCTGCATACTCTTAAGATGCCAGGAAAGAAAGCACTTCTTGTTATAAGCAATGGTAAGTCTGCAAGGATGAATGGTTCACTTGACAGAACAATAGATGAACTTAAACAAGCTGATGTTTCATATGTGCTTTATAACGGAATAGGAGCTAATCCGCTGAAGTCAGCAGTTGAAGAAGGCGCAAGAATTGGTCGCGAGAATGGAGTTGACTTTGTTGTTGCTTTAGGCGGCGGTTCAGTTATGGATGCGGCTAAGAATATGGCAATGTTCATTCCACAGCCATCAGATAATCTGTGGGATTATGCTAATAGTCCATCAGGTGGAAAGATGACACCTCCTAATGAGATGCTTCCATGGATTGCAATTACTACATCAGCAGGAACAGGCTCAGAGGTTGATACTATTGGAGTGATTTCTAATCCTGATACTAATGAAAAGATTGGTATTGGTGGAATGGCGGGCATGTTTGCAAAGTATGCAATTGTTGATCCTGAGCTTATGAAAACAGTTCCACCGAAATTCACTGCATATCAGGGATTTGATGCGCTTTTTCATTCATTGGAAGGGTATATAAGCAACAAACATAATATTATGGGAGATATGATTCAGCGTGCCGCGATTGAAAATATCGGACAATATCTTGCAAGAGCAGTTAAGGATGGCAATGATATTGAGGCAAGAGAACATGTTGCATACGCTAATACAATGTCTGGCTATTCAATGGTTGTAACATCATGTATATCAGAACATTCTATGGAGCATGCAATGAGTGCATATCATCCGGAGCTTCCTCATGGAGCAGGACTTATTATGCTGTCTAAGGAGTACTTCACATTCTGGATTAATAAGCATGTATGTGATGAACGTTTCATTGATATGGCACATTTTCTTGGAATGGAAGATGCGTCTAAACCAGAAGATTTCATCACAGCGCTTCTTGAATTACAGAAGGCATGTGGAGTTGATGACCTTAAGATGTCTGATTACGGAATAAAGAAGGAAGAAGCAATGACACTTGCCAAGAATGCAAGGGCAACAATGATGAGATTGTTCGTAAGAGACCCTCAGGAAACTACTGATGAAGAAATTGCGGGTATATACGAGAGGGCGTATAGATAATATGTGAAAAAGCTATTTCTTCATAAATGAAACAAAATCAAACTTCTTATCAAGCCATCTGCCGACAAGGCCGATGGCTTTTCCCATTGTAAATGCAGCGACAACCGTACCGATGCCAAGCCCCTTAATATGACCTAATATCAGACCGGTAAGACATGCAGTTACGGCAAGGCATATAACATCGAAAGAAATCTTGATGCGTGAATATGCAACGCCAGTTATGTCAGCAAGTTCACGAGGGAACAGGTCGGTAGGGATAATTGGAAGCTTACATCTGTTAGAAAGAGCTATGCCGAGACTTATCAGGCAGTAGCTTATAATAAAGTACATAACTCTGAATCCGATTGCAGTTGGGAGCATTGGAACCCACATATTGTGCATGTCGATGCATTCACCAAATATGAATCCGACAACGAATGAAAACAGATATGATGGTACGAACTTCTTTCGCAGAATCATAAGGCTGAGTACAAGAAGTCCCTGGAACATATATGTAAATGTACCAAGAGTAATCTTAGGGAAGACTTCGGAAAAAGCATATGGAACGCTTGAGATTGCAGATATTCCAGTTCCTGAGTAAAGCATAAGCACAACTCCAAGGCTGTTGATTATAACAGCAAAGGCAAGAACAAGCTCACCTCTAAGCGTAGTCTTAACATTTTCAGAAACAGAACCAGCATTTAAATCTATTGCACTATCAATTGAACTCATAATGAATCCCCTTTCCTTTTAATAAAGAACATAATCACAGTCTCTAAGTGTAGTTTCATTATTGATTAATAACAAATGAATAATTTTAATGAAATTATAGATTTTGTCTATAGAACTGTTTATAATTAAGATAAAGATAATAAATGTGCATGGGAGGCTGATATGAATATATATAACCTGCGATATTTTGTTACACTTGCTAGAATCCGTCAGTATACAAAGGCGGCAGAAGAATTGTGCATTACACAGCCTAGTCTTAGTCATGCAATATCACAGATGGAAAAGGAACTTGGTGTCAGACTTTTTGAAAAAAACGGACATAAGATAACTCTGACTCAATTCGGAGAGGAGTTTCTTTCTTATGCAGAAAAGACTCTCGATGTGTTAGATGATGGAATCGCTTCTATTAAAAGAAGTGCAATGGGAAATGGAACGATAAGATTAGGACTTGTAAGACCATTGGGAATAAGCTATGTCCCTCGGATGGCGGCAGCATTTATAAAGAAGAATCCGCAGCTCGATATAGATTTTACATTTCATACAGATGTTACAGGCAGGCTGCTTGATGATATGCAGCTTGGGAAGTATGATCTGTTGTTCTGCTCTAAGCCATCAGAAGAATATCATTTTACGGCTGAGCCTGTCATGAAGCAGAGGCTGGTGCTTATTACTCCCAAAGGACATCCGTTGGCTAAGAAAAAGAAAAGGAACATTAATCTTGCAGAGACAGCAGACTATCCATATGTATGTTTTGACAAGAACTCTGGAATAAGAAGCATATTTGATGAAATGTTGAAAAGATCGGACATAACAGTAAAGGTTGCATATGAAACTGAGGAAGATCAGGTTATTGCCGGGCTGGTTGCTAATGGATTTGGAATAGCGGTAGTTCCATATATGGATATATTGGAAAAGATGTCTGTAGAAATATTTGAAATCGAGTCACCTGAATATGAAAGAAGCTTTTATATGGTTAATGACAATAGTACATACATGTCTCCTGTTGCAGAGGCATTCAGGAACTTTGTTATAGAGAATTCAAGTGTTTTAAAGGCTTTATAGAGATTAATATAATTAATGAATAACCGGTTATATCTTAATTAAATGACAAATTTGTAGAAAAATTAACAGGTTTTATTGATACATTTTTGACAAATTTTAATGAGATTATTAAATAAAAATAAAGTTTGCCAGAATTCAATGTAAAAAATAACAAAAATGAACGCTGGTCATAAATGATTTTTTGTTAAAAATGTACGATTATTAAAGGAGAAAATAGTGTCAAACCTAGGCAGAATCTAGGCTTGACATTATTTTTTTTGTGGAATAAAATCCGTGAACAGAAAAGAAATATGTTTCATATTTAGAAAGGAGGTCGTGCAGATGGATGCTTTGGTAGAAGGGCTTATGGAAGAACTTAATTGCGAGACAGTGTTCACTATACCTTTGTTTGGTGGAATCCCAGTATATGAATCCGTTGTTGTTACATGGATTATCATGGCTGTTGTGTTTCTGTTGTGTATTCTGCTAAGCCGAAATCTAAGTGTGGAAAACCCCAGTCGCAGACAGGTAGTTGTAGAAACAGCAATAAAGGGGCTCAATGATTTCTTCACTGAGACGGTAGGAGAAAAAGGAAAGGCATACATTCCATATCTGTCAGCAATTGCTATTTACATAGGAATTGCGAACCTGATAGGACTGCTTGGTTTCAAGCCGCCAACTAAGGATATGAATGTTACAGCAACACTGGCATTGATGAGTATTGTGCTTATTGAGGTCGCAGGAATCAGAGCCAGAGGAACTAAAGGCTGGCTTAAGAGTTTTGCAGAGCCAATGCCTATAATACTTCCTATTAATATTCTGGAAGTATTTATCAAGCCCTTATCACTTTGCATGCGATTATTCGGTAATGTTTTAGGTTCATTTGTAATCATGGAATTATTAAAGATGGTAGTTCCAGCAGTTTTACCGGCAGTATTCAGTTGTTACTTCGATATATTCGATGGACTGATACAGGCGTATGTTTTCGTATTCTTAACTGGTCTTTTTATAAAAGAGGCTACAGAGTAAGAGTATATGTAACAAGAATAAATGTTTTAAAAAGGAGATTATTATTATGTCAACAATTTTAGTAGCAATCGGAGCAGGTATAGCAGTATTAACAGGTATCGGTGCTGGTCTTGGTATCGGTAAGGCAACAAGCAGTGCAGTAGACGCTATCGCAAGACAGCCAGAGGCAGAAAGCAAGATTAGTAAGTCACTTCTTTTAGGTTGTGCCCTTGCAGAGGCAACAGCTATTTATGGTTTTGTTATCGCCCTTCTTATAATCCTTTTCTTAGGCTAATAACATTTATGGGAAAGATAACTAAGACAAGATAGAAAGGAAGGCGAAGCTAGTGTTAAGTATAGATCCATGGAATATATTATGGACAGTAGTCAATCTGCTCGTCTTATATCTGGTGTTTAAGAAGTTCCTGTTTAAGCCTGTTATGAAAGTAATCAATGCAAGAGAAGATATGATTAAGCAGCAGTTTGATGATGCTAAGAAGAGTCAGGAAGAAGCAGATGCATTAAAGGCTTCATATGACGAAAAGCTTGAAAGTGCGAAGACTGAAGCTGATGAGATTATTGTAAATGCTAGAAACAGAGCACAGGAAGAGCATGAGGCAGCTTTGGAAAAGACCAGAAAAGAAACAGAAGTAATGCTTGAAAAGGCAAAGGCTGATATAGCTACTGAGAAAGAGAAAGCAACGGAAGCTGCACAGGCAGATATTGCAAGACTCGCTCTCATAGCTGCAAGAAAAATCGTAAAGACAGGTGATGCTCATGACGCAGGCAGCAGTAAATAATGCAATAGTTTTACACCGGTTGTCTGTGAGCAGAGAGGATGTAAGAAGGGCTGATGAGTTATACAGCAAAACTTCAGAACTTCAGAAAATTCTCACGAATCCTGAAATACCTCTTGCAAAGAAATACGACATCATTGATAAAGTGTTTGCACTTGATGATACTAAAGAACTTATGAAGAATTTCATTAAAGAAATGTGTAAGCTTGGTTATTGTGATGAGATGAGAGACATATTTGATTCATATTACAGAATTGATGATGAAGCAAACCACATTTTAAAAGCAGAGCTTATAAGTGCAGACAGCAGTGATGAAGATGATAATGCAAAGCAGGCACAGGATTTCTTAAAGAGCAGATATCCGGATTATACAATTGAACTGACAAAGACAGTAGATGCGGATCTCTTAGGCGGATATGTTATAAGAGCGCATCACAAGGAATACGACAGAAGTTTTGAAGGACGTTTTTGTCAGCTTGAAAGAAAATTAACTGGGAGGTGACCCCTGTGGGCGCAATTAGTGCAACAGATATTATCTCCATTATCCAGAGTGAGATTGAGAATTTCAATTGGGATGAAGCAAGCCGTGAGACTGGTAATGTAATATGGGTCGGTGATGGAATTGCTACTGTATACGGTATTGACCATGCAATGTATGGTGAAATCGTAGTATTTGATAATGGAGTAAAAGGAATGGTTCAGGATATTCGTGAGAATGAGATAGGCGTTATCTTGTTCGGCAGGGATACAGGAATCAAAGAAGGAACTAAGGTTGTAAGAACCAAGAAAAAAGCCGGAATTCCGGTAGGCAGCGCATTTGTAGGAAGAGTAATCAATGCACTTGGCGAGCCTATTGATGGAAAAGGCGATATTAAAGAAGAAGATTACAGACCAATTGAGGAAGATGCTCCTGGTATCGTAGACCGTAAGTCTGTAAGCACACCAATGGAAACAGGAATACTTTCAATTGATTCAATGTTCCCAATTGGCCGTGGACAGCGAGAACTTATCATTGGTGACCGTCAGACTGGTAAGACATCAATTGCCACAGATACAATTATTAACCAGAAAGGTAAAGGTGTTATCTGTGTGTATGTTGCAATCGGACAGAAGGCATCTACAGTTGCCAAGGTTGTATCAACACTTACTAAGCATGGTGCAATGGATTATTCAATTGTTGTATCTTCAACAGCGAGTGATCCTGCATCACTTCAGTATATAGCTCCATATGCAGGTACTGCAATGGCAGAGCATTTCATGCATCAGGGAAAAGATGTTCTTATTGTATATGATGATTTGAGCAAACATGCGGTAGCGTATAGAGCACTTTCCCTTCTGCTTGAAAGATCACCTGGACGAGAGGCTTATCCTGGAGATGTATTCTATCTTCATTCAAGACTTCTTGAAAGATCAAGCCGTTTAAGTGATGCGTTAGGTGGAGGCTCAATAACAGCACTTCCTATAATAGAGACACAGGCTGGTGATGTATCAGCATATATTCCAACAAATGTTATCTCTATCACAGATGGTCAGATATTCCTTGAAACTAACCTGTTTAATTCAGGTATGAGACCTGCCGTTAATGTAGGTCTTTCGGTTTCACGAGTTGGTGGTGCAGCCCAGACTAAGGCAATGAAGAAGGCATCAGGAAGCATAAGAATTGACCTTGCACAGTACAGAGAGATGGAAGTATTTACACAGTTTGCATCAGATCTTGATGATGCGACTAAGGCACAGTTACAGCACGGAAAAGCCTTATGGAGCTTTTAAAGCAGCCACTCTGCCATCCACTTTCAATGCATGAGCAGGTTATGACACTTGTTATGGCTAACAACGGCGTATTTGATGAGATACCTACTAAGGAAGTTAAGAAACATCAGACAGAATTACTTGAATTCATGGATCTCAAGCATCCTGAAATAGGAAAGCAGATTGAAGATAAGAAAGAGATTAATGATGAGCTGGTTAAGAATATTCTGGAAGCAGTAAAAGAATTTGCATAATGCATGTGTGCTAAAAGAAAGGTAAGCGTATAGATATGGCAAACACAAAGGAAATTCAGGATCGAATAAAAAGTATCAATGATACATTAAAGATTACTAATGCCATGTATATGATTTCTTCTTCCAAGCTTAAGAAATCTAAGAAAATGCTTTCAGACACGGAACCATACTTTTTCACTCTGCAGTCAGAAATGAGCCGAATCTTAAGACATATACCTGATATAAGCAGTATATATTTTAAGACAAATGAGGATAAAGACGCAGCGGATAAAAAGGTAGGCTACATAGTTATTACTGCTGATAAGGGACTTGCAGGTTCATATAACCATAATGTTTTAAAGATTGCGCAGGAGCAGCTTGAAAAGAATCCTAATCATTCATTATTCGTATTAGGAGAACTTGGACGACATTATTTTGAACAGCGCGGTATTGAGATTGAGAAGCAGTTCCACTATACAGTTCAGAATCCTACTCTTAACAGAGCAAGAAATATTTCAGAAGAAATAATAGAACTGTACAGAAAGGTGAACTTGATGAGGTGTATATCATATATACAAGTATGATTAATGCTATTCAGGAGGAAACACAGATTGAACAGCTTCTTCCTCTTAAGAAGGCAGATTTCAATATCCAGATACCGGTTGATTTCAAAAGAGAGGAACTTGCATTAAAACCTTCCCCAGAAGTAGTTATGGACAGAATTGTTCCTGATTATATAGTTGGTTTCGTATACGGAGCTTTGGTAGAGTCATTCTCCTGCGAACAGAATGCCCGTATGATGGCGATGGAGGCTGCATCAAAGAGTGCAAAGGATATGCTGCACGATCTTGATATACAGTATAACAGAGCCAGACAGGCTTCAATCACACAGGAAATAACTGAGGTTATCGCTGGTGCGAAGTCGCAGAAGAAGAAACGAAAGAAATAATGCGACGGATAGGAGATAATATGAGTAATAAAGGAAAGATTATACAGGTAATGGGACCTGTTGTCGATGTAGCGTTCGAAGATGAGAACCTTCCGGCAATCAGGGACGCACTTGAAGTTAATAATGGTGATAAAAAATGTGTAATGGAAGTTGCACAGCATATCGGTAACGACACAGTCCGCTGTATTATGCTTGCTTCCAGTGAAGGTCTTTGCAGAGACATGGAAGTAACAGCTACAGGCAGTGGCATTAAGACTCCTGTTGGAGAGAAAACTCTTGGACGTCTCTTTAATGTATTAGGAGAGGCTATTGATGGTGGAGAGCAACCAGACACAGAGGAGAAGTGGGAAATCCACAGAGAACCTCCAACATTTGAAGAACAGAATCCTGCAGAAGAGATTCTTGAGACAGGTATCAAGGTAATTGACCTTTTGGCACCTTATGCAAAGGGTGGTAAGATTGGTCTGTTTGGTGGTGCCGGAGTTGGTAAGACAGTTCTTATTCAGGAACTTATCAGCAATATTGCAACAGAGCATGGTGGATATTCAATATTCACAGGTGTAGGAGAAAGATCAAGAGAAGGTAACGACCTCTGGACAGAAATGAAAGAGTCGGGCGTTCTTGAAAAAACTGCCCTGGTGTTTGGTCAGATGAATGAACCACCTGGAGCACGTATGCGTGTTGCTGAGACAGGACTTACAATGGCTGAATATTTCCGTGATGAGAAGCATCAGAATGTGCTTTTATTCATTGATAATATATTCCGTTTTACACAGGCTGGTTCAGAGGTTTCAGCACTTCTTGGACGTATGCCTTCAGCCGTAGGTTATCAGCCAACACTTGCAACTGAGATGGGTGAATTACAGGAGAGAATTGCTTCTACAAAGAATGGTTCTGTAACATCAGTACAGGCAGTATATGTACCTGCCGATGACCTTACTGACCCTGCACCTGCAACAACATTTGCACATCTTGATGCAACTACAGTTCTTTCAAGAAAGATAGTTGAACAGGGTATCTACCCGGCAGTAGACCCTCTTGATTCTACATCAAGAATTCTTGAGCCGGACATTGTAGGTGAGGAGCATTATGAGGTAGCAAGAAAGGTTCAGGAAATCCTCCAGAAGTACAAGGAATTACAGGATATCATTGCTATTCTTGGTATGGAAGAGCTTGCAGATGAAGATAAGGTTACAGTATTCAGAGCAAGAAAGATTCAGAAATTCTTATCACAGCCATTCCATGTTGCTGAGAACTTCACAGGTATTCCTGGTGTATATGTTCCATTAAAGGAGACTATAAGAGGTTTCAAGGCAATTATTGATGGTGAGATGGACGAATATCCTGAGAACGCATTTTTCAATGTAGGAACTATAGATGATGTTATTAAAAAGGCTGAGAAGATGCAGTAACATCCTGCCAGAAAGGAAAAACTAATGGCTACAAGTTCATTTTATTTAAAAGTAATATCAGCTAACCGGGTGTTTTTCGCTGGCAAATGCCGTTCTCTGATTGTGCCTGAGTTCGATGGACAGAAGGAAATTCTTGCCCATCATGAAGATATGGTTATTGCAATTGATGAAGGTCAGATGAAGTTCCAGCCAGAGGGCAGCGACGAGTGGATTCATGCTGTTGTTGGAATGGGATTTGTTGAAATCGTCAACAACCGTGTAACTCTTCTTGTTGAGACAGCAGAAAAGCCTGAGGAAATCGATGTAAGAAGAGCAGAGGAAGCTAAGCAGAGGGCAGAGGAGAGACTTCGCCAGAAGCAGAGTATCCATGAGTATTATCACTCAAGAGCAGCACTTGCAAGAGCTATGGCAAGACTTAAGGCAACATCTGGAAAGTAGAATTTATGATACATATATGGGTTTGCACCTGCCAGAATGCTTGTGAATAGCATTCTGGCAGGTGCTTTTTGTCGTGCAGGGATAATGGGAGTCGAGGTGCAGCGGATTGGACGTTAAAGTGGCGGGAAAGTGTGTTGAAGTCCAAAAGGGAAGCCGAGCCGCGGCGGATTGTACCTCATAAGATACTTGTAAATAAATATTCAGCTTGCTATAATATGCAAGCGTATTTTGTATACACAGTTAAAACAAAACGATTGAAGTGTAGAAATACACAATCAGGGAGGAACGAAAGATGTTATCTATGAAAGAAGCTATAGAAAATTATGTAGAAGGATGTGTGGGTAAGGTTGACTGTCCAGCATACAAGCTTTTTATGAAAGCCATACTTGCAGGAATGATGATTGCATTTGGCGCAGCAGGAAGCAGTGTGGCAGCACATGATATCGCCAATGTAGGAATTGCACGTCTGGTTGCAGGAGTTGTATTCCCAATGGGACTTATGATGGTTGTTATGACAGGTGCTGAGCTTTTCACGGGAGACTGTCTGGCAATTATGGCAACTGTACAGAAGAAGCACACAGCATTTAAGCTTATAAGAATGCTTGTTGTAGTATATTTTGGCAATCTTCTTGGCTCGTTAATGCTTACATGTATTGATTATGTAAGTGGGCAGTACAATTATTCATCGGGAATACTTGGTGCATATACAATTAAAGTAGCACTTGGAAAATGTAACCTCGATTTTACAACAGCACTTGCATCGGGAATATTATGTAATATACTTGTGTGCGCAGCAGTTATGCTTGCGGCACGTGCAAAGGATGTAACCGGAAAACTGTTATGTTGTTTTTTTATAATACTGCTTTTTGTTGTAAGCGGTTATGAGCACTGTGTTGCTAATATGTATTATGTACCTGCAGGAATGATAGCAAAACTTAATCCGTTATATGTGAAAGATGCTATGGAGCAATATGGTTATACAGCACAGCAGCTTAGTACATTGAATATACCGATTTTATATTTAATAATCTTATTCCTGTTACAATAGGTAATATTGTTGGAGGAATGGCATTCTTCGGAATACCGTTGATGTATATTAATGGTGTTGGTGGAAAGAAAGCAAAAAGATAAATTAAAAACGCCAGTCATGAATTAATCAGAGAATTCATGACTGGCGTTTTTATATATAAGAAATAAATTAATCAATCTCTTTTTTCTTAATTCTGTCAAGATAATCTTTAGTTTCTTTAGCAACCACACCGCTTAAAGCAACGAGTGCAATAAGGTTAGGAATAGCCATAAGACCGTTAAATATATCTGCAATTGTCCATACGGCAGATACAGTCATGTAAGGACCGATGAATACGCAGAGGATATATACCCATCTATATGCCTTGATGCATTTCTTCTTACCATTAGTAAGGTATTCAAGGCAGCGCTCAGAATAATAATCCCAGCCAAGAATAGTTGTAAATGCAAAGAATACGAGGCATAACATAAGAATAAATGAAGCAACTCCATCAGGGAATGGAAGTCCTATCTGGAATGCTTTAGTTGTTACTGCAACACCTTCAAGTCCCATATCGTAAGCTCCTGTAAGAACAATTGCAATACCTGTAATTGAACAGATGATAATAGTATCAATAAAAGTAGCTGTCATAGATACAAGGCCCTGACGTACAGGTTCATTGGTACGGGCAGCGGCAGCGGCAATAGGTGCACTACCAAGACCGGCCTCATTAGAGAAGATACCTCTTGCAATACCCTTTTGCATAGCTACAACCATGGCACCAAGGGCACCACCAGCAGCGGCCTTAAGACCAAATGCACTCTGCACAATTGTAAGGATGGCAGCAGGAACATCTGTAATATTAAATAAAATAATAAGAATACCTGCTAAAAAATATGTTGCAGCCATGAAAGGAACAATAACCTGAGCAACTTTAGAAATTCTCTGGATTCCACCAATAAGAACAAGAGCAACACAGAATGTAAGGATAAGACAGCTTATAACTACAGTCCATGAATATGTTCTTCCAAATAATGAAACAGTCCATGCGTTGTTAGAATCAAAGAAATTATTAACAGCAGAAGAGATTCCGTTTACCTGTGTAAATGTACCAATTCCTAAAAGACCAACGCCTATACCAAAGAAAGCAAATATCTTGGCAAGCCATTTCCACTTAGGTCCCATACCATGTTCAATGTAGTTAAAAGGACCACCAACAACATGACCGTCTTCGTCAACCTGTCTGAACTTAACTGCTAAGAGACACTCTGAGTACTTGGTAGCAGTACCAACTAAGGCAGCAAGCCACATCCAGAATAATGCACCAGGACCGCCTGAGACAATAGCAGTAGCAACACCCACGATATTACCTGTACCGATTGTTGCTGAAAGTGCTGTACATAGTGCTGCGAAACTGCTCACTTCACCATGCTTTCCATCAGTTTCGTCTTTGAAAATGTACTTAAAAGCACGTCCAAGATTAGTAAACTGAACACCCTTAAGTCTGATAGTAAGAAACAGACCAACGGCAAGTATAAGGACAATGAGTGGAATTCCCCAGACATATGCGTCAATAGTATCGAGAATAGTATTGATTTTACTAAACATATTATGTGTTCTCCTTTTATAAAAATTAAGACAAATTTTACCATAAACAAAAAAATTTTTTTCAATTGAATACTGTTATTTCCTAATATAATAAATAATTTTGTTAAATGTTGCTTATTGACAAACTCTGTCAATTTATATATTATTGTTGAAAACAAAGGCGTTTTGCAGATAAAGCAAGACGCTTTTTCCTTATTATTAAGGTGATATCCGGAAGATATAATCGGGAGAGACTGTTAAAATGCAGCGCCGAAGGTGACAGCGAAAACTCTCAGGCAAAAGGACCGGTTATGGACGGAACTCTGGAGAGCTGTAATTATCAGCACCGAAGAAGCAATTTCTAAGCATAGAGATGAGAAATATTGAGGCTGATTTGCTTGGGGAGAATCTTTCAGGTTTTTAACAGAGGCATAGGTGTATTAAAGTGCGCCTGTAGCCTCTTGTTTTTATGTAAAGATATATTAGGAAGGGAATCTTCTTAGGAATCTTGATAAAGCAGGATTGCAAGGCACGAAAAGGCTAAAGCAAAGGAGAAAAACATTATGAAGACAGACATTGAAATTGCACAGGAAGCAGTAATGGAGCCAATTAAGAATGTTGCAGCCAGATGCGGCATAAGCGAGGATGATCTTGAATTATACGGAAGGTATAAGGCTAAGATATCAGATGAGTACATCAACAGTGTCAAAGACAATGAAGATGGAAAGTTAATTCTTGTTACAGCCATTAATCCAACTCCAGCCGGAGAGGGAAAGACAACAATTACTGTAGGGCTTGGAGAAGCATTTGGAAAGCTTGGCAAGAAGGCAGTTATAGCACTTCGTGAGCCATCACTTGGTCCATGTTTCGGTATCAAAGGTGGAGCAGCAGGTGGTGGATATGCACAGGTTGTTCCTATGGAAGAATTGAATCTGCATTTTACAGGCGATTTCCATGCAATCACATCAGCTAACAACTTATGTGCGGCACTTCTTGATAACCATATACAGCAGGGCAACGAACTTGGAATTGACCCAAGATGTGTTACATGGAAAAGATGTATGGATATGAACGACCGTGTTCTTAGAAATATAGTTGTAGGTCTTGGTTCTAAGGTTGACGGAACTGTAAGAGAAGATCATTTTGTTATCACAGTTGCGTCAGAGATTATGGCAGTATTATGTCTTGCAACAGATATGAAGGATTTAAAGGAAAGACTCGGCAAGATGGTAGTTGCTTACAATTATCAGGGACAGCCTGTTACAGCATCAGATATCAAGGCAGTAGGTTCAATGGCAGCTTTGTTAAAGGATGCATTAAAGCCAAACCTTATCCAGACACTTGAGCATACTCCAGCATTAGTACATGGTGGACCATTTGCTAATATCGCACATGGCTGTAATTCAGTAAGAGCAACTAAGACTGCACTCAAGATGGCAGATTATGTAATCACAGAGGCAGGATTTGGAGCAGATTTAGGAGCAGAGAAATTCTTCGATATAAAGTGCCGTAAGTCAGGCTTAAAGCCAGATGCAGTTGTATTAGTAGCAACAGTAAGAGCACTTAAGTACAACGGTGGAGTACCTAAGACAGAATTATCAGCAGAAAATCTTGACGCATTAAAGAAGGGAATCGTAAACCTTGAAAAGCATATCGAGAATCTGCAGAAATATGGCGTGCCTGTAGTTGTTACACTTAATGCATTTGTATCAGATACACAGGCAGAATTAGATTATATACAGAAGTTCTGTGAAGATAAAGGCTGTGAATTCGCCCTTGCCAAAGTATGGGAAAAGGGTGGAGAAGGCGGAATTGAGCTTGCAGAAAAGGTTCTTAAGACACTTGAGACAAAGAAGAGCAATTTCCATTGTCTGTATGAGACAGACCAGCCGGTTAAAGCAAAGATTGAGACAATTGCCAAAGAAATATATGGCGCAGGAAGTGTTAATTATTCGGCAGCAGCTAATAAGCAGATTGCACAGCTTGAACAGTTAGGATTTGGTAATCTTCCAATCTGTATGGCTAAGACACAGTATTCGCTTTCAGACGATCCGACATTACTTGGCCGTCCGGAAGGATTTGAGATGAATGTAAGAGAAGCATATGTATCAGCCGGTGCAGGCTTCATAGTAGTGCTTACAGGTTCAGTAATGACAATGCCAGGACTTTCAAAATCACCAGCGGCATATAATATAGATGTTAATGATGATGGGGTAATAACTGGGTTATTCTAGAAAAGTGACTCCCGGGAGTGGGAGGCAGGTGGTTGTGTAGTGTATTTTCAAACGTGCTCTCGCTCGGACGAAAACGCAGCGGTACTAAGATTTTGTGAGGTTTGTCGCCTTTGGCGACTCCCTCGCAAAATCAAGTGCCGGCGTTTCCGTACGGTTTGAAACTACACTACACAAACAACCTGCCTCCAAACTTCCGGGAGTTTTTCTACATAGGAGATGAGAATATCTCTCCAGCCCCAACCTTGCCAAAGGCGGGGCGGAGCAGTTGTCCGGTAAAGAAAAGCCCAGCCGTGTATATTAGTAAAATCAAAACCGTATGAAGACGCCGGCACTTGGTAAGCTGGGAAAGCTGCCACAAAGTGGTAGCAAATCCCAGCGAACCTAGTACCGCTGCGTCGGAATCCGAGCGGAAGCGTGTTTTGATTTTACTAATATACACGGCTGGGCGTGCTTTAGGGGAGCAACTTCCTACAACATAACCCCCGACTTCTCCTTACTTCTCTCAATCATATGATTCAGCTTCTCAAATGGTTTCTGTAAGAACAATCCGATAACCAGCGAAACAACTATATATATTGAAAGAAATGCGAGATTCTTAATGTAATCATATCTGTACATTCCTGCTATACATTCTCTTAATGCATCCATTGAATATGGGAAGAGCAGGAATCGGTATATTATCTGGTAGGCGTTAGGAAGTACTTCTATAGGGAATGTACCGCCTGATCCAGCAACCTGTATAACGAGCAGGACAATTCCAAGTGCTTCACCGATATTTCCAAATGCAACAGTAAGGCTGTACATAAAGAAGGTGAATACGAAGCTTGAGAATGCACATGCAACCCAGTAAAGGAATGGGTGGTAACACTGGATTCCTATGTAGAGAAGATTTCCAAGTGTTATAAGCAGTGCCTGAAGCTGTCCTACAGCAAAGAAGATAAAATACCTTCCAAAGAATTTTTCATATCTCTTTGCATCTGCTGGAATGTCCGGAGCAGGATGCACAGGTGTGTGCATAATAGCAACAAGTATAAGTCCACCAAACCACAGTGCAAGTATTGTGTAGAATGGTGAAGCGCTTGTTCCATAGCTTTTAACAGCATATACCTGCTCTGTTGTTATATTTACAGGTGCAGAGAGAAAATCTCCCAAAGTATTGGCATCTGCATTTAACATCTCTGATAATAAACCATATGTATCCTGTTCAGTGATTGTGTTTAATGTATTAATTGCGTTATCAAGCTTTGTCTCAAGGTCACTGAGAAGCTCTTTAGTCTGAGTAAGTGAGCCTGATGTAAGCTTAATTGCAGCAGAAAGGTCTGCAACATCCATGTTCATGTCAGAATAAAGCTCTGTTAATGAACTCATAATGCTTTGAATCTGGGACATCTGGTTTGAAAGAGCAGATGATAATTCATTTAAAGATTCAGCGGAATTACCATTTACAAGTGCCTGTAAGGTTATTAACTGCTGCTGCTGTAACTGTAATTGTGTATAAACTTGCGGTGCAGCACTGTTTGAACTGCTGCTTATTGATGATGTAAGGTCAGTAATTGCAAGCATTGAGTTAAGAATTACATCGTATGTTGAAAGTGTAGTCCTTGCGGATGTAAGTCTGTTAATAACTGCATCCATAAGAGAACCGGTTTCTTTATCTGCATCTTTGATAACTGAGTCGCCAGTTCCGGCAATCGTAGATACGATTGTATCTATAAATGTCTGGTTTACCTGCTGCTGAACTGCTGTTTTAGCCTTGTCTGTTATCTTAGGTGCAATAGCGTTTGCTTTCTGGTTACAGTAATATTTTAACTGAGGATGTTCCATGTAATCACTTAAGAAGCTTATAAGATTCTTGGAAAAATTCTCTGGAACAACGAGGGCTGCATAATACTCACCGCTGTATACGCCTTCGATTGCTTCATCTGATGAAGCAACAAACTGCCAACCGATAGTGTTATTAGTTTTAAGTGCATCAATTATGGTGTCACCGACATTAAGCTCCGTTCCTTCAAGAGAAGTACCTTTGTCAACAGATACAACGGCAACTTTAATCCTGCTTGTGGAAGCCTGTCCATATGGATCCCAGTTTGACAGGATATTAAACCACGAATACAATGCAGGAATAACGGTAAGACCGATAATTACGCATAGTGCAATTACATTTGTTTTTATGTGGCGAAGGTCAGCCCGTATAATCTTAAATATATTTTTCATAACTGTACCTCACTTAAAAATGCTTTGATACTGTCTGTAAGAGAAGTATCAGCCTGTTTTTCCTTAATCTCAATATTGAGCTCATTGAGCTTTCTTGCGAGCTTGTCATCAATATAATCAATAACTATAAGATAAGCACAGAATATAAAAAGTGAGATTACCCAAAGAAGCAGATAAACAACCTTAGCTGTATCCATGGTAAACATAAGTACCATGAATACTAAAGGAATTATCATCATACATCTTAAGCAGACCTTTTTCTTGTGCTGGTTCTTAGCGTGCATATTTTCTGCAAATGCTGTGATTTCCGCAATAACAACATCTATATTAAAATTATCATTTTGCATAAATTCATTTCTCCTTTACATAAAATGTGTTTCTTTCATACGGCGTTCGAAGAACTCGCGTACTTCAAGAAGTGACTTTCTGATTCCAAGTCCCAGAATAAGGGAAATAACAGCATAAGCGCATAATTTCACAAGAAATACAGCGTAATCACACTGATATAATCCGCTTATTGCCTCCCTCATGGCATTGATTGCATAAGGGAATGGGAAGTAAAGGTACACATTCTGGAAGAATTCAGGAAGAAGTTCTATTGGATAAGTTCCGCCTGAACCGGCAATCTGTAACACAATCATAACTACAGCAATAGCTTTTCCCAAATCACCAAATGTAAGAACAAGTGTATATATAAATAATGTAAATATAAAGCTTGTTATAGCGGCTGCAAGCCACAGCATGAATGGGTGGGTGCAGTCAATTTTTAAAATGTACAAATCACCAAGAACAACTACAAGAGCCTGAAGCTGTCCCATTGCAAGGAAGAGTAGTGCACGGCCCATATATTTCTGATGTTCTGTGGCATCCTTGAATTCATCATCCTCATAGTCAACCTTTACTTTCATAAGGGCAACTAAAACAATTCCTCCAACCCAGAGAGCAAGTGTTGTATAGAAAGGTGTAACACTTGTTCCATAGTTAGTCTGCATATAGACGTAGATTTCTTCTACCTGTACCGGCTCTGACAGGAATGACGCTATTGACTGTGCGTCTGAGTTGATGAAATCCATTATCAGTTTATATGTAGAAGATGAACTTATATCTCCTACTGAACCAGATATGGTATCAAGTCTTTTGTTGAGAGAATCAAGTAATGTTTTTGTGCTTTCTAGAGTTGTATTAATGTTTACAGATATATCACTTACTCCAAGGAGCATCTGTGATATTCCATTAATACTGTCTCCGGCACTGCTTATATTAGCTGCAAGGCTGCTTACGGCATTCTTAATGGAAGCCTTAAGAAGGTTAACATTAGTTCTTATTACAGTCTGCATAATTGTCTGGCTCTTCTGAAGCTCTGTGCGGCACTGTTCAACAACAGACTTGATTAACTGGTATTTTGCCTGAAGTGTTTCAGGTGAATCAGTAAGAATATCGGCACACTGCTGAACAAGGTTGTATGCGATATTCTCCATAGCGTTAACAGAAGCTAGAGCTGACTTTAGGGCGGTGATAACTGCCGGGTCGATGCCATCTACTTTGCTGAGCGAATCAATAGCGTCTTCAAGAGCCTTATTCTGGTCTATAAGTTCCTTTAACTGTTTGTTGGCTTTACTAAGCTCAACGCCAGCCTGTCCGACATCAGTTATTGAAAGCTGTACAGCTTTATCAAGAGAATCAAGTGCGCTGTCAGTTAATTCATTCATAGCTTTAAGCTGCGCATCAATTTGATTTGCAATATCATCTGTGACATTATCAAGAGAGTTATTGGCAATATCAGCAACATCCGTTGTTCCGGTAAGAACATCTTTAATCTGTGGAAGAACCTCCTGAAGCTTTGCAAGATTATCTGCCAGGTCTGAATTACTCTTAATAAACATGTCAATCATGGTATCGTAAGAATTAATATTGGCAGATACACTCTGTAAATCCTTAACTGTTTTTTCAATAATTGAAGGATCATTTTCAGCTATTTCGTTAAGTCCCTGCATAATAGTCTTAACACATACATCAATGAATTCGGAGTTGATAGTGTTCTGAAGAGTGCTTTTTCCTGTATCTGTAATCTTGGAAGCAACAGCATTTTTCTTGGAATTCTCATAATATGTAACTGTTGGAGGATTAAGACCATTGTCAAGGAAGTCATACAGGCTTCGTGAAAAGTCCTCACCAACAACGATAACGGCATAGTACTTCCCGGCATTCAGTTTATTCATGGCTTCATCTTTAGTTTCCGGAAAACGCCAGCCTAATTTATCATTCGAATGAAGCTGTTCAACAATCTGTTCTCCCATATTGATAGTGGAATCATCAGATTCAGAGTAGCCTTCATCTTCAGAAACAATAGCAATCTGGACAGACGCAGTGTTTGCGTAAGGATCCCAGTTGGAATATATGTTAAACCATGCGTAAAGCGATGGAATAAGGCACAGACCAAGCGCAATGGCTAAAGCCAGAATATTCCTGCTAAGACCTTTCAAATCTTTTTTGAAAATCTTAAATATCATAACATTCCTCAATTCTTTAATTATCGTTTAAAACTTATATGTATTTTACTTAAGAAACTGGGGAAAATCAATATAGAGAGGATAAATCAGACATATTTAATAGATGGAAAGGAACGGAATTATGAACATATTATATTGCGGTGATAAACCTATGCAGAAGGGAATTCTTCTATCTTCAATGTCTCTTATTGGAAATGTGGAAGAACCGTTAAATATATATATTCTTACGGTGGATTACAGTGAAAAAGGTGTTAATTACAATCCGGTTGATAAAGCATTTGCAAAATATATGGAAAGAAAGTTGAATAAATTGGACAGTGAGGTAAATGTCTTTCTTGTTGATGTTACAAGATATTTTGTTGAGGAGCTGCCAGAAGCAAATATGCAGAGCAGATTTACTGCGTGCTGTATGCTGCGTCTCTTTGCTGATAAGACAGATATTAAGGAAAGAGTTCTTTATCTGGATACTGATGTGCTGTGCAGGAAAGATTTCAGCGACTTTTATTATCAGAATATGGATGGGATAGAGATTGCGGGAGTTTCTGACTATTATGGCAGATGGCTTTTCGGTGATGGCTACATTAATTCCGGAGTAATGCTTATGAATATGAAGGCGATACGTGAGAACGGGATTCTGGAAAAATGTCGTGAACAATGTATAAGAAAGGAAATGTTTATGCCAGACCAGACGGCTATTAATACATTTGCAACAAGAGTCAATCTGTGTGGACGAAAGTTTAATGACCAGAGGAGGCTGCATGACAACACTGTTTTCCAGCATTTTACGACTACCTTCCGGGTGTTTCCTGTGATAAGGACTGTCGCAGTCAAGCCGTGGGAGATTGACAAAATGCATAATGTTCTTGGACTTCATGAATATGATGAGCTCCTGGATTCTTATAACAAGGAGTATGAGGAGTACAGGGAGGTTTCCCGTATTCCTGTGTTTTTCTCAATTAATGAACAGTACGCGCCATATCTGGCAGTGTGCCTTAAATCGCTGGCTGCACATGTGGCTGTGGACGAGCGTTACCGCATTATTGTTATGTGCGATAATGTGAAGAATATTACGATGATTCTGCTTCGCAATGTAATAAAGGATTATGAAAATATAGATATTGAATTCGTTGATATAAGAAAGAAAATGTACGAATATTCTGAAAGCTTTGTACAGACAGTTACTGACAGACAGGAAAACAGGCTTTATTCAGGCAAGTTTACACTGACGATATACTTCAGATTGTTTATTGCAGAGCTTTTTCCAGAGCTTAATAAAGCTGTGTATATTGACTCTGATACCGTAATAAATGATGACATTGCAAAGCTTTATTCAGTTGATATGGGAGATGCAATGTTTGGTGCAGTAAGAGATACATTTGCAGGAAAGAATACAATACTGGCTCATTACATTGAAAATGTAGTGGGAATAGAGCGGAATGAATATGTCAATTCAGGAGTGCTTCTTATGAATCTTGATAAGATAAGACAGGCTCATCTGGCAGACAGATTCTTAAAGCTTATGGCTGAATATCACTTTGACAGTGTTGCACCTGACCAGGATTATATTAATGCTATGTGTGCAAAAGAAATATATTTTCTTGATAAGGAATGGAATGTTATGCCTAACAAGGGCGGGGAGTATATAGCAAGACCGAAGCTGATACATTATAACCTGTTTGACAAGCCGTGGCATTACAGTGAGATTCCGTATGAGGAGTATTTCTGGCAGTATGCGGCTGAGTCGGGATTTTATCCGTTGCTGATTAAACAGCGCAAGCAGTATGGAGATAGTGAAAGGAAAGCCGACCGTGAGAATTTAAAGAAGCTTCTTGCAAGGGCTGAACGTATTGCAGACGGTGATGGGGTTAAGTTTTCTGATGTTGTGGGAAGCGGCAGCTTTGCAGGCGATAACATTTTGGAGGAGATATGATTGGTGACAGGGAGCAGGTCTATGAAAATATTAGGACGGCTGTAAGTCTTAATCAGTTGAATTCAAAGGTTGAGCCGGGAGACCCTAAGCTGTTACGCGAAGATAAAGAAGCATTACTAAGACATTATATTGATTACCGCACAGCATATGGTTTTTGTGTGAAGAAATATATTGCAGAAGCTATATTTCATGCAGGGACTTCTGCGGTGGGGCTTATAACACAAGTTGACGGACTTGAGAATCTTTCTGGAATCAGAGGTCCTGCGATTGTAACATGTAATCATTTCAGTCCGTTAGACCCTGCAATTGTCAGGTTTGCCATGAGAAAAGCGGGATTCACACGAATGAGTATTGTTAATCAGGATACTAACCTTGCGATGAAAGGATTTGTCGGGTATATGCAAAGATATGCTGACACAATGCCTGTAAGCAGCCTGAAATGGTTTATGGAGACAGAATTTCCTAATCAGATTAAAAATGCACTTGATGAAAACAAACTTGTGCTTATATATCCTGAGCAGGAAATGTGGTTTAATTATCGGAAGCCCCGTCCATGCAAGAGAGGTGCATATCTGTATGCGGTAAAGTTTAATGTGCCGGTGATTTCGCTTTTTGTTGAACAGCAGGTTAAAAGTACACATTTGCACACATTCAGGGTACATGTCATGCCGGTAATATATCCGGACAGACAGCTTGATGAAAGAACAGCAAGTTTAAGAATGCAGCACACAGACTATGAGCAGAAATGTGCTGCATATGTCATGGCATATGGAAAGAAGCTGACTTACGATTTTGAGGAGGGCGATATTGTAGGAAGATAAAGGCATTTGACGCGGAAAGAATTGAAGTGTATATATATTTGAAGAAATTACAAAGATTGAGAGGAAAATGTATATGAAGATACAATCAGTGGCAGTACTTGGAGCAGGAGCAGTCGGTTCTTATGTTATATGGGGACTTTCAGAAAAGAAGGATATAGATTTAAGTGTTATTGCAAAGGGCGAAAGAGCGGAAAGACTTAAGGCAGAAGGCTGTCTGATTAATGGAAAGACATACCACCCGGAGGTATTGACCCCAGAGGAAGCAAAAGGTGTTGACCTTCTTGTTGTATCATTAAAATACGGCGCACTTGCAGGTGCATTAGATGATATTAGGGAAGCCGTCGGTGAGAATACAATTGTCATGAGTCTTATGAATGGTGTTGACAGTGAAGAGATAATATCTACCAAGATAGATAAATCACATATCATTTATTCACTTATAAAGGTGGCGTCACACCGCGAAGGAAAGGAATATGTGTTCAATCCGGAGACTACAATAGGCATTATATATGGTGAGGAAGCTGCACCATTTGAGAGTGAGAGAGTTGTGGCAATAAGAGATTTATTTGATGGAACAGGAATTAATTACAGGGTGACTGATTGTATTAAAGAAGAGATATGGAGCAAGTATAGACTTAATATCTGTAACAATCTTCCACAAGCTATTATTGGAGCAGGTGTTGGCTGTTATACAGACAGTGAGCATATGAAAGCAATCAGCGCAGGACTGCGTAAGGAGGTTGAAGCAGTAGCGATAGCCAAAGGCATTGATATGAGCAGATGCGCAGATAACTCAAGCCGTGGAAGTGCAGTTCCACCAACAGCAAGATATTCAACACTGCAGGACATTGATGCAGGCAGACACACAGAGATAGATATGTTCTCTGGCGCAATGATGCGTATGGGAAAAGAACTTGGAATTGCTACGCCATATAATGAATATACATATCACATCATCAAGGCACTTGAAGAGAAGAATGATGGCATGTTTGATTATGATGAGAACAGTGAGGCTGTGACTTATTCTAAGTAGTGAATGCCAAGAATTAATAATTCCTGTTGACATATACCCACATAGGGTATATTATACATCGTGTGAATGAGATATACCCTACCAGGGTATGTTACATCCACAATAGATAAATATAATAAAGCGTTTATCAGACACAGAATATAACAACCAGACTAAGGAGGAATAATGGAAAAAGAATGTTGTTGTCATAAGACTAAAGAACGCGATGCCAAGGAATATAAAGACCTCTGTAACAGGCTTAGCAGAATTGAAGGTCAGATAAGAGGAATTAAGGGAATGGTCGAGAAGGATGCATACTGTATTGACATTCTTAACCAGGTGTCGGCTGCCCAGTCAGCGCTTAACAGTTTTACTAAAGTGCTTCTGGATAATCATATCAAGAGCTGTGTAGTCCGTGATATTAAAGAAGGCAAGGACGATACGGTAGAAGAGCTTGTTAAGACAATTGGCAAATTCATGCGATAAGAATTATAAAAGGAGATACATAATATGGGAACAGCTATAATAATTGGAATATTAGCAGTAATAGTAGTAATCGCAGTGATAAGCAGTGTTAAGCATATGAAAGGTGAAGGCGGCTGCTGTGGCGGTGGTGGAGATACTGTTGCAGAAGAGAAGAAGATTCTTGATAATCCTGTAATTGCTGTCAAGACTGTTGACATTGAAGGCATGCATTGTGAAAATTGCAAGAATAGTATTGAGAGATCTGTTAATAAGATTGATGGTGCTTCATGCCAGGTTAATCTTAAGAAGAAGCAGGCAACAATTGAAGTTGACAGAGAAATCGATGATGCTGATATAAGAATTGCAATTGAGAGACTTGATTTTAAAGTTACAGGAATAACAACTAACCGCAAGGAGGCGTAGCGTGATATGGAACAGTACAATGTTACAGGAATGAGCTGTGCAGCGTGTCAGGCGAGAGTCGAGAAGGCTGTCAGCAAAGTGCCTGGAGTGGAAAGCTGTTCAGTAAGCCTTCTTACTAATTCAATGGGTGTTGAGGGAACTGCACCCACAGATGTAATCATTAAAGCTGTGGAAGCTGCGGGATATGGTGCATCAGTTAAGGGTGCAAAGAACAGCAGTCCTTCAATGCAGGAGCAGGAAGATGCGCTGGCAGATAAGACAACCCCGGTTTTAAAGAAGAGATTAACAGCTTCAGTTATATTTCTTATTGTGCTTATGTATTTCAGTATGGGACATATGATGTGGGGCTGGCCGCTTCCATCAGTGCTTGAAGGAAATCATGTGGCCATGGGCCTTATACAAATGCTGCTTACAATAATAATAATGGTTATTAATCAGCATTTCTTCATAAGTGGCTTCAAGGGATTGTTACATCGTTCACCTAATATGGACACACTTGTTGCGCTTGGTTCAGGAGCAGCATTTGTGTGGAGTACATATGCACTTTTTGCCATGACAGACTGTCAGGTGAGAGGTGATATGGCAGGTGTAATGCACTATATGGATGAATTCTATTTTGAGTCAGCGGCTATGATTCTTACACTTATAACAGTAGGAAAAATGCTTGAAGCCCGCTCAAAGGGAAAGACAACCGATGCATTAAAGAGTCTTATGAAGCTTGCTGCCAAGACGGCAGTACTTTATGCAGATGGGCAGGAAACATGCGTCCCTGTTGAACAGGTCATGACAGGTGATATATTTATTGTAAGACCAGGTGAGAATATACCTGTAGATGGTGTCATCATTGAAGGTAATACTGCAGTTAATGAATCAGCTCTTACAGGTGAGAGTATTCCTGTTGATAAACAGGAGGGGGATCAGGTAAGTGCAGCAACACTTAATACATCAGGATATATAAAGTGCAGGGCGACAAGAGTTGGAGAAGATACAACACTTTCCAAGATAATACAGATGGTAAGTGATGCGGCTGCAACTAAAGCGCCTATTGCAAAGGTTGCTGATAAAGTTTCAGGTGTATTTGTGCCTGCGGTTATAACAATAGCGGTTATAACAACAATAGTATGGCTGTTATGTGGCAAGGACTTAGGATTTGCACTTGCGAGAGGAATCTCAGTGCTTGTAATAAGCTGTCCTTGTGCGTTAGGACTTGCAACTCCGGTTGCAATTATGGTTGGTAACGGAGTAGGAGCAAAGAACGGAATTATGTTCAAGACTGCCGTTTCACTAGAGCAGGCAGGCAAGATGCAGATAGTCGCACTCGATAAGACGGGCACTATTACAGAGGGAGAACCAAAGGTTACGGATATTGTAACAGGTGATGGAATTTCACAGAAAGAACTCGTTGCTATAGCATATGACCTTGAAAAGAAAAGTGAACACCCGCTTGCAAAGGCTGTTGTTAATTATGTAGAAGAGAGTGGAGATAAGAACTCATTTGCAGAAGAAGTAACTGACTTTAAGGCAGTAGCTGGTAACGGACTTAAAGGGAAGCTTGGTACAAATGTAGTGGCAGGCGGTAATCTTAAGTTCATTTCAGATTATTGTAATGTCTCTGATGATTTAAGGGAAAAAGCTGACAGTTTATCATCAGAAGGAAAGACGCCACTTTTCTTCGCTAGAATAATGAGCTTCTTGGAATAATAGCTGTTGCGGATACTATCAAGAAAGACAGTCCACAAGCTATTAAAGAACTTCAGAACATGGGAATAAGGGTTGTAATGATTACTGGAGATAATGAAAGAAGCGCGAAAGCTATAGGAAAGCTTGCCGGAGTTGATGAGGTTATTGCAGGTGTTCTTCCTGAAGGAAAAGAAAAAGAAATAGCAAGACTTAAGGAGCAGGGAAGTGTTATAATGGTAGGTGATGGGATTAATGATGCACCGGCACTTACAAGAGCAGATATAGGTATTGCGATTGGAGCCGGTACAGATGTTGCGATAGATGCGGCTGATATAGTTCTTATGAAGAGCAGATTATCAGATGTACCTGCAGCTATAAGGCTTTCAAAGAGAACTCTTACCAACATACATGAGAACCTGTTCTGGGCATTCTTCTATAATTGCATAGGAATCCCACTTGCAGCAGGTGTGTGGATACCAGTATTTGGATGGACACTTAATCCAATGTTTGGTGCAGCAGCTATGAGTTTATCAAGCTTCTGTGTAGTAACGAATGCGTTAAGACTTAATCTTATAAAGATATATGATACAGGAAAAGACTATATTTATAAGAAAAAGTCAGGCAAAATCAAAAATAAAACGACAAAAGGAGACAAAACTATGACAAAGACTATGAATATTGAGGGTATGATGTGTGGACACTGTGAGGCTGCAGTTAAGAAGGCACTTGAGGCTGTTGACGGAGTTACAGAGGCAGTTGTAAGCCATGAGAACGGAACAGCAGTTGTTACACTTTCTAAGGAAGTTGATAACGATGTATTAAAGAAGACTGTTGAGGATAAGGATTACAAGGTGACAGCGGTTAAGTAATATGAAATTTGATGGTATTAAGAAAGTAAGTGAAGGCAGATTTATAGACAGATATGACCTTTATTATACAACAGAAGATGATAAGAAAAAGGTTTATGAGATTATAAGCCGTAATAAAGATATTAAGACAATTGATGATGTGCATAATAATAAGACAGATGGTGTGGTTATCGTTGCTACAGATGAGAATGATGAACGTATTCTTATTAATAAGGAATACAGAATGTCTGTAGGTGATTATGTATATAATTTTCCGGCAGGACTTATTGATGCAGGGGAAACTCCGGAGATTGCGGCAAAGCGTGAACTTAAAGAGGAGACAGGCCTTGATCTTATAGCAATTGATGACAAGCTGTATGACAGCTATAGTGCAATAGGCTTTTCTAATGAAACTAATGCTGTTGTTATTGGTAAGGCATCAGGAGAATTTGCACCGAGTACATCAACATTTGAAGAAATCTCAGCTGCATGGTATTCAAGGGAAGAAGTAAGGAATCTTCTTAAGGATAAACATTTTGCGGCAAGAACACAGGCTTTCTGCTATATGTGGGCAAAGAATAAGTAATGTCAGAGGAGGAACTGTATGGTTAAGAAGCAATCCAATTCTTTTATGTCTTGTGATGGAAAGACATCTATTCATGTTGTTATGTGGAGACCTGATGAGAATGAATATGACAAGCCGGTAGCTGTATTGCAGATAAGTCATGGAATGATAGAGTATATAGACAGATATGACGGATTTGCAAGATTCATGGCAGACAGGGGCTTTGTAGTTGTAGGTAATGACCATCTTGGACATGGAGAGTCAGTGTGTTCAGATGATGATCTGGGTTTCTTTAAAGATGAACATCCTGGGGAAGCACTGGCAAAGGATGTGCATCATCTTACAGTTCTGACAAAGAAGATGTACCCGGGTATTCCTTATTATCTTCTTGGACACAGTATGGGTTCATTTGTTACAAGAAAATATATATGCGATTATGGATATGAGCTGGATGGTGTTATTATAATGGGAACAGGACACCAGCCAACACCAATGGTTCTTGCAGGAAAGGCGCTGGCTGATATTACAAGATTTATAAAGGGAGACAGATACAGAAGCAGACTGATTTCTAAGATTATGTTCGGAGCTTATAATAAGCGCATTAAGAATGTAAGAACGTCTAATGACTGGCTGACAAGAGATGAGACAGTAGTTGATGAATACAATGCAGGAAAGCTTACAACATTTCTATTTACAGTTAATGGCTACAGAGGTCTTATGAATATGATTCTGTATGTAAGAAAGCCACGGAATATAGCAAAGATTCCAAAGAACCTTCCAATGCTTATGGTGTCAGGCCTTGATGATCCGGTAGGTGAATATGGTAAAGGTGTATACAGGGCATATAACACATATCATGGACATATTGATGATATTGATTTGAGACTTTTCGAGGACTGCAGACACGAGTTGTGCAATGAACTTAATAAAGAAGAAATATATGAGGAAATATATGGCTGGATTGTGGACCATATGAATAAGTAGAATAATAGAAAAGCGGAATGGCAGTTCAAACCATTCCGCTTTTTCGTTAACAGCTTTAATAAATAAAAACTGTATAATTACAATTTAACAGTTGTGTACTTAGGGATGCATGCAATTCCTAATGCATAAGGACCTGTATGGCAGCCTGAGATAATACTGATTCTTGTCTTAAAATCTTCACGTCTTTCAAGAAGCTTGATGCCAAGCTGTGCTTCAACGTCATCTCTGTACTTTTCTGCTTCTTCAAGGTTAGTGCAGTAACCAACTGTGATATCCCAGTCATCAATTGGTCTTCCTGTTGATTCAATGTATTTCTGAATCATGTCAATAACGTTAGACTTACCTTTGTTTCTTGTCCTTGTGAATCCACCAAGTCCAATCTCACCTTCTTTCATAACAATGATAGGACGGAGACTTAATTTGCTTGTAATTGTGATTGCTGTCTTTGCAAGACGTCCACCTTTGCTTAAATATTCGAGTGATTCTGTTGTGAACATGATTCGTCCATCATTTCTTAAAGACTCAAGGACTTTAATTGTATCTTCATATGAATATCCGGCTTTTCTCATCTGGAGAGCCTGATATATGAAGAGTGAAAATGATGCTGAGTTAAGTAATGAATTGATGACTGTAACCTTAGCATCAGGATGGTCTTCTAATATAATGTCCTTAGCAGTGCAGGCTGAATTGTATGAACCTGAAAAGTATGATGTAATTGTGCATACGATAGCAGGTCTGCCAGCTTCTACACTTGGCATAATAGCATCAACAAAATCCTGTACACTTGGAAGAGAAGACTTTGGAAAAGCACCTTCATCTGTCATTCTTCTATAGAATTCATCATGAGTAATGTCGTATTGTTCTTTCAGGTAGTTAACACCGTCAAATGTTGTATAGAGAGGGACAAGCTTAAGATTATGAGTCTCTGCATATTCTCTTACGATGTCACATGCTGAATCAGTGATTATATCAAACATAATATATATTATCCTCCACGTTGTTAAAACGATTTGTTTTGTTAATTGGAATGATAACACATAGTTTTTAAAACCACAATACATAAATATTAACATTTTGTAAAATATGAGTATCATAAATTAAAAATTTGTTGTATAATTAATTCAAATGTATATTTTTGCTGTTGGAGGAAATAATTAATGAAAGTATGTGCATTTCTCACAGATGGGTTTGAAACAGTTGAGGCACTTGCGGTTATAGATATATTAAGAAGAGCTGATATCAGAACAGATATGATATCAATTACAGGAGATATTAATGTTAAAAGTGCACAGGGAGTAGTTGTTAAGGCTGATGCACTTTTAGATGGATACGTATTTGAAGGCGATGAACTTCTTTTCCTTCCGGGTGGACCTGGACATAAGTCATATTATGAATGTAATGAACTGCTTACACTTCTTAAAGAATATGATAAGAAGAATAACAGAATTGCAGCAATCTGCGCTGCACCTTCTATCCTTGGTAATCTTGGCCTTCTTGAAGGTAAGAAGGCGATGGCTTTCCCTGGATTTGAAGACCAGTTAAAGGGTGCGGAGATAATTCCTGCACCACAAAGAGTTGTGACAGATGGTAATATTACAACATCAAGAGGAATGGGAACATCAATAGATCTTGGTCTTGAACTTGTAAAGCTTATTAAAGGGGAAGAACTTTCTGATAAATTAAGAGCTTCTACCCAGTATATATAGTTTGAGGGAGCAGGACTAACGATGGAATATGATAATTATAATGAGGTGGAAATCCGCCGCGACAGAAAAAGAAAAGCCCAGCTTAGGAGAAAGAAAAGGCAGAGAGCTTTAAGAATTAAATTAATTATAATGACTGTAGCTGCGATTGTTATTGCTGTAGTTATTATTAATGTTACATCAGGCTTAAGAAAAACATCAAAGCAGAAAGCCGCATTTGCATCAGATATAATTGCAGAAACATATGCTGAGAATGAAACACAGACGCAGCAGTCAACAGAGCCGCCTCTTATATATTCACAGATGGCAGCAGACTATAAGGATTTGTCATCAGATACACAGATAGCGTCACCTTATGCTGCGTTGCTTGATGTGAATAACCATAAGATAATAGCTGGAAAACTTGCAGACTCTAAGATATATCCGGCATCAATGACTAAGGTCATGACACTTATAGTTGTATCAGAGAATATTGATAAGATGCCTCAGACTTATACATTTGGATTCGAGATGCTTAACAGACTTTACGTGGAAGAAGCATCTGTTGCAGGATTCCTTGAAGGTGAGACAGTGGATGTTGAAGATCTTATGTATGGACTTGTGCTTCCATCAGGAGCTGATGCAGCTGAGGCACTGGCTATAATGGTAGCTGGCTCTAATGAAGAATTTGCAAAGCTTATGAATGAAAAATGCCAAGAACTAGGACTTAAATATACGCATTTCACTAATCCGACAGGATTATATGATGAGGAACAGTATACAACTCCATCAGAGATGGCAATGATTATGGAATATGCCATGAAAGATGAAACCAGAGCCAAAGTACTTGGAACATATCAGTATAAGACTAAAGCAACAGCACAGCATCCGGAAGGAATACAGCTTACAAGTACAATGTATTCAAGAATATATGGTAATGAAGCACCAGGAGTACTTGTTACTGGAGGAAAGACTGGATACACTAATGAAGCAGGAAGTTGTCTTGTAAGTTATGCTGTAACTAATAAAGGTAATGCATATGTTTTCTGTACAGGAGGAGCAACATACAGATGGGCACCTGTATATGATGAGATATATGTATATAAGAACATAATTCCTGAATCGGCTAAAGATTTAGAAACAGAAACAACCAAGATGTCTCCTAATAATTAACAGCCAGAATATGTCATAATAATTAGAATCATCAGACACATAATAATATCAAGACGATAAGTTATGGCGCCATAACTTTTCGGCTTAAACCTAAAATGTGTTTAATAAGGAGGCTTATTATGGCTAAATCAACAAGTTCTAATTATAAGACTAAGAAGGAAGCACAGAGCGCACTTGACAGATTTAAGATGGAGGTTGCTTCAGAAATCGGTGTTAACTTAAAGGATGGTTACAATGGAGACCTTACATCAGCAGAAGCTGGTTCAGTAGGTGGTAACATGGTAAAAGAGATGATCAGAAGACAGGAAGAGCAGATGGGTGGTAAGTAATCACTGCTGTTTATAACTGAATATGAATTATCTTAAGTGATAAATGGGGCTGTAGTCCGCGTATTTTTCAGTAAATATAAGGATTACGGCCCTATCTTTTATTTTTTTAAAATAGTACTGGTAATCTAAAAACAGTTGTGTTATAATTCGTGGGTATGTTGTACGATAGTAACAATACATATATCATAGGAGGATTAATTTATAATGAGTTTCACAGTTGAGAATTTAGAAGAAAAGAATATGGTTAAACTTGTTATTGAGTCTACTGCTGAGGAGTTTGAGGCAGGTCTTAATACTGCATATAATAAGAATAAGAGCAAGATCAGCCTTCCTGGTTTCAGAAAAGGTAAAGCACCTAGAAAGATGATCGAGAAGATGTATGGCGCAGAAGTGTTCTACGAAGATGCTGCTAACTCAATCATTCCAGAAGCATATGCTAAGGCTGCTGATGAGTGTGGTCTTGAACTTGTTTCTCAGCCAAAGATTAATGTAACACAGTTAGAGGCTGGAAAGCCATTTATCTTCGAAGCAGTTGTAGCTACTAAGCCAGAAGTTGAGCTTGGACAGTACAAGGGTGTTGAAGTAACTAAGGCTGATACAGAAGCAACAGATGCTGATGTAGAAGAAGAATTAAAGAGAGTTCAGGATCAGAATTCAAGAACAGTATCTGTAGCAGACAGAGCTGTTAAGGATGGTGATAACACAGTTATCGATTTCGAAGGATTTGTTGATGGTGTTGCATTCGAAGGTGGAAAGGGAACAGATTACCCACTTACAATCGGATCTCATTCATTCATTGATACATTTGAAGAGCAGATTATCGGTATGAATATCGGTGATGAGAAAGAAATTAATGTTACATTCCCAGAAGAGTATCATGTAGATGAACTTAAGGGTAAGCCAGCTATGTTCAAGGTTTCTGTTAAGGAAATTAAGGAGAAACAGCTTCCAGAACTTAATGATGAGTTTGCTCAGGATGTATCTGATTTTGATACACTTGCTGAATACAAGGATGATTTAAAGAATAAGATTGCTGACAGAAAGTCAAGAGAAGCTAAGGCTAAGCAGGAAGACGAAGCAATCGCTAAGATTATCGAAGACTCTAAGATGGATATTCCAGATGCTATGGTTGACACACAGGTTAACAGAATGGTTGAGGATTTCGCTCAGAGATTACAGCAGCAGGGATTATCAGTTGAGCAGTACTTCCAGTACACAGGTATGACAGCTGATAAGATTATGGACGAGATGAAGCCAGAGGCTGTTAAGAGAATCCAGTCAAGACTTGTTCTTGAGGCTGTTGTTAAGGCTGAGAACATTGAAACTTCAGAAGAAGATTTCGAAGCAGAGTTAAAGAAGATGGCTGAAGCTTACAAGATGGAACTTGATCAGATTAAGGAATTCATGGGAGACTATGAGAAGAAGCAGATTAAGGAAGATCTTGCAATCCAGAAGGCTATAGAAGTTATTACAGGATCAGTTGTTGAGAAATAATCAGATTCTAATGTGAACATTTAGTATATTGGAGGTTGTGTAATGAGTTTTGTACCTTATGTCATTGAACAGAACAGCAGAGGCGAAAGATCATATGATATATATTCACGTCTGCTTAAAGACAGAATTATATTCTTAGGAGAAGAAGTAACAGATGTATCTGCTAACCTTATAGTAGCACAGATGTTATTCCTTGAAGCAGAAGACCCAGGCAAGGATATACATTTCTACATTAACAGCCCAGGAGGATCTGTGTCAGCAGGTTTTGCTATCTACGATACAATGCAGTACATCAAATGTGATGTATCTACAATCTGTATTGGTATGGCTGCAAGTATGGGTGCATTCCTTCTTTCAGGCGGTGCTAAAGGAAAGAGACTTGCTCTTCCTAATGCAGAGATTATGATTCACCAGCCATCAGGCGGTGCAAGAGGTCAGGAAACTGAGATCAGAATCGTTGCTGAGAATATACTTAAGACAAGAAATAAGTTAAACCAGATACTGGCTGCTAATACTGGTAAGTCAGTTGAAGAGATTTCACGAGACACAGAAAGAGATAATTACATGTCAGCACAGGAAGCTGTTGCTTATGGACTTATTGATAGTGTTGTAGAGAAGAGATAATAACTGCTTATGATAAGGAAGGTGCCTGCAGATAATACATTTGCAGGTATCTCCCTTGTTTTTGTGTAATAAGCGGTACCTGTTATGATAACAGGACATGGATATTGGTGATTTGGAGGATGGTATGGCAGGCAGAAATATTGACGAGAAGCTTAGATGCTCATTCTGTAATAAGACACAGGATCAGGTAAAGAAGCTTATCGCAGGACATAATGGCGTTTACATTTGCGATGAATGTGTAGAAATATGCAGCGATATCCTTGATGAAGAGTTTGAAACAGAATCAGATGGTGTAGATACAGTTGATGGAATGAACATTAACCTGCTTAAACCAAAGCAGATTAAGGAGTTCCTTGATGATTATGTTATAGGACAGGACGAGGCAAAGAAAGTTCTTGCAGTTGCTGTATATAATCATTATAAAAGAATTATGTCACAGGCTGATCTGGATGTAGAGTTACAGAAGAGTAATATTCTTATGCTTGGACCAACAGGTTCAGGAAAGACATTCCTTGCACAGAATCTTGCAAGACTTCTTAATGTACCTTTTGCAATTGCTGATGCAACAACTCTTACAGAAGCTGGATATGTTGGTGAGGATGTTGAGAATATCCTTTTAAAGCTTATTCAGGCTGCAGATTATGACATAGAAAAAGCTCAATATGGTATCATATATATTGATGAGATAGATAAGATTACTAAGAAATCAGAGAATGTCTCTATAACAAGAGATGTATCCGGAGAAGGTGTACAGCAGGCACTTCTTAAGATATTAGAAGGAACAGTAGCATCTGTTCCGCCTCAGGGAGGAAGAAAGCATCCTCAGCAGGAACTTATTCCTATTGATACAACTAATATTCTTTTTATATGTGGTGGCGCATTTGACGGGCTTGAGAAGATTATTGAATCGAGAATGGATAAGAGTTCGATTGGATTTAATTCAGAGCTTAAGGAAAAGAGCAATGATAATGTTGGTGAGATGTTCCATAAGGCACTTCCACAGGACCTTATTAAATACGGCCTTATTCCTGAGTTTGTAGGCCGAGTTCCAGTTGTTGTTTCACTTGATTCACTGGATGAGGCATCACTTGTGAGAATTCTTAAAGAGCCTAAGAATGCTATTGTAAAGCAGTATCAGGCACTCTTCGGACTTGATGAAGTAGCACTTGAATTCACAGATGAAGCAATCGAGGCGGTGGCTCACAAGAGTTTTGAAAGAAAGACAGGTGCACGAGGTTTACGTTCAATCTTAGAATCAGTCATGAATGAAGTAATGTATGAGATTCCATCAGATGAGACAATAGCCAAATGTATAATAACTAAGGAAGCTGTAGAAGGCAGCGCAAAGCCTCTGTTAGAATACAGAACGGATGCTGTAAAAAAGGCACAGTAATGAATTGATTCAGGCGGACTGTTCGTGATGGACGGTCCGCCATTATTGATAGAGAGGAATATATGAATAACGAATATAACAGACATTATCCCACTATTCCATTGAGAAATGTAACTGTTTTTCCAGGAATGGTAATGCATTTCGATGTAAGCAGAAAGAAGTCGGTTAAAGCTGTTCAGGCAAGCATGGCGGGAGATCAGCTTATATATCTTGTTACCCAGAGAGATTCACAGGTAAGTGAGCCGGGAATAGAGGATTTATATACAGTAGGAACAATTGCCAAAGTAAAACAGATAATCAAGATGCCAGGTAAAATCTTAAGAGTACAGGTTGAAGGACTTGAAAAGGCAATTATAAACAGCTTTGAGGAAGTATCAGGCATGATGATTGCTGATATAAGCGTAATTGATGGATTAGAGAAGCCAGAAAAGGTTGTTTCAAGAGCAATAGTAGTTGGCATGCGTGAACTTTTATCGCAGTATTCACATGTTAATCCTAAGTTTGCCAAGGATACACTTAAGAGATGGATGTCATATAATGATGCAGAAAAGCTGATGATGGAGTTTGCACAGGAATTCCTGATGGATTATGATAAGAGACAGCAGTTTCTTGAAGTTGAAGACTATGAGCAGATGTATACATTTGCAGCAACATTGCTTATTAATGAAATTAATGCATACAGGATTAAAGAAGAACTTGGCAATGCAGTAAGAGAAAGAGTTGATAAGAACCAGAAAGATTACATATTAAGAGAAGAACTTGCGGCAATTAATGAAGAACTTGATGGAGGAACTGCATCGGAGGCAGAAGAATATGAGGCTGCGGTTGAAAAGTTAGATGCACCTGAATATGTAAAAGATAAGCTTAATAAAGAAATAAAGAGACTTAAATCTTTAGCTGGCAATAATGCGGAAGCAAATGTGGAGAGAACTTACATAGAGACATGCCTTGAACTTCCATGGAATGTGGGAACACAGGATAATAAGGATATAGACAATGCAGCAAAGGTGCTTGATTCAGATCATTATGGAATGAAGGATATTAAAGAAAGAATTCTTGAATCACTTGCGGTTAGAAATATAACAAGCAGTGGCAAAGCACCTATAATATGTCTTGCAGGACCTCCGGGAACAGGTAAGACTTCTATTGCAAAGTCAGTTGCGAAAGCACTAGGAAAAGAATATGTGAGAATCTGTCTTGGTGGTGTTAAAGATGAAGCTGAGATAAGAGGACACAGAAAGACATATATCGGTGCTATGCCAGGAAGAATTATTGAGGGACTTAAGGGCGCAAAGGTTAACAATCCACTTATGCTTCTTGATGAGATAGACAAGATGAGCAGCGATTATAAGGGAGATACTTCAGCAGCGCTTCTTGAGGTGTTAGACAGCGAGCAGAATGTTAATTTTGTTGACCACTATATAGAGATGCCAGTTGATTTGTCAAATGTGCTTTTTATAGCGACTGCTAATGACTTATCAAGAGTAAGCCGTCCTCTTCTTGATAGAATGGAGATAATAGAGGTTGGCTCGTATACGGCAAATGAAAAGTTTCATATTGCTAAGGAGCACCTTATTAAGAAGCAGATTAAACAGAACGGTCTGCTTGTATCAGATGTTAAATTCACAGATAAAGTTATAAGGACAATTATAGATTCTTATACACGAGAAGCGGGGGTGCGTGGGCTCGAAAGACAGATTGCCAAAGTTGTAAGAAAGGCGGTCAGCGAGTTGTATAAGGCAGGTGTATTCACGCCTGATGGAACAAGGGACAAGTCTATAAAGAAAACAGTTAACATATCTGATAAGAATATTACAGATTATCTTGGAAAAGTTAAGTACAGACCGGATAAGAAGAACCCAAAGGGTGAAGTTGGTATTGTAAGAGGCCTTGCATGGACGCAGGCGGGTGGAGATACTCTTGAGATAGAGGTTATAACGATGCCGGGCAAAGGCGAGTTCAAGCTTACAGGTAATATGGGTGATGTAATGAAAGAATCAGCAAGTATAGCGGTTTCTTACATCAAGTCTGTTACAGAGAAAGGCAGATACAAGGTGGATACAGAATATTTCCAGAAGCATGCATTCCATCTTCATATACCTGAGGGAGCGACTCCTAAAGACGGACCTTCTGCTGGTGTTACAATGGCTACAGCAATGTTATCTGCAGTTACAGGAATTCCGGTAAGGGCAGATGTTGCCATGACAGGAGAGCTTACACTAAGAGGCAGGGTTCTTCCGATAGGAGGACTTAAAGAAAAGCTTCTTGCAAGTAAGACAGCAGGCATAACAAATGTTTTCGTACCAGAAGATAATCAGGCAGATGTAGAGGAGCTTGATGCTGAGATAACTGATGGAATGAACATAATATATGTGAATAATGTTAAAGAAGTATTTGCACAGGCACTAATGCATTAAATGAAAGGAGATATGGATTATGGTTATTAAAAAGGTTAATCTGGATATAGTAGTCGGAGTGACAAGTACACTGCCTGAAACTCCATTTCCGGAGGTTGCATTTGCAGGCAAGTCAAATGTTGGTAAATCATCGCTCATTAATGCATTGATGAACAGGAAATCATATGCAAGAACATCATCACAGCCAGGTAAGACACAGACTATTAATTTCTATAATATTAATGACAGCATGTATCTGGTTGACCTTCCAGGTTATGGATATGCCAATGTAAGTCCGGCTGTCAAAGCCAAATGGGGTAAGATGATTGAGAAATATTTAAGAAAGAGCAGCCAGTTAAAGCAGGTGTTCTTGCTGATTGATATCCGTCATGACCCATCTGACAATGACAGAATGATGTATGACTGGATTGTAAATAATGGTTACAGACCTGTAATTGTTGCAACAAAGCTGGATAAGATTAAGAGAAGTCAGATAAGCAAACAGGTTAAAGCTGTAAGAACAGGACTTGGATTAAGACAGGAGGATATTCTTATTCCTTTTTCATCACAGACCAAGCAGGGACTTAAAGAATTATGGCAGCTTATAGATTCATATGTACTGCCACAGGAAGAAGTTACAGAAGAATTGCTGGAAGAAACTATAGATAATAAATAAAAAAGCGTTTCGACAGGTAAACTTGAGGAAATCTCATTTGCCTGTCGAAACGCTTTTTACATAAGTTTACGAACAATATAATCATATACTTCCTGACTGTTCTCACGCCATCTTGCACATATTATCTCAGCCTGTTCCTCAACTGGAACATTAAGATTGAGTTCGATAAGAGTTGTATCCCCTTCTTTTAACTGACAGTGTGCAATGTAATTGCCGTTAGATAACTTGTAGCAGTCAGTTACAGTGCCAGCCTCATTCTTTAATTCGTATTTGTTATCGAACAGATAAGTTTCTATATCATCGCGTATCGCAGTTGATATCTTGGTATAGAAAAATGCGATGGTATCCTCACCTTCTTTGGTAAGAGTATAGTGAGTGCTGCTCTGGTGCGTGTAGCCTCTTATAAAGCCGTCCTCAACCAGAGAGTTGATGGTTTCCTGGAAAGTGAAATAATCCGTGTATTGTTTATCCAACATGAAAGATGAGAGCTGTGTGTTGGATAACGGGAAATTCACTTTACTCAGCATATATAAAATCATTAATTTGTACAAAGTGGTTGAGTCAGTGTTCATAATCTTTTCCTTGATAAATCTTATTTTCTTTGAGGTAATGTGTGAGAGTATTAAGAACTCTCTTTTTGTCAGCAGTCCATAATGGTGCTGCAAGAATATTCTTAGGCCCGTCACCGGTAAGTCTGTGTATTACCATATTCTTGGGTAATACAGGGAGTATAGCTCCTATTGCGGCAAGGTATTCATCCATAGTAAGAGCTTTGAATAATCCTTTGCAATAATCATCGTAAAGGTCAGTATCTTTTAAAATGTGCAATAAAGAAATCTTGATTCCCGATGCACCGCTGTCTGCTATATAGCGGGCAGTAGCAATATAATCACTTATGGTTTCGTGAGGAAGACCAATTATCATATGGACAATCGGAGCAATTCTTATGGAAAGAAGATTTTTTACCGCTTCATCATATGTGGATAAAGGATATCCTCTGCGTATATAATCAGAAGACGAATCATTAATAGTCTGCAATCCTAATTCAATCCATACAGGCTTGATGTGGTTAAGCTCATCAAGAAGCTCTAGGATGTCATCGCCGAGACAATCTGGTCTTGTTGCTATAGACAGTATACGAATATCATCTCTTAGTATTACAGGCATAAAAAGTTCACGCAGATATTGGGCATCAGCATATGTGTTAGTAAATGATTGGAAATATGCAATATATTCACTGCCAGAATACTTATTAGATACCAAAGTCTTTGCTTTGTCAATATCTTTAACGGCAAAATCTCCGGAACCATGACCACTGCAGAATATACAGCCTCTTGTATCAAGAAATCCATCTCTGTTAGGACAGGTCATGTTTCCGGAAAGACTTAATTTGTATAATTTTTTACCATAAGTGTCTTTCAGATATTCACTTACAGAATAATAATACGGAAGCATAATTACTTCTCAATATGATCGATTACAGCCTTGCTGACAACATCAGCAACTCTTGGGTCAAATGCTTCAGGAAGGATATTAACATCACTTACTTCGTCATCTGGAACAAGGTTAGCAATTGCAAGTGCAGCAGCAAGCTTCATATCTTCAGTTATCTGTCTTGCACGGCCTTCAAGAGCACCCTTGAAGATACCAGGGAATGCAATAACATTATTTACCTGGTTAGGGAAATCAGAACGTCCTGTACCAACAACTCTTGCACCTGCTGCCTTGGCAACATCAGGCATAATCTCTGGAACAGGGTTAGCCATTGCAAATATAATTGCATCTTTATTCATAGTCTTAACCATATCGGCTGTAACGATGTTAGGAGCAGAAACTCCGACAAATATATCTGCACCACGGAGTGCATCAGCTAAAGAACCAGTCTTGTTCTCAAGGTTAGTTACTTCCATCATTGACTGCTGCATCCAGTTAAGACCTTCTGAAGCCTTTGAAAGGATACCAGACTTATCACACATTGTAACATGCTTAAAACCATATGTAAGAAGAAGCTTTGTAATAGCAACTCCGGCAGAACCGGCACCGTTAACTACTACCTGACAGTCTTCTTTAGTCTTGCCTGTTACCTTAAGTCCGTTAATGATACCTGCTAACACAACGATAGCAGTACCATGCTGGTCATCATGGAATACAGGTATGTCAAGAAGTTCCTTAAGTCTTGTCTCAATTTCAAAACATCTTGGAGCTGATATATCTTCAAGATTGATACCGCCAAATGCAGGTGCAATATTAACTACTGTTTTGATGATTTCTTCTGTGTCCTGTGTATCAAGGCAGACAGGTACAGCATTAACATTACCAAATTCCTTGAATAGAACAGCTTTTCCTTCCATAACAGGCATAGCGGCATGAGCACCGATATTACCAAGTCCAAGTACAGCACTTCCGTCAGATACAACAGCGATAGTATTTGCTTTAATTGTGTATTTGTAAGCAGCCTCTTTATCTTTTGCAATAACCTTGCATGGCTCTGCTACACCAGGAGTATAAGCAAGGGCAAGATCTTCTCTTGTCTGAATCTTCATTTTAGGAGTTGTTTCAAATTTACCATTCCATTCTTCATGGAGTCGTAAGGCTTTCTCTGCATTAGTCATAATATCTAATCTTCCTTTCAATTATAGTGCTTTTCACAGCAACATATATAATAACATATTGCTATGACTAAAAAAAGCATTTTTAGTCTTTTCTTTTAGAATAATACGTTGTATAATTAATTTATCTTTGATGCGATTTCTGCATCATTTCCCATTAAATTAAACTATGACTAATAACAGAGGTGGATTATATGAAGGCAAAGTTAGAAACATTGTCAGTCAGTGTATTACGTGAATTTGCGAAGGACAAGAATATAAAAAATATATCAACAATGAGAAAGAGCGAACTCATAGATGCAATTATTGCTGCAGCAGAAGGAGAAGAAAAGAGAGAGCCGGCGGAAGTTGAAGCTGTTGTTTCTGAAGATGCCAGAGCAGAACACGATGAGGCAGGAATATCGGATGAATCACACCATAAGAGTGAACAGTATGTTAAAGAAGATAAGAAAGATAATTATCATGCACAGCCAAGACAAGAGCATGATGCTCCATTGGCAGATGGAATACTTGAGGTTTTATCGGATGGTTATGGATTTATAAGATGTGAGAACTTTCTTCCGGGAGAGAACGATGTATATGTTTCACCATCACAGATAAGAAAGTTTAATCTAAAGACAGGAGACATTATACAGGGACCAAAGAGAATGAAGGCATCAGGAGAGAAGTTTTCAGCTCTTATGTATCTTGAGACGGTCAATGGAAAAGATCCGTCAGTTGCACAGAGAAGACCTGCATTTGAAAGTCTTACACCAATTTTTCCTAATGAAAGAATTCATCTTGAAAAAAATTCAAGTACAGTGGCAATGAGAATGGTTGATCTTATATCGCCTATAGGTAAGGGACAGCGAGGTATGATTGTTTCACAGCCTAAGTCAGGTAAGACAACGCTTCTTAAGCAGATTGCCAATGCTGTAACTAAGAATAACCCTGAGATGCATCTGATTATTCTTCTTATTGATGAAAGACCTGAGGAAGTAACTGATATCAAGGAATCAATCGTGGGTGATAATGTTGAAGTTATATATTCAACATTTGACGAGCTTCCAGAAAGACATAAGAGAGTATCTGAGATGGTTATTGAAAGAGCCAAGAGACTTGTTGAACAGAAGACAGATGTAATAATCCTTCTTGACAGTATCACAAGACTTGCAAGGGCATACAACCTTACAGTTCAGGCAAGTGGACGTACACTTTCAGGTGGTCTTGACCCTGCAGCACTTCATATGCCTAAGAGATTCTTTGGTGCAGCAAGAAATATGCGTGAGGGTGGAAGTCTTACAATCCTTGCAACTGCTCTTGTTGAGACAGGAAGCAAGATGGATGACGTTGTATTCGAGGAATTTAAGGGAACAGGTAATATGGAACTTGTTCTTGACAGAAAGCTATCAGAAAAGAGAGTGTTCCCTGCAATTGATATAGCAAAGTCAAGTACAAGAAGAGAAGATCTTCTTCTTAATAATGAAGAGCAGGAAGCTGTTGATATAATGAGAAAAGCTCTTAATGGATTAAAGACAGATGAGGCGGCAGAGAGAATCCTTGATTTGTTTGTCAAGACAAAGAATAACGAAGAACTGGTAAGAACAGTGAATAAGAACCATTATATCTAAAGTATAGTTTCTTTTTAGAACTTTTTTAAAAAATGCTTGCATAACATGTCGCATCGTGATACAATATAAAAGCTGTTTATGACAGATAAAGAGGTCATTGTGTCTAATGCGCATAGATCCCATCGGGATAGAAAGGGAATCTAAGGCGGAATTCACAATTGTAATACTTAATAATTTGTAAAGAGGTGAAATCATGAGAGAAGGAATCCATCCAGCTTATTATCAGGCAAAGGTTGTTTGCAACTGCGGTAACGAGTTCGTAACAGGTTCAACAAACGAAGAAATCCACGTAGAAATCTGTTCAAAGTGCCATCCGTTCTACACAGGACAGCAGAAGGCATCATCTACTCGCGGACGTATTGATAAGTTCAACAAGAAGTACGGAGTATCAAACAATTAATTTTGAAATTAAGGTTGAGGTTTTTCGGGACCTCAACTTTTTTGAATGTATACATAACATTTTAGAAAGGTATGGTTAGTGATATGAAGCCATCAGGAATTGGGGGACAGGCTGTAATTGAGGGAATTATGATGCGTAATAAGGATAAGTATTCTATTGCGGTCAGAAAACCCGATAATGAAATAGAAGTTGTCGTAAGAGAAAGCAGACTCATAACAGAGAAGCATCCATGGCTCAATCTTCCGATAATCAGAGGAATTGTTAATTTTGTTGATTCACTGGTTACTGGGATATCAACAATTAATTATTCAGCGTCTTTTTATGATGATCCTGCAGAACAGGAAAAGACTAAGATTGATGAGGTTGGAAAGAATATTCTTAAAGACAAATTTGAATCAGTATTAATGGCAGTAACGGTTATTCTGTCAATATTCTTTGCAATCGGATTATTTATGGTTCTTCCTTATCTTGCAACAAGATTAATATCGAAATACATAATTTCTAAGGCTCTTCTTAATTTTATAGAAGGTATTGTGAGATTATTAATATTTGTTATATATGTATCGCTTATCTCCATGATGAAAGATATTAAGAGAACTTTCATGTATCATGGTGCTGAGCACAAATGTATCAACTGTATTGAGAATGGTGCCAGACTTACACCAGAGAATGTAAAGAACAGTTCAAGATATCATAAAAGATGTGGAACAAGCTTCTTATTCTTTGTAATGTTTATAAGTATTGTGTTTTTTATATTTATAAGAGTTGATAATGTTGCATTGCAGATATTAGTGAGAATTCTTCTTGTTCCTGTTATTGCAGGTGTTTCTTATGAAGTTATAAGATGGGCAGGAAAGAATGACAATGCATTTGTAAGAGTCTTAAGCAAACCGGGAATGTGGTTCCAGAAGTTAACAACAAGAGAACCTGACATGGATATGATAGAAGTTGCTATTAAAGCTGTTGAAGAAGTATTTGACTGGAGCAGTTCCTTGCTGAATATTATGCAGAGGAGGAGAATCCTGTTGAGGCACTTGTTGCATCTGAGGCAGAGCTTGCAATTTCAGGAAGTCTTATTCATGGAAATGAAGAGACAAGAACTATAGATTTTGAAGAGCAGAAAGCTGAAAATAGTGCAGAGACAGAATTAACGCCTGAACAGAAATACATCCAGACCGGAAAAGAACTTGGATATGGTAAAGATGATCATGATGATCCATCAGCTATAGAAGGATTTGAATTCATAGATACTCCGGCATATATAGATAACTCACAGTCTGATACAGATAAAGATGATGCCGAGGAGCTTTCAGAAGAAGAGGTTGTAGCTGGTTTTGAATTCGAGACTGAGAAAGTGGAGCCTGAGGAGTCATATCTTGAAGATGTTCCTATGTTTAAACAGAAAAGGCTGGAAGACGAGTAGCTATGATGACAATCAGACAAGCAGTAAACTGGGGTGCTGAAAAGCTTAGAGACAATAATGTTGATAATGCAGAGTATGACAGCTTTGAATTGTTGTCGTCTATTAATGGAATGACAAGAACATTTTATTTTATTAATGGAGATAACGAACTGTCAGAGAAAGATTTCAGTTTATTTAAGGAATATATAGAAAAGAGAGCATCTCATAAACCATTGCAGCATATCCTCGGGAAAGCATATTTTTATGGATATGAGTTCGTGGTTAATGAAAATGTACTTATACCAAGGCAGGATACAGAAATTCTTGTCAGCGAGGTTATTAAAGTCGCAAAGGATGGATATGATATACTTGATATGTGTACAGGTTCAGGATGTATAGGCATAACACTTGCAAAGAAATTTCCTGATAGCAATGTGACAGGTGTTGATATATCTGACAAGGCATTAGCTGTAGCATGGAAGAATAAATGTAATCTTGATGCGGACAATATTGATTTCATACAGAGTGATTTATTTGCTGCATTAGGAGCGGACAGGAGATATGATATAATAGTGTCTAATCCGCCATATATACCAACTAAGGTAATTGAGGGACTTCAGGATGAGGTCCGTCTGCATGATCCAATGCTTGCACTTGATGGAACAGAGGATGGTCTCATGTTTTACAGAAGAATTACTGATAAATCATGGGATTATCTTAAGATGAATGGTTATCTGTGCTATGAAATAGGGGCTGAGCAGGCAGCAGATGTTTCAGATATTATGAAACAGGCAGGTTTTAAAGATATAGTGGTGGTTAAGGATTTAGCGGGTCTTGACCGCGTTGTTATGGGAAGAAAGTAACAATTAATATAAGTTTTATTAATTATAGAAAGGGAAAGTGACATAATATGTTTGATAGACTTGAAGATACAGTCAACAGATATGAAGATATAACTGCTGAACTTGGTAATCCAGATGTAGTTAATGACCAGGAAAAGTTCAGAAAGCTTATGAAGGAGCAGAGCAGTCTTGCACCACTTATAGAGACTTATACTGAGTATAAGAACTGTAAGAAGAATATTGAGGACAGTCTTGCTATTCTTGATGAAGAGACAGATGAAGAACTTAAAGAGATGGCTAAAGAGGAACTTAATGAGTCTAAGGCAAGAGTTGAAGAATTAGAACATGAATTAAAGATTCTTCTTTTACCTAAAGATCCTAATGATGACAAGGATATCGTTGTCGAGATAAGAGCAGGTGCTGGTGGAGAAGAAGCAGCACTTTTTGCAGCTGAGCTTTTCAGAATGTATGTACATTATGCACAGGCAAGGGGCTGGAAGGTTGAAGTATTAAGCGGTGATGAGACTGGTATCGGTGGTATGAAGGAAGTTGAATTCATGGTTAAGGGACAGGGTGCTTACTCTATTATGAAATATGAGTCAGGTGTTCACAGAGTACAGAGAATCCCAGTAACTGAATCTAATGGACGAATCCAGACTTCTACAGCTTCTGTAGCTGTTATGCCAGAGGCAGAAGAAGTTGATATCCATATCGATGAGAAGGATATCCGTATCGATGTTATGAGAGCTTCTGGTAATGGTGGTCAGTGTGTCAATACAACAGATTCAGCTGTACGTCTTACACATTATCCAACAGGAATTGTTATCTATTCACAGACAGAGAAGTCTCAGATTCAGAATAAAGAGAAAGCATTTGCACTCTTAAGAGCCAAGTTATACGATATTGAGACACAGAAGGCACATGATGCTGAAGCAGATGCAAGAAGAAGCCAGATTGGTACAGGTGACAGAGCTGAGAAGATAAGAACATATAATTTCCCACAGGGAAGAGTAACTGATCACAGAATTGGTCTTACATTATATAAGCTTGATAAGATTATGGATGGAGATATTCAGGATATTATTGATGCATGTATTGCTGCTGACCAGGCTGCAAAGCTTGCTAAAATGGGCGAGGATTAATAAGAATATATGAAGAAAAACAGACGTTCTAATCCGGTTGCACTGGTACCTATACTTGTATTTCTTGTTTTGTATCTTGGAACCGGAATTATATTTGAATATGTTATGAAGATTCCGATGGGATTTTATAATGTTCCGATTATTGTTGCATTTATGGCAGCAATACTTGTTGCATGTATGCAGAATTCTCAGCTTAAATTTGATGAGAAGCTCCAGGTGATGGCCAATGGCCTTGCGGATAAGAATATTATAACGATGCTTCTTATATTCATTACAGCGGGAATATTTGTTGGTGTTGTAGGAAGAAGCAGTGCAGAAAGTGTAGCATATTTCATGCTTGGCATTATTCCTACAAAGTTTGCAGTGGCAGTACTTTTTATCGTTGCTTGCTTTGTTTCTACGGCTATGGGAACATCAGTTGGAACAATAACTCTTATTACACCGATTGCGGTTGCAGTGTCGGAAGCGTCAGGCTTTAGTATGGCACTCTGCGTTGCATCTGTTATGGGTGGAGCGATGTTCGGAGATAATCTTTCATTTATATCAGATACTACAATTGCGGCATGTAATGGTCAGGGATGTGCTATGAAGGATAAGTTCAGGGAGAACTTCTGGATTGCGCTTCCTGCAGCAATTGTGACACTTGTTATAATTCTTATTCTATCTTTTAATACAGATATTCATGGTGAGATTGCACATTCATATAATCTTTTTCAGATTATTCCATATGTGCTTGTACTTGCAGGTGGAATTATTGGTGTAAATGTTTTTGTTGTTCTTATAACAGGTATAATCTCGGGAATAGTTATTATGCTTGTTATGGGTGGGGTTACATTGGAGACTCTGCTTCTTAATATGGGAAGCGGTGCATCAGGAATGTTTGAAACATGTATGGTGGCAGTGCTTGTATCTGTAATGTGCTCACTCATTAAAGAGTATGGTGGATTTAACGCCCTGCTTAATGGAATAAGAAGATTATTTAAAGGGAAAAAAGGTGGACAGCTTGGAATGGGACTTTTAGTTGGTGCAATGGATATTGCTACAGCTAATAATACCGTAGCTATTGTAATGGCTAATCCAATAGCTAAAGAGATGTCAGAAGATTATGATATAACACCTAGAAAAGCAGCTTCTCTTCTTGATACATTTTCATGCGTATTTCAAGGGATAATTCCATATGGTGCGCAGATGCTGGTTGCAATATCAGCAGTTTCAGAACTTGGATATAATGTTACGGCGTTTCAGATACTGCCAAAGCTGTTTTATCCTATGCTTTTACTGGTGAGTTCACTTATCTGGATATATATTATTCCTGAAAGGAAATAATATACATTTGTGTATTATCTGTGACAAAATACGATAATCTTTTAACAAAAACATTGAAATAACAATTAAAAAAGTGTAAAATACTTATAAAATAAATCAATCAAGCGATTGGAGGCGTGAACAATGTTATTTCAACTTTATGGCAGCACAGCCATGACTCAGTTACTGGGTTGGGTGCTTGTGTTTGCAGGATTAGTAATTCTTAATGAGATAGGTCGTCGTACTAAGATTGGTGGTATCGTGTTATTCGTTATCATTCCGGCTGTACTCACAATCTATTTCATAGCAATTCAGGCAGGTCTGTTTGGCGGTCACAGCAATCAGACATATGAGTATATGAACGGATGGTTCCATTATGCTAAGCTTTATGCAGCAGATATCGGAGTTGTCGGTTTCCTCATGATTAAGTATAAGTGGGGAATTGGAAAGAAAGAATGGTTTAAACCTTGGCCATTCGTAATTGTTGCTATTAATATTCTTATTGCGGTAGTATCTGATTTTGAATCAGCCATAAGAGCTTACCAGATTACTGGAGATTTTTCTGGTGCGTGGTGGGCATCTAATGAAGGTGTATTCCTTTATGGTGGCTGGTGGAATATTGTTAATGGAATTGCAGGACTTATTAATATCTTCTGTATGACAGGCTGGTGGGGAATTTACTCATCTAAGAAAAAAGATGATATGCTCTGGCCGGATATGACAATATGGTTTATCGTTGCTTATGACATCTGGAATTTTGAGTATACATATTGTAATCTTCCAACACATACATGGTACTGTGGAGTAGCTCTTCTTCTTGCTCCTACATTTGCTAATGCATTATGGAATAAGGGTGGATGGATTCAGAACAGAGCCATGACACTTGCAACATGGTGTATGTTTGCACAGGTATTACCATTATTCCAGTTAAGTAATACTTTTAGTGTATTGCCATCATTATACGGTGGAGCAACTAAGGCTGGCGTTAAGGCACTTGACCTTTATAATGCAGCAATTACATGTCACACCACAGGTGCAAGTGCAGGAGATGCAATTGCCAACTTTGGTATAACAGCTAACCCGACAGCACAGGGAGTTGTTGCAATGCTTGCAATAATAGCGAATGTGATATGTATTTCGGTTATTATCAAGCGCTCTATTAAACAGAAGAAGTGTCCATATACTAAGGAAATCTGGGTTGGAACAAGAGACTACGAGCAGGCTATGTCAAGAGCAGAGTAATATGTATTTGTTAACTTAATATTAAATAATGCATAATATTCAATATTATTGTTTTTGTAGAAATATAGAGTTTATGCGCATTTATGCAAAAGTGTTAAATGTTAAAATAGGCTTAAAATTATATTACTAGTGACAAGCTAGTGACACATAAAAAGGACTGGGCAAAAGTGCTCAGTCCTTTATCATTTCTATAGCTTTTCTGAGTTGTTCTATGTCTTTATGGGTATATATCTTGTCAGTTATATCATTGCCAGAGCTATGACCCATTAATCGTTTGATACTTATGTGATTAGCACCAGCATTGTCTAGCATAGTTGCAAATGTATGCCGGCAGTCGTGCGGTGTATGAATATCTGTTATGCCAGACATTAACAAAGCCTTATTGAATTCATCATAGTATGCAGCCTTTGATATATTAAATAGATTATCCTGGGCAACCTTAAGACGCTTAGCAACAAGAGGTTGTATCTTGCTGTGTATTGGAACAACTCTATTTTTACCGGCAGCAGTCTTTATACCACCTTTAAAAGTCATATTATTTATGTCTATGTCAGATAGTGGCATTGTAAACAGTTCTGTTATTCTGAATCCGGAGTATATAAATATCAAAACGCTATCCACATAGGGCTTATCAAGGTTATTCCAAAGCTTTGTAATATCTTCCTGTGTAAATGGTACGCCGTGCTCATCATCATCTTCCTTTGGAATGAATGTGAATTGTGCATAGTTCTTTTCAGCGATATCAAACTGAATAGCGTATTTGTACATTTGTTTAAAAAGATTATGGACATGTTCAAGCATAGCATGTGAATATTTATCATTATTCAATATCGCCTGCAGTTGAGGAGTTTTGATATCCTTAAATATTACATTGTATATGCAGGTACATTTGTTAAATGCTGCCTTGGTGCATGCAATGGAGCTGGGAGAATATTTCTTTTTTCCATGAGTATATTTCCAATCAAACCAAAGTTTATAAACATCTTCAAATGTGAGGTCATTTATAGCAAGGTCATAAGGATTTTTATTATATTTTAGTAGGGCTGCCATGGCTTCATCACGATCCGCATATCTCCCCAGAACATCATATATTGGATAATTGCGCTCGTCCATACGTGTATTAACTCTAACCTCAAAGGGTTCTCTACGACGGCCAGACAGATGGACAACACTACCTGAGCCGTTCTTTCGTCTTAATGGTTTCTTGTATGTCATTATTGTATCCCTCTTTTCTAAAGTTGTTTAATCATATTTAGATAAAATGTTAAAAAATAATTATTAGTAAATTTAAAACATATAAAAATAGACATATTAAGGGTATGAACATTATGGATACCCTTGCTAATATGTCCCTAAAATGATACAATAATCTTTGGGTAAGACTATGTTCATTTATAGGTATGCTCTATAAAATGGACGGAGAAGCCTTTTGTGTTGCCAGCACAAGGGGCTTTTTTTATTGCTTCAACACCAATCCAAAGTTGGACCGGTTATCTTGCACCCGTTCACCTGTTATTATTCATTTTTAGATAATCTATCAATCATATCTTTTACAAACTGGATATCTTCTTTCTTCACTTTTCTGGAAGCGTCAAATAATACTTTGTAATCAGGATTCTCATACAAGAATTGTGCAATATCCTTTGCGTCGTCATTAATGTAATAGCTTTTATTGTTTAATTCAGTGTCATCTTCTAATAAATCAGACATATTTATATTAAAATAGTCTGCTAACATTTTTATTTTTTCCATTCGAGGAATCATCACCCCATTGCACCAACTGGAAATGGTTGACATATTAATACCTAAATCCCTGGCAATATCTGATTGCTTACAGCCTTTTATATTCATGTAATATTTTAGGCGTGCTGCAAATTCTTGTCTTAGTTCGCTATCTGACATATTCCACCTCCTTATTAAATCATATTACATTTTAAATGTAAAAAGTCAAGAATAAAATAAAATGTTCATTTTAACTGTTGACAAAATCAAAAATAATCCTTATTATCATATCATAAGTTCATTCTAAATGAAATAAAAGCGAGGTGAATTACATTGAAAATGAATAAAGAGAAATTCGAACTTGCAAAAGCGAGGGCTTGTATGAGTTCAAAAGACATCATAGCAGCAGGCGTACCAAAAGGTACATTGTGTGCAGCTATGAATACTAGTAAAGAAGTAAGACCAGAGACAATAGGTAAAATTGCCAAGGCTCTGGCTGTTGATGTAACAGAAATTATTGATTAGTTGCACCGGTGCAACAGGATCATGTCAAAGCATTATTCACATAGCCTGTTCTTGGCTGTAAATGCTTAACAGGGGGAAAACACCTATCTAATTAAAAATGGGAATGATTTTAATGGGAAAGGAGATGTATAAATGCCATTGCCAAAAGATAAGACAATGCTAAGAGTTGATAGCGTTAAATTCAATATAGCATTAGCCAATGCAGAACTTGAGCCTAAGAGCTTAGCCGTTAAAGCTGGAGTATCAAACAATGTTGTATATACGGCCAGAAAAGGCTGCTATATAAAGCCCATATATTTGGGAAAGATATCAAAGGCTTTAGGTGTAAAGGTGGCTGATTTAATTGGATAAAAGACAGCTATTAGACATGATTACTCCTGATATGAAATTAACCAAAGAACTGTTTATGAAGATATATGGATATAGCATATATGACAGTAGTTATAAAGAAACAGCTTTGAGAAAGTTGGAAAGTGTCGGAGTAAGCAAAGCAAGAGTCTATTATAAACAGTTTACAACTGAATATGAGAATCATGTACAGGAAGAGACAAAAAGAGCTGCTGCCTGGTACATAGATACATTACACAGAAAGAGGTGATCTAGGATTGCAAAATATAGGCAAGGCTATGCCGTTTATACTGATAGTCTCGTAAAGGATAATGATTTTAAAGAATTATCCACAACTGCTAAGATATTATATCTAGACATGAAAAGAGTTGCAAGCAGAACGCCAATAGATGAACCCTTTGAGTATACAAATACATACGCTAGTCAAGCTATAGGAATATCAAAACACACATACCTAACAGCTAGGAATATGCTTATCAATAAGGGTTTTATTAAAGAAGTATATAATGGGCAGAAAACATATGTGGGTAACAAATATATCATCTGTAAGCGTAAAAAGAAACATAGTAGATAATTATATATAGTAGATAATTATATATATATTTATATATATA
>NZ_QSEK01000015.1 GCF_003464165.1 Eubacterium sp. AM49-13BH | reverse complement strand
AAAATATTAATATAAGTAATTTGTGTAAAGGAATATTGATAGTTATATTGGCAGTAATTGTTTTTAATATACTTTTTTCAATACAGGGTAGAAAGTTATCTGATATAACGGGGGCTTTGCTCAGCGGAACACGTACAACATTTTTTATGTATATAGTTGCGTTTATTGTTGTTTATATATACTTTATCAAAGATATAATGGACTGGAAGGAAAATATTAATATAAGTAATTTGTGTAAAGGAATATTGATAGTTATATTGGCAGTAATTGTTTTTAATATACTTTTTTCAATACAGGGTAGAAAGTTATCTGATATAACAGTTTTTGATTTGATTGCTAACTACATTGGAGCACCTTTAAAGAATTTAGAACTTTTTATTAAAGATGGCAGAGTGAAGACAGATGTTATTGGAGGAACTACATTTTATGATACTTATAAATGGATTAATGAAATGGTTGGTTCTGAATATTTTGCGGTACCTAAGGTATATAAATATAGATGGATAGATGGAAAAATTCTTGGAAATGTATATACTCAGCTTATGCCATTGTATAATGATTTTGGAATAATAGGCGTATTTATATCAATGGGACTATTGGGAATGTTTTGTCAAAAAATATACGATAAGATTAAGTTTACAAGATGTGGCGGAAATGTAGATTATAGACTCCTTTTGTATGCATATATTTCATTTTCGATAGTATTTAGTTTCTTCTCTAATAAATTCTTTGAATGGTATTTGCAAGAGCGATAATATATTATCTTATAGGAATGATTATATTTGATGCGTTTTTTTGCCATTTATATGTAAAATATGGGGAACTTATTTAGAGTATGAGAAGATAAAGGATTAGGATTGATATATGGTAAATAATTTGGTGTCAATTATTGTTCCTGTATATAACAGTAAATACTGGCTTGACAGATGCGTAAAAAGTATATTAGGACAGACATATCATAATATTCAGATAATACTTATAGATGACGGTTCACAAGACGGTTCTGCTGCTTTATGCGATGAATATGCAGCAGATTATGAACAGGTGAATGTTATTCATCAGCAGAACCTCGGGGCAGGAAGTGCAAGAAATGCAGGATTGCAGTATGCTGATGGCGAATACATATGTTTTGTGGATTCGGATGACTGGATAGAATCGGTGTTTGTTGAAAAATTAGTAAATGGAATTGCTGACGCAGATGTATCAATATGCGGATACAGCATATCGGATGACTCAGAAACAGGCAGTGATTCTAAGGGCGAAGTCAGCTGTGATAGGCTTGATGTATTAAAAAGGATGTTTATGCCAGGCTATCCGCCAGAAGAGGCGTGTTATGGATATCTGTGGAATAAGTTATTTAAGAAATCAATAATTGAAAAGTTTGATATAAGATTTAATAATTCATACATTATGTGGGAGGACATGCTGTTTTGCTGCAGATATATGGAGCATATTGATAAGGGGATATACTGTCACGATAGATTATATCACTATAATATTAATAATGAGACAAGTCTTAGTCATAAAGTGACAGCAGAGGTTATGGATTCGTGGAATCTCGCAGCGGAAGAGATAGAAAATATTATATCAGATATGGGCATTAACAAAGAAATTCAATATGATGCAGTATTAGAGGATTTATATATGAAGACGTTAATTGCCTATGCAAAAGAGAAGAAAATCTGTGATATACGAAAAGAAACCGTACAGTATCTTAATAGGCAGAAACATCTGCTGAGAAAGAAATATAGAATATATTTAGCGATATACAGAGTATCTCCTGTATTATTTCAGAATATTAGTAATTTATTAAGTGTATAAATGAGGACATATATGATTGGAATTATAACTTTATATTATAACAATTATAATATTGGCGGGCTTCTTCAGGCCTACGCATTACAAAAGACACTTGAAGATAACGGAATTGAGTCAGAACAGCTGTCAGTGTGGCATTATAAGAAAGAGTCTGTCAGCTTTAGCAGAAAATTAACAAGCAAAGCAATCCGTATGATAAAGAATCCGGCAGCAGAGATAAAGGCAACAAAGCATAACCGAGAGATGGAATGGCGTAAAAATGTGATATCAGCTGATATAGAAAAGCGTCAGAAGCATATGAGAGATTTCATGCAGGAGATACCTCACAGCAGTCAGATATATACACCGGACAATATAAAGGAAAGTCTTAAAGATTATTCAGGATATATAGTTGGAAGTGATCAGGTATGGAATGATGACTATATTGATAAGAATAACATGATGATAAATATGCTTCAGTTTGTACCGGATGACTATCCTAAGATTTCATATGCGGCAAGTATTGGAAAGAACAGTGGTTTTAAGGACTGGTTTGTTGAAATGCTTGGCGGGCTAAAAGATTTTGATTCGGTATCAGTAAGAGAAAAGTCAGCAGCAGACATAATAAAAAAATATACAGGAATTGATTCACAGGTTGTATTAGATCCGACACTTATGCTTACAGATGAGGATTGGAAAGCATTAGTACATAAAGAAGATAATAAGAGTGATAAAACACCATATATATTTACATATTTTCTTGGACAAGATAAAGCGAACAGAGAGTTTGCAGAAGAATTAAGCAGAAAAACATCTATGAAAATAATTAATTTTGCACATGCAATTAATTATTTCAGGGATGAGGATAAAGAGTTTGCGGATGAAGCGGTAATGGATTATTCGCCAAAAGATTTTATAGATTATATTGCAGGCGCATCGGTAGTAATTACAGACTCTTTCCATGCAACAGTATTTTCGTTAATATTCCATAGGCCTTTCTATACACTCACAAGGCAGAGTGCAGATGGAATTAAGTCAATGAATTCCAGAGTAGTTGATTTACTTAATACATATGGATTGTCTGACAGATTAATAGATGCACAGGAGCAGGTATTTGACGGTAATATTAATGATATTGATTTTAGCACATTTGATAATATGATTAATGAGCAGAGAAAGAAATCAATAACATTTATAAAAGACAGTCTTTTAAATCATAAGGGTGGAAATAATTAAAAATGAAAATAGACAGAACGAAAAATGCGGGCCGTAACATAGTGTTTGGCTGCATGCTTAAGATATATCAGATAGTTATGCCGTTTATCATGCGTACACTTATGATATATTACATGGGTATCCAGTATCTGGGACTTAACAGCTTATTCACATCTATTCTACAGGTTCTTAATCTGGCTGAATTAGGTGTTGGAAGTGCTATGGTGTACAGCATGTACAAGCCGATAGCAGTAGATGATAAGAAAATGATATGTGCATTAATGAAGCTGTACCGCACATATTACAGAGTAATTGGAATAATAATAGCATTTTTAGGATTATGCCTTGTGCCTTTTATTCCGAAATTAATAAAAAGCGATGTTCCAGCGGATATTAATATATATGTTTTGTACATATTAAATCTGTCGGTTACAGTGCTTTCGTACTGGCTGTTTGCGTATAAGAACTGCCTGCTTGATGCACATCAGAGAACAGATGTGGCAAGCAAGGTTACTCTTGTTACCAATACATTACAGTATATAGTGCAGTTCTTTACGTTATGCTTTTTAAAGAATTATTATGCTTATATAATTGTTTCGCTGGCAGCGCAGGCACTGACAAATATACTTACAGCAGTTGTAACAACCCACATGTATCCTGATTACAGACCTGATGGAAATCTTTCAAAAGAAGTTATATCAGGTATTAACAGAAGAATAAGGGATTTATTCACCTCCAAGTTAGGTGTGGTAATAGTTAATTCAGCTGATACCATAGTAATATCAGCATTTCTTGGATTGACAATGCTTGCAATATATCAGAATTATTTCTTTATAATGAATTCAATAATAAGCATTGTGACAATTATATTTGCAGCATGTACTGCGGGAATAGGAAACAGCATAATCGTTGAAACTAAAGAAAAGAATTTTGCAGACCTTAGAAAATTCACACTTATAATAACATGGATAGCAGGATTCTGTGCTATATGTCTGCTGTGTCTGTATCAGCCGTTTATGGAGATATGGGTTGGAAGTGAGTTGAAGTTAAACTTTCTGGCAGTAGTGTTTTTATGCATATATTATTTTGTGTATGAGGTCAACCAGTTATTTACAACATATAAGGATGCTGCAGGAATGTGGCACGAAGACAGATTCAGACCGCTTGTAACGGCACTGGCAAATCTTATAATGAATCTTTTGATGGTACAGTTCTGGGGTATATACGGAGTAATTATATCGACAGTAATATCTACGCTTTTTATAGGCATGCCGTGGCTGTTACATAACCTCTTTACAGTAATATTTACGAAAGACCAGATGATGCAGTATGTAAAGAAATTGTTATTATATGTTGCCGTTACTGCAGTAGCTGCAGTTGTAACATATGGTTTATGCAGTCTGGTTAATGCAGGAGCAGTAATGCAGATTATTATAAAGGGTGTTATATGTCTTATAGTTCCTAATGTGATATATCTGGCTGTATATTACAGAACGTATGAATTTAAGCAGACTGCAGCACTTGCAGATAAAATGCTTAAGGGTAAGGTTACATTTTTAAAGAAATTAATGTAAGAAGAAAGAACGGGGAAAGATATGATTAATATAATTGATAAAAAGGACTGTTGTGGATGCAGAGCATGTGAGGTGCAGTGTCCTGTTAATTGTATTAAGATGAAAGCAGATAATGAAGGCTTCTGGTATCCTGAAATCAAGATTCAGGAATGTGTAAGATGCGGAATGTGTGAAAAAGTCTGTCCGATTCTTAATAAGACGACTAAGACAGGAAAGACAGAGACGCTTGGAATACTTGCTAAGGATGATGATATCAGAAAGAACAGTTCATCGGGCGGTGTATTCAGCCTTATAGCCCAGTTAGTTATAGAGCAGGGCGGAATTGTATTTGGGGCTTCATTTGACGAGAATATGATGGTTCATCATATTGGAGTGGAGAGCACTGAAGGACTTGAAAAACTCAGAGGCAGCAAATATCTGCAGAGTAATACAGAGAATACATACACAGAAGCACAGAATGAATTAAAAAAAGGCAGGCTTGTGCTTTATTCGGGAACAGCATGTCAAATAGAGGCATTAAAAAATATTCTAGGCAGAGAATATGATAATCTTATTACAATAGACATACTGTGTCATGGAGTTCCAAGCCCGAAGTTATGGAAGAAATATCTTGATTATCAGGAGAAACAGGCTGGGGCAGCAGTAAGAAAGATAAGCTTCAGAGATAAGAGCAAGGGCTGGCGTCTGTTTAGTGTAAAATTGGAATTCGATAATGGAAAAGAGTATTGCAAAGACCTTAATGAAGATATATTTATGCAGATGTTTCTTAAGAACATATGCCTGCGTCCATCATGTCATGACTGTAGATTTAAGGATATAAACAGAAACAGTGATATTACAATCGGGGATTTCTGGGGAGTTGAAAATGTACTGCCAGAGCTTGATGATGACAGAGGAATATCAGTTGTTCTTATACATTCTGATAAAGGCAGGGAATTGATACAGAAAATAGCAGGTGAATCGCAGATAAAGCATGTTGAGACTGATAAAGCACTTCCACCCTCAGCTGATTCAAGACGTTCTGTACCAATGCATAAAAAAAGAGAAATGTTCTTTAATAACATAGATACTTATGATATAACAAAGTTAGCAGGATATGTAAAAGAATCCAAGATAACAATATTTATACATAAAGTTATCTGTAAATTAAAAAGGATGATGAAGATAAATGCATAAATATTAATGGACAACAGATAAGGAGAATTAATACATGAAGGCAAAAAGTATGAAAAAGATACTGAGTAGAATTGCTGCGGTATTAAGCGTTGTAACTGTTATTGTGTCATCGTCAGTGGTGATGGCGGGTGCTGAGATTGTAACCAGTTCGGATTTTATATCTACATCATATTCGCATGATTACAGCAGATGGGCATCTGTTATCAGGTCATATCTTGTAGGCTGTGATGATGGACGGCTGATGAGAGTATATTCAGGAAGCAAAGGCTATTATGTTGAATATTATGATTCTGATTTTAATCTGTTAGAAAGCAAAACAATTGATAAGGAACTCAGCTTATTCGGAGGATTCTATGCTGGAAAAGATGCTTATTATATTGTATCAGGACAGAATAATCCGGATGAGTCGGCGAATGTTGAATGTTTCAGAATAACTAAATACGATAAGAACTGGAACAGAATTACATCAACAGGGCTGTATGATTGTAACACATATAGTCCATTTGATGTAGGAAGCCTCAGAATGACAGAAGCATCAGGATATCTTTTTATAAGAACAGCACATGAAATGTATAAAACAAAAGATGGATATCATCATCAGGCAAATGTTACAATTCAGCTTGATGAAAGTACTATGAAGATTACAGATTCATTTACTAATGTAAGTAATAGTTCATATGGATATGTAAGTCATTCATTTAATCAGTTCATCAAGACGGATGGTAATCATATTATAGCTGTAGACCATGGAGATGCATATCCTAGAAGTCTGGCATTAATTAAATATAATACAGATTTTACTGAAGGACAGTTCTGCTCTAATATAAGATATTGGTGGGATAGTAATCAGCATGCAGTTGTAAATAATAGTTGTGATGTTACGGATTTACTTACAATATCAGGACAGATAGGAGATAATACAACGAATGCGACAATAGGAGGCTTTGAAATAAGCAATACATCGTATATTGTTGCAGCAAGTTCTATTGATCAGGAAAAGCAGGAAGGCTTAAGAAATATATATATTCTTACACAATCTAAGGAAGATGGAACAGTAAAGTCTAATCAGATTACAGATATAAGCGGTAAATATAATGTTACATCTCCATATCTTGTGAAGATAAACAATAATAAGTTCATGGTTATGTGGACAATTAAAAATGATAATACAGTATATTATGCTTATATTGATGGAAATGGTAATCTTATAAGTGACATTAGTACAATGAGCGGACAACTTTCAGATTGTGAACCAATTGTTTATAATGGAATGGTGTTATGGTATGTATGCAGTAATAAAAAGATTACTTTTTATGGAATTAATACAGATGGTACAACATTTGGAGATGAACTTAAAGCTTCTATGACAGCATCTGATGGCGGAAGCACAATTACATTCACAGCTGATGCACAAGGTGGAATGGGAACACATACATACAAGTTCCTTGTATATAATAAGACAACAGATACATGGGCAAGGATTCAGGATTATTCAGAGAATAATACACTTGTATGGTCAAAAGGAACATCTGGAGACAGAGATTTCTATGTGGATGTTAAAGACAGTACAGGCAAGGTGGTAAGAAGTAAGGCGGTCAATATTAAGATTGATAAGCCGACAGCAGAACTTACACCAAGTTCATCAACAGTTTCAACAGGAGACAAGCTTACGCTTACAGCTTCAACTAATAAGAGTGGCTGTACATATAAGTTCTTAATCTATAACCCAGCAACTAACCAGTGGTTTAAGTTACAGGATTTCGGAAGTAAGAACACATATACATGGACAGCAGGAAGTGATGGAACAAGACAGTTCTATGTAGATGTTAAAGATTCTGAAGGTAATGTTACAAGAAGTAAGGTTGTCAATGTGACAATTAAAGGAACGTTATCAGTAAAGGCAGCGGTAAGTGCAAACACATCAAAGCCGGGAGATAAGATAACATTCACAGCAGTAGGAACTGGCGGAAAGGCAGGTTATACATACAAGATGGTTGTATACAACAAGACAACCAAGACATGGGGACTTGTTCAGAACTTCAACGCTAATAACAAGATAACATGGACAGCCGGAAGTGCTGGGGACAGAGAGTTTTATATCGATGTTAAGGATGCAAGCGGTAAGGTTGTCAGAAGTTCGGTTATGAATGTTAAGACGAGTAATTAATTGAAGCGGAGCATATAAATATAGCGGGGTTATAGGCAATTTTGATAGGAAACATCTTTGCTGTAACTCCGCTTGTTTACTACTTATTATTAAGAGCCTTTTCAGCTTTTAAATAATCTTCTTCTGAGTATTTAGTAAGAATCTGTTCTTTGGTAAGTCCTAGTTCAATCATTGTAATAATTGCAGTCTGGCGTTCTTTCTGCATGCCTTTAAGTTCGCCATTGCGTTCACCTATACGCTGCCCCTCAGCAACTCCTTTCTGAACCCATTCATTTTCCATCTCTTCAACACATTTCCACATGGCAGTTTCACCTCCATTATCTGATTCATTAAATATATATGACAACTTGGAAAATCCAGTTATTGTGGTTATCAGATTAATGATTTCGCTATCAATAGGTTTATTAGTGTATTCTTCAGACAATCCCTGAAGATTCTTAGTATATATCTTCTGTGTGATGTCAAATACACTTTTCACATCTTCATTATAAAATTGATAACGCCCGGAATCAAGTATCTGTACAAGATTTATCTTGTAGTCAGAGAATAATGGATGCAGTTCTTCTGGGATATCTGTCATCATATCAGATAACCTGACTGGGCCATCCCATGGAGATTCTCCATAATAGAAGATAAGCGTAATTATAGGATGGATTTTGTCTGATTTGTTAATGCCGGACAGGAAACTTTTATCAGAGTCAAAGTCATTCTCTGTCCTGTGCAGGTTACGGAATTCATTACATTCCTTAAGATAACCGAGTCCGTCATAAAGTAAAGCCCTTACAGGCATGGCATAATGCGGATTGGTCTGGAGTTCTAGTCCAAGAATGGTAAATTCAATACCATTGTAGAACTTTTTGATAATATCTCTTGTCCTGACAAGAGATTCATTGTAATCAGTGAATTGGATGATGCCTGAAACGTCAGTGTCCATCTCAGTGAGTTCATCAGGATTAATAACCTGCCTGCCATTGAACGCTACGGCATTGAAGAGGTCGGCAAAGCGTTCATTGTTACGCCAGAAGGTTTTCATGGTTGTATCAGGTTTATCAATCTTTTTCTTAATGTTATTCTTTCTCATAAATCGCCTTTCTAAAATGTTAAATGATGCACCATATATAATATACTAAAAATAATAATACATAAATATAAATAAGTCAAGAAAACAAATACAAAATACATATAAAGAATATAACTGCGATTTAATTAAACATAGAAAAATATTGTCATGCATGATATGATTAATTCAAAATATGAGGAAAGGAAATATGTTATATGAAAAAGTTATTAAAAAGCAGTCTGGCAGCTGCATCGGCTGCGGTAATATTTGCAGGAAGCATGCCATACACAGCTGTGAATGTATTAGCGGACGGCAATGAAACGGTGAATGTTCAGGAAGCTGATAGTGAAGTGTATACGGGTTCGTGGGGAAACTGTAAGTGGACATATGATAATGGAACGCTTACGATTGGAGGCGGAACAGCTAAAGGTTCAAGAACATGGGGAAGTTATGTTTCAAGTATTGAAAAGGTGGTTATATCTGGAAGAATTACATTAGATGAAGGAAATACATTGTATGGATTGTTTCAGAATATGTCATCTTTAAAGACAATAGAAGGTCTTAATAATCTGGATACAAGCAATGCAATAACGATGGCTTATATGTTTGATGGATGCTCATCATTAACAAAGTTAGATTTGAGCAGTTTTAATACCGCTAGGGTGTATGATATGTTAGGTATTTTCTATAATTGCAAATCTTTATCAGAGTTGGATGTAAGCAGCTTTAACACAAAAAATGTTATTAATATGTCTCTTATGTTTGCTGGTTGTAGTTCATTAACATCATTAGATGTAAGTGGATTTAATACTAAAAATGTAATGTCAATGGCTAGTGTGTTTGCTAGATGTTCATCATTGACATCACTAGATGTAAGTGGATTTAATACTGAAAAAGTAACTTGTATGTCTTGTATGTTTGCTGAATGCAAATCTTTATCAGAGCTGGATGTAAGTAACTTTAATACAAGTAATGTTACAGATATGAGCTTGATGTTTTCACTTTGTAAATCGTTAAAATATTTGGATGTAAGTAAATTCGATACAAGTAATGTTACGAATATGTTTTGTATGTTTCAATCAGTACAATGCGAGGAACTTGATGTAAGTAATTTTGATACATCTAAGGTAACTAATATGAGTTGTATGTTTGGCAATGCTACACAATTAAAGAGTCTTGATGTGGAAAAATTTGATACATCAAATGTTATTAATATGTCTTATATGTTTGGAAATATGACATTAGAGAGTCTTGATGTAACAAACTTCAATACCAGTAATGTAACAGATATGTCAAAGATGTTTTATGGTTGTCGTAAACTTTATAATTTAGATATGAGTAGCTTTGATATGAGCAAAGTTACTAAGATAGATAAAATGTTTTATGCAGACAGTTTTGTATCTGTAAAAATGCCTGCTAAATTTCCTGAGGATAAGGACACATTTGTACAACAGTTTAAATCTGGAATTAGATCTGGTAAAAAATGGATGGATGAAACGACAGGTATAGAATATGACAGTGTGTCATCAATTGGGGTTTCAGAAGGGCATACATATAAATATATTCCAGAAAAGATGTATGTTGGTATTACTACAACTAACACGTTAGATGGTAAAAAAATTAGTGCAAATGTTAAGGGTGGCGCATATGATTATAAATATAAGTTTATAATGTACAATCCTAAATCAGGTAAGTGGACACTTCTCAGAGATTATAGTTCATCAAATACATATACACTTGGTATGACAGGCTCTGGGAATAAAATTATATATGTAGACGTTATGGATGCATTAGGTGATGTAAAAAGAGCATCAGCAACAGTTACACTTACTGGACAAGAGAAACTTTCTGTCACAGCCAGCAAGAATGAATCAGATAATCAAGTTATATTCACAGCCAATGCAACAGGAGGTTCATCTGACTATACATATAAATTTATTGTATATAACAAAACAACAGGAACATGGGGAGTAGTGCAGAATTACAGCAATAAGAACACATGCACATGGACAAAGGGCGGTGCCGGAGACAGAGATTTCTATGTTGATGTTAAGGATTCAGATGGAAATGTTGTAAGAAGCAAGGCAGTGAATGTAAAGATTGAAAGCAGTAAGCCGACAGCAGTACTTACACCAAGTGCAACAACACTTTCAGCAGGAGGCAAGCTTACACTTACAGCTTCAACTGATAAGAGTGGATGCACATATAAGTTTTTAATCTACAATCCTTCAACAAACCAGTGGTTTAAGTTACAGGATTTCAGCAGCAAGAACACATACATATGGACAGCTGGAAGCAACGGAACAAGACATTTCTATGTAGATGTCAAGGATGCAAATGGCAATGTTACAAGAAGCAAGGTTGTTAATGTAACAATTGGCGGAGCAGGAGCTTTATCAGTAAAGGCAGCTGTAAATGCCAGCACAACAAAGGTTGGAGATAAGATAACATTCACAGCAGAAGGAGCAGGCGGTAAGGCAGGCTACACATACAAGATGGTTGTATACAATAAGACAACTAAGACTTGGGGACTTGTTCAGAACTTCAGTACTAACAACAAGATAACATGGACAGCCGGAAGTGCTGGAGACAGAGAGTTTTATATTGATGTCAAGGATGCTGATGGTAATGTTGTCAGAAGTTCAGTTATGAATGTTAAGACAAGTAATTAAATAATAACTGAATAATTCAATAATTGAATAATTGGTTGATTGGTCATGAAAAGGGCTGGTGCTCTGACGATTGAGAGTCGTTAGGGTGTCAGCCCTTTTTTGCGGGGAGTGCTGTATGTATTTTATCATGAATTTAGCCGGCGAGCTGCCGAAAACCTACTAATGCTCATGATATGAATAATTGCGTGTGTCTTTTTCATCATGAATGCAGCCGGCGAGTTGTCGGAAACCTACTAACGCTTATTATATGAATAATTGCGTATGTCTTTTTTATCTTGAATTAAAACAAAGACTTGCAAGAAGCCTACTAATTCAATTGTTGTTATGAATTTCGTGGGTGTTTTGCGACGGGATTTTTGTGTTTTTTCTTCCAGCATGTCAATAGTTTGATGAAAAGACCTACTATATTTGCTTAAGGCAGTTGTTTAGTAGGTCTTTAGCTGCACTAGAGTGATGAAACACTGGTATGGAAACCTACTAGATTGTATAAAAACGGCATTTTCGTAGGTGTTATGCTTTTGCATCACTCTAATTTAGTTTTATGTACATGTGGTGTAATTACTAGTGATAATTTTTACTATATATTTGACTAAATTGCTTGATTAATAGATGTTAGCAGGTGTATCATTTGTATGAAAAATATTTAATGTTTCATAGAGAAACAGAAAGGGGATTATGAAAAAGAAGATAAAAAGAGCTGTTGCGACAGGAATGTCGCTGGCAATGGGAACAGTTATTATGACATCAGATGTAATGGTGTCGCCAGTTATGGCATCACAGGTAAGTGGAGATAATTCTTATGCAGTAGAACTGTATGCGTCAAGTGATGCATCTTATAATGGACTATATTATTCAACAAGTGGTTCATATGCGACGATTACCGGGTATGATGGGGAGAGTACGGATATCGTTATTCCAGAAAAAATAGGCAGTTATACTGTTAATGCAATTCAGTATGGAGCATTCAGCAATAACAATAAGATAACAAGTGTTAAGATACCAGCCTCGGTAACTAAAATAGGAGGTAGCTATAATACAGGAGCATTTGAAAATTGTGCTAACTTAAAGACAGTTGTTATTGCAGCGGGTACGCAGAATGCTTATATTGGTGGCAATTCATTTAAAGGGTGTACCTCTTTAAATGAGATTACGGTGCCAGGGAATTATACGATGATATATTCTTATGCTTTTCAAGATTGCCGTTCACTTAAGAAATTTACATACTCTAATAATGGAAACAACAAAAAGATTGATAATAATGCATTTAGTGGTTGTGCATCGTTAGAGAGTGTATCATTACCAGATTCACTGACAAATATTGGCTATGAAGCATTTTCAAAATGTGTATCGCTTACATCTGTAGATATTCCAGAGGGTGTTACAACAATTGGAAGTGGAGCATTTAACGGTTGTAAGCTTTTAAATAAGATTACAATACCTTCGACAATAAAGACAATTGGAAGCGACTATGGTACAGGAGCATTTCAAGATTGCACATCATTAGCATCTGTAACCATAAAAGAAGGAATTCAGACTGCTACAATGGGCGGTAATACATATTCAGGCTGTACAGCAATTACTTCAATTGTGATTCCGGGTAATTATAGTGAAATACAGCAGAGTGCTTTTGAAAATTGTAAAGGTTTAAAAACTCTTACTTATTCGCCATCAGTAAAGGGAATAACTCATAAAATTGCATCTTATGCTTTCAAAGGATGCCAGTCTCTTGCACAGGTTACATTAGGTACAGGTCTTGAGAGCATTGATTCAGAGGCATTTTACAATGACAGTATGATTGCAGAGATTAATATTCCGGCTGGAGTAAAGTCTATTGGACAGAATGCATTTGCCAATTGTACAAGACTGTCAAAGCTGACACTTCCAGAAGGACTTGTTACTATTAAGTCTGGAGCATTTCAGTCATGTAAATCTTTGAAGTCAGTAGAGATTCCATCTACAGTAACAAAGGTGACTGACAGTTATACAGCAGGAGCATTTGAGAACTGTACTGGTCTTACAAATATAACATTTAAACAGGGAATTGCAGAGGCGGTTATTGGACAGGATTGTTTCAGCGGATGCCAGTCTCTTTTATCAGTTGTTATTCCTGGTAATTACAGCAAAATTGGTGATGGCGCATTTCAGAATTGTACATCATTAAAGAGCGTAAAGTATGATGAATCAGTTAATAACATTGAACATACAATAGGCAGTTCAGCGTTTAGAGATTGCAAATCTTTGACAAGCGTAACACTTGAAAAAGGACTTAAAACAATTGATACACATGCATTCCGCAATACTAACATTGATAAGCTGAATGCACCAGAGGGAGTTACTAAGATAGCTGCAGCTGCATTTATGGACTGCAAGAATCTTACATCTGTAAATGTTCCTTCTACAGTGAGCAGTATTGGAGGAACATATTATGGAGGTTCTTTTGAGAATTGTTCAAAATTAACATCTGTTAATATTGCAGGAGATAAGAATATTGAGGCTGTAATTGGCGATAGAGCATTTAAGAATTGTACAATGTTAAAAAATGTAGTTGTACCGGGTAATTATAAGAGTATAGGTGATGAGGCATTTTCAGGCTGTACAAGTCTTACAGGTTTTGAGTATAAGAAGAGTTCGTATGATTTTGCTAATCAGAGCGTAGGAAGTTATGCATTTAGTGAGTGTACATCATTAAAAGATGTTAAGCTCCCTACAACATTGGCTTCAATAGGAAGTTATGCATTTTATAAATGCTCTTCATTACCACAGGTTGTAATTCCAGAAGGTGTAAAAACAATCGGTAATAATTCATTCCAGTATTGTAATACACTGGAATCTGTCACAATTCCATCAACAGTGGAGAACATTTCCAGAAATACTTTTGATGGATGTGCCAAATTAAAGAATGTAATAATAGCTAAAGGTGATACAGATGCTAAGATAAGCTCATATGCATTCCAGAACTGTACATCATTAACAAGTATATCAATACCTGGTAATTATGTGAGCATAGATAATTATGTATTTAGCGGTTGTACAAGCCTTGAAAAATTCTCATGGGAAAAAGGAATGTATGGTTATAATAACCAGTCTATAAGTGCATATGCTTTTGGATATAATAATAGTATTTCAATTGCATCACTTCCTTCTACACTTGGAACAATAGAAAAAAATGCATTCTACAATGTTAAATCAACATTTGTAATTGAAGGTGAAGCCGGATCTGAGGCAGAAAGTTATGCTAAGACAAATGGAATAACATTCAAGAATTATTCACAGCCATTGTCAATTAATGCGGTAATATCACCATCAGGAAGTGCTAAGGATGGAGATGTTATTAATATTCAGGCAAATGCATCAGGCGGTTCTTCAGATTATCAGTATAAGCTTGTTGTTTATAATGAAGATACAGGCAAATGGGGCGTTGTTAGAGATTACGGTGAGACAAGCGGATTTACATGGGTATCTTCACCTGGTTCAAGAAGATTCTATGTTAAGGTTAAGGACAGTACAGGAAAGGAAGTATTAAGTTCTGCACTCATAAGCATTAACAAGAAGCTTGAAGCTAAGGCGTCATATAAGTATGTAAATAATAACATTGAATTTACAGCATCAGGTAATTATGGAAGCGGTAACTACCAGTACAAATTCATTGTTTACAATGTAGATACAGGTAAATGGGGAATTGTTCAGGATTACAGCAGTAAGAATACATGCGTATGGAATGCATCCGGAGCATCAGCAGGTAACAGAAAGTTTTATGTTGATATTAAGGATTCAAACGGAACTGTTGCAAGAAGTGCAGCAATGAATATTAGTACACAGACAGGTCTTAATGTATCACTTAAATCATCGGCATCACAGGTTAATCCGGGCGCTTCAGTAAAGCTTACTGCTAATGCTGCAGGAGGAAACGGAAGTTATCAGTATAAGTTCATCGTTTATAACACAGCAACAAAGCAGTGGGGCAAGGTTCAGGATTACAGTAGCAGTAATACATGCACATGGGTTGCAGGAGCAGCAGGAACAAGACAGTTCTATGTTGACGTAAAGGATGCAAGCGGTAAGGTTGTAAGAAGTGCTGTTAATACTATAAATGTTGGAAACAGTATGAGTGTTACTGCAACAATAAGCACAAAGGCTAATAAAGTCGGCGGTAAGGTTACAATAAGCGGAGCAGCAACAGGCGGAGCAGGAAGCTATCAGTACAAGTTTATTGTATACAACAAGACAACTAAGACTTGGGGACTTGTTCAGAACTTCAACGCTAATAACAAGATAACATGGACAGCCGGAAGTGCCGGAGACAGAGAGTTTTATATTGATGTTAAGGACGCTGATGGTAAGGTCGTAAGAAGTTCAGTTATGAATGTTAGGACAAGTAATTAAATACTAACTGTATAATTGGATGATTGACTGATTGGTCATGGAAAGGGTTGGTGCTCTGACGATTGAGAGTCGTTAGGGTGTCAGTCCTTTTTTACGGGTAGTGCCATATGTATTTTATCTTGAATGAAGCCGGCGAGTTGCCAAAGACTACTAAATTATGTAAAAAATACATTTTCGTAGGCATTATGCTTTTGCCGTACTCAAACTTAGCTTTGAGTACATGTAGAGTGGTTGCCACTGACTTATTCTACAGTCTGAACAACAATCATGAGTGATTCATAAATACAATTTCAAACGGAAGAAAGATAAAAAATCTACATCGGATTTTTCAACCCATTGCATAATTCTAATTCTTGATATATAATATAATGACATATGAGATTATATTGCTACGAAGAGCCGATAGGAGGATATGATGACAAGAACATACGCTGTTAAGTATAAGAGTAAATCAAAGATGTTAACAACACCTGAGCAGGTTGCCCAGACTGAGGAAGATATCAAGGCATTAGCACTTGTTAAGGATGCAGTTATTAAGGAAGACGGACAGGTTGTTACTGTTGAGGTTGAGAATGAGGAAGATTTCGAACCGGTTATGGACAGAGTAGTCAACATTTTCAGAAGAATTGATGACAAGTCTGAGGTTTCATACAAGTTCGGTCTTAACCGTGAATAATTCGAAGACTATTGATTAGAGTAAGCCTGTGAAGCCGTAGACTGCGTCACAGCTTATATTATGTGTATGCCGGAACGGGTATGAATTATTTATGTATTATGTTTATAAAGGAGTAAAACAGTGAGTTTAGAAAGTGAAATTAAGAAAAGAAGGACATTTGCCATTATCTCTCACCCGGATGCTGGTAAGACAACATTAACAGAGAAGTTCCTGCTTTACGGAGGTGCTATTAACCTTGCAGGTTCTGTAAAGGGTAAGAAGACTGCCAAGCATGCGGTTTCTGACTGGATGGAGATTGAGAAGGAAAGAGGTATTTCGGTAACTTCTTCTGTTCTTCAGTTCAACTACGAAGGTTACTGTATTAATATTCTTGATACTCCGGGACATGAGGATTTCTCAGAGGATACCTACAGAACTCTGATGGCAGCAGATTCTGCGGTCATGGTTATTGATGCTTCTAAGGGTGTTGAGAAACAGACTATCAAGCTTTTCAAGGTATGTGTTATGAGACACATTCCTATATTTACATTTATTAATAAGATGGATAGAGAGGCTAATGATCCATTTGAGCTTCTTGATGAGATTGAAAGCGTACTTGGAATCTCTACATGCCCAATTAACTGGCCTATCGGCTGCGGTAAGGAATTCAAGGGCGTGTATGATCGTAAAGAGAAAAATGTTTCTTTATTCAAGGCAGCAATGAATGGACAGAAGGAAGTCGATACTGAGATTGTTGACGCGTCAGATGAGGCTGTTCTTAAGGACAGAATTGGTGATGCTTTCTATGATAAGCTTCAGGAAGATATTGAACTGTTAGACGGAGCAAGTGCAGAGTTTGACCAGGAAATGGTAAGTGCTGGTGACCTTACACCGGTATTCTTCGGTTCAGCGCTTACTAACTTTGGTGTACAGACTTTCCTTGAGCATTTCTTATCAATGACAACTTCTCCGCTTCCAAGAAATTCTGACCAGGGAGTTATTGATCCATTTACTGAGGATTTCTCAGCATTTGTATTCAAGATTCAGGCTAATATGAATAAAGCACATAGAGACAGAATTGCTTTCATGAGAATATGTTCAGGTAAGTTTGAAGCCGGAATGGAAGCCAACCATGTGCAGGGCGGCAAGAAGATAAGACTCAGCCAGCCACAGCAGATGATGGCGGAGGAGAGACATATTGTTGATGAGGCATACGCAGGAGATATTATCGGTGTATTTGATCCGGGTATTTTTTCTATTGGTGATACAATATGCAAGTCTAACAAGAAATTTGCATTTGAGGGTATTCCTACATTTGCACCAGAACATTTTGCAAGAGTAAGACAGATTGATACTATGAAGAGAAAGCAGTTTATCAAGGGTATCAACCAGATTGCACAGGAAGGTGCGATTCAGATATTCCAGGAGTTCAATACAGGAATGGAAGAGATTATCGTTGGAGTTGTCGGCGTTCTTCAGTTTGAAGTTCTCGAATACCGTCTTAAGAATGAATACGGTGTTGATATCAGACTTGAGCCGCTTCCATACGAGCATATTCGCTGGATTGAGAATCCTGAGGAAATTGATGTGAACAGAATTGTCGGTACATCAGATATGAAGAAGATTAAAGACCTTAAGGGCAATCCGCTTCTGGTATTTGCCAATAGCTGGTCTGTTAATATGGTACTTGAGAGAAATGAGGGCTTAAAGCTTTCAGAATTTGGAAGAAACTAGTTAATACTATACATTCAGGAGTCAGGTGATTACATGAAATCAGGATACAAATGTAGTGCAAAAAGAATAGCCGCAATTGGTGTCATGTTATGTATGCTTGTGCTGACATGCCTTACGGTTACTTCTGTGCTTAATACCAAGGCGGAGGAAGCTATTGGTCAGGGGCATGTTAATTATGATGTTACAGATCTTCGTATAAGGACATCACCAGTCAGTGGTTCAGTCATTACCAAGGTGGATGGTGGCTTTAAGTTTGATATATACGAAGAGACAACTGACGATGACGGCGACACATGGTATGGCATAGGTTTTTATCTTAATGGCAGTTATGAAAGAGGCTATATATATGGTGGCTACATAACTGTTGATAAAAGAAATGATTATGAGCCGGATGCGGATTTTGAGGAATACCTTGACTCACAGGGATTCCCGGATAGTTATAAGGATGGGTTAAGACAGCTTCATGCGCAGTATCCTAACTGGGTGTTTGTGGCGGATCATAATGGGACTGACTGGAACACAATGGTTGAGAAGCAGAATGTGAAAACTAGAAGCCTTGTTCATAAGGATAATATAAGTTCATGGAAATCTACAGCAGATGGCTGCTATAACTGGGAAACTGGTGAGTGGTATACTTTTGACAGTGGTGGATATGTACAGGCTTCAAGTGAGTTGGTGCAATATGTACTTGATCCAAGAAATTTCCTTGATGATACATATATATTTATGTTTGAGGCATTGTCATATGATTCATCTGTTCAGAATATGAGTGGGGTTGAGAGTATAATAAGTGGTTCATTCATGGATGGCTCAAGTCATGATCTTGACGGTTATACTTATCCTTCGCTTTTAATGAAAGCAGGAGAAATGTCTCAGGTTAGCCCATATCATCTTGCTACGAGAATAATTCAGGAACAAGGATATAATGGAACGGGAAGACAGATATCAGGAAATGTAAGCGGATATGTAGGCTATTATAATTATTACAGTCAGAATGCATATGCGTCAGGTGGTTATACTGCTGTACAGAATGGATTAAGATATGCAAAGGGATCTGATTCTAGTACATTAAGACCTTGGAATACAAGATATAAAGCGGTAGTAGGTGGAGCAATTAATCTTGGTAAATGGTACATAAATAAAGGTCAGGATACTATATATTATGAAAAGTTTGATGTGGTTAATTATTCGCATCAGTATATGACTAATGTTTTTGCACCAAGATCAGAGGCAAAGACAAGCAAGAGAGCATATAGTGAAACAACACTTAATAACACATCATTTAAGTTTATAATTCCTGTATACGATAATATGCCAGATGATGTATGTGCAATTCCTACAGGAGACGGAAATCCTAATAACAGACTTAAGAATCTGTATGTTGATGGATATTCATTAACACCATCATTTTCATTATACACTACATCATATGATCTGATTGTTGATAATGATGTTACAAGTGTATATGTATCAGGTGATAAGTTAGCTGATAGTGCTGAAGTAGAAGGTTTTGGAGAGTATACATTGTCTGTAGGTAACAACAGAATAGTTGTCACTGTTACAGCGGAGAATGGAGAAAGTCAGGACTATGTTGTTAATATAGTAAGAAAAGAAGCTGATCCAATACCAGACCCAGAGCCTGATCCATCAGAAGAGAATGGATTTGATACAGGCTTTGATATAGATGAAGATGGAAGATTTATATCTGGACTTGAGGTTGAAAGCACAGCTGATGATGTTATAAGCAGTATTTCATTCAAGAATGGATGTTATGGAAAGATATATGGCTCAGATTCAGCAGAGAAAACATCTGAAATAATAGCAACCGGAGACAGATTTGTTGTATATACTTCAGATGGAGATGAGTATGCATCATACACAGTTGTTATATATGGAGATGCTAACGGAGATGGTAAGATAACAAGTATTGATATGTTATATATTAAGAGACATGTTCTTGATATTAGAATTCTTACAGGTGCTTATTATAAAGCCGCTGATGCTAATCATGATGGTACAGTCAGCAGTATAGATATGCTGTATGTTAAGAGACATGTTCTTGATATCAGATATATTGTACAGTAATTATATTGGAGAATATTATGAATAACATAAAAAGAATAACTGCATTAGTAATGGCAATGTTGATGAGCATATTAATGTTTTCTGGTCTGACTAATGTAAAAGCAGCACAGACAGCACATGTTTCTATAAGTTCTGCCAGTGCCAATGTTGGTGATGAGGTAACAATAACAATAACAGCATCATCTGATGTAAAGATAGAACTGTGTGATTTACGAATAAATTATGATTCAAGTATATTACAGTATGTGAAAGGATTTGATGCTGGCGGTGGAGGAACAGGAAGATTAATATCTCCAAATGCAACTTCATTTGATGTTGTTTTTAAGACTATTAATCCGGGAACAGCGATGATATCAGTAGATAAATCAACGTCGTATACATCTTCGGCAGATGAAGATTATATGTCATTAACAACATCTTCAGGATCAGTTGATGTAAAAGCTCCAGCCAGCTATTCCTCAGACAACACATTAAAATCTCTGGAGATAAGTCCGGGAGCGCTTTCACCAGCATTTTCACCAGACAGGACAACATACAATGCAACTGTTAATGCTGATGTTACAGAGCTTGTTGTAAGTGCTGCCGCTAATGACAATGCTGCCAAGATAAGCATAAGCGGTAGAAGAATGGACCCGGGAAGCAATACAACAACAATTACAGTTATTGCAGAAGATGGTTCAGTTAAGAAATATATAATATATACAACAAGACTTGAGGATGGTCAGGAAGCAACAACAGAGGCTGAGTCAAAGACAGAAGAGGTTAGCTGAGACATCAACCCAGACTGTTAATGACGATGGAACAGTTACAATAGATGGAAAGAAATATTCGGTTGTAAAGGATTATTCAGGAATCACAATTCCAGATGGATATCAGGAGATTGACTATGATTATAATGGTCAGAAGATAAATGCGGTTAAAGGCATAAAGACAGGTCTTATCCTTATGTATCTTGAAAGTGAAGATGGAAAAGGCGGGTTCTACATCTATGATGAGACTGCGAAAACATTTTCACCATACAATACTGTTGCAGAACCAGAGATAACATACGTTGTTCTGCCTATAACGAACTCGCTAGAGAAACCGGCTGGCTATGCTCTTACAAAGTTTACCATGAACGGTAGAGAGGTACAGGTGCTTATGGATGCCGACAGACAGTACTGCCTGTTCTACGGAGTAAGCTCACTTGGCGAGAAAGGCTGGTTCAGATACAGAGTAAGTGATGGAACTATACAGGCATATTCTGTTGTTAAGACAACAAATGCTGATACAGTTGTCAAAGCTGATAATAATAAGACATTTGGCGGTAACAGGTTCTGGCTTACAATAATTACAATACTTGGTGTGATAATCGTAGCGTTTATCATTGTCACAATTATACTGGCTGCTAAGCTTTCTAAGGTTAAGAAGGTATTTAATATGGCTTCTAAAGACGAAGTTGACCTTGATGAGTATACCGAGAAAGAGATAGAAGAGTATGATGAAGACAGTGAGGATGACGAGGACGCTGGTTTCGATGCGGATACTGGTTTTGACGAAGATGATTCACTATACAAATCTTACGGTGATGACAAATCCGGCAAGAATGATGTTGAAGAATTAAAGTTGTTTGATATTGATGACGAAGATAAGTAAATAAATGCTTAATGCCCTGATGGTTATAGAATGGATTTCTATAATATATCAGGGCATTTGTCACATAGGGTTGATTTTTTCGAACAATCGTAAGATACTTGATAACATGATAGAACATATGTTGTGATGAGGAATAAGCTATGCCGAAGAAGAAATCTTCCAATGAACCAATAGAATATATAGACAGCCAGGCTTTCGATGAAGCGAAGGAAAAGATAATCGGCAAGAGCCACAATGACAAAGGAATAGGTACTTTGTCGGAAAAGACGCTGCATGCAGTACTTAAAATGTATTATGAACCCGATGAGGATAATCATGAGGTTGCAATAGACGGTTACTATGCGGATATATATAATGAGCATGGGATAATTGAGATTCAGACAAGACAGCTTAATAAGTTAAGGGATAAGCTGTCGGTATTCTTAAATGAATATCAGGTAAGAGTTGTGTACCCTATGCCTTATGAGAAGTATTTAAGCTGGATAGAGCCGGAGACTGGGGATATTACTTCAAGAAGAAAGTCTCCGAAGCGGTGTTCCATGTATGACGCGATGTTTGAGCTGTATAAGATTAAAGCATTTTTAAAAAATCCAAATCTTAAGGTTACATTGCTGCTGATTGATATAGAAGAATATAAGCTTCTTAATGGCTGGAGTTACGATAAGAAGCGCGGGAGTGTGCGTTATGACCGTATTCCTGTTGGAATAAGAAAGGTTATTGAGTTAGATTGTCCACAGGATTATATGCAGTTTGTACCAGATGGGCTTGAGAATAACTTTACTTCAGCAGATTTTGCAAATGCGGCTCATATTGACAGGCAGACTGCTGCCAGCGTACTTGCAATGCTTAATTACATGGAACAGGTGAAAAGAGTCGGAAAGACAGGCAATGCTATATATATGATATTGAAGAACATTATTGAATGGAGATAGTATGTACTCTGTAAATGGAAACTGCTTTCGAATATCTGTAAGAAATCTTGTGGAATTCATGTGTGCAGAAGGTGATATTGACAACAGGAATACAGGCAGTAATGATGTGAAAATCATGCAGGAGGGGGCAAGGATTCACAGGAAAATCCAGCACAGCATGGGAACTATGTATCATGCTGAAGTACCGTTAAAGATTGAGATACCGCTTGTATCTGACTTAGGGATTGAGTATGTATTACAGGTTGAAGGCAGGGCTGACGGTATTATTGCAGATGTTAATTATGACGAGGATGGCAATAAAGAGTCGGAGAGCGATGCAATAATTGATGAGATAAAGACTATGCAGACAGATGTTTCTCTGCTGAAAGAACCGGTCTATGTGCATAAAGCCCAGGCACTGGTGTATGGCTATATATATGCAAGCCAGAAGAAGCTGTCAAAGATTGGAATTCAGATGACTTACGTTACTCCTGAGCCTGAGACAGTTAACAGGTTTCTGGAAGAATATACATTTGAAAGAATTGAAGAGTGGTTTAATAAGCTGATTACAGGCTTTAAGAAATGGACTGATTATACATTTGATGAGAGGCATAAAAGGACGGAATCAATCAGAGAACTTAAGTTTCCTTATGAATACAGGGAGGGGCAGAAGAATCTGTGCGTGAGTGTATACAGGGCTATTGAAGATAGTGAGAATCTGTATATTCAGGCACCTACAGGTGTCGGAAAGACGTTGTCTACTGTGTTCCCGGCTGTGCAGGCGTTAGGACAGCAGATGGCAGACAAGATATTTTATCTGACTTCGAAGACTATAACGAGGACTGTTGCGGAGGATACTTATGCTATTCTGAGGGATAACGGGCTTCATATGAGAACTGTTACTCTTACAGCTAAGGACAAAATATGTCCACTTGATGAGCGTAACTGTAACCCTGTTGCATGTCCGTATGCCAAGGGACATTTTGACAGGATTAATGATGCTGTGTATGACATAATAACGAGCCAGATGGTTATTGTAAGGGATAATGTCATGGAATATGCCAACAGGCATAAGGTCTGCCCGTTTGAGATGTCACTTGATGTTTCGTACTGGTGTGATGGAATTATATGTGATTATAATTATGTATTTGACCCGGATGCGTCGCTTAAGCGGTATTTTGGCAATGGTGCGAAGGGGGATTATGTGTTTCTTGTGGATGAAGCACATAACCTTGTGGACAGAGCAAGAGAAATGTACAGCGCAGTGTTGAAAAAAGAAGATTTTCTTGCGGCTAAGAAGCTTGTCAAGGAGATGGACAAGCGACTTGCAGGTGCACTTGACAGATGTAACAAGCAGTTGCTTGAATATAAAAGACAGTGTGATACATTCCAGGTTGTGAGCGGTCTTGGCACATTTCCAGCCAGCCTTGAACGTGTCATGGGACTTATGCAGAAGTTCATGGAGAGACATAAGGGCGAGCCAGTGACTAATGAGCTGCTCGAGTTTTTCTTTGTGGTGAGACATTTTCTTAATATGTATGATTGTGCTGATGAAAAATATGTCTACTATAATGAGCATGATAACGATGGAAACTTTCTTGTACATCTGTACTGCGTTGACCCGTCTGGCAACATAAGTGAGAGACTTTCACAGGGCAGAAGTACGGTATTCTTCTCAGCTACACTGCTTCCGGTGAATTATTTTAAGGAAATGCTTTCCGGTGATGTGTCAGAAAGGGCGGTTTATGCACATTCGTCTTTTGAACCTGATAATAAGAGAATTGTCGTGGCCACTGATGTGACAAGCCGTTATACAAGAAGAAATGTAAGGGAATATGCCAAGGTACACGATTATATTATGCATATGATTTCTGGCAGAAGCGGCAGATATATGGTGTTCTTTCCGTCATATTCTTACATGGAGAGTGTTCTTGAGTGCTTCAGGTGGAAAAGTGGTGTTAATGTGACCGAATGTGGTGGAGAAGATACATTTTTACCAGAAAGCTGTGTGAATGTGCTTGTGCAGGGAAGGTTTATGAAGGAGGCTGACAAGGAAAATTTCTTATCAGCATTTTACGAGGAACTTCCAGAAGGGGCTTCGCTTGCAGGCTTCTGTGTGCTTGGAGGAATATTTTCCGAAGGAATTGACTTAAAGGATGAGAGCCTTATAGGTGCTGTTATTGTCGGAACTGGGATTCCGATGGTGTGCAGGGAGCGTAACATTTTAAGGGATTATTTTGATGAATTCGGTAAAAATGGATATTCTTATGCTTATGTTATTCCAGGAATGAATAAGGTGCTTCAGGCAGCAGGAAGGGTTATAAGGACGGATACGGATAAGGGTGTGATTGCGCTTCTGGATGACAGATTCATGACTGGTGAATATGAGAGCATGTATCCTAGGGAGTGGAACAGGATATATCCGGTGACACTTGGCAATGCAGACAGATGTATACGCGATTTCTGGAACGAACAAGACTTGTAGACACATTTCAGGTGTGATAAAATTCAGATAGATATTAATAAGGTCCGGATATTGATAATCCGGGGAATAATGGGAGAATGATATGATAGAAGAAGTTGTTTCTGTTGAGCTTCCGGTTCATGAAAGACTGGTAGTCAGGAAGAACAGACTTATGAATAAAGATGAGAATCACAGCACACCAAGAATATCAATTGTTACAGGTACTCATGGCGATGAGCTTGATGGTCAGCTTATATGTTATGAGATTATAAGAAGAATTGAGAGAGAAAAGGATAAGCTTAAAGGAATTGTTGACATTTATCCTGATATTAACCCTCTTGGTATTGATACAGGTTCAAGAGGAATTCCTATGTTTGATCTTGATATGAACAGGGTTTTCCCTGGTGATAACAATGGTGCTATGGCTGAATATGTGGCAGCAGGCATTATTGAAGATATTATTGGAAGTGACCTGTGTATTGATATCCATTCAAGCAATATATTTGTAAATGAAATGCCGCAGGTAAGGATTAATGATGATACGCAGGAAAAGCTTCTTCCTTATGCGAAGATGATGAATGCACAGTTTGTATGGATATATTCATCTATTACTGTACTTGATGCAACTCTTGCCTATAGTCTTAACCATCTTGGTGTGCCTACTCTTGTTACAGAGATGGGAGTTGGGAACAGAATTACACCTAAGTACTGCAGGGATATTGTTGATGGTATATTTAACCTTATGTCTCATATGGGAATATGGGATGATGAGCCAAAGAATGTGAATGAACCTATTATTTCTACAGAGGGTGAGGTTACATTTCTTACTGCTAAGGAAAGCGGAATATTCGTATCAGCAGTTGATTCTATGGGAAGGATTGGAATAGGAACTCATATAGGAGATATTATTGAGCCTATTGAGGGAAGGATAATCCAGAGAATTGAATCACCTACAGACGGAATTATATTTACATTAAGAGAGAATCCGGTAGTACATAAGGGGGCTCTTATAGCAAGAGTTTATGGTGGCAGATAATGAAGAAAGAGATTATTTATTCGTTAAAGGGTATATATAGAGAAGATTATCAGATAGAAGGCTATAGATCGGCGGAGGTGAGAAGTCGGCATGTATTGTTGGTGCATTAAGAGGTAATGAGATACAGCAGTTGTATATATGTTCGCAGCTTGTTAAAGCACTTAAAGAGCTTGAGGCTCATGGCGCAATATCACACAATCATGAGATTCTTGTTATCCCATCTGTTAACAGATTTTCCATGAATGTTGGAAAGAGATTCTGGCCCACAGATAATTCTGATATTAACAGGGCTTTTCCTGGGGATGTTAATGGAGATACAACCAAGCAGATAGCAGGAACACTTTTTGACAGAATTAAGGGTTACAGTTATGGCATACATTTTGCAAGCTTTTATATGCCGGGTGATTTTATTCCTCATGTAAAGATGATGGATACGGGATTCCAGAGTGCGAGTCTTGCCAATCTGTTCGGACTTCAGTACGTTGTTATTAGAAAGCCGAAGCCAATGGATACAGTGACACTTAATTATAACTGGCAGATGAATGGTACTAATGCGTTTTCAATATATACTAACAGCACAGATATGATTGATGAGAAGTCTGCAAGACAGGCTGTGTCATCTGTTCTCAGGTTTTTAACCAGAATGGGTATTCTTAAGTACAACAATCACAGTGGATATATTGCAAGTGTTATCAACGAATTTGACCTTATGGCAGTCAAGACTTATGATGCAGGATTTTACAAGAGACTTAAAGAGCCGGGTGACCCTGTATATCATGGTGAGCTTATAGCACAGATTCTTGATCCATGCGAGGGTACTGTTAAGAGTGAGATAATATCACAGACAGACGGTATTGTTTTCTTTGCACATACAGGTCCTACCGTAATGGGTAATCAGGTTGTTTACAAGATAATAAGAAGAATGCATGAATAGTTGTTTGAAAATATGTTTTATTGTGATACAATGATTAAATATTAATAATTAATATAACTAATCTCAGGAGGAAGATATGAGCGGCGTAAAGAGAGTTTTTGTCGAGAAAAAGAAACCATTTGCAGTTAATGCGAAAGAATTACTTGAGGAGATAGGAGGATATCTTGGAATAAAGACTATTACAGATGTAAGAGTTCTTATCCGTTATGATATTGAGAATCTTTCAGAAGAAACATATAAGAAGGCACTTACTACTGTTTTTTCTGAGCCACCGGTAGATGATGTTTATGAGGGAACATTTCCAGCAGGAAAGGACGATTTCGTGTTCTCTGTAGAGTATCTTCCAGGACAGTTCGACCAGAGAGCTGATTCTGCAGAGCAGTGTGTTAAGTTCTTTAACGAGAATGAGACACCGGTTATTAAGACTGCTGTAACTTATGTATTGACAGGAACTGTTACTGATGAGGAGAAGAACAGGATTAAGGAACACTGCATTAACCCGGTTGATTCAAGACAGGCAGCAGAGGATATTCCAGAAACTTTAGTTACTGAGTTCAAGACTCCTGCTGATGTTTTATATTTTGACGGATTCAAGGATATGCCAGAGGATAAGTTAAAGAAATTATATGATTCTTTAGGACTTGCCATGACATTTAAGGATTTTAAGTTCATTCAGGAACATTTTGCTAGTGTTGAGAAGCGTGATCCTTCTATGACTGAAATCAGAGTACTTGATACATATTGGTCAGATCATTGCCGTCACACTACATTTGCAACAGAGCTTACAGATGTTAAGTTTAAGGACGGATTCTATAAAGCCCCTATGGAAGCTACATATAACAAGTATCTTTCAGACAGAGCAGAAATATATAAGGACCGTAAGGACAAGTTCGTATGCCTTATGGATCTTGCACTTATGGGCGCTAAGAAGTTAAAGGCTGAGGGTAAGTTAGCTGATCAGGAAGAATCTGATGAGATTAATGCCTGCTCAATTGTTGTTCCAGTTGAGATTGATGGAAAGACAGAGGAATGGCTTGTTAATTTCAAGAATGAGACACATAACCATCCAACAGAGATTGAGCCATTTGGTGGTGCAGCAACTTGTCTTGGTGGTGCTATAAGAGACCCATTGTCAGGTCGTACATATGTATATCAGGCAATGAGAATTACAGGTGCAGCAGATCCTACTGTTCCGGTATCAGAGACAATTCATGGAAAGCTTCCACAGAGAAAGCTTGTCACAGGTGCTGCTCACGGATACAGTTCTTATGGTAACCAGATTGGACTTGCTACAGGATATGTTAAGGAAATATATCATCCTGATTATGTTGCCAAGAGAATGGAGATTGGTGCAGTTATAGCTGCTGCTCCAAGAAGTGCAGTTAAGAGAGAGAATTCTGACCCAGGAGATATCATTATTCTTCTTGGTGGAAGAACAGGACGAGATGGATGTGGCGGAGCTACAGGTTCATCTAAGGTTCATACAGAGAAGTCTATTGAGGATTGTGGTGCTGAGGTTCAGAAGGGTAATGCTCCTACAGAGCGTAAGATGCAGAGACTCTTTAGAAGACCAGAGGTTACTAAGCTTATTAAGAAATGTAATGACTTTGGTGCAGGCGGTGTATCCGTTGCAATTGGTGAGCTTGCAGCAGGTCTTAAGGTAGATCTTGATAAAGTTCCTAAGAAGTATGAAGGACTTGACGGAACAGAGTTGGCTATATCAGAATCTCAGGAGAGAATGGCTGTTGTTGTTGATCCTAAGGATGTTAAGGAATTCCTTCAGTATGCTGCTGAGGAGAACTTAGAGGCAGTTGAGGTTGCTGTTGTAACAGAGGAGCCAAGACTTGTTCTTAACTGGAGAGGCAAGGATATCGTTAATATCTCAAGAGCATTCCTTGATACTAATGGTGCTCATCAGGAGACTAAGGTTGTAGTTGATATTCCTTCACAGGAAGATGATTACCTTAAGCCGGTTAAGGTTACAGATGTACGCGGTAAGTGGTTAAAGACTTTAGCAGACCTTAACGAATGCTCACAGAAGGGACTTGTTGAGAGATTTGATGGTTCTATCGGAGCAGGTTCAGTATATATGCCATATGGTGGTAAATATCAGCTTACAGAGACACAGAGCATGGTTGCTAAGCTTCCAGTGCTTAAGGGTTCATGCGATACAGTAACTATGATGTCTTATGGATTTGATCCATATCTTTCATCATGGAGCCCATATCATGGAGCAATCTATGCTGTAACTGATTCTGTAGCTAAGATAGTTGCTGCCGGTGGTGATTTCAGTAAGATAAGATTCACATATCAGGAATACTTCAGAAGAATGACAGAAGATCCAGAAAGATGGAGCCAGCCATTTGCTGCACTTCTTGGTGCATATGAAGCACAGATGGGATTTGGACTTCCATCAATCGGTGGTAAGGACAGTATGTCAGGAACATTTGAACATATTGATGTTCCACCAACACTCTGCTCATTCGCTATTGATGTAGCTAAGGAAGGAGATATTATCACTCCTGAACTTAAGAATGATGGTGATGTATTAGTCAGATTTGATATTAAGAAGAATCAGTATGATCTTCCGGATTTCGAACAGGTTAAGGCACTCTACAGTGCAATACATGAGCTTATCCAGAAGAAGGCAATAGTATCTGCATATGTTCTTGATGCTAACGGACTTGTGCCAGCACTCAGCAAGATGGCATTTGGTAATAAGTTAGGTTTTGAGATCAGCGCAGACGTTAAGGAAGATGACCTCTTTGCACCAGCTTATGGCTGTATCGTTGCAGAAGTTCCAGCAGATAAGCTTGGAGAGATTACTACAGCCTATACTAAGGTTGGTACTGTTAAGGATAATGGTAAGTTCACATACAAGGAAGTTTCAATTAATGTAGAAGAAGCATTAAGCGTATGGGCTGATACACTTGAGGGTGTATTCCCAACTAAGGCTTCTAAGGAAACTACACCGGTTGAAAGCAAGTTATATGAAGCACCAAGCGTACATGTATGCAAGAATAAGGTTGCCAAGCCAACAGTATTTATCCCGGTATTCCCAGGAACTAACTGTGAGTACGATAGTGCCAAGGCATTTGAAAGAGCCGGTGCTGATACAATCGTTAAGGTATTCAAGAACCTTGACGCTGAGAGTATCAGAGAGTCTGTAGATGAATTTGAGAAGGCTATTAACCAGGCACAGATTATTATGTTCCCTGGTGGATTCTCAGCAGGTGATGAACCAGATGGTTCTGCCAAGTTCTTCGCTACAGCATTCCGTAATGCCAAGATGAAGGAAGCAGTTGAGAAACTACTTAATGAGAGAGATGGTCTTGCACTTGGTATCTGTAACGGATTCCAGGCACTTATAAAGCTTGGCCTTGTACCTAATGGTAAGATTACAGGACAGGATGCACAGTCACCTACACTTACATTTAATACAATTAACCGTCATATATCTAAGATGGTATATACTAAGGTTGTCAGCAATTTAAGCCCATGGCTTGCTAATGCAGAGCTTGGCGGAGTATACTGCAACCCAGCTTCACACGGGGAAGGAAGATTTGTTGCTCCTAAGGAATGGCTTGATAAGCTCTTTGCTAACGGACAGGTTGCTACACAGTACTGTGACCTTGATGGTAATGTATCTATGGATGAAGAGTGGAATATTAACGGTTCATACATGGCTATTGAAGGTATCACAAGCCCAGACGGAAGATGCTTCGGTAAGATGGCACATTCTGAGAGACGCGGCGACAGTGTTGCTATTAATATATATGGTGAGCAGGATATTAAGATATTCGAATCTGGTGTTAAGTACTTCAAGTAATACATAGAATATGTCAGCAGTGTGCCATTAGAATTGGAGGGGATATTATGGCAAGAGATAAAGTCAGAACAGATATATTATGGAAGGACAGGAAGAGAATTCTCTTCCTCGGACTTCCATGGTCATTTACAAGATACAGTGTATCTAAGGACAGATTCTTTATAAGCAAAGGATTTTTCAGTGTTAAAGATGATGAGGTAAGACTGTATCGGATTATGGATATTTCATTGGAGCGCTCATTCATGCAGAGACTTGTCGGAGTAGGAACTATTAAAGTATGCTCTGGAGACAAGACGATGGGTGACTTTGAAATTAAGAATATCAAAAGACCTAAGGCTACTAAAGAGCTGTTATCAGATCTTGTGGAGAAGCAGAGAGATATCAAGAGAGTTGTCAACAGAGAGAATATGATTGATGGTCATGACCATTCAGATGGTCATGCGGATATTGATGACTTTGACAATAATGATGACGATGCACCATTTGATAGATAATTTGTAAAAATGTATTGACATATACATTCAAAGATGATATTTTAGTAGTTAGTTAAAGCTAACTGATGTAACGGGTATCCAGTTAGGATACCCGTTATTTTATAGACATAGGTTAGACAAAGCTAACGAAAGTAAGTCAGATGAAAGGGTAAGCATATGAGCGTAGTTATTATTGGTGGAAATGAATGTATGGAACGCCAGTATCAGCAGATATGTAAGAAACACGGCTGCAAGGCGAAGGTATTTGTTAAGGAAAAAAGCGGATTTTCCAAGCAGATTGGAACACCGGATCTTATGATACTGTTTACTAATACGGTTTCTCATAAGATGGTTTTATCAGCTGTTACAGAGGCTAAGAAGAATGATGTAAATATAGTAAGAACACATTCAAGCAGTGCGGCATCGCTTACAAGTGTTTTAGAAGCATATTTAGGCGAAAGCAAGGCATGCTAATAAAAAGACAATAAAGTGCAATATGGAAGGAAAAGAAAAATGGTCTGTACAGATGTATTGGGAAGAATTGAGCGGGAAGTTATAAAAGAGTGTTCTCCGACGCTTGCCGGATTAAAGACTGGCAACCTTTTTAATTACAGATATGATAATATATCTGATTTTAGGAGAGAGCTTGCAAGTGTTAACAGAAAACTTAACGCCAAAGGCGTGTATGTTACATTTTTAAAGAGAAATGAAAAGAGTGCACTTTTATATGTGTTCAGACCTGACAGATTAGAGAAGGATTTGTCACAGCCAGTAGTACAAAATGTACTGAAAACATTTGGATATACAGATTATAAAGTGGGAGCAAGCATCAAGCATCTTAAACAGAGAGTGGAGGAGAACACATGTTTTCCACATGAAATAGGGCTGTTCTTAAGTTACCCGGTGGAAGATGTAATCCAGTTTATAAGACAAAAGGGCTGCAATTACAAATGTTGTGGGGTATGGAAGGTGTATTGTGATGAGGCATTCAGCCAGAAGATGTTTGCACGTTACAGAAAATGCACAGAAGTATATTTAAGAGTCTTTGACCGAGGCAGAAGCATATCTGCATTAACGGTTTAAGCATATAAAAGTAAAAAAGGAGAGATTGGATAATGAGTAAAGTAGCAGTAGTTTATTGGAGTGGAACAGGTAATACAGAGACAATGGCTAACGCAGTTGCAGAAGGTGCTAAAGGAGCCGGAGCGGAGGTTGATGTAATTGTGGCAAATGATTTTAATTCAGGAAAGGTTGCTGAATATGATGGAATCGCATTCGGATGCCCGGCAATGGGAGCAGAGAATCTTGAAGAATCAGAGTTTGAGCCAATGTTCACAGAGGTAGAAGGAAGCCTTAGCGGTAAGAAAATTGCACTTTTCGGTTCATATGGATGGGGAAGCGGCGAATGGATGGCTGACTGGGAAGAAAGAAGCAAGGCTGCAGGTGTTGTTCTTGCAACAGACAGCGTAATCTGTCAGGAAGCACCAGATGATGATGCTGTTGAAAACTGCAAAAAACTTGGGGCAGCATTAGCATAATTATTTATTGCCTGTAATATATTGAAAAGATTGCACATTTTGCCCCTGGTTGGTTATATCAATCAGGGGTTAATCTGTTCTAAAAAATATTATAAAAATATAACAAAAGTTGTTGACATCTAATAACCATTAGAATATACTAACCAAGGTGGTAATGAAAAACATTATCAATATGCTAAAAAGAGGAGATGAGCTTATGCCATTAACTATGATTGATGAAGGAACTCCATACACAATCCAGCGGATTGGTGGAAAGGAAGAAATAAGACGTTTTCTTGAGAATCTTGGATTCGTTCCGGGAGCAGTGGTAACAGTTGTTTCTAAAGCTGGCGGTAATGTCATTGTTAACATTAAGGAATCAAGAGTTGCCATAGGAAAAGATATGGCTAATAAAATTATGGTATAAAGGACTGAATATGCCAGTTCTTATATAAAACTAAAATAAGAAGGAGATAAACTATGACTTTAAGAGATGTATCTGTAGGCCAGACTGTTAAAGTTACCAGGTTAAATGGTGATGGTCCGGTTAAGAGAAGAATTATGGATATGGGAATTACTAAAGGAGTTGAAGTCTATGTAAGAAAGGTAGCACCTTTGGGAGATCCTGTAGAGGTTACAGTAAGAGGCTATGAATTATCGCTTCGTAAAGCCGATGCCGAGATGATAGAGGTAGGCTGATTTTTTTTACATGTGGGTTAGCATAATCTAATTATTGTAAGAATTGTCGAATGTTTGTTAGTAAATACATAAACATTTATATAAAAGAAATGAGGTAGTCAAATGTCAATTAAAATTGCATTAGCAGGTAATCCAAACTGCGGTAAAACAACATTGTTTAATGCTTTGACCGGTTCTAATCAGTTCGTTGGTAACTGGCCAGGTGTTACAGTTGAGAAAAAGGAAGGTAAATTAAAGGGACATAAAGATGTAACTATCATGGATTTACCAGGTATTTATTCGCTTTCTCCTTATACTCTTGAGGAGGTAGTAGCAAGAAATTATCTTATTAACGAAAGACCTGATGCAATCATCAATATCGTTGATGGTACTAACATTGAAAGAAACCTTTATCTTTCAACACAGATTATGGAACTGGGGATTCCGGTTATCATGGCTGTTAACATGGTCGATATCATGGAAAAGAACGGAGATAAGGTTGACCTTGCCAAGTTAGGAAAGAGCCTTGGCTGTGAAGCTGTTGAGATATCAGCTCTTAAGGGAACTGGCATTAAGGAAGCAGCAGAGAAGGCTGTTAAGCTTGCAGAGAGCAAGAAACTCAATACAATTGCTCACAAGTTTGACGATAAGGTTGAGGCAGCTATATCTGCAGTAGAAGATAAGCTTGGTCTTGATATTGTTGAAGAACAGAAGAGATTCTTTGCTATCAAACTTCTTGAGAAGGATGATAAGATTAAAGTTCTTATGAAGAATGTTCCAGATGTTTCAGCTGAGATTGAGACTCTTGAGAAAGAATTTGATGATGATACAGAAAGTATTATCACTAATGAAAGATATACATATATATCTTCAATTATCAGTGGATGTTTTGCAAAGAAGTCTGAGAAGAAGCTTTCTACATCAGATAAGATTGACAGAATAGTTACTAACAGATTCTTAGCACTTCCAATATTTGCTGTTGTAATGTTCATCGTATACTATGTGTCAGTTACAACAGTTGGTACATGGGCAACAGACTGGGCTAATGATGGCGTTTTCGGTGATGGATGGCATCTCTTCGGAATCGGTACTTCAGCTTATGAGGAAGTAGCTGATGAGTATGGTGACTCAGATGCAATCATCGGGGCATATATCGACAGCCTTGGTGATAAAGGTGAAGAGTATGCAGAAGCTATTGATACAGAAGCTGATGATTATGATTCAGATGCAGCAGTAGCAGCATTAAAGAAACTTGAAAACACAGTTCCAGCTAATCTTACATTAGATTATGATGTAGAAGATGAGGAAAATCTTAGCGTAACAACAGAGACAACAGATGCAGCCGGTGTTAAGGAAGCTATTGAACAGTGCATAGATAATGATGGGGCAGCTCCAGATCCTGCTAATTATGGTGTATGGGTTCCTGGTATCCCAGTGCTTCTTGAGTCAGGACTTGATGCAATCGGTTGTGTAGACTGGTTAAAGGGCCTTATCCTTGATGGTATTGTAGCCGGTGTTGGTGCAGTACTTGGCTTCGTTCCACAGATGCTTGTATTATTCATATTCCTTGCATTCCTTGAGTCTTGCGGTTATATGGCACGTATAGCATTCATTATGGATAGAATTTTCCGTAAGTTCGGTCTTTCAGGTAAGTCATTTATTCCAATGCTTATCGGTTCAGGTTGTGGTGTTCCTGGTATCATGGCTTCACGTACAATTGAGAACGACAGAGACCGTAAGATGACAATTATGACAACAACATTTATTCCTTGTGGAGCTAAGCTTCCATTCATAGCAATGGTTGCCGGTGCTATCTTTGATGGTGCTCCATGGGTTGCTCCATCAGCATATTTCCTTGGAATATTCTCAATTATCTGCTCAGGTATCATCTTAAAGAAGACAAAGTTATTCGTTGGAGATCCGGCACCATTCGTTATGGAGCTTCCAGCATACCATCTTCCAACAGTTGGTACAGTATTAAGAAGCATGTGGGAGCGTGGATGGTCATTCATCAAGAAGGCCGGAACAATCATCACACTTTCAACAATCATTATCTGGTTCACAACATACTTCGGATTTGTTGATGGAACATTTACAATGCTTGCAGATGATCAGATTGACTTCTCTATTCTTGGCAGATTGGTAAGGCAATCGCATGGATATTTGCTCCTTTAGGATTTGGTAACTGGCAGGCAACTGTTGCTTCTATTACTGGTCTTGTAGCTAAGGAGAATATCGTTGGTACAATGGGTATTCTTTACTCAGCAGGTGAGGGAACAGTATATGCTAACATGGCAGCTACATTTACAGTAGTAAGCGGATATGCATTCCTTGCATTTAATCTTCTCTGTGCTCCTTGCTTCGCAGCAATGGGTGCTATTAAGAGAGAGATGAATAACACTAAGTGGTTCTGGATTGCAATCGGATACCAGTGTGGATATGCTTACCTTGTAGGTCTTGTAATTAACCAGATTGCTGGTCTTATTACTGGCGACACAGCATTTAACGTATTCACAGTAATCGCAATTCTTATAATTGCTGGTTTCATCTATCTGTTATTCAGACCATATAAGGAAAGCAAGACATTAAAGGTTGATTCTAAGAAGCTTTTAAATGCAACAAAGTAATTAAATGATATATTATCGGAGGTGTAATTATGCTGGGAACAATTATAGTAGGAGTTATATTGGTGATTATAGTTGCACTTATTGTACGCAGTATGGTACACGACAAGAAAAACGGTAAATCGTTCACATGTGGTGGCGACTGCGGTAAATGCAAAGGCCACTGCCATTAAAAGGAGGTAACGGGTGGTCAGAAATCCTGATAAAGACAAAGACATTATTATTTCTCGTCTCAAGCAGCAGGGTTGCAGGATAACTAAACAGAGGCTTATGCTTCTGGATGTAATCCTTGAAGAGGACTGCTCAAGCTGTAAAGAGATTTATTACAAGGCAGTAAAAAAGGATCCTAAGATTGGGGCTGCAACTGTATATAGAATGGTTAATACACTGGAAGAAATAGGTGCAATTAACCGTAAGAATATGTACAGGATAACTTGTGATGAGAATGATAATGGCGGTTATACTGTAAGATTAAACGATGATTCGTCAATTAATTTATCAGAAAGCAAATGGAGTAAAATTATTGAGTCAGGGCTAGAAGCCTGCGGATACATTAAGAATCAGAAGATAACAAGTGTAGTTGACAGGAAAAAGGCAGTTTCAGTTAATAAATAATATTTACTAATAAGGGAGAGATGAAACTGTTTCATCTCTCCTTTTGCTATATTGAGAAGATTTCTCAATAAGTGGATTTATGTAGAAATGTTACATAATGTGTAATATAATAACCGTCAAACTTAAGAAACATTTATTGTCCAGTATGGACAGAGAGGAGCACAGTATGAAAATTAATAACTTAAAGAAACCAGGACTTTTTGCAGCAGGTGTATTATTTGGAACAGCTGGAATTAAGATTCTTACAAGCAAGGATGCCAAGAAGCTTTACACTAACTGTACAGCAGCAGTTTTAAGAGCTAAATCATGCATAATGAAGACAGCTACAACTGTTCAGGAAAACTGCGAGGATATATATGCTGATGCTAAGACAATCAATGAGACAAAGTATAACACAGAAGAAGTTGTACTTGATTCAGTAGATGAAGATGAGGAAGCGTAACAGAGTATGAAATTCATAATAAAGCATGATGTGCCCGGAAGAATCCGCGTTCACATGGATGCTTCTGGCATGACTTTTACACAGGCAGATACTTTGCAGTATTATCTTAAGAATCTGCAGGGCGTTACAAATGCCAAGGTGTATGAGAGAACTGCTGATGCAGTTGTCGAGTACAGATGTTCAAGAAAGGCTGTGATTGAGCTATTGCTAAGTTCAGATACAGCAATGTAGAGGTTCCTGAAGATGTTCTTGCAACATCAGGAAGGGCAATTAATTCACACTATACTGAGAAGTTAGCAGATCAGGTATTATGGAGAATGACTAAGAAATTGTTTATTCCGGCACCAGTATGTGCGGTATTAACAACGGTATCTTCAATGAAGTACATTCATAAAGGAATCAGGACACTGCTTGACAGAAAGCTTGAAGTGCCAGTTCTTGATGCAACTGCAATAGGAGTTTCTATCTTAAGAAGAGACTTTAATACAGCTAGTTCAGTAATGTTTCTTCTTGGTATAGGTGAGATAATAGAGGACTGGACACACAAGAAGTCGGTTGACGACCTTGCAAGAACGATGTCACTTAACGTTAATAAGGTCTGGTTAAAGACAGATGATGCAGAAGTACAGGTATCTGTGAAAGATGTTAAGGACGGAGATAATGTAATAATCCGGATGGGTAATGTAATCCCATTTGATGGAACTGTTATCAGTGGTGAGGCTATGGTTAATCAGGCTTCACTTACAGGAGAATCTGAGCCTATAAGAAGAGGTGAGGGAACTTCTGTATTTGCAGGAACTGTAGTAGAAGAGGGCGAGATAGTATTCAGGGTTAAGCGTGCCGGAGGCTCAAGCAAATATGACAAGATTGTCAGGATGATTGAAGAATCTGAGAAGTTAAAATCAGGTCTTGAGTCAAAAGCAGAGCATCTTGCAGATAAGCTTGTACCTTATTCACTTGGTGGAACTGCACTTACATATCTGTTAACACGCAATACTACTAAGGCATTGTCAATACTTATGGTTGATTTCTCATGTGCATTGAAGCTTGCTATGCCTATTACGGTACTTGCAGCAATAAGACAGGCAAGTCAGGCGAGTGCAACAGTCAAGGGCGGTAAGTTCTTAGAGGCAATTGCTGAAGCGGATACTATCGTATTTGATAAGACAGGTACACTTACAAAGGCTAAGCCAACAGTAAGCAGGGTATATTCATTTAACGGAATGCCGGAAGATGAGCTGTTAAGAATAGCTGCGTGTCTTGAGGAACATTTTCCACATTCAATGGCTAAGGCTGTTGTTAATGAGGCTGGCAGAAGAAACCTTATGCATGAGGAGATGCATTCTAAGGTTGAATATATTGTTGCACATGGAATATCAACATTTATCAATACAAGTAAGGTTATCATAGGAAGCCATCACTTTGTATTTGAGGATGAAGCATGTGTAATTCCAGCAGGAAAGCAGGAGTTATTTGACAGTCTTCCAGATGACTGCTCACATCTTTATATGGCAATTAACGGTCAGCTTGCAGCAGTTATATGCATAATTGATCCATTAAGAGAAGAAGCACCAAAGGTTATTGAAGGGCTTAAGAAGGCTGGAATATCAAAGGTTGTCATGATGACAGGAGACAGTGAAAGAACAGCCGCCTCTATTGCCAGAAAGGTTGGAGTTACTGAATATTATTCAGAAGTTCTTCCAGAAGACAAGGCTAAGTTCGTAGAGAAAGAGCGGGCAGCCGGACGAAAGGTAATTATGATTGGTGATGGAATTAATGACTCACCAGCGCTTTCAGCAGCAGATGTAGGTATTGCCATAAGTGATGGTGCTGAGATTGCAAGAGAGATTGCAGATATCACTGTCGGCGCAGATGATCTTAACCAGATACTTATGCTTAAGAAATTAAGTGACAGTCTGATTAAGAAGATTAACAGAAATTACCGTGTGATTGTCGGATTCAATTCCGCACTTATTGCACTTGGTGTAACGGGCATCATACAGCCTACAACTTCAGCACTTCTTCATAATACATCAACACTTGTTATAAGTCTTGAGAGTATGAAGAATCTGCCGGTTTAAGACTATGAAACGGACTCATCTTCGGGTGGGTTCGTTTTTTGTTTGAAGGCAAAAAGTTCTGATTGGATAAATATATACTATACCCATAAGGCACAATATAAATTAATAATCGCAGGATATTATTTTATTACAAGAAAATGAAATTATGTAACAAAAGAAAATTGACTAAGCGTACGGCTTATATTATAATGCTTTTATCAAAACAAAGCCGCTCGGCTTTATTTGTGAGAAAATATGTATAGTAAAGCCGTACGGCTTGTTTTTTGCGTTGAGGTGAATATTATGAAAATAACTGATTCTGAGGGGCTTGGAAATATAATCAGGAACAGGAGAAAAGAATTAAAGTATACGCAGGCATTTTTGTCAGAATATACTGGTCTTAGTGTAAGTTTTATATCAGATGTAGAAAGAGGTAAAACAACTGTTGAGATTGGCAAAGTAATGCAGTTAATTTCAATTCTGGGACTTGATATTAATATTAATGTAAGGGGGAGATAATGAGAAATTTAGAGGTATATATTGAATGTAATGGAAATATGATTAATGTTGGCAGTATTACAGGGCATAATTCTGACGATGCTGTATTTTCATATTCAGAGGAATATATAGAAGATAAATCTTCAAGAGCAATATCAATCAGTTTACCGCTTGATGAAAGAAGCTTTTCACCAGAAAGAACACGATGCTTTTTTGAAAGTCTTTTACCAGAAGGATATACAAGAAGGTGTGTTGCGGGTTGGCTTCATGTTGATGAAAATGATTATATATCAGTCTTTCAGAATTAGGAAGCGAGTGTCTGGGAGCAATAAGAATAGTAGAAGGTGATATGAATATAACAGAATCTTCTTACAGATTATTATCACATGAAGAATTGCTGGAATTTGCAAGAGAAGGTGCAACTAAGTCAGCGGAACTGGTTATTAAATCACATTTATCATTGGCTGGGGCATCAGGAAAGACCGGATTATATTATGACAGGAATAATAATGAATGGTATCAGCCAGCGGGACTGGCACCAAGTACACATATATTAAAGCAGAGCCATGTAAGGTTAAAAAAGATTGTTGCTAATGAACAGTTATGTTTGCTGACAGCAAGAAAACTAGGAATTAGGACACCAGATAGTTTTATTATTAATCTTAATGATAAAGAAAATGATTTTTTATTTGCAACTGAAAGATATGACAGAAAGATTTTAGATACATCCAAAGAATTAATGGGGAAGAAAGTTCCATTAAGACTTCATCAGGAGGATTTTGCACAGGCACTTGGAATTACAGCGTCACAAAAATACGAGAAAAACGGGAAAGATTATTTAGCAGATGCATTTGAACTAATAAAAAATTATTCAAGCAATCCAATTGAAGATCAGATAAGGCTATGGGATTTATGTATATTTAATTATCTTATAGGTAATACAGATAATCATGTTAAAAATATTGCTCTTTTATATAGTGAGGATTTAAAAGGAATAAGATTAGCTCCGGCATATGATTTATTAAGTACTGTTATATATGACAGCAGCACAGAGAAAATGTCGCTTAACATAGATGGCGAATATGATATAAGGAAAATAAATCAGAAGTCGTTTGAGAATGAGGCAAAGAAACTTGGTCTTGGAAAAGGAATAGCAACGCAGCATTTTTTAAGTATGGTTGAAAAATTTGAGATGGCACTTGAACAATCAACATATGAACTTGAGGAGCAGGGATATAGAGTTGCAGTCGATATACAGAAACAAATATTAAAAAAAGCAGGAATTCATAACTTTAAATTGACTAATTCGTAATTTAATTATATCATAAGTAACTAGGGACACTTTGTTTCACTAAAGTATAATGGGAGGAAGTTATATGTATTCATTTGATGAAGTATTAAACTATGATCCAGACCTTGCTAAGGCTATGGATGATGAACTTGGAAGACAGAGAAGCCACATCGAGCTTATCGCTTCTGAGAACCTTGTAAGTAAGGCAGTTATGGCTGCTATGGGAAGCCCTCTTACTAATAAGTATGCAGAAGGATATCCTGGAAAGAGATATTACGGCGGCTGTGAGTATGTCGATGTTGTTGAGACACTTGCAATTGAAAGAGCCAAGAAGCTTTTTGGCTGTGAATATGCAAATGTACAGCCACATTCAGGAGCACAGGCTAACTTAGCTGTATTCTTCGCACTTGTTAATCCTGGAGATACAGTTATGGGTATGAGCCTTGACTGTGGTGGACATTTATCACACGGTTCACCAGTTAATATTTCTGGAAAATACTTTAACATCGTTCCTTATGGTGTTACAGCAGACGGATTTATTGATTATGATGAAGTATTAAGAATTGCCAAGGAATGCAAGCCTAAGATGATTATTGCAGGAGCTTCTGCTTATGCAAGAACAATCGACTTCAAGAAGTTCAGAGAAATCTGTGATGAGGTTGGCGCATTACTTATGGTAGATATGGCACATATTGCAGGTCTTGTAGCCGGTGGTGCACACCCAAGCCCAATTCCTTATGCAGATGTTACAACAACAACAACACATAAGACACTCCGTGGACCAAGAGGTGGTATGATTCTTGCTTCAGCAGAGGCAGCAGAGAAGTTCAAGCTTAACAAGGCTGTATTCCCTGGAATTCAGGGCGGACCTCTTATGCATGTTATTGCCGGTAAGGCAGTATGCTTAAAGGAAGCACTTGACCCAAGCTTTAAGGTGTATGCTGAAAATGTTGTTAAGAACGCATCAGCACTTGCTAACGGACTTATGAACAGAGGCTTTGATATCGTATCTGGAGGTACAGATAACCATCTTATGCTTGTTAACCTCTTAAGCAAGGGCAAGACTGGTAAGGAAGTTGAGAAGCTTCTTGATGCAGCTAATATTACATGTAACAAGAATACAATTCCTAATGACCCGGCTTCTCCATTCGTAACAAGCGGTATCAGACTTGGTACAGCAGCCGTTACAACAAGAGGCTTCAATGAGGCTGATATGGATGTTGTTGCAGAAGCAATTGCTATGCTTGTTGATGATGTAGATGCTAACCAGGCTAAGGCAATGGAACTTGTTAAGGGACTTACAGATAAGTACCCACTTTACGAATAAAGAAATTTTTAGAAAATCACCTTATGAATTAAGGAAAAAACGCATATTTTTATTGTTGCAATTTCACGCACTTGGGACTATAGTTAGTGTCGAAGTGCAAAGGGGCACGAAAGTGAAAAGCTTTCGTGCCCCTTTCTTACATTTCAGGAAACTAAGAAAGGTGTGTGGCGTTATGGGAAAGTTAGAAGGAAAAGTAGCGGTAATTACCGGAGCATCCAAAGGCATCGGTGAAGGAATCGCCAAAGTATATGCGAAATATGGTGCAAAATGTGTGCTTGCAGCAAGAGGTCCTAAGGTGCTTGAACTTGCAGAGCAGTTAAGAAATGAAGGGTATGAGGCAACAGGTGTTCAGGTTGATGTATCTGATTACAAGAGTGTTGAAAGAATTGTTGAGACTGCCGAGAAAACATATGGAAAGATTGATGTACTTGTATGTAACGCAGGTGTATGTGTTCTTGAAGACTTTCTTGAAGATGACACATTTGAAAATAGGGACTTACATCTTGATATTAATGTCAAAGGTGCATGGAATGTGGCAAAAGCTGTTATTCCAAGCATGATAGCAAATGGTGGTGGTGCAATCGTAGTTACAAGCTCTGTAACAGGAGATATGGTTGCTGATCCTGGAGAGGTTGCATATGCAACATCTAAGGCGGCACTGGTAGGATTTACGAAGGCACTTGCAAGAGAATTTGCAGATAAGAATATAAGAGTTAATGCAATATGTCCGGGATATGTAAGGACACCGCTTGTTGAAGGAATGGCAAAGCAGTCAGACCCGGAGAATCCGGAGAGAGCGATACAGGCAATTGCAGATGCGGTGCCTTTAAAGAGGCTGGCTGACCCTGAGGAGGTCGGAGAGCTTGCAGCATTCCTTGGCTGTTATGAATCAAGCTACATAACAGGAACACAGATAGTTATTGATGGCGGAAGCACATTGCCGGAAACAACATCTATGGGACAGTAATTAAATATAAGAAAAGTACAAAGGCGTACATGAATCGGATAGATTTGTGTACGCCTTTTCTGATTGGAGGATAATGACATGGCATTTGAAAATGTTGATTTATTTGATGCGGTTGCAAATGCTTCGCTTGAAAAATACGGATGGCAGGACAGATGTGAGGCGAAACTCATAGTGCTGTCGGAGAATGCAACCTACATGGTCAAGAACAAAGAAACAGGTGAAAAAGAGGGAGTGCTTAGAATAAGCAGACCGGGTTATCACACATTGGATGAGCTTAATTCAGAGATGAAGTGGTTAAGACAGATTAATGACTACACACCGCTTCTTGTAGCTAATCCTATAAAAGGACTTGATGGTAAGAATATACAGGAGATTACAGGACCGGATGGAAATGTATATTTCTGCGTTATATGTGATTTTCTTCCGGGAGAAGCACCTGATGAGAATAACGAGGAGCAGATGGTAAAGCAGTTCAGATATCTCGGCGAGACAACAGCTTATCTTCATCGTCAGACAGAGATATGGAACGGAACAGATAAGCTTGACCGTATGGTATGGACTTACGACACAATAATAGGAGAGCATGCCGCATGGGGTGACTGGAGAGCATTTCCTGATATGACACCTGAGGCAGAAAACATATTGTCAGAGGTTTCAAGAATTATTAAGAGAAGACTTGAAAGATATGGAACTAATGAGAATAATTTTGGACTCATACATGCAGATTTAAGATTAGCTAATCTGCTTATTGAGGGCGACCAGATTAAGGTTATTGATTTTGATGACTGCGGTTTTGGATGGCACTTACATGACCTTGCGTCAGCACTTAGTTTTATTGAGGACAAGCCAATTGTTCCAAAGCTTGTAAATGCATGGCTTTCAGGATATAAGAAGGTTCTTCCGTTCACTGATACGGATTTTGAAGAAATAGACACATTTATAATGATGAGAAGATTACAGCTTACTGCATGGCTTGCATCTCATCAGGAATCAGGTCCGGTAGCAGAATTAAGTGTTGGCTGGATGGACGGAACCATGGAATTAGCCGAAAGGTATCTTAGATTATTCGGCTAGGCACATAAGAAATCTTCGTGACAACAAATCATGAACAACAATAAGGGAGGAAGCTATTATGGGCGAAAAGAAAACAAATGCATTATCTAAATCAATGAAGCTGATTTATGTATATGCAATGGCAACGGGAGCAATATTTACATTTATGTGTTACTGGGATGGTATATTCATGTCATATACAGGTCCCGGAACATTCTTGGCATTTGCACTTATGACACTGGCAGTACTGCCAACAGCATTTGTGTATGCTGAATTCTCGACAATGTTACCAAGTACAGGTTCGTGTCTGGTATTCAATACGGTAGGTATTAACAAGCATGCAGGTTTCTGGTCAGCGTGGCTTATCATGTGTGCATGGATAGCCGTTCCTGCAGCAGGTGTACTTGGAATTATCGAATGGTTGAATCATCAGTTTGGCTTGGGACTTACTGGCGGCAAGGCAGTTATTGTCGGTTCATTAGTACTGTGCTTCTGGTGTGTACTCAGTCTTTATAAAAATGTTGTAGCAGGCAAGGTTCAGTCATTCATGCTTATGGCAGGTATCGCAGGTATTCTTATCTGTTCATTACTTTTCCTGTTCAGCGGACACTGGAGCATTGCTAATTTCGCAGATTTCTTTACAAGCAGCAATGAAAAGCAGTGGGGTGGTAACTTTGCAACCGGTATTGCATGGGTTGTCGGTTGTTCATTTATGATAACACCATATTTCGGATTCGAGACAGTACCGGCAATGGTTGAGGAGGGCGACTTCCCAATTAAGGACCAGAAGAAAGCTATTCTTGGTTCAGTTATAACATGTGGTGCTATATATACAATTTTCTACTTCTGTCTTGCAGGTGCAATGCCTTGGGCAGAGCTTACTAATGGCGGTGACTGCCACCCATTCATCACATTTGAAGCATTACAGTACTGCTTCGGTGATAAGATTGCATGGTTTGTCCTTATAATGGGTATTGTTGGAGTTGTATTCCCAATTGGTACATCAGTACTTGGTTTCTGGTATTCAGGCGTCCGTATGATATACGCTATGGGTCGTCAGAATTTCCTTCCAAAGCAGTTCGCATACACTAATAAATACAACCAGCCAACACTTCCTAACATACTTATTCTTGTTGTAAGTATTGGATTCATTGCAATGCAGAGCATTACAGCATTCTTTGACCTGATGGCATTCGCGTGTGCATTGTGTTATGTGATTACGTCAATATCTTCACTGGTGCTTTTAAAGAAGCATCCTGAATGGGAGAGACCATACAAATGTGCAACAGGACTTAAGATAGCCTCTCTTATAATTATGGCAATTATCGCATTCTTCTGTACTATCGGTATCGGAAAGGCAACATGGTTAGGATTTGCAGGATATATGGGTGTAGGTCTTATCCTATGGCTGTATATGATTCTTATTAAGTGGAAGCATGAAAAGGTATGGATGAAGACACCTGATGGTGATAAGGAATATTAGGGTGTGAAAACAGAGAGGACAAAGATGCCGTATGAAGATATCTATAATGAGATGGCATCATAATAACATAGAAGAGAGGTTATGGATTATGAAAGAATTAGAGATAGTTATAAAGCCTGAGAAGCTTGAGAATCTTAAAAGGATTCTTGACAGTGAGGGTGCAAGAGGTGTAATGATTACAACAATATTTGGTTACGGTCACCAGAAGGGCGCAGGTCAGGTATATACAAGAGATGAAACTCCGGGTATAAATCTTTTACCTAAATTAAGTGTAAGAACTGTCGTAAAAGACGAGATAGTTGAGGGTATAATTAATAAGGTATTGGAAGAACTTAATACTAACAGTTTTGGTGATGGTAAGATATTCATCAAGGATATTGAGGGAGCAGTCAAGATAAGAACCGGTGAAACCGGTAACGACGCTCTGTGATAAAGCTTTCTTACTTTCCTAATCTTTTTATAGAGGCAGCCGTCCTGTTTGATTAACAGGGCGGCTGCCGTTTTCTTGTGTGCCGGATGTTATGTTTTTCATGGTGTCGGATTGGACGTTAAAGCGGAGAGAAGGTATGTTGAAGTCCAAAATGGGAGTTGGAGAGTGTCGGATTGGACGTTAGAATAGCGGGAAGGCATGTTGAAGTCCAAAAAGGAAGCCAAGGAGTGGCAGATTGGACGTTAAAGCAGCGGAAAGGCGGGTTGAAGTCCAAAAAGGAAGCCAAGGCGAGGCGGATTGGACGTTAAAGCAGCGGGAAGGCATGTTGAAGTCCAAAATGGGAGTCGAGGCGTGTCGGATTGGACGTTAGAGTAGCGGGAAGGCATGAGGAAGTCCAAAATGGGAGTCGAGGAATCTAGGATTGGACGTTAAAGCAGAGAAATGACATGAAATGGTCCAAAAAGATGAACCCACAAAATATGAATAAAAAGACTGGCACGCTTGAAGCTGGAATGAAGGAAGTAAGAAATATTCTTAATGCACATCTTAATATAAGTGGACCGTATACAACGAATCCATATCAGCCATCGACAGAGCAGCCGACAACTATGAGTTCTACATCTAGCATAGCACAGAGCAGTGATGCGGAAAGCGGTAATGTATGTTTCAATAATTGCTGCAGCAACACTTGTTTCTGTGATAGTTATTATTGCTGACAGAAAGAGAAAAATTTCTGAAAAGTAAAATTTGGAAGTGAAAATATCAGTCATAGGTGATATAATCAACGATAGTTAAATGAAAAGGAATTAGATATTATGAGACATTTTTCGAGAACAGAATTAAAGGCAGCTATTAATATGCTTAAGGAGTTTACTTCTAAGGGCAATTTTGCAGTTCTTATGTATATGGGTGACACTGATAAGCTTGAGGTATCACAGACTCTTAATTCGGACATGAGCTGCTTTTTATTATATGGAAGCATCCAGCCACTCGCATTTTTCTTTGCAGAAAATATTCCTATGACTGCGGGTGAGTTAGAAGAGATTATTAATAAGCAGTCAGCAGTGTATGAAGAGGAGATGGACAATTACAGAAATGCACTAAAGGAAAGCGGTGCAGATAATGGATTATTTATTACAAAGTATGAGAGTATGATTCATACATTTATTGCATATGACCCTGACCAGGGTGGCGAGCGTGACTGCTTCGCACCATTTATTGAGGGTTCATTCAATGTCGAACCGGGTAAGGGACAGTTTGTTAATGAAGTTATGAGACTTGAAGTGTATGATGATGAATATGAGGATGACTGTGTAATACAGAAGAAGCATTTTGTATATCTTCCATCAGTGAAATTCATGGGAGCATTCAATATGCGAATGATGATGAGTATGGTTGATGCACAGTATAACTAACATTTTACAATTCTTAAATTTATATAATATGTTTGAATCCCGGACTTCTGTATAGTATATTAGAAGTAACTTTAAAGAGTGGAGGGGTTGTATGAACAAAGGACATTTTAAAGACAGTCAGGTTGTTAAGGGAATTACGATAGGTGCAGTGCTAATTGTAATATATCTTGCCCTTAACAATGTGACTGGAATTCTTGATTCTATATCATATCTTGCAGGACTTGTAATGCCATTTATAATTGGCGCGGTCATCGCATTTGTATTCAATGTACCTATGAAAGCAATTGAAAAAGGACTTAACAGGCTGTTTGACAAGCGTTGTAAGAAGAAGCATCCCAGACTTATAAGAGTGCTTGCTTATATGCTTACATTGATTTTGATACTGGCTATTATTGCAGGTGTACTTTTTGTGGTTGTGCCTGAACTGGTGAACACAATAGCTGACCTTATAGGACAGGTGCCGACAGCAGTTAATAATCTTATCAACTGGCTGCAGGTCAAGCTGTCTGCATATCCTGAGTATGAGGAAAAGTTAAGCAGCATATCAATCAACTGGGATTCTGTTCTTTCAAATGTTATGAATTTCCTTTCAATAGGAACTAAAGGAATTATCAATGGAGGAATTGGTGCAATAAGCGGATTTTTCTCAGGAGTCACTAATTTCTTTATTGGATTTGTCTTTTCTGTGTATGTGCTGTTTCAGAAAGAGAGGCTTACAGCGCAATGCAAGAAGCTTATGTATGTGTGCATGCCTGAGAACAGGGCAGATAAAATTATTGAAGTGTTAAGACTTACCAACACTACATTCTCTAATTTCCTGTCAGGACAATGCCTTGAAGCATGTATTCTTGGAACGATGTTTGTTATTACATTGTCTATATTGAGAATGCCTTATGCACTTCTTATAGGAATTATTATTGCGGTTACTGCACTTATTCCGATTGTCGGTGCATTTATCGGATGTATAGTCGGTGTGATTCTTATAATGATGACAAGCCCGTTAAAGGCACTTATATTTGTGGGAGTATTCCTTATATTACAACAGATTGAAGGAAATCTTATATATCCTCATGTTGTCGGAAGTTCAGTTGGACTGCCGGGAATATGGGTGCTTGTTGCTGTTACAATCGGTGGCAATCTGTTTGGTATAATGGGTATGCTTACATTTATTCCAATCAGCTCAGTGTGTTATGCGCTGCTTCGGACATATGTCAACAGGAAAGTGGAAGAGAAGGAGATTGATAAGGGAAAGTTTAAGGGGTGATGCCTTCCGGGAATGGAAGTCAGGCGGCTATGCAGCTCGTTTTCAAACACGCTTGCGCTCGTTCTATGACGCAGCGCTACTAAGTTCGCTGGGATTTGTTGGCTTTAAGCCAACTGTCCCAGCTTACTAAATGCCGGCGTCTTCGCAACGGCTTGAAAACGAGTTGTATAGTCGCCTGACTTCATTCTCACGGAAGACTTTTGTGCGGTGGATTGGCAGGTGGAGTGTAATATGTGGTGGAGCTGTGGTGGCGGATTGGACGCTGTGGTGGTGAAGAGGCATGTGGAAGTCCAAATTGAGTGAGAAAGTGTGGAGGATTGGACCTTACAAGCAAGAGAATGAGGTAAAAGGTCCAGAATTGTTGTGAAATCTGGAAAGATTGGACTTTTTGCTGAATAAGCTGCTTGTAGTGTCCAATCCGCCTTGTAGTTAATAAGTTATTGGACATTAGCATATGAGAAAGCAGAGAAAAAGTCCAATCAGCCAGATTATCATGATATATAATTAATCTGGACAACATGATACCTATAGGTAGTCGAATATTTGAAAGTCTTATAGGTCGAAAACACATGAGACTATAATGATAGTTAATAAACTAACCTATAAAGTCAGAAAAATCAGTAGCGCTATAGGAATATTCAGTCAAAAAATAGTTTTCTATATAAGATTGAATAGGAAAAGCTGCAAAATTAACATATAAGCGGGGAATTTTTTATGAATTGATAGGAAATCATAATGGATTATAAAAGCAACATCCCCGGCATGATTAATAACCATGCCGGGGATGTTTTTGTTATATTCTTTAATTACTTATTGTTCTTCTTCTCGTTCTCAAGCTTCTTCATAGCTCTTACCTTAAGTGAAAGACCGAAGAGGTTGATGAATCCGTCAGCATCATGATGATCATACATATCACCTGTCTTGAATGAAGCAATTGACTCATTGTAAAGTGAATATGGAGATGTTGTTCCAGCCTTGATGATGTTACCCTTGTAAAGTCTGAACTTAACTTCACCTGTTACATATTCCTGAGTCTTCTCAACGAATGCCTGAAGTGCTTCACGAAGAGGTGTCTCCCACTTTCCTTCGTAAACAACCTGTGCAAACTTGTTTCCAACGTCCATCTTGAATGTTGTTGTATCTCTGTCGAGAACTAATTCCTCAAGCTGCTGATGTGCTTCGTAAAGAATAGTTCCACCAGGAGTCTCATATACACCACGGGACTTCATACCAACAACACGGTTCTCAACGATATCAATGATACCGATACCATGCTTGGCACCAAGTCTGTTAAGCTCTCTGATAATATCAGAAACCTTCATAGCCTTGCCATTAACTGACTTTGGAACACCTTTTTCAAATGTCATAGTAACATATTCTGGTTCATCTGGAGCTTCCTCAGGAGTGCATCCAAGAACTAATAAATGCTTGTAGTTAGGCTCGTTAGCTGGATCTTCAAGCTCAAGACCTTCATGGCTGATATGCCAGATGTTACGGTCACGGCTGTAGCTGCAGTCTGTGCTGAATGGAAGATGAATACCATGCTGTCTGCAGTATTCAATCTCATCTTCACGAGACTGAAGCTTCCAGTTAGAATCTCTCCAAGGAGCGATAATCTTGATATCTGGAGCTAAAGCCTTGATTGTAAGCTCGAATCTGATCTGGTCATTACCCTTACCAGTAGCACCGTGGCAGATAGCAACAGCACCTTCCTTACGGGCAATCTCAACAAGTCTCTTAGCAATAAGAGGTCTTGCCATTGATGTACCAAGTAAATATTTATTTTCATAAACAGCGTGTGCCTGAACACATGGAACAATGTAGTTGTCGCAGAACTCATCAGTGATATCTTCTATATATAACTTAGCAGCACCACATGAGAGAGCTCTCTGCTCAAGTCCGTCCAACTCCTCTTCCTGACCACAGTCTGCACATACGCAGACAACATCATAGTTGTATGTTTCCTTTAACCAAGGGATGATGGCAGTTGTGTCAAGTCCGCCAGAATAAGCAAGAATAACTTTTTCTTTCATTATATATTCCTCCGTATATTATTAAGTTTACATAGTAAAACACATATGCTATGCACCTGCAGATTATAATAAACTACTTTATTTAAAAATGCAACAACAAATTATGCATATTATACATGATTATGCATTAAAAATGTATAAATATAAATTTTCTTCAAAATATCCTTTACATAAGAAAAAAAGTTGCTATAATGTAGGTTATCAATTTACATTTTGCGTTATTTTATGCATAAATGTTGAATATATGCATTTTGCTTCGCAAAAGAGAGAGCCACAAGGAGGAGTTATGATTAAAGTAGGTATTATCGGTGCGACAGGTTACGCAGGTAACGAGCTTGTCAGATTATTATTAGGACATAAGGATGCAGAGATTGTATGGCTCGGTTCGAGAAGTTACATAGATCAGAATTATTCAGATGTATATAGAAACATGTTTAAGCTTGTAGATGCAAAATGTATGGACGACAATATGGAGCAGCTTGCTAACGAGGTTGATGTTATATTTACAGCAACACCACAGGGCTTATGTGCATCACTTGTTAATGACGAAATTCTTTCAAAGACTAAGATTATTGATCTGAGTGCTGATTTCAGACTTAAAGATGTTAATGTATATGAGCAGTGGTATAAGCTTGAGCATAAAGCACCACAGTATATTGATGAAGCTGTTTATGGCTTATGTGAGATTAACAGAGACAAGGTAAGCAAAGATACAAGAATCATTGCTAACCCGGGCTGTTATACAACAACATCAATTCTTACACTTTACCCAATGGTTAAGGAAGGAATAATCAATCCGGATACAATTATAATTGATGCTAAGAGTGGAACTTCAGGTGCAGGACGTGGCGCTAAGGTTGCCAACCTTTTCTGCGAAGTTAATGAAAGCATGAAGGCATATGGCGTAGGAACTCACAGACATACACCTGAGATTGAGGAACAGTTAGGTTATGCATGTGGAAGAGATGATTTAAAGCTTATCTTCACGCCACATTTGGTTCCAATGAACAGAGGAATTCTTGTAACAGCATACGCCAACCTTGCCAAAGATGTTACATACGAAGATGTTAAGGCAGCATATGACAAGTACTATGATAAGGAGTATTTCGTAAGAGTACTTCCTAAAGATGTATGCCCTGAAACACGCTGGGTTGAGGGAAGCAACTTTGTTGATATAGGATTTAAGATTGAGCCAAGAACTAACAGACTTATAATGATGGGTGCGTTAGATAATCTTGTTAAGGGTGCAGCAGGTCAGGCAGTACAGAATATGAACCTTCTCTTTGGACTTCCAGAGAATGAGGGATTACAGCTTGCACCAATGTTTCCATAATAAATGTACAATAGGAGGATGTTATGAATATAATTAAAGGCGGTGTTACAGCAGCTAAAGGATTCAAGGCTGCCGGATGTGAAGCACAGATTAAATATAAGAACGGAAAGAAGGATATGGCACTTGTATACAGCGAGAAGCCATGTGTTACAGCAGGAACATTTACAACTAACAAAGTATTTGCAGCTCCTGTTAAATGGGACAGAAACATTGTATATAATGAAGACTTTGCACAGGCTGTAGTTGTAAACAGCGGTGTTGCCAACGCATGTACAGGCGTTGAAGGAGATAACGCATGTGCAGAAGAGGCAAAGGCAGTTGCAAAGGTTCTTAATGTACCGGAGAATGCAGTACTTATCGGTTCAACAGGTGTTATCGGAATGCAGCTTCCTGTTGACAGAATATGTGCAGGAATTGAAAAGCTTGCTCCAATGCTTGATGATTCATTAGAAGCAGGAACACAGGCAGCAGAGGCAATTATGACTACAGATACAAGAAGCAAGCAGGTTGCTGTAGAAGTAGAAGTTGCAGGTACTAAGGTAACAATCGGTGGTATGTGCAAGGGCGCAGGAATGATTCATCCTAACATGGCAACAATGCTCTGCTACATAACAACAGACTGTGATATCGACAAGGCACTTCTTCAGAAGATGACAAGCGCAATTGTTGATGATTCATTTAACATGATATCAGTTGATGGAGATACATCAACTAATGATACAGCCCTTGTTCTTGCTAACGGAATGGCTGGCAACAAGAAGATTACAGAAGAGGGTGCTGATTATAATGCTTTCTATGAAGGCTTGAGCTATGTATTTACAGAGCTTTCCAAGATGATTGCAGGTGACGGCGAAGGCTGCACATGTCTTTTCGAGGTTCAGGTAAAGGGCGCAACAACTAAGGCAGAAGCCAAGACACTCGCTAAGTCAATTGTTACTTCAAGTCTTACCAAGGCAGCAATATTCGGACATGACGCCAACTGGGGAAGAATCCTCTGTGCAATGGGATATTCTGGTGCTGATTTTGACCCTGAAAAGGTTGATATATTCTTTAAGAGTGAAGCAGGTGAGCTTCAGATTGTTAAAGATGGAACTGCTACAGATTACAGCGAGGAGAAAGCAACGGAAATACTTTCACAGAATCCTGTAATTGCTATTGCGGATGTTAAGCAGGGGGATGCAAGTGCTACAGCATGGGGCTGTGACCTTACATTTGATTATGTCAAGATAAATGCTGATTACAGAAGCTAATCTTATACAGCATTTTAAAGCAAATATATCTGAATAAATATGAAATGGAGATTATTATGAGCGCAAAAGATATGACAGAGGAACTTATGAAGGCACAGGTGCTTGTTGAGGCACTTCCTTATATCCAGAAATTTAACAGAAAGATAATTGTGGTTAAGTACGGTGGAAGTGCCATGGTAGATGAAGAACTTAAGAGAAAAGTTATTCAGGACGTAGTTCTTCTTAAACTCGTTGGTTTTAAGCCAATCATCGTTCACGGCGGTGGCAAGGAAATCAGCAAATGGGTTGAAAAGTCAGGCATGACACCTGAATTCAAGAATGGTTTAAGAGTTACAGACGAGCCAACAATGGAGATTGCCGAGATGGTTCTTAACAAGGTTAATAAGAGCCTTGTTTCAATGATTGAGCAGCTTGGTGTCAAGGCATGCGGTATCAGTGGTAAGGATGGCGGCATGTTAAAGGTTGAGAAGAAGTATTCTAAGGGTGAGGATATAGGATATGTTGGTGAAGTGACAGATGTTGACACAACACTTATTGAATCCTTGCTTAAGGACGATTTCCTCCCAGTAATATGCCCTATCGGATATGATGATGATTTTCATGCATACAATATTAATGCAGATGACGCAGCATGTGCAATTGCAAGAGCTGTCAATGCTGAGAAGCTTGCATTCTTAACAGATATCGAAGGTGTATATAAGGACTTTGACGATAAGGATTCGCTTATATCTGAGCTTTCTACTTCAGAGGCGAGAACTCTTTTAGAGAGCGGAACAATCGGTGGAGGTATGCTTCCTAAGCTTAATAACTGTATAGATGCTATTGAGCATGGTGTATCAAGAGTACATATTCTTGATGGAAGAATTCCACACTGCCTTCTTCTTGAAATATTTACTAACAAGGGTGTTGGTACAGCTATTCTTTCAGATGATGCAGAAAAATTCTTTGATTCAGATAAATAATTGCGAACCGTAAGCTTTGAGGTTATAATATTATATTGGCTCATGTGAAAATGTGTGCTCATAAGAATAGGAAAGTGAGAGTAATCATGAATACACAGCAGATTATAGAAACAGCAGAAGAGAAGCTGATTCATACATACAACCGTTACCAGATAGTACTTGATAAGGGTGACGGAGTAAGACTTTACGATACAGATGGTAAAGAATATCTTGATTTTGGAGCGGGTATAGCAGTATTTGCACTTGGTTATAACAATAAGGAATATAATGATGCATTAAAGGCACAGATTGATAAGCTTATACACACATCTAATTATTTCTATAATGAACCGGCTGTAGAGGCTGCAACAGCACTTACAAAGGCTTCGGGAATGGACAGAGTATTCTTTACTAACAGCGGTACAGAGGCTATTGAAGGTGCAGTCAAGCTTGCAAAGAAATATTATTACGTCAAGAAAGGAAAGGCTGATGCAGAGATAATTGCAATGCAGCATTCATTCCATGGAAGAAGTATGGGAGCACTTGCTGTAACTGGTAATAAGCATTATCAGGAAGCATTTGGACCTATGATACCGGGAATTAAGTTTGCACAGTATAACGACCTTGACAGTGTAAAGGAACTTGTTAATGATAAAACTTGTGCTATAATATTTGAGACAGTACAGGGTGAAGGTGGAATTTATCCTGCTACTAAAGAATTTATTGAAGGTGTAAGAAAGCTATGTGATGAGAAGGGAATCCTTCTTATACTTGATGAGATTCAGTGCGGAATGGGAAGAACAGGAAGTATGTTTGCATTCCAGCAGTATGGCGTTAAGCTGATATCCTTACAGTTGCCAAGGCTCTTGGCTGTGGAGTTCCTGTAGGTGCATTTGCAGCGACAGAGGAAGTTGCGAAGGCATTAGTTCCAGGAGACCATGGAACAACATACGGTGGTAATCCACTTGCATGTGCAGCGGCAACCAAGGTGTTCGAACTTTTTGAGAAGCAGCATGTATTAGATAATGTCAGGGAAGTATCTGCTTACTTTGAAGAAAAGCTTGATGAGCTTGTTGAGACAATGGACGTTGTTGTCGAGAGACGAGGAATGGGTCTTATGCAGGGACTTGAGTTATCAGTTAATCCTAAGGACGTAATTGCGAGAGCACTTGATAATGGACTTATTCTGTTCTCAGCAGGAACTAATGTTATAAGATTTGTTCCACCACTTGTAATCACTAAGGCAGATGTAGATGAATGCATAGCTAAGCTTAAGAAATCCTTCTAGAATCAGGAGTTTGCTTTATGAAATTAAGAAGATTTATCAGTATGATGCTGATTGTTACCATGCTGACAGTCTTTGCAGGCTGTGGTAATAAAGATGACAGGACACAGGTTGCGAAGAAGCTTAATCTTAGTGGACCTATTACAGTTAATGTTTGGTATAATGACAGTGCATATGAGTCTTATCTTGAATTCGTTGCCAGACAATTTAAGAAATCTAATGAACTGGTGACTGTTAAGCCAGTATATATTGAAGCTGATTCATATATTAATTATATATATGACGAATCGGTAAGGAATAATAATGCATGTGATATATATTTTCTGACATCTGAAGAGATAGAGAAAGCATATCTTTCAGGATTGACTTCTGAGAATGATATGTACCCGGAGGTTTATAACGAAGATGTGTATGGAAAGGCTGCAATGACAGCATGCTCATATGGTGGAAAGCTATATGGTTATCCGGTTTCGTTCAACACTTCATTTCTTGTATATAACAAGAAATATGCAGAGGCAGTTGATACTATAGAACAGATTCGTAATATAAGTGATAATTACCAGATTACAGATGAGAATCAGGATGTCTCAATGGTTTTCCAGTGGAATCCGGACTCAATGTTCCTTAATTATGCAGCAGCAGGTGCTTATATTAATATAGGTGGAGAAAATGCTGAGGATAGCACGGATGTATCTCTTAATGATGAGCAGATAAAGAAAGCTCTTACTGAATATGCAAAATTAAAGGACGCCTTTGGTATTGATAGGAATACAGTAAGTCTTAAAGATTGTGCGGATTTGTTTTCTACTGGAAATATGCTTTATACGGTGCTTGATGCAGACAGTCTTGCAGAGGTTAATATTACAGATGTAGATTATGGAATATGTGAGTATCCTTCAATGGGTGACAATCTTGATTCAAAAGCAATGTCTGTTACAACAATGGCAGTTGTTAATCCATATACTAAAAATGTAGATGCATCTAAGGCTGTTGCAAGAGCAATATCTTATGATTATGCAGATTATCTTGGAACTATGGCTAAGAAAAGCTGTGCAAGGGCGGATTTAAAGGTTAAGAGAGCAGAAAGCTACCAGAAGTTACACCAGATTTATTCTGACTCTGTTGTAAAAGCTAAATATATCGGAGTAGGAGAAGTGTATATGAGATATGAAATTATGCTTCATCAGGTATATGATGGTGGAAATGTTGATTCGGCTTATAGAACATTTGCAACAACAATAGAAAAAACAACTAAAAATAATAATGAAAACAGTACGCAGAGTACTAAATAATATTATGAATAAATATCCTGTTATTAACTAATAATTATTCTATGCAGATTAAAGAGGAGGTTAGTTAATGGCAGGATTTTTGATTGCAATAATATCAGGTGCACTTATGAGTTTACAGGGTGCGTTTAATACAAATGTTACAAAAGCAAGCAGTGTGTGGGTTACGGCAATGTTTGTGCAGTTGACAGCACTGGCGACTTGTGCGATTATGTGGGTAATTGACGGAAGACCTGATATCATGAAGCTGTTTAAGGTTGATAACAAGATAACACTTCTTGGAGGCGTGATAGGTGCATTTATAACATTTACAGTTATAAAAAGTATAAGTGGTCTTGGAATTGCTAAAGCAGAGGTGACAATTGTAGTTGCACAGATAATAGTATCATATCTGCTAGGACTTTTCGGACTGTTTGGAAGTGAGAAGATAACATTTTCATGGATTAAGCTCGTGTCGCTTCTTATTACGGTTGCAGGAGTATGTATGTTTTATTTTCTTGGTAATCCGTCGACGGATTAATATATTGTGAAGAATTACGATAAATGTCAGAATTATCTGGCAGGAAGGAACAGAATGGAAGATTTATTCAGCGTATGCGGACAGATACGATTAAGAAAAGGTGAAGGAAGAACATTAAAAGCAGGAGGTGCCTGGGTATATGATAATGAAATTGAATGGATGTCTGACGCAATAATTGACGGACATCTTGTTAAAGTGCTTGATTTTGATGATTATTTCATGGGAATCGGATTTATTAACAGAAAATCTAAGATTACAGTAAGAATGCTGAGCAGACATACTGATGTTGTTGATGAGGCATTTATTGAGGAGAGAGTAAGGGCTGCGGTTGAATACAGATTTGACACAGTAGATACCTCTGCATGTCGTCTTATATTCGGGGAGGCAGATTTTCTGCCGGGACTTGTAATAGATAAGTACTCAGATGTGCTTGTTGTGGAATCGCTTGCTTTAGGAATTGACAGATTTAAGTTACTTATTGTTGAAAAAGTGAAGGAAATCCTTCACGAAAAAGGCATCGATATCCGTGGAGTATATGAAAGAAGCGATGCCAAAGTCCGTACTCTTGAAGGGATGGAGAGAGTAAAGGGCTTTATTGGTGATGAATTTGACACTAATGTTGAGATAGTTGAAAATGGTGTCCACTATATGATAGATGTTGTGAATGGACAGAAGACAGGGTTCTTTCTTGACCAGAAGTACAACAGACTTGCAATGCAGAAGCTGTGCAGGGACAAGAGGGTATTAGACTGTTTCACCCATATGGGTACATTTGCATTAAATGCAGGAATTTCAGGTGCTAAGGAAGTTACAGGACTTGATATATCAGAATATGCTATTGAGCAGGCAAGAGCCAACGCAAAGCTTAACGGCCTTGAGGATACAGTACATTTTAAATGTGCCAATGTATTGGATGAGCTTCCAAAGCTTAACGAAGCAGGTGAGAAATATGACGTTGTAATACTTGACCCGCCGGCATTTACCAAATCGAGGGAAGCTACAAAGAACGCAATCAAGGGCTACAGGGAAATCAATATGAAGGGACTTAAGCTTGTCAAAGACGGCGGTTATCTTGCAAGCTGTTCATGCTCACACTTCATGACACAGGAGCTTCTTACCAAGACTATTAAGGAAGCCGCTAAAGCTGTACATAAAAGACTCCGTCAGGTCGAGTTCAGGACACAGTCACCTGACCATCCAATATTGTGGGAGGCACAGGAGAGCTATTATCTGAAGTTCTACATCTTCCAGGTTGTGGATGAAAAATGATACAGGCATTAATTTAAACTATCCAGGACCGTTAATCTGAGTCTTTTATGATGTTTTGTTATAATTAATTATATGTATCCGCAAACTATTCCGAGTATTGCGGATAAGCATATAATTAAAATTGGGTTTATTTTTTTGAATGCTAAAACTACGGATATCAGAAATATAATTAATGTTGTATAAAAAGAAATATCAGTAAAAACAGTAGTATTAAACCCATCTGGTATGAAAACGGTTGAACTCATCGAAATTACAGCAGAACCAATCAAACCAACTACAGCAGGTTTTAATCCTGACATACATCCCTTTATGACTATACTCTTTTGAAATTGAATAAAACATTTTGCAACAATAAGAATGATAATAAAGGATGGGAGTATCACTCCGAGAGTTGCACAAAAAGAACCGAAAATACCGCCAACCTCTGCTCCTACATATGTTGCTATATTTACAGCAAATGGTCCGGGTGTACTTTCGCTAACTGCTATAAAATCAATAAGTGACTGTGAATCTATCCAATTATGAGCAATAACTTCATCCTGAATCAATGGTAACATAGCATAACCACCGCCAAAGGTAAATGCACCGATTTTTAAGAAAATATAAAAAAGCTCAAGATAAATCATTAACATTTCCTCCTTGATATGACAATAGATGTTACTAAACCTAATATTGCACAGCTGATAATTACAATAAGCACATTTACATTAAGCAAAGCAGTCAAAATAAAAGAACATGCCATAATTATATAGGAAATAACATTCTTAGGGCATTGAATATACATTGACCAGAGAGCTTTGATAATCAGAGCAAGTACACCAGCTCTGATACCATTAAAGGCATATTGTATAATTTTTATGCTTTGGAATTCTTTAAGTACAAAAGATATAATAAGAATAATCAGGTAGGATGGTATCACAACTCCAAGTGTTGCAAATAGTGCACCCCCAAAACCACAGATACGAAAGCCAACAAAAGTAGCCGCATTAATTGCAATTGGTCCGGGAGTTGACTCGGAGATAGCCACTATTTCAAGAATATCATTATCAGTTATCCAATGTTTCTTCTCAACAATTTCTTTTTGAATCAGTGGTAACATAGCATAACCGCCTCCAAAAGTAAATGCACCTATTTTTATGAAAGTTAAAAAGAGTTGTATAGTTTTTGGAATTTTGTTATTCATCGTAAGTCTCCTTCTGTGTGTTGGTGATTGGCATGGAATCTTTCATCTTATCAAGCAGTTCATAAGGAACGAATAAATGTCCCATACCGGTTCCAAGCTGGATATGCGGTTTATTCTTACCGTGATAATCAGAACCGCCAGATATCAGCAGATTTCTTTCAGAAGCAATCCGTCTGATTGATAATTCATCACCCATCCTGTAGGTTGAATATATGGCTTCAATTCCATCAAGTCCGGCAGAGCACATATGGTCAAGCAATTTGTTCATCTGGGCTTTGCAAGATGATAAAGAACCGGGTGTGCTAAGATTGCAATACCGCCGGCTTGGTGAATACGTTCAATAGCTTCTGCAGGGTCAACTTTGACTCTTGGCACAAAACAAGGCTTTCCCTGACCTAAATATCTGTCAAATGCTTCATTTCTGTCTCCAACAGCTCCAATTGCAACGAGTCTGTCTGCAAAATGTGCTCTGGTAATAACAGCATCACCATAGGTCTTTAGCATATCTTCATATGTAATATTAATTCCTATATTCTGGAAGCGTTCACATACCCGTTTATTTCTTTCATCTCTTGAACTTAACTGCTTATTAAGGAATGAATTGAATTCATTGTCGTTATAATTTACAAAAAGCCCGACAACATGTATCTCTGTATTATCATAATTAGTACTTATCTCAACTCCGGGAATAACTTCAAGCTTGTGCCCGTTGTTATTTGCTTTTTTACATGCTAAAAGAGCTTCCTTAACTCCCCTGGTAGTGTCATGGTCGGTAAGAGCAAATGCAGCAAGTCCCTTATCGACTGCCTTATCAACCAGAACAGCAGGAGAATCAGTTCCGTCAGAGCATGTGGAATGAACATGTAAATCTATCTGTCTCATAATAATCTCCTCTTGTAAAATATAAATGTATTTTACCACTCTCAGACAACTTATTAAAGTGTAAAACAATTAGCAAAGTGCTTAAAAAATGTTGTAAGAAACAGCCATGTGCGATAAAATAGCAGTATATTTTTGGAGGGAGGTTTACTGATGGAAAGACAGTTAGTACCAGGCGGATTTTATAAGCATTTTAAGAATAAGCTTTACCAGGTAAAGTGTGTTGCATATCATTCAGAAACCAAAGAGAAAATGGTGGTATATCAGGCTATGTATGGTGAATATGCTGTGTATGTAAGACCATATGATATGTTCATGAGTGAAGTGGACCATGTAAAATATCCGGATGTAGCACAGAAATATAGATTTGAGCAGGTGAATCCGTTGAATACGCAGGAGATATCTGACAATTTACAGTCTGACAATTCGCAGACAGTAAGAGTTAATTCAGACAATAGAATTGATGAAGCATATACATTAAAAGAGGACAGTGTGGATAACTCACTGGCCCAGCCAGAGCAGCAGGTTGCTGCAGGGGACAGCGTCCTGGATAAGTTTTTAGACGCGAGAGGATATGAGGAAAAGCTTGATGTCCTTATAAGATACAAAAGCAGATTCACAAATCCAATGATAGATATTATGGCTGAATCACTGGAGATAGTTGTTCCAGAAGGTGAACTTTCTGGAAGAATTGATTCTTTAAGAAAGGTTTTACAGGCACATACAAAGTATGAAGGAAGCCATTTAAGACCGTAATAATTCGCACAGATTCTGCATAAGAATATGTGGATTATATAAATATATTACAATTATCTGACAATTTTACAGAAAATTTACAATTGACGAAAAATGTGAATAACTATGTGAATATTGTGGAAAAGTTCAGAGATAAAGGAGAAATTATGAGAATAGTAGTATTAGCAGGTGGAACAAGTACAGAAAGAGATGTTTCGTTAGTTACAGGATACAGAGTATGTGAGAGCCTTAGAAGAAACGGACATGAAGCAAATATGCTTGATATCTTCCTAGGTGTTGATGACAGTGAGGCTGAGACATTTTCACAGAAAAGAATGATTTGGGAGTACTGTCTGACAATTTAAAGAAGAAAACAGCGGACATTCCGGCAGAGGTTAAGAGAAGAACTGATGCAAGAGAAAGCTTTTTCGGACGTAATGTATTAGAATTGTGTAAAGAAGCAGATATGGTATTTATGGGACTTCATGGAAGCAATGGTGAAGATGGTAAGGTCCAGGCTACATTTGATCTGCTTGGAATCAGATATACAGGTACAGATTATTTAAGCAGTGCTATATCAATGAGCAAGGAACTTGCAAAAAAGGTTCTTGTACCAGAGGGAATTCCTATGCCTAAGGGTGTTACATTACATAAAGGACATAAGATTGAGTATGTTCCATTCCCATGTGTTGTTAAGCCTTGTTGTGGTGGTTCAAGCGTTGGTGTTTCGATAGCACATAACGAGAAAGAGTTTGAAGATGCACTTGATGAAGCATTTTCTTATGAAGATACTGTACTTGTTGAAGAGTTTGTTGATGGAAGAGAATTCTCAGTTGCAGTGCTTGATGGAAAGGCACTTCCAGTAATTGAGATTGAACCGCTTGAAGGCTTCTATGATTACAAGAATAAGTACAAGGCTGGCTCTACCAAAGAGACATGCCCTGCTAATATTCCAGAAGATATTGCAAGCCAGATGCAGTTCTGGGCAGAAAAATGCTGCCAGGCAGCAGGCGTAACAACATACGCAAGAGTTGATGAACTTCTTGATAAGAATAATAATATATTCTGTCTTGAGATTAATACACTTCCAGGAATGACTGACACAAGCCTTATTCCTCAGGAGGCAGCAGCAGTAGGTATATCGTATGATGAACTTACAGAGAAGATTATCGAGATATCTCTTGCAAAGTATGAATAGAAGAAATGTAAATGTATAACAATGCATTTTTATAAAACGAGGTTAGTTATGTTATGATTAAGGAACTTGTTAAGAAAAACAGATCATACAGAAGATTTTATCAGGAAAAGAAGCTGACAAGGCAGCAGCTTATGGAACTTGTTGAGACTGCAAGACTTACTCCGTCAGCAGCTAACAGACAGCCATTTAAGTATAGAATTGTGTGTGATGAGGAAGAGAATGAGAAAGTTTTCAGACTATTAGGATTTGCCGGATATTTAAAGGACTGGGATGGCCCATCTGAAGGTGAGAAGCCGACAGGATATATTGTTATAACCTGTCCTGCGAATGTCAATGATGAAGTTGATGCGGGAATTGTCGGACAGACAATGCTTCTGGCAGCTACAGAAGCCGGATTTGGCGGATGTTTCTTTGGCAATGTCAAAAGAGATGAGTTAAAGGCACAGCTAAATATACCGTCTGAATTAAAGATTGTATATGTCATTGCATTTGGCTATCCTAAAGAAGAAGTGGTGCTTGAGGATATTCCTGCGGATGGAGATATCAAGTATTACAGAGATGAGAATCAGGTACATCATGTGCCTAAGAAAAGAATTGAGGATATTGTGTTATGAAGGGAATGACCTTAAGAGCCATGACAGAAGCTGTTAACGGCATATATCATGGCAATGGAGAAGATTATGACAAAGAGATTACTGCCATTACGATTGACAGCAGAAAGGTAGCTGAGGGCGGGCTTTTTATTGCAATTAAAGGTGAAAGAAGTGATGGCCATGATTTTATAGGACAGTGCTTTGAAAAGGGTGCTGCATGCGTTATTTCTGAGAAGGAGCTGCCGGATGAAGGACATTCGTATATACAGGTTAAATCAAGTCTTCAGGCATTAAAGGATCTTGCACTTCTTTACAGAAACAATCTGGATGTCAAGGTTGTAGGAATCACAGGAAGTGTTGGCAAAACAAGTACCAAGGAAACAATAAGCTCTGTTTTATCTGAAAAGTACAGGGTGTTAAAGACACTTGGTAATTTCAATAATGAGATTGGGCTTCCACTTACTGTTTTCAGACTGACAGAAGACGATGAAGTTGCTGTTCTTGAGATGGGGATTAGTGATTTTGGAGAGATGGAAAGATTATCTAAGATTGCACAGCCTGACATATGTGTTATCACCAATATTGGGCTTTGCCATCTTGAGAATCTTGGGACAAGAGATGGAATTCTTAAGGCTAAGACAGAGATATTTAACCATATGAATCCGGACGGAATTGTTATCCTTAATGGCGATGATGATAAATTATCAACAATAAGCCAGGTGCATGGCAAACGTCCGCTTGTGTTCGGAATAAGCAACAAAGACGGGGTATATGCGGATAACATAAAGAGTCTCGGACTTGATGGAACAAGCTTTACAATTCATGGAATCAAAACAGCAGATAACTATTCAACATTTGACCTGACTGTACCTGTACCGGGACATCATATGGTATATAATGCGATGGCAGCAGCACTTGTTGGTTCTGTGCTTGGACTTTCATCTATTGAAATTGAACGCGGGGTAAAGAATTTAAAGACAATTGCTGGACGAAACAATATAATCAAGGAGAATAGTTTTACAATAATTGATGACTGTTACAATGCAAATCCGGTTTCAATGAAGGCATCGCTTGATGTTCTCGACACTGCTATTGGAAGAAAAGTTGCTATACTTGGAAGTATGTTTGAGCTTGGGGAGAACGAGAAACAGATGCATTACGATGTTGGGATGTATCTTGGGACTAAGGATATTGATGTGCTTATAACAGCGGGCGACCTTGCTGCACAGATTGCGGCAGGAACAAGGGCATATATAGAGGCTAATTATAACGCACATGGATGTGAGGTTCATGATTATGCAACAAGAGATGATATGTTAAAATGTATTGGACAGATTCTTAAGAAAGGTGATAACATACTTATAAAGGCTTCTCATGGCATGGAGTTTGGAAAAGTGGTCGAAGCAGTAAAGATAATTAATATTTAGTGGAGGTTATATGAAATTACTTAAAAGAATAAGCGTTCTGGTTATGATGATTGCGGTTGTTGCTGCATTTGCAGGATGCGGCAAAGAGACATCTGTTGTTGGAACATGGGAAGGTGATGATTATACATATACTTTCAATTCTGATGGAACGGGAACACAGCAGATAGGGCAGATAAGTATTCCAATCATTTCATATGAAGCAAAGGATGGAAAGCTTAGTATAACAATCAGTTTTCTTGGAACTGAAGAAACAGATGAGTATACATACACAATTAAGAAAGATGTGCTTTCTTTAAGTGATGGTGATAATACTGTGGAACTTAATAAGAAATAATATTCTGAGACTTTTGCATTATATTTTGATGC
>NZ_QSEK01000014.1 GCF_003464165.1 Eubacterium sp. AM49-13BH | reverse complement strand
CTTTGTAATTATATGCTATAGCATTTTTTTATCACTTTCCTAACTACTCCTTTCTATTTTCTTACTCCATAACTAATTGCATCTACTGGACAAGCATTTTTTTCATAAATTATTCCTCCTTTATTTTTTCACAATAGCATTTTATAGCTACTTTTAATATCATTCTACACACCTTTTATGAAACGTTGATGAAATATAATTTTTTATTTTTCCTACACTTTGAATTATACAGGAAGCCAGTCTGTAATTTGGTGGTATCTCCGTCAATCTTGACAGTAATACCCATAATTCTGTTAGCCACGGTCGATACCTCCTTCCGTAAAAATGGGCATAAAAACAGATTTCTTCAGGCATGAAAAAAGCACCAACCATTTCTGATTGATGCTTTCAAATTATTTTGTTTTTGTAAATCTTTTTAATTGCGTATCCACATCATCAAGTTCAATCGTGACATTAATATAATCATCCGGCTTTTATTTCAGTTGTGACAAAAGAACTACCGTCTCCACATGCCCCGTATTAGGAAACATATCAACGCAACAGCACTTCTCCACCTTATATCCTCTCTCCTGCAAAGTAACAAGGTCTCTGGCAAGCGAAGTAGGCTTGCAGGAAATGTACACCATTCTGTCAACACCGTAATCAATAATCTTTTCAAGTGCCTTAGGGTGGATTCCGTCACGAGGTGGGTCAAGTACGATGAAATCTGGCTTAATCTCAATATTATCAAGTGCCTTTAAGACATCATCTGCAATGAACTCACAGTTAGTAAGACCGTTCTGGGCTGCATTCTTCTTGGCAGCCTCAACAGCTTCCGCAACAATCTCAACACCGATAACCTTGCTGGCAACTGGAGATAACATCTGCGCAATCGTACCCGTACCTGTATACAGGTCATATATAACCGGTTTGCTGCCAGCCACATCTCCAAATCCGCCAGAAAGCACATACTCCCTCGCCTTAGAGTAAAGCACTTCCGCTCCAAGAGAATTGGTCTGGAAGAATGAAAACGGTGTTATCTTGAAACGTAAGCCCAGAAGTTCCTCCTCAATATAATCCTGACCATACAGAAGCTCAGTTTTCTCGTTAATTACTGCATCTGCAAGGCTGTCGTTAAATGTATGGAGAACACCTGTAAGAGTGCCCTTATATTCAATTGATGTCAGGCGGTTTACAAGCTCTGTGAAATCATGCTCAATCTGAGTTGTTGTAACGATATCAACAAGAATCTGCCCTGTCTTTACAGACTTTCTTACAAGAAGATGACGCAGATACCCCTCGTGGCTTAACTTGTGCTGGAAAGGAAGCTCCTTCTCTATTGCATAATCCTGAACGCATGTGAGAATCTTTCTGTAATCCTCATCAATAATCTTACATTCTGTAACCGGAACAATATCATACATGCTGTTTCGTTTGTGAAGTCCGAGTGCAAGCGGACCGTCCTTGTACTCATCACCAAATGAAAATTCCATCTTGTTACGGTATTCCTCTGTGACCGGACTTCCGATTATCCCCTCAAATGGAAGCTCACCCGAAACAACTTCGCTAAGAAGCTTTTCCACCTGTGCGCTCTTAATCTTTAACTGTTCCTCGTAAGCTACTGTCTGGTAAGTGCAGCCACCGCATTTGCCAAAATGTGGACATGCCGGGTTGGTTTCAAGTGGACTCTTCTCAACAACTTCCATAAGTCTGCCTTCGCAGTGTCCTTTTCTTTTCTTATTCACGCAGAATCTGACAGTCTGTCCAGGAATTGCATTCTTTACGATTGCCTTTTCCTTATGTCCGTCCTCATCTGTCACCCACACTGTCGCCTTGTTAGGGAAATCAACCTTTTCAACTTTACCTTCGTATACGCTTCCTTTTTTCAATCTATACTCCATTCCGCACATGAATTGTGCCTGTTATTAACATATTAATAGTTTCTGGCAGCACTTATTCACATAACGGCATACCTTATATAATTTTATCAGAAAAATGTGCTAAAGTATAGTAGTCACATTTACTCCACCACGCTGGCATTCTTTGCCTGCACTGCAGAATGTATTCTTTCAAGTACCTTGTCACACAGCCATGTATAAGCAGCCCCGGCAGCATTCATTCCTATACGTAATGCAACTGCATAAGGCATTCCAAAAAGTCCCGCCGCAATTGATAATGCGCCAAATGTATTAAAAGCCGTCTGCCATGCATAACCAGCGGAATATCCGACTCCGATACCACCTATCATGCCTATATATGGATACATTGATTCTGGAAGTACTATATACATCACTGCAAAAATCGCACATCCAACAACATTAAACAATGCCCTGTTTCCAATTCTCTTATCAACATCTTTAGAAAACGGCAGACACACTGACATGCATGCAATTCCAATCCACATTGCCCTAGGCAGTCCCATCAGCGAAACAATCAGCATAGCGCTTGATACGATAAATGTAAGCTTAATGTACCATCTTGTCCTTGCTGAATTAATATTAAATTCCTTAAACAAATCCCAGAATGTTCTTCTATATGGTCTGTTCCTCTGATTCTTATAGAAAATAATCATGCATACTAACATCCCGGCAAGCAGTCCCACAACTCTCATCATATATTCATGGCCTGTGACATCATATCCCTGTAGCAAAAGATACCCAAGAACGAATGTTGAATGATTATACATAATTACATTGTGACATCCCATTATCATAAGAAGCATAATACACACAACATTTATTACAAATGCAGCAACTGGCGGTACCATATTGGAAACCCTCGGTCCTGCTATCAATATCGCATATATTCCCATTATCGAAATCAATCCATGTGATGTCTTAATTCCAAAATCCGCCTGTCTTAATACCAGCACCGCAAGAAGCACTGTAACTCCGACAACACTGTTATTATTCCCCAGCAGCTTACTGAATACTGTAACTACTGCGACGCAGAATATCATAACCAGATACACCTTAAAATTATATATAAGAATATGTCTTCTTTTCTCTTTAGAATCCTGTGTGTTCTTGATAAGCTGTTTTGAACCAGCCGAACTTAACTGTAACTCCTGATAAAATGTCATAAATTCCCGATTTCCTTTCCTCCCCTTAAATTTTGCTTAATAACAGGGTTGAGTAATATAACACTGATTACACCCCTATGTCAATTAAGAAATAATTAAATATTATGCAATAAAAAAGCCACAACCGCTGACATATCCTAATGGACATATCAAGCCGGCTGTGGCTTTCAATCATATCGCACTTATTACATTACTTCTCGATGTCTTCATCCTCGAAATCATCGTCAAAATCTTCGTCTTCGAAATCTTCATCATCGAAGTCATCTAAATAATCTGGTGTAAAATATCTGTATACAGCATAAGCGATACCAGCAACTGCTGCAACTGCACCAACGATAGCAAGAACAGCTATGATAATTGTGCTGCACTTCTTGCAGCATTTCTTATCTTCATCTTCCTTCTTGCTAATAAGTTCTCCTAATTTAGTAGCTGCGATAAGCTCATCTAATTTTTCTTTACTCATAACAATATCTCCTTTCATACCACGGATTTAATAAATGTATTATAGCATAGCGTTAAACATTTGTCATTATAGTTTTTTAAGTCTGGCAAATCCTGCCAGCATTTTCTTCTGTCCGTACTCTGCAAATTCAACTGTTACCATATAGTCTCTTGCTGAATCCTCTATAGCAAGTACCTTTCCTTCACCGAATTTCACATGGCTCACCATATCACCGACACTGTAGCCAAGTCCACCTGAAGATTTTGCACTTATATCTGCACCTCTTGCAGCACCTATTACATTTCTTGAAGATAAGCCGCTTCGTGTAGGCATTCCTGCATAAGCACTTCTTACAGAATCTGCCGGAGTCTTTCTCTTTTCTGGTTTCTTAAGATCAAATAATTCCATAGGGTCTTTTCCAAATCCCGGATTAGAACCACCATTTATCTTAACCTTTCTTGAACTATATGTTCCTGCTGCCCTTCCGCCTGGTGTGCCGCTTCCGTAGCTGCTAAGAATTGATCTGGCTGTTGCACGCATGTTAATGCCTGTTGTATCTGGCTCATCTGATGTCCCGCCATATGCAATCCTGCCTTTAGCATACCCACTGGAATTGTTTTCTATGTGCATATATTCCTTAGGAATTTCATTAATGAATCTTGAAACCTTATTCATCTGTGTTTCACCACGCACCATACGCGACTTGGCACTTGTAAGATTAAGTATTTTCTCTGCTCTTGTTATTCCTACATAACACAGTCTTCTCTCTTCCTCAATCTCAGTTGAATCATCTGACACAATTGTCATATAGCTTGGAAAAAGTCCATCCTCCATTCCTGTCATATACACGATTGGGAATTCCAGACCTTTCGCACTATGCAGTGTCATCAGCATTACATGAGGCTCTGACTCATCCAGATTATCAATATCCGCTATTAATGCAACTTCTTCAAGCAGTCCTGAAAGTGTAGGCTCTTCACCTGCTTCCTTACAGCCCTCCTCATAGCTTACAACCTTATTAATGAATTCATCCAGATTCTCGCGTCTTGCCTCAACCTCTTCCACTGTTTCATTCTGTGAAAGACTCTCGATATATCCTGTATCCTCAATTACAGCCTCAGCAAGTTCCTTTAATGACATGAATTCTTCCTTGGCACGCAGTCTTCCAATAAGGTCAACAAATGGCTCTAACTTGGAAAGTGCCGCATTCTTTATTGTGTCAATATCCTTTGCATTGACAATTGCTTCCCAGAAAGTAATATCATTAAAATCTGCATATTCCTGCAATCTGTCAATCGTTGTATTACCAATTCCCCTCTTCGGAACATTTATAATTCGCTTAACCGCCTGACCATCAAGACCATTATCAATAGTTTTAAGATAAGCAAGAATATCCTTGATTTCCTTTCGCTGATAGAAATTCTGTCCGCCATATATCTTATATGGAATATTGTGAATCATCAGCTTTTCTTCGAGTGCTCTTGACTGTGCATTAGTTCTGTAAAGAATGGCAACATCATTATAATTCCAGCCATCCCTTACATACTCTGCAATACCACTCGCAACGCCTTCTGCCTCATCATACCCGTTCTCATACAGAGTATAATTGACCTTCTCGCCCTCTCCGTTATCAGTCCAGAGTGACTTGCTCTTTCTGCCAATATTATTACTTATCACAGCATTTGCAGCATTAAGAATAGTCTGCGTCGAACGGTAATTCTGCTCAAGCTTTATAACCTTAGCGCCTGTGAACACATTTTCAAAGTTAAGAATATTATAAATATTTGCTCCACGGAACTTATATATAGACTGGTCATCATCACCAACCACACATATATTGCCATACTTTGCTGCAAGCATTGCAACAAGCTTAAACTGTGATGTATTAGTATCCTGATACTCGTCGACCATTATATATCTGAATCTGTCCTGATAATGCTCAAGTACCTCTGCATCACTCTGGAACAGCTCAACCGTCTTGAATATCAGGTCATCAAAATCAAGCGCATTGTTAAGCTTAAGCGTCTTCTGATATTCTCTGTATACACCTGCGATTCTTCTAAGATTATAGTCATTACCTGCCTCAAGCTCGAACTCATCAGGAGTCTTTAACTCATCTTTAGCAGATGAAATCTTACTCATAATTGCACGCTCTTTAAGCATCTTCGTATCTATATTCATCTTCTTACATATATCCTTGATTACAGACTTCTGGTCGTCCGTATCATATATCGTAAAGTTATTATCGTATCCAATTCTGTCTATGTATCTTCTTAAAATTCTCACGCATGTTGAGTGGAATGTACTTACCCATACAGCCCCTGCACCCTGTGCCACAGTAGTCTCAACTCGCTCTTTCATCTCTCTTGCAGCTTTATTAGTAAATGTAATTGCCATAATATTATATGGGTCTACTCCGCATTCTTCTATTAAATATGCAATTCTGTTCGTAAGCACACGCGTCTTTCCAGAGCCTGCCCCGGCAATAATAAGCAGCGCGCCATCTGTATATTTAACTGCCCTTTTCTGGCTGTCATTCAAATCTTCTAATCTCATATATCCACCTTCATGCAAATGTGAAATCTATATCCACCTTATTTCTGCCAACTACCACATTATACAAAAACAACGGGATGTTGCCAAGCCAATATGACAACATCCCTGATTGTTATTTATTAAATTCACATATTACTAATTGTCAGCTTATGCAAGCTTTGTTCCACAGTTAGAACAGAACTTAGCGCCATTAGTTGGTGTTCCACAGTTAGGACAGAACTTAGGTGCTGTGCCACCTGACACATTTGCATTATTATTCATTGCAGTATTCATGTTATTCATCATCTGCTGTCCAACCTGCATTCCCATCTGGAGCTGCATCATATCACTGGCAATATTCGAACCGCCTCTTGAATTGCCGATACTATCAGCCATAGCCATCTGTGTATATCTGTTCATATCTCCAACCATTGCCTGAGAAGCTGCCTTATTAGTCATCTTCTGTACTTCTTCCGGATAAGAGAAGCTTGAGATAGTAAAGCTTGTTATTGTGATTCCTAACTTGCTCATCTCCATATCAAGGTCTGTCTTAATACCCGCTGAGATATCATAAGCATTAGCCTGAAGATTAAACATATCCTTGCCTTCTTTAGAAATCCACTTCATAAGAAGCTGGTCAAGAACTGCTGATATTCTTTCCTTAACATCTGCAACAGTGTACATCTGCTTTACACCTGCTACCTTGTCTATAAGCGTAATGTAATCAGATACTGAAAACGAGAAGTTACCGAAAGCTCTTATTGGCATGCCACCTGGAAGTGCCTGTGTTGGAATAAGAATAGGATTCTTAGTTCCCCACTTCTCTGTGAATTCCTTAGTATTAACAAATAAAACTTCTGCTCTTACTCCACTGTTGAAGCCGAACTTAAAGCCTTTAAGTGTTGATAAGAATGGAATAATCTGTGATTCAATATCAAAGCTTCCCTCGTCCTTAAAAATACCTTCAATCTTACCATTGTACATAAAGATTGCATCCTGGCCGGCGCGGATAATCAGCTTACTGCCTTTCTTGATTTCTCTGTTGGTCCATTTCCAGAAGATTATATCATCTCTGTACTCTTCCCATTCAACTACGTTGGCAAACTGCCCTTTGAATAATCCCATGTTCCCTCTCCTTATCTATGTATTGCTTATCTTGTTATAAATATGCTTCTGAATTATAAGCCCATCTGAGCCTTAAGTGCTGCTAATTCATCATCAACTGCTGTGTTAGCCGGCTCTGCATCATACTTAGCTGCAAGACTGTCAACATCTGCCTCAAGCTGTGTCTGGTTAAGCTCTGCCATTGCATTAGCCTCGTCAAGCATCTTATTAGCCTTAGCCTCCATCTTACCGAATGCATCCATGCTTGTTCCAACACTGTTAACACTTGAACCAACCTTGTTGATTCTCTCCTGAGCCTTAGCTGCTGCAACCTTAGCCTTAACTGCATCCCTTCTTGCTTCAAGAGACTGGATATCCTTGCAGAGCTTATCATGCATCTGACGCATCTTAGCTGCATTGTCTGCTGCAATATTATATGTCTGCTGTAATGTAGCCTGCTTAGAAACTAACTGCTGCTTCTTCTCAAGGAATGTTCTTGCATCTGCCTCGTTGCCAGCCTTAAGAGCCTTTTCTGCATATGACTGATACTTGGCAACATCTGCTGTGCATTCATCAAGCTCTCTTTTACATCTTGTCTCCTCAGCCATAACTGAAGCTGTCTCTGCCTTAACCTTTCCAAGGTCGCTCTCAAGATTTCTCATGTACTGATCAATCATCTTCTCTGGATCTTCACACTTATCGAGAAGTGCATTGATGTTAGCGCTCATAATGTCCTTGAATCTTGTTAAAATACCCATAATAATCCTCCATTCCTGTGCCGCTTTCTGGCACATATCACCCTCTGGTGCATCCGAATTCTGTCTCCCAGAATTCTTAAAAAACCTTTTTCATTATAATATATCAGGAGTAAAAAGTCACGAATATTTGCTCCTATGAAACATATTTTATATTCTTGTAATAAAAATTAAAATATCATAATATGCACATTACACTATGCTAAAGTTCATTATATTATTCCTACTTGAAATGTGGTTTTAAAAACTATATAATATAGCTTAAGCATTAATATAAATGTATTCTCTCATGAATACGCATTTTTAAAGAAATGAGGAACATATGAACAACGATATTAAAGAGCTTATGAGTGGTATTCTTAAAGATATGTCCGCTCTTAACTATATAAGACCCGGAGATGTACCAAACATCAATCTGTACATGGATCAGGTTACAACATTTATGTATGAACATCTTCACGATAAGAAGCGTACCACTGATGATAAAGTACTAACCAAAACGATGATTAACAACTATGCCAAGAACAATCTGCTGCCATCACCAGTGAAAAAGAAATACTCTAAGGAACACATATATATCCTTACATTTATTTATTACTTCAAGAACATTCTCTCAATAAGTGATATACAGAAAATGCTCAATCCTCTCACTGAGAAATTCTTTGATGAAGGTTCCAAGCCGGATCTGGATTATATATATAATGAGATTTTTTCAATGGAATCCTCTCTTGCAAGGCCATTATCTAAAGATATATTTGCAAAGTCTGAACAGGCAAGCAATGCATTTTCAGATGTAAAGGATGATGATGACAGAGAATTCTTACAGTTCTTCAGCCTTGTATGCCTTTTAAGCTTTGATGTATACATGAAGAAGAACATGATTGAAAGTCTGATTGATGATTACTCTGCCAAGCATGCGCCAAAGCAGCCTGATAAGCCTGATAAAACAGACAAAAAGAAATAATCCATACAAATTAAGGGAACTGCCAGTACTGACAGTTCCCTTTTACATTGCTTCATATATTACTTATTATCTTCTGACTCTTTCTCAAGCATGCCAAGTCTTTCAAATACTCTGTCATACCCGTCATTACCATAATTAAGCGAACGGTTTACCCTGCTGATTGTCGCAGTAGACGCACCTGTCTTCTCTGCAATATCAAGATATGTCCTGTGTTCTCTTAACATCTTGGCAACCTCAAATCTCTGGGATAAGGATAAAATCTCGTTAATTGTACATACATCCTCAAAGAAATCGTATGCTTCATCTAAATCCTTAAGACTTAATATTGCCTGAAAAAGCTGCTCAACAGCCTGTGTCTTTAACTTATTGTTCATAATTATCCACCCCGGTTTTCCAAAAATAACATTGGCTTATTACTTTTAAATTTTAACACAGTGAAGTTTTAAAGTAAAGACATTATTCACTTCTTAATGCCACAACAGGGTCTTTTTTAGCTGCAAGCTTTGCTGGGATAAGTCCGGCAATAAATGTAAGGAACATGCTTATTATTATAAGTATTACTCCTCCTGCAACCGGAAGCTGTGCAACATTGGAAATGTCTGTAAGGTGCTTAATCAACGCATTTGCAGGTATGCACAACAATAAAGTTACAACAATGCCAAGTGCGCCTGAGACAAAACCTTCAATAAGTGTCTCTGCATTGAATATTCTTGAAACATCTTTCTTAGAAGCACCAATACTTCTTAATACTCCAATTTCCTTAGTTCTTTCAAGTACTGAAATGTATGTGATAATACCTATCATTATTGAAGAAACTATAAGTGATATTGCAACAAATGCTATTAAAACATATGAAATTGCATTAATAATTGTACTTACTGATGACATCATTATTCCAACATAATCTGTGTAGTTAATAACATTTTCTTCCTTGCCATCGTCCTGCTGCAGCTTATTGTAATCCTTGATAATATTCTGAACCTTCTCCTTAGAATCAAAATCAGTTGCATATATATCTATCTGTGAAGGTGTATCAAGGTCTGTAATTCCAAGCTTCGACTTATTGCTGTCTAATGTTGCATCTGTTGTTCTGGCCTTTAGTGACGCTGAGAAAAGCTGTAGTATCTGATCATCGCTCATTCCACTTGTCATTGCCTGCATCTGGGCTCTTTCCTCTGGTGAAAGTGTTGCCATATATGCATTTACATCATCCATTGTAATCTCTGTATTCCTGTCATTGTCAAATGGAACTCCTGTAAATACATCAACGCTTGTATCAGCAAGCTGTGCCTTGGCAATCTCACTGTTCTTTACTTCTTCGATAATATATTCCGTAAGCTTTGCTGTATAACCGATTCCACTTGAAAGTGAAGTACTGACTGCATCATCATTAGGTCTGATTATTCCACATACTTTAATGTCAGTTCCGTTATTTACAACATTTGTCATATACTTATCATCTTTGCTGTAATCGTCCCATGTACCAGTCACATCATTGTACTTATACATGTCTGTAGGCATAACAAGCTTAAACTCTGTATCAAGAATCTCGTCAAATGTATAGCTTATATCTTTTTTTGTTTCGTATGATTCACCAACCATCATTTTCTTAAAGAGTGTTCTTACTTCCTCAGGGTCTTTAAGACCTAATGAGTAAAGTGTATAATCATCAACCTCGTTATTCTTATCTGCAACAAGCACAACCTCATTGAAATTCTCTGGCCAGTGTCCTGCAAGGACATCATACTGCTCATCAAGAACCTGCTGGTTTCCTAAAAGCTGGTTCCACACACTGCTGTTAGAAAACATTCCCATGCCCATACCTGATGACATTGCGGAAGATGTACTTGTTGCACCTTCGCCATATATCGAATCAAACATTGTACCTGGGTTTAACTGCTCAACACCGTTAGAAGTATCCTTCATATAAATGTTAAGAGGAACATCATATGAATACTGGATATCACTTACATATGACTTAATGTCAGAGCTGCCGTTTTCAATGTATTTCTTAAACTCAGAAAGGTTATTGCTCTTAACTTCCTTTACCATGGTATTAATCATATCACCCATGATATCGTTAGAATATATTTTAGACTTATCCTCATGCTCTTCTGAATCCGAATTACCTGTCATGCTTGATACCATACTGCTTATATCAATAGCTTCCGCCTGAAGTGTTATAGGATAACTCGAAAGCGTATCTCTCTGAACCCTGTCTATGTATAACTGGATACCATTTGAGATAGACAGAATCATTGCAATACCGATAATTCCTATGCTTCCTGCAAATGCAGTAAGAATCGTTCTTGTTTTCTTAGTCATCAGGTTATTAAAGGAAAGCGAAAGTGCTGTAAAAAATGACATAGATGTTTTCTGCTTCTTTCCTGACTTTTTAGTCTTCTTTTCTGATGTCTTAACCTTAGCAGCCTCTTTAGCCCTGATATCAGCTTCCATATCTTCTAACGAATATGGATCAGAGTCATCAGTTATCACACCATCTAATAATCTGACTATTCTTGTAGAATAATCCTTGGCAAGCTCCGGATTATGAGTTACCATAATTATAAGTCTGTCCTTTGATATCTCCTTTAAAAGCTCCATAATCTGGATACTTGTCTCTGTGTCAAGCGCTCCTGTAGGCTCGTCAGCAAGCAGGATATCAGGATTATTTACAAGTGCTCTTGCAATAGCAACCCTCTGCATCTGTCCACCTGACATCTGATTAGGCTTCTTGTGAATCTGCTCTCCAAGTCCAACTTTCTCAAGTGCCTCTATCGCTCTTTTCTTTCTCTCTGCCTTAGATACACCTGAAAGCGTAAGTGCAAGCTCTACATTAGATAAAACAGTCTGGTGCGGAATCAGATTGTAACTCTGAAACACAAAACCAATAGAATTATTTCTGTAAAAATCCCAGTCTCTGTCCTTATAATTCTTAGTTGACACTCCATTTATCTTAAGGTCGCCGCTCGTATACTTATCAAGTCCGCCTATAATATTAAGCATAGTAGTCTTACCACATCCGGACTGTCCAAGAATCGACACGAACTCGCAATCCCTGAACCTAAGATTAATGCCCTTAAGTGCACTCACAGTAGTCGAACCGGACACATAGTCTTTCTTTATATCATTTAATTCAAGCATTTAAGTCTCCTTTTGTTTTATTGCGGATTGCGGATTGGGAATTGGTCTGCATCCTTCAACTTGCGTACATGACGTTGTGGCATCTGACTATAGCATACGCTTTCAGGAATCCTGCGCTTAGTGTAACTAAATGCCGCTATCTACAGAGTTTATTACGGTGTGTCAAATCAAACGCGCTTCGCTTGAACGAGATTTGACGCACCGCCCTCATGTATATAGCGACATTAAGTTACACACAGCTCGAATTATTCAAGCGTATGCTATAGTCAGACACCGCAACTGATATACACAACATTTAAGATGCAGGCCAATTCTCAATCCGTAACCCTCAATTAATATACACCATGGAAAGCTTGGCTTGCAATTTATTCCAGTACATTTTATACTAATATTGTTTTTTGTTTATAGAAATATAATACTTTATAGGAGTCTATGTGAAACATTTTATCAGATTAAGATTAAAGAATTTAACGGCCATTGGTCTTTCGCTTTGCATGGCAGCTACATTTGCTGTTCCATTCTTTGCTTATCCGGACTGGCTTATGGCTGATACGCAGGATGACCTCGACGCTGTTAATAAACAGCTTGAAGAATTAAGGAATAAACAGAGCGAACTCAATGCATCTTACGGAGAGCTTAACGAGAAGCTGTCTGCTTCCGGAGAGAAGCTTTCTTCTATTGAGGATGCAGTTAATGCTAAACAGTCAGAGATTGATGCTACCAATATCCAGGTTGCTGATATGCAGGCAGAGATTGACCAGCAGTATGCCGCCATGAAGCTCCGAATCCAGTTCATGTATGAGAATAATAATGCTACTATTCTGTCAACGCTTCTGTCAGCTGAAAGCCTTTCTGACCTTTTATCCAAGTCAGAATATATCCAGCAGATTTCTAATTATGACCACCAGAAGATGCAGGAATTAAGTGACCTTCTGGCTTCTCTTAAAGAAACTCAGGCAAAGCTTGAACAAGAAATGGCTGAACTTGTCACTCTTAAAGATGATGCCTCCCGCGAAGCTGATAATTTTGCTGCGCTTCTCTCACAGTGTCAGACAGAGCTTGACACTACAAGTGACAGCATTACTGATGCAGAAGCACTTGCACTCGAATACGAAAAACAGATTGAACAGGAAATGTTAGAGCGTCAGCGCCGTGAAATGGTAGCTCTTGAAGCTGCAAGAAAAGCACAGGAAGAGGCTGACAAAGCCAATAACTCTGGCAATTCCAGCAACACAGGCGGTAATTCATCTTCCGGTTCTGCTATGGTTGACCAGAACGCTCTTAACAACGTTCTTAAGAATCACACTGCTGAAGATGTTGCCATGCTGGCAGCCATTATCGAATGTGAAGCCGGCAACCAGTCATATGAGGGCAAATGTGCTGTAGGAAGTGTTGTTATCAACAGAGTTGCTGACCCTCGCTTTGCCAACAGCATAAGTGGCGTAATATATGCACCTTACCAGTTTTCACCTGTTGCCAGCGGACGATTTGCAATAGTACTTGCAAGAGGTGCAAATGCAGCCTGCACCCAGGCAGCCATTGATGTGCTTAATGGTCATATCAATATTAACGCACTATATTTTCATGTATATGACAGTTCTGTCGATGTGGGCGGAACCGTTATCGGAGATCATGTATTTTACTAACTCATTAAATATACCAAGGGGAGAATTATTAACCATGAAGAAAGCAACTAAAGCATCTGATAACAGATATTATCAGGCAAGATTTTCTGCTGCACAGAAAAATACTGACTTTGAAAGCCGTGAAGCAGCTTCAGATGTCGTAGGTATAGACAGAACAAGACTTGCAAGAATTGAACTTGGCAATGTAACACCTTATGCAGACGAGGTTGTATCTATGTCAAAATGCTACAACGCTCCTGAACTCTGCTACAATTACTGCTCAAACGAATGTCCCATTGGAAGACTTACAATGAAGGAAGTCGAGATTAATTCATTTGACAGATTATCATTAAAAATGCTTGGTTCTTTGAATGATATCGAAAACCTGCGAGCTTCTATTATCAATATCTCTGCTGATGGTCAGGTTGATATTGGAGAACAGGAGGAATTCAAGCAGATACTTGAATCCCTCGACCTTATTTCCAATAATGCGAAAGCCCTTGAATTGTGGGCTAAGAAAAACATTAAGAATATTTAACGGCTGTATCTTACATAATCTACCGTAACAAAGCCTTTGTTTGCACTATTGGCAGAATTATCATGTGATACATATACACCGCTCTTTACACCAACCCATCTTCCGGCTTTGGCAATAACGGAAACAGGGTTGGTGTATTCTTTTCCGTCTGTGCTTATCTCTATTGTTACTGTCTCAACAGGTGCTTCCTTAACAGGAAGTCCTCCCTCAACATAGTTTTTAGTTCCTGTCTTTTTAACTGTGTATCTGAAATATATTTCCTTAAGATTATCGTATGAAGCAAGCAATTCTTTAGTCTCTTTAGTATAAGCCTGGTCACAGTCAAACTGCTGCACACCCTTTACTGCATACACTTCCATCTTACCACCTTTAACAGTCACATCTGCTGCCAGATAATCCATTCCCATATGAATGAATCCGGCATTATCACCATCAGCCATTCCGCTGATATTCATCTTAGTAATACAGCTAAATTCCGGTGCCGGCCACTTCTGCAGAAGAAGATTTCTGTAATCGCCTATTGGTCTGTTTGATGCTCTGCCAACCGCATTAAGCTTTATATAAGAACCGTCATCAGACACATTTCCGCTTTCATCCGTGCCGTTCTGCGCCCAGTCACTATCAGGATTGGCATTCCACTGCCACTGCAGTCCCAGGCTATCTTCTGTGAATTCGTCTGTAGTATCCGGCTCACATATTTCATAAACTGAACCAACATCAGGCTTTTCATACTCCATCACAGGCTCGCCATAATCATTGCCGTCTTTCTTAACTCCAATAACAGGCCAGTCATTTTCCCAGCTCATTGGCTGCAAATGCGTTATTCTGCCCGCTGCATACACATCCTGAAAATGTATGAACCAGTCCTGTCCTGTAACTGTGTCAACCCATGCACCCTGATGAGGTCCATTGACAGGCGAATCTCCCTGTCTCATAACCACTTTATACTCATATGGTCCAAACACATTTTTCGACCTTAACACTGTCTGCCAGCCTGTCTTAACACCGCCAGCCGGTGCAAATATATAATACCATCCGTTTCGTTTATACATCTTAGGTCCTTCTATTGTAATCTGGTCATTTAAGTTACCGTCAAATATAATCTTTTCCTCACCTGTAAGCCCCATTCCATCAGGCTGCATCTCTACCATATGAAGCACACTCTTATATCCAATACGGCTCTTGGCAACTCCTGCAACAAGATATGCTTTTCCGTCCTCATCCCAGAATGGGCATGGGTCAATCCAGCCTGCACCTGGTCTTATATTCACTGGCTTACTCCACTCACCATAAGGGTCTGTTGCTGTAGTCATATATATTCCTTCATCCGGCATTGGAAAGCACACATAATATGTACCCTCATGATATCTTATGGCAGGTGCCCACACTCCGCATCCATGAATTGGATTTCTGTATCTGAATTCTGGAACTTCAGGCAAAATGTAGTTAACAACCTTCCAGTTTACAAGGTCCTTAGAATGAAGCAACGGCATAGCCGGAGCATTAGAAAAGCTTGATGATATCATAAAATAATCATCACCGACACGGATTGCGTCCGGATCTGAATAATCAGCGTAAAGTATAGGATTCTTGTATCGTCCATTTCCTAAATCTGCTGTCCACATATATGACCTCTTTCTGCCAGTTTACGGCTCAATAATTTATTTCTGCTTATGCAGATATTTCTCTGCTATCATATTACAACAGTTAAATAAGAATTTCCAGTACTTTTGTAAAGTTATTTTATAAAAGTTTTTGTCACTATCCAGTGTTTGTCCTATATATTCATGTTTCTTTGTTAGCTTATAGGTATATTTAGCTCATTTTTGCTACATATCAGCTTCAAATGTTACATACAAGCCTATAAAACTCTATACATGTACTCATTTATAGGTAAAATTAGTGTTTAATTCCCTGTAAATTCATAAATTCTCACTCAAACTTCCTATAAGAACCTTCATAATACGACTACCTATAGGTATCACGTCTTTTTAAACCAAATGTCCGATACTCCAGAAAGGTAATTTCTTATTTTTATATTCTTTTAATATATTATCTTCTTGATTTTTGTGTATTTGTATAGTATATTTATGACACGTCTTGTAACTAATTCGTATAAGGAGGGTTTGATGAAAAGCAATCATAATGTAGAACACATCAGTATGCTGACACCTGATACAATTAAAGAGTCTGTTATGAAACGACATGAAGAATTATCATCTATTCTTAGCAATATACATAGCAGAATTTCCCATGCTCCTGATGGTTCTTTAAGGACTGCACAAAAAGCAAATGGCTGCCAATATTATCATAAAGTTAAAGTAGGGGACACTAAGGGTAAATACATCAAGAAGAATAACTATAATCTGGCAATTAAACTTGCGCAAAAAGACTATGATTTAAAAGTAGAGACATGTCTGATAAAGGAGTTAGATTTTCTTCAAAGAATACTTGACCAATACAGACCTGATAAAATCCAGCATATTTATGATTCTCTTAACAACAGCCGCAAGCAGATAGTAACTCCTGTTTATGTATCTGATGAGGAATTTATTGCTGATTGGAAATCTCTTGAATACACATCTCTTGGTTTCAGTCCTGACTATGCTGAATATTATACTGATAACGGAGAACGTGTAAGATCCAAATCAGAAATAATCATTGCTAACAAGCTTTATCGTTATAATATTCCTTATCGATATGAATGTCCTTTGCAATTGCAATCTGGGGTCATTACTCATCCTGACTTTACCTGCCTTAATGTCAGTACAAGACAGGAATACATATGGGAGCACTTCGGTATTATGGATAATGCAGAATATGCCTGCAATGCCATCAGAAAAATTAATGACTATGCAAATTCAGGTTACATTCTAGGCAAGAATTTCATAGCCACATTTGAAACATCCAACACTCCAATTAATGCTAATTACATAGATGACATAATAAGAACCAATATTTCTTGTTTATAACGAATACTAACATAACATTTTTCCAATATATAAAATAATGGCAGGACATGGAATTAATCCTATGTCCTGCCATATTATATTTAATCTTACAGATGAAGCACTCTCTCCTTAATCTCCTGAGTTCTTCCCTGATTCCAGAACTGTGTTCCGATATATCCGCAAGTTCTTCTTGCAACATTCATCTTATCCTGATTACGGTTTCCGCAGTTAGGGCACTCCCATATAAGCTTTCCGTCATCATCTGTAATAATCTGAATCTGTCCTGTGTAGCCACATTCCTGACAGTAATCACTCTTAGTATTAAGCTCCGCATACATAATATTATCATAAATGTACTGCATAACCTTAAGTACTGCAGGAATGTTATTCTGCATATCAGGAACTTCAACATAGCTGATAGCACCACCTGGTGATAATTCCTGGAACTGTGATTCAAATTTCAGCTTGTCAAATGCGTTGATATTCTCTGTTACATGAACATGATAACTGTTAGTTATATAATTCTTATCTGTTACGCCGGCAATCTTACCGAATCTCTTCTGTAAACACTTAGCAAACTTATAAGTTGTTGATTCAAGTGGTGTACCATAAAGAGAGAAATCAATATTAGTCTCTGCCGCCCATTTTTTACATATATTGTTAAGATGTTTCATTACCTCAAGTGCAAATTCTGTGCCTTCTGACTTAGTATGTGTAACTCCCTTCATATAATATGTACACTCACAAAGTCCTGCATATCCAAGAGAAATTGTTGAATATCCGCCATAAAGAAGCTTGTCAATTGTTTCACCCTTCTTAAGTCTTGCAAGTGCACCATTCTGCCAGAGAATTGGAGCAACATCTGAAGGTGTTCCTTTAAGTCTGTAATGTCTGCACATAAGTGCTCTCTTACAGAGTTCCAGTCTCTCATCAAGGATACTCCAGAACTTATCCATATCCTTGCCTGATGAACATGCAACATCAACAAGGTTAAGAGTTACAACACCCTGATTAAATCTGCCATAATACTTTGGCTTTCCTGTTTCCGGATCAATATATGGTGTAAGGAAGCTTCTGCATCCCATACATGGGAAACACTGTCCATTGCCATTGGCATCAACCTTTAATTCCTTCATCTTCTTTTCAGATATATAATCAGGAACCATTCTCTTAGCTGTACATTCTGCTGCCAGCTTTGTAAGTTCCCAATACTTGCTGCCTTCTCTTATATTGTCCTCCTCAAGAACATATATAAGCTTAGGGAAAGCTGGTGTAATCCATACACCCTTTTCATTCTTAACCCCCTGCATTCTCTGTTTAAGAACTTCCTCTGTAACAAGAGCAAGATCTTCTCTTGTTCTTCCTTCTGGAACTTCATCAAGATACATGAATACAGTAACAAATGGAGCCTGACCATTTGTTGTCATAAGTGTGATAACCTGATACTGAATCATCTGGACACCACGCTTAATCTCATCTCTCACACGAAGTTCAGCGACCTCTTTAATCTTCTCTTCTGATGCTTCTATTCCTGTTCTCTCAAATTCATCCCTTACCTGACCAATAAATTTCTCACGGCTTACCTGAACAAACGGAGCAAGATGTGCAAGTGATATACTCTGTCCACCATACTGTGAACTTGCAATCTGTGCAATTGCCTGAGTTGCGATATTACATGCTGTAGAAAAGCTATGTGGCTTCTCAATCATAGTCTCACTTATTACAGTTCCATTCTGTAACATATCCTCAAGATTAACAAGACAGCAGTTATGCATATGCTGGGCAAAGTAATCTGCATCGTGGAAATGTATAAGTCCCTGCTCATGTGCATCAACAATATCTGCTGGAAGAAGAAGTCTTTTAGTAATATCCTTACTTACCTCTCCTGCCATATAATCTCTCTGTACACTGTTAACAGTAGGGTTCTTATTAGAATTTTCCTGCTTTACTTCCTCATTATTACACTCAAGAAGGCTCAATATCTGCTCATCTGTTGAATTAGATTTACGCACAAGTGCTCTCTTATAACGATATGTAATATACTTTCTTGCAACTGCAAATGCTCTTAAATTCATAATCTGGTTTTCTACAAGATCCTGAATTTCCTCAACACTTAATGAACGGTTCATTTCTTTACAGATGCCCTCAACATTATTAGATATTGTTTCAATCTGTTCTTCTGACAGTCTTTCGCTATGGACAACTTCCATATTGGCTTTTGATACGGCGGCCATGATTTTACTTATATCAAATGTAACCTCTGACCCACTTCTTTTAATAATTTTCATACTTCAAACCCTCACATAAATACTTTCATGTCCCCATGAATAATCATTAATAACACCATGTGTAATCATACACATGAAAAAAATCTGCCGGGAACCCAGTATTCATGCGGTTTCCCAAGCAGATTTGATTATACAACATATAGGCTTGTAAGTCAATCAAAAACACAATATCTTGTAATAAAATATATTAATTAATTATTTTCAGATTCAGCAATAATATTAATAAGAGAAGCCGCTACTACCGCCATTTCTATTTCATACTCAGCCCACTGTGACGATTCCTTACAACGGTCGATTGTAAATATTCCCTTAACATTGTTCTGTGTTCCAACTATGCATTGTACGGTAGAAAAAACCCTCTTTTCTCTCATTGCCATCCCAAATTCCGGTGCAATATCTGTCTGTCTTCCAACAAATCCAACAGCAACATGATTCTTTCCACCAAGAAGCTTCCTGAATTCTTCTGTATTAACATAGCCTGCATTCATTGAACCGCCCAGTTCTACTCCGATATAATATGTCCTGCTAAGGTTATGTCCCCAATACAGATTAATACTGTCAAGCTTAAAAGAATCATACATATGATGAAGCAGTTCATCAACAGCTTTTCTTCTATCCTGTGCAAATTCTTCCATTATTCCTGACAGAAAACGAAGTTCCTTCATCTCTCTGCCATCATTAACATTCTTATCCTTAACATTAAGCGAATTCTCATATGATTCCTTATGAAGATCATCCCTGAAAAATACATATCTGTCTCTTCCCTTTTCCTTAGCAACATACAAGCAATAATCTGCTTTTTTGAAAAGTTCTTCATATTCTGTGCCATTATTTGGACTATATGATGCTCCAATAGAACATGTTATAGTCAGGTCTTCAAAATCATCAACAAATTCCCATTTAATCTGTGTTCTTATCGCTCTTAGCATTCCTCTTAATGCATGTTCATCATTAATGCCATTAAACACAATGATAAATTCATCGCCGCCTATTCTTCCGACAACTCCATCCTCACCAACCACTTCCTTAAGCTTTCGTCCTACTCTGGCAAGAATCTTATCTCCATACATATGACCATACACATCATTGACCTTCTTAAAATGATCCACATCAAGAATAGCTATTGTGACCCTGTTATTCTTTTCTTCTTTAAGACACTTTTCAGCATAAGCAGTTATTGTTTTTTTATTATATACATGCGTGAGAGAATCAAACTGTAACTCCTCTATCATATCTGAAATCTGGTTATAACTACGATTATCTACCTCTGGAATGACCCTGCCAACAACAATCTTTCCTCCATCGCTCTTAGTCATAACAGTTCCAATGAATCTCAACGTTTCCATAACCTTGTTATATGTACGCATGCTGGTCTTAAACTTTGTTGAGAATGTCTGTGTGTATGAACGCACCTCAGATATAAAGTTAGTGAACATTTCCTTATCACTTTTCTCTATATATCCTTCTGAAAGCATCCGCTTCTTCCAGTCATCAATGTCAGCTTTATATATAATATCCCTTGAATCAACATCATACCTGTACATACTGAAAATATTATTATCCCTGTTATATGTAAATGTGTATTCACGGTCTAATCCAAGAAGCATCTTATGCTTTGTTACATCATCCCTGAGGCTTTTATTGGTCTCCTCAATTGACTCAACATCTACAAGCTCAATATCTCTCATATGTTCATTGCCAGCACCGCGCTGCTGATATACAAAAAGATGATTATATCTTTCCTCTCCCCGTGCATTAATAAACTTAAACATTCCACTCTTAGCGGTACCATCATAATTATCTATAAAATTTATCAGCCTTTCTTTATCCTGTGGTGCTACCACTTCAAGAAGCGTATCTACAATATGTCCGAAATATTCTTCAAAAGCTTTGTTAGAAACACTTACTACACAATATTTGTCAACAGATGCGACTCTCCTGCTCATTTTGTGTATAATTTCATATCTTTCTTTTTCTGTCACTTTATCATCCATGTTGGTACCTCATGCTATTTATTATTAATTATCGATAACTAATTCCGGATTTCAATAGTAAAATTATATTATATATATTACAATTTTACAAGTATTCTGAAGCACTCCTCCTAATTTTTTGGTACTTTAGTACTAATACCAAATATAGTATTTCATTTTGTTGTACATCGTGATATAATACAACATATTGTTGATTTTAGCTTGAAGCACTATTATTAAATATGAGGAGGTTTTCTAATGGAACGCGTAAAGTATAACAGAGTCGAGGTCAATCATGGCAATATGACCAAGAAGTTCCCTGTGTACGAAATTTATCTTGATGGGGTTATAGTTACAAAGGTATCATCTGAGAATGAAGCTTTAGAGATGGTATCGCGCTGGCAGGAAATTTACAAATAATCATCCAAAAAATGCAGTGTCTGTATACAGAACTGGTAATCACCAGATTCAATACAGACACTGCATTTTTATAGCATCTTCTTTTTTCTTAATACCCACAGTACTATGATGCATATAATAAGCATTATGCCACTTATTATCTCGAAACCAAATGGGGTCTTTGCAAACGGCATCCATTCTTCCCCGACATTCATTCCATATATGCCTGATATTATTGTCGGAATAGCCATTACAATTGTAATTGAAGTAAGATATTTCATTACATTATTCAGCTTACTGTCAATTACTGATGACATCAGTTCCCTTGTACCATCAATGACATCCCTGTATATCGTAGTCATTTCTATAGCCTGCTGGTACTCGACCATTACATCTTCCAGAAGCTCCATATCCTCCGGATACTGCTCAAGTCTTTTATATCTTCTGAGTCTTTCTAACACAATACTGTTAGCTCGAAGAGATGTTGCAAAATAGACTAGCGTAGATTCCAGCTCATGAAGCTCAATAAGATCTGTATCTGATGTATCTCCATCAACACGTTCTTCTATCTCTATTCTCTTCTTATCAATAAGACGAAGATTAGCCTGATATACAAATGCTGAACGGAAAAGCATCTGATATATAAAACGCATTTTTTTCTTAGTACTGAATTCTTTTACCTTATTCCTTACAAAATAATTAATAATTGGTGTGTCAATCTTACACACTGTAATTATTGCTTCACTTTTAAGGATTATACCAAGAGGAATTGTTGTATACATTTTCTTTTCATGTCTTACCTCAGGTGTAGGAATATCCACAAGTATAACAGTATATCCATCTTCAAGACTAATACGTGAACTTTCTTCTTCATCCAGTGCGGATGCTATATCTTCCGGCTCTATCTCGAAGCGTTTTGCTATCTGCTCAATTTCCTTGTTAGTTGGATCAACCATATTAATCCAACAGCCTTCCTGAATATCATCCAGCGTACTTAAAACCTGTTGGTCTGTTCTATATATCTCTACCATACGTCCGGCCTCTCATAATTATTATTTCATCATAATCGTCCCTGATGCGTCTCATAATAAAATCTCTTAAAGGCTCATCAAAACCCCTGTATATATTGCTTATAGCTTCACATTCAAGCGGATTACGGCTTATAAAATATTTTATATTAAAGCCGTATATCGTATATATTATCTGCAGTACCCCGACATCCGGCTTTGATAATCCGTTCTCTAATGAGCAAAAACTTCTGTCTGTCATACCAACAGCCTGAGCCATCATATGCTTGTCCATATCAAGAATCCGTCTTAACTCTGTAAGCGTATATCCTATACGTACATTGTCAGGTACATCCAATTCCATACCATTGACAATTTCAAGTATCATTCTGTGGTAATATCCCACTTTTCTTTCATCTTTATACCCAAATTGAAGCATACTGTCAAACAGACAGAGAGCATTTCTTATAAAAACTTTCTTTCTCTTATCCGGGCATGTCATATACATATCCAGAAAAGGATTGGTATTGTCAATTTCGTGCAGGATGTAATCTGAATTCCAGTCTGTATATCTGTTTATTCTTTCTATCATCCTGTATGTAACAGGCTGAGTTCCTGTTTCAACTCGGGCAAGATAATCAGGACTTATATGTAACATTTCTGCTACTTCTACCCTTGATAATCCTCTCTTAACACGGCATTGCTTCAGCCTGTCACAAGTATTGCTCATTCAATCCTCCGTAAAGTACTATTTCTTATCTGTCTTACAGCTTCTAAGTCCGCATGAACCACAATTACCATCACAGCCCTTCCCAAGACCGCTTTTTTCATGCTTATATGAAACTGCAATGTATATGGCAACAACCACAACTAACAATATTCCTGCCGATATAACCTGTCCCATTCTTTATCTCCTTACTAGTTGTTCTTATAGGCTTTTCCAATCTCACCTGTAAGCGAAGCAAATATCTTAAGTATCATCGCACGTTCTGATTTGTCAAGTTTCCTGAAAGACTTAAGAACCGCATTAACATTCTTAAACCTGACTGTACTTATCTCTGAAAGGTTCTTTGCACCACTTGCAGTTACCAGTGAAAATAATGTATCTACGAATTCTGCTCTCTGTTCTCTTGTAAGTCCGTCTATCCATGCACTCAGTGCTGTATTTAACCTTTTACTCTTAGGGCTTAAATCCTGCTCAGTCTCAAAATCTGGTCCTATAACCTGCCATGACATAGAATCATGCTGCATGAGACCTGACTGACTGCTCTTTACAACCTCATAATCTCCATCGTGATTAAGAAGCATTCCAACAACTGAACAATAAGGAACAATACTCTTAATCCTTGGCAGAATTGCCAGATAATCCGGATGCTTTACAAAATTACTGTCAAATCCCGGACCATCATTATTATAAACAGTAATAATTCTTTTCTTAACTGATGGTCTTGCAAAGACTGATGCATATACCGCCAGATTACCACCTTTGGAATGTCCTCCAAGAATCAGCTTTCCTTCTGAACGCTGCACGGTTGTGTCAATATATCTTACTGCATCCTTCTGCGATGGAACAGGTGATAGGAAGCTCATGTTAAAGTCCTCTTTCCAGCCTACAAGTGTATCATCAGTTCCCCTGAAAGCAATATACGTAAGTCTGTTATCAATTCTTACATGAAATGCCGCAAACTGTTCTTCTTTGCCGCCATCGACATAATCAACATAATTAGTAAGTATAAGTGAGCCAAATCTTTTTGTTGCTGCTGCCTCCCTTAAAAGATACGGAGCTTTTCCTATGAAAGATTTGCATTTCTTAATCTCCTTCTCATCATGGGTATCAAAAAATGTGTCTGCCGCTTCCGCAATTGTAATAGTCTCAATACTTCCCGGTGCCGGTACAATATCAGTAAAATCAACATATGCAATCTGCGCAAGTATTAAATTGTCCACGTCATTAAATGGCGCCTGGCTAAAATCAAGGTCACCTCTCCATTTCAAATAATCAGATACATTACTCATACTTAACCCCTTCTTATTCTACGCATTTTCCTTTCAGAAACCTTCTTGGTTACAAGATCCTTCCATATTGAAGGTGTAAACAGAATTATCAGTGGAAATAACTCCAGTCGACCGGCAAGCATATCAAACATCAGTACATATTTGCTGAAATCAGAATAACTTCCAAAATTCTGTGTCGGTCCGACAGCCGAAAGACCCGGACCTATATTATTAATAGTCGCGGCTACTGCTGTGAAATTCGTCACAATATCCTTGCCTTCAATAGAAATAAGCAGTAAGGATGCTGTGAATATCATCATAAATGTTATGAAATATATACTCACAGACCTGCACGTTTCACTATCAACAGGCTTTCCTTCTGTCTTAATCACCTTAACACTCTTAGGATGAATATATGACTGAATCTCTCTGAATATTGTCTTTACCCCTATTATAAACCTTGAAACCTTAATTCCGCCACCTGTACTTCCGGCACATGCTCCCACAAACATCAGCACAACAAGCACCGACTTGGACAGTGACGGCCACATATCGAAATCTACTGATGAAAATCCGGTTGTCGTTATAATAGATGCAACCTGAAACATTGACTGTCTCAGTGTGAGTTCAACAGCACCTACACTTCTGTATATATTAACAAATATAATTGCTGTTGCCGCAAGGATAATTCCGAAATAACATCTCACTTCTTCTACTTTAACAGCCTTCTTAAACTGTCTTAGAACAATAAGATAATATGCGTTGAAATTAACTCCAAACAATATCATAAATATGGTTACAACCCACTGGATATAAGGTGAAAAGCTTGTAAAGCTGTCATTCCTGATACCAAATCCACCTGTTCCGGCTGTTCCCATTGCTGTATTAAGTGCATCAAGGAATGTCATTCCTCCAAAAGAAGAAGAACCGTCTGAAGTACAGTCATCCCAAAATATATAATATACAGTATTCTTGCTGTATATCTGATCTTAGGGACAAGTTTTCCCACTGATGGTCCCGGACTCTCTGCTTTCATAAGATTGATATTAGAGCCACCTGTAAGAGGTATTACTGCAAGCAGAAATACCAGAACTCCCATACCACCAATCCAGTGAGTAAAGCATCTCCAGAACATAATGCTCTGAGACAGCCCTTCAACTTCACTTAATATACTTGCTCCTGTTGTTGTAAATCCTGATATTGTCTCAAAAAGTGCATCTGTAAATGAAGGAATTTCCCTGCTTATAAAAAAAGGCAGACAGCCAAATATACTCATAAGAATCCAGCTGAGTGCAGTTGTAACACACCCCTCCTTCAGATAAAAAACTGTATTGGCAGGCTTTTTAATTGTCATAAGAATTCCACATACAGCACATAATGCAATTGTTATCAAGAATGCAGATGTTGCCTGTTCTCTGTATATAATGCCAACAACCACAGGAATGACCATAAGTGCTGCTTCTATCTTTAAAACATGTCCAAGAATATATCTAACTATAGAACTGTTCATATCAATATTCCAGCCTTTCCTATCCAAGAATATCAGTTATCGCATCAAATCCTGTGTGAGTTGTTACAATAACCACAGTATCTCCAACCATGAGACTGTCAGTACCACTTGGAATAATAATCTTACCATTACGGTTAATAAGTGCTATAAGCAGATTATCCTTCAGTTTAAGTTTCATAAGCTGCTTGCCCGTAACTCCTGATTCCTTATCAATGTTAAACTCTATAGCTTCTGCCTTCTGGTCAAATAAATGATACAAGGTCTGTATGTTATTGCTTCCCATAGACTCCTTCTTAGCTCTTACATATGCAATAATTGCTTCTGAGGTTATATACCTTGGATATATAACACTTCCTAAATCAAGGCTGTCAATAACACTACTGAATCCCATTCTTGTAATCTTAGTGATACATTTGGCTTCAGATACTTTTCTTGCATACAGAGTAAGCATTACATTCTCTTCATCAATACCTGTAAGAGGAACAAAGCTCTCCACATACTCAATCCCCTCTTCTCTTAAAAGGCTCTCGTCAGTACCATCCCCATTGATAATGATGGCTCCCGGAAGCTCCTCGCTTAACTTTAACGCGCGTTCCTTGTCATTCTCAATAATCTTTACATCAATTCCCATGTTAAGAAGCTGTTTTGCAAGATAATATGCAACTCTTCCGCCTCCGACAATCATGGTACTCTTTACCTGATGTGTCTGAAAACCTACACTTGCAAGAAATGTCCTTGCATTCTTTCTTGATGCAATGAAAGATAACTTATCATCTGCCCTTATAATAAAATGTCCTGATGGAATGAACACCTCTCCATCCCTCTCAACTGCACATATAAGAACCTTAGATGATGAAGCCTTAGATATCTCCGCCAGAGTATGGCCACACATCTGGTTACCCTCAGGGACTTTTATCTTAATCATCTCTGCCTGTCCATGTGCGAATGTTCCAATCTCAAGTGCTGTCGGCATGTAAAGCAAACGTGCTATCTCACTTGCAGCCTCAAATTCCGGATTAATAATCATTGCCAGACCTAATCTGTCTCTTAAAAATGCAGCCTCCTGACTGTATTCAGGTGTTCTTACTCTTGCAATTGCCTCACATCTGCCAGCCCTCTTTGCAAGTGTACAGCATAAAAGATTCAGCTCATCAGAATCAGTTACCGATATAAGAAGGTCAGCTGAATCAATACCTGCTTCTTTCTGAACAGTAAAACTTGCACCATTGCCCTCAACTCCCATAACATCATATGCACCTGTTATGGCATCAAGCTTAACCCTGTTCTTATCAATAAGAGTAACATCATGGTTCTCCCTGCTGAGTCTCTCGACAAGAGTGGCACCAACCTTACCGCCACCTACAACTATAATATTAAGTCCGTTCTTTCTGGACTTGTCATTCCCAAACATTCCAATCCTCCTCGTTATTTCGCATTGTTTTGCGAAGCAAACTATCTACCCATTTCTTTTAATTCTTCAATCAACTCTAAGTCAGACTGCTGTACCTTTATATTAGATGTTATAGGCGCCTCTCCAGGATTAGTAACTGTAATCTCAATTATAGTTCCTTCCTTAAGACCTCCTGCAAAACATCTGTTAAGAAATGCCACGAACTTCGGATGATTCTTCTGAAACTTGTTCCTGGCACTCATAAGCTTCATAATCGATGCTGGATTCATAATAATCTCCATTCTTTCTAATTCTGCTACTCAGCATGCAAAGTATACCATATTATCAAAAAAATAGAAATCCCTGACGTCCTTTCCCATATATTAATTTTTCAGAAATTATAACTTAAAATATTTTTCCTAAAAAAGTGTTGACAAAATGTTATTTTTCTATTATCATCTTAATTGTGTTTGCGCGAGTGGCTCAGTGGTGGAGCACCTCCTTGCCAAGGAGGGGGTCGCGGGTTCGATCCCCGTCTCGCGCTCTTTTATTTTTTAAGAGGAAGCCAGTAGATACTGACTTCCTCTTTTTTGTTTAGTAGGCAATTTCTTTATTCTCGTTAATTCTCCTCAGAATTTCCTCTTGATAAACCTACCATTTCATCATAATTAGCAGTCTTAGTCGGTTTCCCCTCATCTATAGCATTATAGATTCAACTTTTTTAATTTTACACTTGACAGATTAAAGTTTTATGTGTATTATCTTGTTTGTGTTCACAAGATAATTTAATTAAAGAACATTAATTATGCGCGAGTGGCTCAGTGGTGGAGCACCTCCTTGCCAAGGAGGGGGTCGCGGGTTCGATCCCCGTCTCGCGCTCTTTTATTTTGTAAGGAAGTCAGTATTTATCTGGCTTCCTTTATTTATGCAAAAAGACATGGCTCCACCCGGCACCATGTCTTTCTCTTCGTTTAAGATCTGCTAATAATACGCTGTCACTCATCACTTCACATAAACAGCCACTTTATCTGATACTTTTCCTGAATTGTCGCCACCACCGACTTCTTTGAATCCCACATCAACAATCTCTGTTGTTCCGTCTCCATATGTCACAGTTATACTTAACGTAAGTCCTTCATACATATTTTTAACCATCTCATTGTATACCTGACGTTCCTGATACAAAGATTCTTTTTCTAACTGCTTTGAAAACTTTACAACCTGTATGCCCTCGCTCTGACTGTCGCCGTTCTCCTCATACTCTTCCCCGATATCTTCAATAATGTAATAAGCATAGCCGTTCTCCGTCTGTTTTCTGAATTTTTCAGAAGATGTCTGATATTCAGGACTGTCCTTGTCAACCTCTTTCATTCTCGCCAGATTATATGTCACATCTGAATCATTTTCCATTATAGAATACTTAATCTTTGAGATATCTTCGCCCGTTACATTTATACCAGCCATAACCTGTCCCATCACAGATGAATCTCCAACCTGGCTTGAAATTCCAGCCACAACTCCTGATACACCAGCATTTTTCTCATCATTAGAAAAAATACATTCTGATGTGTCATCAAGCCCGGCGGCATACACATTCATTACATGAGCAATTTTAAATCCAGCCTGCTCTGATGCTGGCTGATTACTGCTCTGGTTTCCGTTTCTTGTCACAGAAGGCTTCAGTCCTCTGACTCCCAATACAGCAGTAACAGCCGCCGCTGCCACAAGACCTGCTGCAATTATCTTCTTTACATTATTGCTCTTTTTATACCTGATATCCACACTGGCAGTTTTCTTGTAATTTCCTGCTTCTTCAATCATTTGCGGACTAATTCCATTAAGTCCTTCATATAAATCCATTGCCTCTGATTTTTTCATAGATATAAACCATCGCTTTCCAGATATTTTCTTAATTCTTTTCTCGTTCTGTGAAGAGTAACTTTCACTGCTGATTCGCTCATCTGCATCCTTTCCGAAATATCTTTAATTGAATCCGAGTACCAGTACCGCCTGAGAAATATAATTCTTTTATTTTTATCAACTGTTTCGAGAAAATGCGATAACATCTCTCCAATATCTTCCTTGTCCAGATGTGTCTGCAATCCGCCATCACCTATGCATTCTTCCAGTTCTTTTGTCAATTCAACAACTTTGGCCTGTCTCTTTCCCGCATTGTTTTTTCTTATCATATCAATCGCAATATTTCTTGCAGATGCTGCCAGAAATGCGAATAAATACTCTGGTCTTGCAGGCGGTATGCTATTCCATGCTTTCATATACGTGTCATTGACACATTCCAGCCCATCCTCTCTTGATTGCAGTATATTGGCTGCCAGTGCATTTAACTTAGAACCATATTTTTCATCAACTGCATTAATTGCATCTTCATCCCTTTGAAAAAATAAATTGATTATCTGTTTATCATCCATTACTGTCTGTACTCCCTGTTTTTTAAAAGCGTTAACCCTTTCATAATTAAAGACGGATTATTCCGGCAATGGTTACATTTATCCCATAAAAAAATTCTGGAAGACGCATTATCTCCCAGAATCATCTTTATATTCACAATACATTAAGCATTACCACTGTTTTAGTAATTCCCCAAACACATCCAGTGCTTCCTGCACAACATCCGGTCTTGTCATATCTATTCCGCACAGCTTAAGAAGCTCAATAGGGTGCATTGAAGAGCCGCCTGACAAGAACTTTCTGTAACCTTCTATAACCTGCTCATCACCTGCAAGTATCTTGGTTGATATTGCAATTGCAGCGGAATAGCCTGTTGCATACTGGTATACATAGAATGGTGTGTAAAAATGTGGTATCCTTGCCCATTCAAGCGCTATCTCATCATCAATAACCATATCTGGGCCGAAATACTTTTCATTCAGCTTCTTATACATTGCACAAAGGCTCTCTGCTGATAAAACCTCACCCTGTTCAGCCTTTGCATGTGCCTCCATCTCAAACTCAGCAAACATAGTCTGTCTGTAAAGAGTTCCCTTAAACTGCTCAAAGAAATGATTGAGCAGATATCTTTTCTTCTTCTCATCATCAGTATTCTTTAACATATACTGCATAAGAAGTGCTTCATTACAGGTTGACGCAACCTCCGCAACAAAAATCTTATATCCTGCATAAATATAAGGCTGGTTTGCATTAGAATAATAAGTATGCATTGCATGCCCCATCTCATGAATCACCGTAAATACATCATTGAGTGTACCTGAGTAATTAAGAAATACATACGGGTGTGTGCCATAAGCACCCCACGAAAATGCTCCTGAGCGCTTTCCGGTATTCTCATACACATCTACCCAGCCATTATTAAAGCCTTCTTTAATGTGTGAAACATACTCCTCACCCATTGGTGCAAGTGCCTTCACAACAATGTCCTTAGCCTCATCATAGCTTATCTTCCAGTCAATATCCTCTACCATCGGTGCATAGATATCATAAAAATGCAGCTTATCAACGCCAAGCGTCTTCTTTCTTATATCAACATAGCAGTACATTTTGTCAAGATTGTCATTGACAGTCTTAATAAGATTCTTATACACATTTTCCGGAATAAATGAGCCATCAAGATACATGTTCAATGTTGACTTGTAACCCCTTGCGTCTGCATAGAACATTGCCTGCTTGACATTGCCATAAAACGCTGCTGCAATCGTGTTGATATACGCTCCATACTGCTTATATAACGCCTCAAATGCCGCCTTTCTTACTGTTCTGTCATGACTTTCCATAAATGTGGCAAAATTGCCGTTAGTCAGCTCATCTTCCAGTCCGTTCTCTCTTTTCACCTTGCCAAACTTAACATCAGCATTGTTAAACTTAGAGAACACCTCATTAGGCACAGTTGACATCTGTGATGCCTTTGCAAGCAGTGCTTCCTCCTTTTCAGAAAGCGTATGCTCTTTCCCTGCGAGGCAGTCATCAATAAAATGCTTATACATTCCAAGCCTTTCATCCTCGCTGATATATTTATCAAGCACATCTGTGTCTATTGATATAAGCTCAGGCTCTAGAAATGCGTACTTCTCTGACACCTTCATCGCCGCCATCTGGGCTTTCCCAGACATTTCCTGATACTTTGAATTGCCTGTATTCTCATAATATTTCATAAATGCATACACATACACTCTTTCAGTAATGTATTCTACCTGTTCATACTCCTTAAGTGCCTTGTAAAGCATGCCGGCAGACTCACCCATCCTGCCCTTAAGCTCACTTGGCTGGCCAGTCATTTCAAGTATACTGTTATAATCCTTCTCCCATACTTCATCAGAGCTGTATAAATCATTCACAGCCCATTTAAACTTATCATCAATCTCACTTCTTGCTGGCATAACAATCCTCCATTCATATTAAATTACGGGAATATCCGTATCTATAACAAAAGCCTGCAACAACTCATGCGCTGTCACAGGCTTATCATTCGTATTAATCAAGTTCTGGCAGATAAGAAGATGTTGCTATCGCAAGTGCACCATGTCCTATGTGGCAGGCAACTGAAAGTGAAAGCGGATCCATGTGGAAATCAAACTGCGGAAAAGTCTCTTTAACTAATGCAGCCCATTCCTCTGCCTCCTCAGGATTACCTGAATAAGCAACCTCCATATGCATCTTTCCATCCTTTGCAAACTCTGCAAATCTTGTATCTAAATCATCCTGCATTGCCTTAAGCATAATCTTCTTCGCTGAAGCCTTACCTCTTGCCTTGGCAAATGCATCTAACTTCTCACCCTGAATCTGAAGCACAGGATTAAGCTTTAACATAGTTCCAATAGCAGCTGCCGCTGGAGTTATTCTTCCGCCCTTCTTTAAGTACTTAAGAGTATCAAGTGTAATATATATGCTTGATTCCATCTTATGTTTCTCAAGAATCTCCTTAATCTCTGCCGCAGACTTACCTCTCTTAGCAAGCTCCTTCGCATCAAGAACAGACTGTCTCATGGTTACAGAAATTCTCTGGTTATTGACAACCTGAACCTTTCCATCATAATCATCAGCAACCATAGCCGCTGTCTGACATGTTCCGCTGAGCCCGCTTGACATAGGAATATATACAAGTTCATCATATTCCTTTAGAAGCTCATCAAATGCGTCCTGCATCTCACCAATAGAAGGCTGTGAAGTAGATATATCAGCATCCTGCTTTAACTTCTCGTAAAACTCTTCCTGTGTAAGATTAATATCTTCAAAATACTGTTCTCCATCTATAAAGAACGGCATTGGTATAACTTTAACTCCAAGCTCCTTAGACTGAGCCTGTGTAATTCCACTGTTACTGTCTGTAAGTATGGCAACTTTACCCATGTAAATCCTCCCAATAACCTATTGCTGATAAATCAATTATTTTGTTATACTGATGTATATACCTTTATATAGTAAGGCATTTTGACACTTTTGTAAACAAATGTTTCTTATTTCAAAGTAATTTTTTATAAACTTTTATTGGAGAACAATTATGAAATATATTGAGATTGACTATCTGGACAACATTTTAATGAATGCTCTTGAAGAACTTATTAACAAATGTGACGGCTACGAGCCTTATTACTGCGATTCCCATAACGACAGCTTTATCCAGTGTGCGCTTGTTGATGACAGCACAGATTCACCTGTAATGTATGGCTTTGTTGGACTGCTTATTAATGATGAATGCGGATATGTTGAAGTTTCAGGTCTTGTAGTGCCTGATTTTCGCCATATAGGACATTTTCGTAATATGCTATCCATCTGTTGCAGAAAGCTTAAAAGCAGCTCTGCTGGCAATTTAGAGCTTATTGCGCCAATAAGCGGAGAACTTCTTAACTGTTCTTTATGTGGTGATGTATGTTTCTACGAATATCTGTACCAGCTTGATAAAGCACATTTTAACTTAGAATCAATACAGGCTGCAGAGCCTGACAATGCCGAATATTATCTTGAGGGTGAGGATTATCTTATGTATCTGCCGGAATATGAAGAACCTGTGGCGCTTCTTTATCTTGATACACAGAACACATTTGTCAATGTATACGGAGTATTCGTTGATGAGAAGCTTCGTGGGAAAGGCATTGGTACATGCCTTATGAAGCATTTTCTTAAAGACTACTTTAACATTGCTTCACTTCCACTCGTACTTAATGTAACAAGCAATAACAGGGCAGCTGTGGCATTATATAAAAAATGCGGCTTCGCCGAAGCAAGCCGCATTGAATATCATTATATTAACTGCTCTGACAACTAGTTCTTAGCTGCAATAACATCTCTCATATCGTACATTCCAGCCGGCTTCCTGCAAGGAACTTGGCAGCCTCAACTGCACCCTTTGCAAATACAGCCTTAGAATGTGCGGTATGCTTGAACTCTATAACCTCGTCTTCTCCAGCAAAGATTACTTCGTGCTCTCCAACAATAGTTCCACCTCTTACAGCACTGATTCCGATTTCCTTAGGATCACGCTTCTGTCTTAACTGGCTTCTGTCATATCTGTAGAAATAATCATCATCAAGCACTTCCTTCATTGAATCTGCAAGTGCAAGAGCTGTTCCACTTGGCGCATCAAGCTTCTGGTTGTGATGCCTTTCAACTATCTCAATATCAAAGCCTGCTGATGCAAACACTTTGGCAGCATCCTGTAAAAGCTTGAATAATGTATTGATTCCAAGTGACATATTAGCTGAACGTAATATTGCAACACTCTTTGATGCTTCATTGATTGATGCAATCTGCTCATCGCTTAATCCTGTTGTACATATTACAGCAGGAATCTTAGTTTTCTTAATATAGTCAACAAGTGTATCCTCTGCCTTAGCTGATGCGAAATCAATGATAACATCTGCTTCAACATCACATTCTTCTAATGAAGCAAATACCGGATATGAGTTATGTCCGTCATCACGAAGGTCAATTCCTGCCACTATCTGTGCATTAGCATCATTAGCAACGATTCCTGTAATGACCTGTCCCATATGGCCATTACAGCCATGCATAATTATTCTTGTCATGTTCATTCTCCTGTCAATTAAAGTATTCCGTAGTTAACCATTGCATTCTTTAATCTCTCAAGGTTAGCCTCTTCCATCTCGCATAATGGACTTCTGAGTGGTCCCATATCCCATCCCATAAGGTTAAGAGCATGCTTAACAGGAATTGGATTAACCTCACAGAATAATGCATCTACAAGTTCTAATGCCTTAAACTGTAACTGTGCAGCCTTAGCAACATCTCCAGCTGCAAATGTAGCGCAGATATCATGTGTCTGCTTAGGTGCAACATTAGATAATACTGAAATTACGCCCTTTGCTCCAATTGACATAAGAGGAACGATAAGTCCGTCTTCACCTGAGTACATATCAAGTCTTCCCTCAGCTAATGCCATTGTCTTACTCTCCTGTGCAAGATTACCTGTTGCAGCTTTGATGGCAACAATATTGTCAACATCCTTAGCAAGCTTGGCTGCTGTTTCTGGCTGGATATTGCAACCTGTTCTTCCTGGAACATTATACATAATGATAGGAAGGTCTACTGACTTTGCAACCGCTGTATAATGCTGGATAAGGCCCTTCTGTGTTGCTTTATTATAGTATGGTGTAACTACGAGACATCCATCAACTCCTGCCTTCTGTGCTTCCTGTGAAAGCCATATAGCTGTTTCTGTACAGTTAGAACCTGTTCCTGCAATAACTGGGACTCTTTTCTTCACATAATCAGCAGCAAATCTGATTGTTTCCACATGTTCCTCATGTGTAAGTGTTGATGCCTCCCCTGTTGTTCCACAGATAATAATTGCATCTGTTGAGTTATTAATCTGGTAATCAAGGAATTCTCCAAGCTTATCGTAATTAACTTCTCCATTAGCTTTCATTGGTGTAATAATCGCTACACCGGCTCCGGTAAATACTGACATACCATCCTTCTTTCCGCTGTTATCAGCTATTATTATGTACATGATTCCTGTCTATTCTCATCGCTACCTATGCGAGTAGCTCAACAACATAGAAGAGCCAATCTGCTCAAACAGACTGGCTCTTAAAGAAATCATAGTAATAGTCCTTTAAGTAGCTCTCCATCTATTCGATGACAGTCGTAAAACTATTAATCCTACGCCCAGTAAGACTGCTCCGGAAACAATCCTCTTCGGCACTTTCCCCTTTTACTATCCTTCATATGTCTTCCGGGACATCAGGATAATTACTCTTGAATCGTGCGACCTCTACCTGCTGCAGGGGAAACCCTTACAGTTAATGTGACTATATCACTCTGATAATGTTATGTCAATACTTTAACCCTATTTAATATGAGGGTATATATCAGTTATTCTTCGTCTTCAACAAGGTCTATTTTGCTTACTGATACTTCATACGCCACTCTTCTCTCGACCTCATCCTCTCCTATCTTCTTAGTGTACTCTCTGCTCTGTACACGTCCACTTACCTGAAGATGTGAGCCAACCTCAAGGCCACCTGCAAATCTTGCATTTCTTCCCCATGCAATACATGGAATATAATCTGACTTGCCATATGGTCTGTTAACTGCAACTAATACATCTGCAATCTCTCTTCCCAATGGAGTCTTTCTATAAATTGGTGGTTTGCATACGAAACCATCAAGGAATATCTGGTTAGACTTAGACTGCTCCTCTGGCATCTCATCTTCTTCTATAAATCTTAATTCTCTTACAAATATTGAGAGCACAAGCTTATTCTTAGTTCCTTCATGTCTGTTATAAGAACGGAACTGACCAGCCACTTCGATTTTCATTCCTCTATAATCCTTAGTTACATCAATAAGCCTCTCAGATATCATAAGTGGTATAACATCCACCATATCACTTAATCTGTTCACTGACACATTAGCAATATAGAAGCCCTCTCCAAAAACTTCATGACTGAAAGTGAACTCTGAGACAATCTCTCCAATGATACACACTCTGTTGTTTTCAATTACTTTATCAAGCATTATGTATTTCTCCCTTCTTTGCCACCTTATTATGTGTTATGGCATGTGCTTTGTTTTCTCTAATATGTATATGATGTCGTTTTCGCAAATATTACAAAAACTTTTTGAATAATATGTGTTCAAAAAAATAAAAAAATTTTTATATATTTAGTATTGTTTTTTAAGAATATTGTGATAGAATATAAAAGTTGCTAATCATAGAAGATATTTTGAGTTAAATCAGGAAGGATACTATTAATGAAAACAAAGCGTGAAGATATTCGTAATATTGCAATTATTGCCCACGTTGATCATGGTAAGACAACCCTTGTTGATGAGCTGTTAAAGCAGAGCGGAACATTCAGAGCTAATCAGGAAGTCGCTGAACGAGTTATGGATTCCAATGATATCGAAAGAGAAAGAGGAATCACTATTCTTTCTAAGAATACAGCTATCACATATAAGGATACTAAGATTAACATTATTGATACTCCTGGCCATGCTGATTTTGGTGGTGAGGTTGAACGAGTACTTAAAATGGTTAATGGCGTTGTACTTGTTGTTGACGCATTCGAAGGTGTTATGCCTCAGACTAAGTTCGTATTACAGAAAGCCCTTGATATGAATCTTTCTGTTATAGTATGTATTAACAAGATAGACAGACCAGAGGCAAGACCAGAAGAAGTTATCGATGAGATCTTAGAGCTTTTCATTGACCTTGATGCTAATGAAGATCAGCTTGACTGTCCATTCATCTTTGCTTCAGCTAAGTCAGGCTATGCTATGGCTGACCTTAATGATGAAAAGAAAGACATGCAGCCACTCTTTGACTGTATCGTCAATAACATTCCTGCACCAGAGGGTGACCCTGATGCAGATACACAGATGCTTATCTCTACTATTGACTACAACGATTCGTTGGTAGAATTGGCGTAGGTAAGATTGATAATGGAAGCCTTAAGGTTAATCAGGAGGTTATGATTGTTAACCACCATGATCCAAGCGTTAAGAAGCGTGTAAGAATTACTAAGCTTTATACATTTAACGGACTTAATAAGGTAGAAGTTAATGAAGCGGGAATCGGTGAAATTGTTGCTGTATCAGGTATTGCTGATATTCATATCGGTGATACAATCTGTTCACTTAACAACCCTGTTGCTATTCCTTTCCAGAAGATTTCAGAGCCTACTCTTTCTATGGACTTCATGGTTAATGACAGTCCTCTTGCAGGTAAAGAAGGTAAATTCGTTACTTCAAGACATTTAAGAGACAGACTTTTCAAGGAACTTAATACAGATGTTAGTTTAAGAGTTGAGGAAACACCTGGCGTTGAGAACTCATTTAAGGTTTCAGGACGTGGTGAGCTTCATCTTTCAGTTCTTATTGAGAATATGAGAAGAGAAGGTTATGAATTTGCAGTAAGTAAAGCCGAGGTACTCTACCACACAGATGAGAGAGGCAAGAAGCTTGAGCCTATGGAACTTGCTTATATCGATGTTCCAGATGACTGCACTGGATCTGTTATCCAGAAGTTAAGCCAGAGAAAGGGCGAACTCCTTGGTATGTCACCAATTAACGGTGGATACACAAGACTTCAGTTCTCTATCCCTTCAAGAGGTCTTATCGGATACAGAGGTGAATTCCTTACTGATACTAAGGGTAACGGTATTATCAATTCTTCTTTTGAAGGATATGAAGAATACAAAGGAGACATTTCTTACAGAAAGAATGGTTCTCTTATTGCTTACGAAAGCGGTGATGCTATCACTTATGGTCTTTTCAACGCTCAGGAGAGAGGTACTCTCTTCATCGGACCTGGTGAGAAGGTATATGCCGGAATGATCGTTGGCGAAAATCCTCGAACTGAGGATATTGAGGTTAATGTATGCAAGACAAAGCATCTTACCAACACTCGTTCTTCAAGTGCTGATGAGGCTCTCCGTCTTGTTCCACCTAAAATTCTTAGCTTGGAGCAGGCACTGGATTATATCGACACAGACGAATTACTTGAAGTAACACCTAAGAGTCTTAGAATCCGCAAAAAGATTCTTGACCACACAGCAAGATACAGAGCTAACAAGAAGTAATTTATTTAAGGAGGTTTCAATTATGGATAGCGATTTAGGAGCTAAAGTTAAGAAGTTAAGAATTGCACATGGTCTTACACAGGAAGACGTTGCTAAAGCATTAGAGGTTACACCTGGTTACATAAGTAACGTAGAAAACGGACGTAATCTTATGACATTAAGAATGCTTTCATATTATGCAGAGCTTACAGGTGTTTCTCTTGATTACCTTGCAGGAAGCGTTGACAAGTCATACCAGAACACAGCTCTTGACAATGAAATCATGCAGATTGTACAGAAGTTAGATGTTGATTCTAAAGAGAAGCTTATCTCAACACTCAGAATCTGGTTTGCTGATAATAAGTAATTAAGACCGGCAGGCATATAAATAAGGAGACGGGTTATATTCCCGTCTCCTATTATTTTTTAGCTCTGTATTGATTTCATCTGATAGAACTCGCCTTTAAGTTCCATAAGCTCATCATATGTTCCATATTCAACGCAGTGACCATCTGCTATTACTGCTATTCTGTCAGCACCCTTTATAGTCGATAATCTGTGTGCAACTATAAATGTTGTCCTGTCTTTAGTAAGATTATTAAGTGCCTCCTGAATAAGCTTCTCAGATATGCTGTCCAATGCTGATGTTGCCTCATCAAGAACTATTACTTCAGGATTTCTCATAAGCGCTCTTGCAATCGATACACGCTGTCTCTGTCCTCCTGAAAGCTTTCCACCATGCTCTCCCACAACTGTGTCTAATCCATCCGGAAGTGAATCTATAAGATCTCTTAAATTAGCTGCGTCAACAACTTTGTTAAGTGTATCTTCATCGAAATCATCTATTCCATATGTTATATTATCTCTTATAGTACCTGAGAATAATATTGATGTCTGCGGTACAACTGCCAGATGCTTTCTATAACTTCTAAGATCAATATCTCTCATATCATGTCCATCAATCGTAACAACTCCGTCTGTGGCAAAATTAAAGCCTATAACAAGGTTAAGAATTGTAGATTTACCAGCTCCTGATTCTCCCACAAGTGCAATCGTCTCACCCTTATCGACATGAAGATTAAGCTCATGAAGTACCGGTTTATCTGTATTATTATAGGCAAACCTGACATTTTTAAAATCAAACTCACCTTCTACACTATCAAGTGCTTCTTTCCCGTCATTGCATTCAATATCTTCTTCAAGAAGTACTTCTCCAATAGAATTAACAGACTCAACTCCCTTGGCAATAACTGGTATAAGCGACATAAGTGATGATACCTGACTTACTATTGTTGCAAAATAACTCTGGTAAAGTGTAATGTCTCCCGGACCAACACTTCCCTTTAAAGCAAGAAATCCTGTGAATCCCAGACACACAACCTGAAAAATCTGGAATATTGCCCATCCAACCGAGCCAAATAATGCCTGTATAACATCTAGCTTATAGCCTTTCTCCGCAACTGCGAAAAGCTGTCCGCTCATCTTGGTTACTTCCTCCTCTTCAAGTGCATGTGCCCTTGTAACCGGAATAAGCTCAACCATCTCCATAACCCTTGCAGATGTCTCTTCCATCTCCTTACGGAACTCGGTATTTCTCTTCTTCATAATATTTCTGAAAAATACCATAGTTGCCGCTGCAAGAGGTGTAGTGAGAAGAAAGAATAAGAACACTATAAGGCTCTTTGATACCGTAACAAAAAGTGCAACTCCAATATTAAGTGCAATATTTAATATGCTTAAAAACATCTGTGTTGATAGTGTCTCAACCGCCTCCACATCTCGCATTATCTTTGATTGCAGCCTGCCTGACTGTGTCTCTTTGTGGTACGAAATTGAAAGCTGCTGCAGTTTCCTTACAAGTGCTTTTCTAAGTCCTGTTTCTGCATATCTCGTTGCTAATGATTTATATCTTGTATACAGATAATTCATTGGCACATTAAGAACAACTAATGCAACCATAATTATTGCCTGAATAATAATATTCTGTATAGTATCTGGCGAACCGCTTGTAATATCATTGATAATATTAGCCGTTACAATTGGCAGAACCCACACAGGGGCATGCTTTATAAAGAAAAATAATACCGCAAGAAAGAACTTATTATAATTTCCCTTATAAAGCCCTATAAGTATCTTTAACGGATGCCCCTTATGTTTCCTATAGCACTCAATGAACCAATTCTCAACATCAATTCCCTTTGGTGCATGTAAATTCATGATTATTCCTCATATTTCTGTATATTTATACTAATCTCTTTCAATCTTATCAACATTATCTGCCACAATTGCTTCTCCATCACAGCCTTCAATATTGACATTCTTTAATATAAGTTTTTCTACATTACTTACAATAAGTCCCTGTCTGCTTGCTTCATCACAGCCAAGCATCATTGCCGCTACACCCGGCTTTGCATCTTTAGCATAGCTGAAGTTAATATTCTCAAATGTAAGCTTCTCAACTTTACTCTCTGGCAGACCGAATATATATGCACCTGCAACATGGCAATTTTTCGCATTAATATCCTTAAATGTAAGGCTCTTGATTGAAGGTGTTCTGTCATCAACAGGAAGTGGCTTTCTAGAGCCAACATATTCTGTCTTTCCATCTGGATCACAGAAATAGAAGCTGTTAACAACAAATGGTGTCATAACGTTATCCATATCAATATTCTCAAATGAAATATCATCAAGTACAGATAATTTACCACGGCCTCTTCTTGTCTTAACTCTTAAACCTCTGTCTGTATTCATGAACATACAGTCTCTGATATGAACATCTTTAACTCCCGCAGCTATCTCGCTTCCTACTGTTACTGCACCATGTCCGTCTCTCATACAGCACTGGCGTACTGTCATATCCTCTGTAGGAGTCTTTTCCTTCTGAGCCATATATATCTTGCCTGACTTGATTGCTATACAGTCATCACCAACTGATATGTATGTTCCAAGTACAAGAACATCCTGACAGCTTTCCGGGTCAAGACCATCTGTATTGTGTGAATTAGCAGGATTGAGAATCTTAACATCTATAAACTTAAGATGTTTACTGAAATATGGGTGGATTGTCCATGATGGTGAATTCTGGACTGTAATTCCATGCATAGTAACATTATTACAGTTATTGATAAAGAATAATCTTGGTCTCCACGCAGTATTTCTTATCTTACAATTCTTCCACCAGTTATCATGAGTTGTACATCCATCAATAGTTCCTTCACCTGTAATTGTGACATTTGAACAGTTGATACCACATACAATTGCTGAAAACATATCCAGAGGATTGCCTTCCCATGTACCAAGGTTGTAATAATCTTTCTCATCGTATGTCTCAATCTGTCCCGGTAATATAGGGAACTTATCTCTTTCTGTAAATGCTGAAAGTACTGCTCCTTTAGCAAGCTCAAGATTAAGATTATCTTTTAAGAATATACTTGATATCTTATAAACACCCTCTGGAACTAATACTCTGGAATCCTTAGGAGCTGCCATAATTGCACACTGGATTGCATTAGTATCATCATGCTCTCCATCACCATACGCACCAAATTCTCTGACATTAAGTGTTACATATTCATAATCCGTCTTAAATTCAACAGGTCCGTATTCTTTTCCTGCATACACTGCTGTAATCTTATATTCTGTATCTGGCTTAAGACCATATATTGTTGTAACAACCTTTTCTGTCTTGCCATATTCTTCTCCATTAATCAGGAGTGTGTATTCTTCCTTAGAATAATACTTTCCACCGTCATCAAATTCTACTACAGCACTTCTTCCTGTCTTGATAACTAACTTTAACTCCATAATACACCTCCATTGCTGCGTCCGTAATCCTGATAATCCCTGTTTCTTATATACTCACTGTAAGCTGTTATGTATGCCGCTGATACAGCCACACCGCTCTTATCCGCAACATGCTTATCAGTAGCTTTTTCAAAGATTTCCTCAGCCTTGGATGCATATTTTTCTGTCTGTATAAGCTTCATACGGCATCCTTTCAATACTGCATATGCATATATAAGCTTTACAAACTGCGAATCTGTATTATCAATCGTATCATTAAGAACTGAAACTGCAGCTTTATACATTTCTCTTATTCTTGCAAATATCTCATACAACGCCTGGTCCATAACTTCAAGTGTATCAACTGCTCCTGCAGCAAATAAAGCAAGTGCTTTTACAGCCTTAGCATCACCATCATGTGCTGCCTTTCCTGCGTTCTCAAAGCATTCTGCATATATTGCATTATACTGCGCAATTATATCATTATAATGTTCTTTCCCACCATCTTTGGTTTCATAATTCATATAGAAACTCAGTGCCTTAAATGCAGTGCATAAGCATCTGCTACCTTCAGCTCCTGTAAAATATCCTGATTCTGTTCTTTGCTGTCTCTCTGTCTGCTTGGCAATATTAACAGCAATATCATTCTTTCCAACACTGTAGCATGCATTACCATACATGTAATTAACAAGGTCATTCTCGCCTATATTAATAGTATTATCCTGTATAAGCTTATCTAATTCACCTGTAATAACATCCTTATATTCATCACTATGCTCTGCCGCTTCAAATTTACCTAAAGCATTAAGAAGAAGCGCCTTATCAAATGCATCTGCTCCTTCAAGCCCGGTTTCTTTTAATACATTATTAATGTATCCTTTAATTTCAAAACTTTTATCCAAGCCTTTTTCCTCCTAACCAATATTTGTTTTATTGTATCATGTTAAATAGTATTGTTCCACTATTTGACTGGTAATGACGAATAAAAATACAGTTTTTTCGCTACTCGCGAAAAAAAGGACGAGCCTTTTAAGGCTCGTCCAAAATAAATTCAAAATATTAACATTACTCCTTAACGGCACCTACGTTAACACCCTGTACGAAGTACTTCTGACAGAATGGGTAGATAATCATGAAAGGAAGAATAGCAATGATTGTAGCTGCATTACCAATTGTTTCCTGATTAACTGCGTCATCAACTGGAATATCACTATCAATAACCATGTTTCTTAACTGAATCTGGAAGTTGAACAGCTTATTCTTAGTAATATATAACTTGAAGTTTGTATAATCATTCCAGAAACTAACTGCGAACATCAAACCAATTGATGCAAGAGCTGCCTTTGAAAGAGGAAGAACAATCTTAAAGAAAATTCCCATTGGAGAGCATCCATCAATCTGAGCTGCCTCAAAAAGAGACTCTGGGATACCTTCAAAGAAGTTTCTCATAAGAACTAAGTTATATACATTGATTGACATTGGTAAAATAACTGCCCAAAGTGTATTCATTAATCCCAACTGCTTGATAACAAGGTACTTAGGAATCATACCACCATCGAAAATCATTGTGAAGAGAAGCATATAAGCGAAGAAGTTTCTTCCTGGCATCTCCCACTGAATTAATACATAACCACCAAGTGTTACAACTAAAAGTCCAACAAATGTACCAATAATTGTTGTAACAACTGAAATCAAGAATGGTGTATATAAGCTTGATCTGGTTAATACGGCTGTATATCCACCCCATGTAAACTTAGATGGTAACCATACAAAGTTGTATGAAGTATTAGCATCAATAGAACTGATAATTACTCGATAAATTGGTATCATAATCAAGCATGCAACAATAATAAAGAATATTGCATTAACTAATGGGAATATTTTAAATTTTTTCTTTTTCTTTTTGTAAACTAATGTTGTACTATCACTCATTATTTATTCCCTCCTATACAATACCACGTCCACGTACTTTCTTACTTGCCCAGTTACAACCGAGAACTAAGATCATACCAACGAACGACTTAAATAAACCTACAGCAGTTGTATAACCATAATCTGAGTTACCACCACCGAATGTCTTAACATATACATATGTCTGTAATACCTGTGACTTAGTATAAGTAATAGGTGACTGTAATACGAATACTGACTCAAACAGGTTCATAACCTTGGCAAGGTTAAGGATAAATACTGTAATAATAGTATTAGCAAGAGCTGGTAATGTAATATATATCAGTCTCTTAAATCTATTAGCACCATCAATCTGTGCAGCCTCATAAAGGTCTGGGCTGATACCTGATAATGTAGCTAAGAATAAGATTGTTCCCCATCCTGTATCTTTCCAAACATTCATTACATAGAATGTTCCACGCCAGTACTGAGCAGAATTCATGAAATCAATAGGTGTATCAATAAGGCCCATGTTCATAAGAATTGAGTTTACTGGAGCGATATCATATGGTGCAAGCATCATCTTGAAAACTGAAGCAACAACTACCCATGACATGAAATGTGGAAGGTAAATAATTGTCTGTACTGTCTTCTTGAAAATCATATTTGTAATTTCGTTCAAAAGAAGTGAAATTATAACAGCTGCGCCTGTATTTAAGAACAACTTAATAATTGACAAAATTAATGTATTTCTAAATGCCTGCCAGAAATATACATCGTTAGTAAACATTGTTACAAAATGGTAAAGTCCCATATAATAAGGGTTACCAATGATATAACATGTAAATGCATAACGGCATCCAAGCATTGGCCAGTAGTTGAACAACATAATCATTACAAATACTGGTAAGAACATAAGGTAGAAACCTCTATAATAATAAATCTTATTAGAAAGGCTCTGATTTAATGAATTAGAAAGATACTTAGTATCAACATGAAGATCTTTCTTAAATGGCTTCACAACATCAATGAAGCAACCTGCAATTGCAATAACAACACCAATTGCAAGAACAATTAATCCACATCCGATATGATATGAATTACCATTATAACCATTGCTGAGAAGATCTGTAAGTGAATGAGGGACAAATTTAAGACCACCACCCATTACTTTTCCTTCAACACTGTTAAAGTCGAATGCAAGGAATGAAACAATTGTAATAACAACTGAAACTGCTACCGGAATAATAGACAAAATTTCTTTTCTTGCTACTACAAGAATAATTGCAACAACTATACATGCAATAAATAAATACCACATAACCGGCATACTGATATTCATGTAGCCGAAAGCATAAGCTTTAGGATATAATCCCAGTTTAATCTTCTCGCCTGACTGTACCATTGGTAAAAGACTTGCAACAAGCATTACAACAAATCCAATGATAGCCATTACTCTTAAGTTTCCCTTTGGTTTTCCTATTGCTGTACCACACTTAGGGCAAACCTTTGCTTTCTTAGGAAGCTCTGTGTTACAAGATGGACACTGCATTTTTTTACCTTCTTTCCTAATAATTTATCGTATGCCTACCAAATAAATACAAAAAATACAAATTTCATAAGCAAATCTTTTCTCAATATAAGCGGCGCGGATTTCTCTGCGCCGCCATATTGAACATCTGATGCATCCGCATCTTAAATTCTTAACATTTAAGTTAAATTACTTAATTGTCGCATTTAATGACTCGATAACAGCTGTAACCTTAGCACCAACCTGGTTGTTGTAATCAGCCATAGCTTCGTCATATGTCTTAGTTCCAAGAACTACCTGTGAAAGAACTTCTACTCTCTTAGTATTGATATCTGTGATATTGTTACTAAGTACGTCTGTTGTAGGAAGAACTTCAACCATTTTGCAGTTAGCATTGAACATCTTGTAGCATTCAGTAATAATTGGATCTTGAGCCTTGTGACCTGGATCTTCCTTATCTCCAAATCCAGCAATTGCAAGATCTGGATCAATATGGTTCTTAGTTGTAAGTGTTGATGGTGTTTCTGGAGATGGAAGATTATGGAATTCTCCTTCTGCTGCTGTATAAGTCTTACCTTCTTTTCCATCCTTACCAGCTACTGTATATGTCTCTGCCTTATCATCCCAGTGTGTTCCCTTAGCGCCGTATTCCCAAGCTACCTGGATATCTCCACCGTCAAGCATTGTATCGATGAAGTACTTAAAGATTCCCTCAGCCTTTCCATCCTCATATGCCTTATATGTAATAGCCCAAGCTGGAGCAAGACGCTCTATATACTTGCCAACTTCCTTGATAGGCTTGATAGCTACAAGGCTGTCTGTCTGATCTGGAAGTAATTTAGTAAGGTTCTTATCCCATGTACCAGCCCAGTATGTAAATACTGAAGATGCAAGGTTAGCGTCCTTATTAGTAAACTTGTTACGAGCTTCCTTTGTTGAAGCATTCTGTGTAGCTGGATCAAGAATCTTATCATCAATTGCTGTCTTAAGTCTGTCCATAGCCTTCTTCATTGCTTCTTCTGAGAATCCATCTACATACTTTCCATCCTTAAGATAGAATGTGAACTGAGCATCCTGATAGAATTCTGGAAGGTAGTTAGTATATGGAGCTTCTGGCTTGTTACCACCAGCAACAAAACCTGATGTAGAGATTACATAGTTCTTGTTAGATGATGCTGCCTGAATCTTCTTAAGCATATCATAGTACTGATCATATGTCATTGTCTCATTAGCAACCTTATCTGGGTCTAATCCAGCTGCCTTTAATGCAGAAGCCTTTACATATGTACAGCATCCGTTACCACGTGTTGGTGAGAAGCCGTAAAGAGCCTTTGTTCCGTCTGGACCAGCAAGTACATTACCTGCCATAACAGTATCAGCCATCTCAGTAAGTCTTCCTGAATTCTTAGTAGCTGACTGCTCCCAAGCATCTGTCATATCCCAAAGATATCCGTTTGATGCGAAGTTTGCAAGATAATCTGAGTTCAGAAGAACTACATCTGGAAGGTCTCCTGATGCGAATGTGTTCTTTACAGAGTCAGCGTAGCTTGAGTGATCTGGACGAATCCACTCAATGTCAAGTCCTGTAAGTTCCTTATAATACTCATAGAACTTAGCAGCTCCGTTAGTTTCCTTAACAACAGTTCCGTCTACCATAACTGTAAACTTACCTGGCTTTTCAACTGAAGCCCAGTCAACTGTTTCCTTTTTGTTGTCTGTAGTGTTGTTCTTAGAACCACAAGCAACAAGTCCTACTACTGATGTAAGTGTTAAACCTACAGCAGCAAACTTCTTTAATGTCTTTTTCATAAACCTTAAAACCCTCCTTATTTGGTTTTCGGGGCTTAACCCCCATTTCGTTTTTTAGACATTGATATATTATCATTTTTGTACTATTTTAACAAGACTAATTTTAATAAATATTGTATTTTTTTTGTGTTTTCTGTGAAACCCCAGTATTTATGCGGTTTGCCATGTTCTGTGAAACCCCAGTATTTATGCGGTTTGCCATGTTCACACTTTTTTAATTTTTCTTAATTTTTTGTCCAAATTATTTCGTAAGAATACTTTTTCTTCCAATAACTATCATATTTTTATGTAAAAAATGCACTAGCACACTCGCATTTTTTATGTTTTTTTACATCACTTTTACATATTATTCTATTAGATTCACAAAAGTTGACCATTGTATTGTTATTTTTTACTACCGTTAATTTTTTATTCATATTTTACAGGCTCAATATTCCTCTGCCATCTCTATACATCTTAACTTCCTTAATTTCTCTTAATCCTATACTGCCGGATGACATTTCTGTCAGTGCTTTCTCAAACTTCTGCCGCACCTGCTTTTCCATCATCAATTCAAATATTACATTATCTGAATATTCTGTATTAACAACTGTAATGTCATCCTGTATACATAAATGCTGTATTTTCCCTACATAATTATAATCAGCATCAAGATATGCATGTACTCCTTCAACAAGCTCACCTGTCAGGCAATCATCCAGTGCCTCTTTTGATGCACTTGTATACGCCCTTATAAGTCCGCCTGTCCCAAGCAATACTCCTCCAAAATATCTTGTTACAATGCACAGGCAATTGCTGCATTCATTGCCCGATAATACTTCCAGTATTGGTTTTCCTGCTGTTCCAGACGGCTCTCCATCATCTGAAAACCTCTGTATCTCCCCTTTATTCCCAAGTATATAGGCATAACAGTTATGTCTGGCATCCCAGTATTTCTTTTTTACTTCTGCTATTATGGCTGCTGCCTGTTGTTCGCTTTCAACATTAAAAATATGCGCTATAAATTTTGATTTTTTCTCTATATATTCTCCCTGTCCGTTTTTAATTATTTTTTCATATTTTTTCCTTTTCCAAATCACTCGGCACAACTCCAATTATTTGCCTGTGCCTTCTTTTTATGATATAATATCATGACTTTATTAAGGAGGACAATATATGAATTATGGTGATAAAGGCATAAAACAAAAGAAAAAGCTGCTCAATTCAGCTACTACCAAGCTTGGCACCAAATTAGGTATATTTTTTATAAAGCTGGCTCTGGTCGGAATAATAGCATTAGTTGTAGCAGGTTCATGCCTTGTATTCGGTTCATTTCAGGGAATTATAGAAAATGCTCCTGATATAGCTTCTATTAATGTTTCGCCTGAAGGCTTTGCAACTAAGATATATGATTCAGATGAGAATGAAATACAGACACTTTCTTCTGCCGGAGCTAACAGGACATATGTAACACTTGACCAGATTCCTAAAGATTTGCAACATGCATTTATAGCTATAGAAGATGAGCGTTTCTATGAGCATAATGGTATCGATATGAGAGGTATCTTACGAGCTGCTTCAATTACACTTTCATCAGGTGAGATGTCACAGGGTGCAAGTACAATAACACAGCAGCTTCTAAAGAATAATGTTTTTAATGCTTTTAACGAATCTACAATTGAAAAGATTAAGCGAAAGGTTCAGGAACAATATCTGGCTATAAAGCTTGAGACAGTAATGTCTAAAGATGCCATTCTTGAGAATTATCTTAATACCATTAACCTTGGTAACGGATATTATGGTGTACAGTCTGCTGCCAGAGGATATTTTAACAAGGATGTATCAGAGCTTTCTATCAGTGAATGTGCTGTAATTGCATCCATCACTAAAAGTCCTACCGGTCTTAATCCAATAAGGCACGCCGACAGAAACAAAGACCGGCAGAGTCAGGTCCTTCTCAATATGAAAGAGCAGGGATATATATCCCAGGAAGAATATGATGAAGCGGTTTCCGATGATGTCTATGCAAGACTTGAAGGGATCGAACTTGCCGGAACATCAACTACAACTTATTCATATTTTGTTGATGAACTTATCAATCAGCTTACTTCTGACCTTATGTCACAGAAGGGATATACAGAAGCACAGGCTACAAGCCTTATATATCGTGGCGGACTTCAGGTTTATTCAACTCAGGACACAATGATGCAGCAGGTTGCTGACGATGTTATCAATAATCCTGGCAACTACAATGATAATACACATTTTTCTATCAATTATGCTTTAACAATAAAGCAGACTGATGGATCATTTTCATATTATTCACACAATTCAATGGCTAACTGGTACACAAAGACTCTTGGAGATACCCGCTTCAGTCTTACGATGACCGATGAAGATGCTGCAAGAAGTTATGTTGAAGCATATAAGCAGGAGCTCCTTAAAGAGGGTGGTGAAATATATGCTGAGACACTTACATTTACAATACAGCCCCAGATATCATTTACTGTAATGGATCAGACCAACGGACAAGTTAAAGTTATGGTTGGCGGACGCGGTGATAAAACCCTTAACCGAAGCTTAAACCGTGCATCTAATGACATTGCAAGACAGCCGGGTTCAAGTATTAAGCCACTTGCTGTATACGGTCCCGCCCTTGATACAGGGACATATTCTCTGGCATCTGCCATTGATGATGCTCCTTATTATTATTCAGGAACTGATGCAAAGCTTGTTACTAACTTTACAAAAGGTGAATACAGAGGTCTGATGACATTAAGAGAAGCTCTTACTGTTTCACAGAATGTACCTGCTGTTAAGATTCTTTCAAAGCTTACGCCCCAGGTTGGTTATAATTACCTTGAGAATTTCGGTATTTCAACGCTGGTTTCTCCTAAAAATGCAATCAACGGTGCACACGATGTTGTACAATCACTTGCACTTGGTGGTATGACACGAGGTGTTTCCAATATTGACATGTGTGCCGCTTATGCAGCCATTGCTAATAAAGGAACTTACACAAAGCCTATTTACTACACAAAAGTGCTTGATTCAGAAGGCAACATTATTATCGATAATTCTGTACCTGAAACGCATAAGGTACTTAATGAGAATTCTGACTGGCTTCTTATTCAGGGATTACGCTCTGTTGCTACTGACGGTACTGCACGTACAGCTAACTTTTCAAGCCAGCCTGTAGCAGGTAAGACAGGTACAACACAGTTCGACAGCGACAGATGGTTCTGTGGCTTCACTCCATATTACACAGCCGTAATATGGGCAGGCTATGATGATAACTCCAAAGAGCTTGGAAATGTTGTCAACCACAATGTTATATGGCGTACAATTATGCAGACAATTCATAAAAATCTTAATCTTCCAACTGGAAGTTATGAACAGCCATCTGGTATTGTAGAGGCGGCTGTATGCTCTAAGTCAGGGCTTCTTCCTGTTGAGGGCTTATGTGACCAGGACCCTGAAGGAAACTGTGTTATAACAGAATATTTCACTGAAGACACAGTTCCTACTGAATACTGTACAACACATGTTAAGGTTTCAATATGTAATGAATCCGGAGATATTGCTACTTCCGGTTGTCCAAGTGTTACAACTAAGATTATGAGAAAGAAATCTTCTGCTGATAAGCTTGGCGAGGATAAAGACGGTTCTGAGTTTAAGACATGGGATGCTGATATCTCAATTACAGATACTGAGTTATCTAAGTTATGCACTATTCACAGTGCAACAACCAAGCCTTCCAAGGTTACACCCGGAACAGGCAGCAACAAGAACAATTCTAAAGAATCAACAGCTGCCTCAACAGAGACATCTGATAAAACTAATTCATCTGACAAACGGCCTTAATCATTAAAAAAGGATAGTGGTTCAATTTGAACGAACCACTATCCTTTTATTTTATTCTTTCTTCATCTTAGGTTCAAATATAAGTGATGCAATAAATCCAAATATAAGTGCTGCTGATACTCCGACTGCACATGAAGTAAATCCACCTGTAAACAATCCTAAAAATCCCTGCTCATCTATTGCTTTCCTCATACCCTTCCATAAGACATTGCCAAATCCCGTAAGAGGAACTGTTGCTCCCGCTCCTGCAAATTTAACAAACGGCTCGTATATCCCAACTGCTCCAAGTACAACTCCTGTTGTTACAAGAATAACCATTATCCTTCCCGGCATAAGCTTTGTCTTTTCCATAAGAATCTGTGTAAGAACACATATTAACCCCCCACATACAAATGCTTTAACAAAATCCATGGCTTTAACTCTCCTTTCCTTCAAGAATTACACCATGGGCTATGCCCGGCACACTTTTTCCTTCATTGTAACTTACGGTAGATAACAAAGCTCCTGTAGGAACAAAAAGAACCCTTTTATATTCTCCTCTTATAAGCCTGTCCATAATACAGCTTCCAAGAACAACTGCACTGCAGCCACAGCCGCTTCCTCCTGAACACTTAGTTTCCCCTTCGTATATAAGCATTCCACAGTCATACAGCTTATCAGCAATATCAATGCCTTTTTCTTTTAGAAGCTCAGACAATATCCTGTTGCCAATCTCTCCTAAGTCGCCTGTAAATATTGCATCATAATAGTCCTTATCAACATCAAGGTCTTTGAAATTAGCTTCTATAAGCTCTGCTGCTGCTGGAGCCATACATGCTCCCATATTCATTGAATCCTTAACGCCGTAATCAACAATCTTTCCCGTTGTAATACCCTTTATGAGAACACATTTTTTCTTATCCAGAGGCTTATCGCCGACGATATACGCCCCTGCTCCTGTAACTGTCCATGTAGATGCAACTGGTCTCTGGTTTCCATACTCGAGCGGATAACGGAACTGCTTTTCAGCACTTGCAAAATGGCTTGACGCGATGGCAATTACATTTTGCGCATATCCGGCATTAACACACATTGCACCAAGTGATAATGCCTCGCCCATCGTTGAACATGCTCCGTACAGACCAAACATCGGTATTTCATATCTCATAAGACCGAAAGATGTTGCTATAAGTTGTCCAAGAAGGTCTCCGGCATAGATATAATCTATGTCTGACGCAGCCATACCGCTTTTAATAAGCAGCTTGTCAACCGCCATCTCCTGAATGTGGCTCTCAGCCTCTTCCCAGCTTTTCTTGCCAAACATATCATCTTCTACTGCCACATCAAACATTTCACCAAGCGGACCATCAGCCTCTTTCTTTCCAACCACTGTTGCAGCACATCTAACATATACATCTTTGTCAAATAACAGACTCTGTTTTCCAGTCATAATCCTCGTTTCCGCACATACTCATGTGCCATTAGTCTTTATAAGTAGTCTGTCCAAAAATGTATTAATTATGTATTATTTTCGTATTATGTCAAGCGTATGTGCAGCAGCACCAAGCAGATCAGCTCTTTCACAGGTTGCAAGATGATACCTGTAAAACATCTCGTATTCCTCCTCGTCAAGCTGATTCACAAACTGTCTTATGTAATTAGCTGGTCCATCCGGTGTCACAATCTTCACACGTTCACATTCTGCTGCTTCATTAACTTTTGTAATATCTTCAAGACGCACATAATCATACAGATCCTGCTCTGAAGATATCGTGTGGAAATCCTCTGTCAGCCTGCCCTGTTCCATACACTCCTTAATATGTCTTTCCTTAAATGCATATGTAATAACACCATACTCGTTCATAACATAAGCGACAAGAATAAAGCCACCTTTCCTTGTAATACGGGCCGCCTCCTTTAATGCCTTAACCTTATCCTCCTGTCCGAACAGATGATACATCGGCCCGAACAGCAGGGTTATGTCAAATGTTTCATCCTCGAAACGCTTTAACTTAAGTGCATTGCCCTGATAAGCCTTAACTGATGAATTCTTAGATTTCAATATTCCAAGATTGTGCTTTACCAGTTCAACTGCAGTTACATCAAAGCCTTCCTCTGCCAGTGCAACGCTGTATCTGCCTGTCCCGGCACCTATATCCATAATCTTTATATTTTCTCTGCCTTCTCTCTTTAATTCCTCAATACACTCATGTATATAATGAATCGATGTACGGAATTCAATCTGTCCGTGTCTTGAAGTCAGTCTTTTTTCTTCATTAAATTTATTATAATAATCTTCTAAAAAAGTTCCCATATTATCCTCGTATCCTGCGCATTTCTTTAAAACAGTTCCTATGATTCTACCATACAGATGTTTCTTAATCAAGAATCACAGTACATGTATAAGCTTTAAAGCCAGATATATAAGTCCTGCACACCAGCTAAAAAATATTCCATATAGAATAACAGGACCGGCAATCGTGAATATCTTGCAGCCAATACCGAACACCCGTCCCTCCTTCTTATACTCAATCGCAGGTGCAGCAACGCTGTTTGCAAATCCTGTAATTGGAACAAGACTTCCTGCTCCGCCAAATGTGGTTATAGACGGATAAATATTAAGTCCGGTAAGAATTACACTTAAAAATACCAGTATCAGTGTTGTGTAAGATGCTGCATCCGTGTCAGGCACTTTCATCCACTTGCATACATTTAAAATAATCTGTCCTGCAACACATATACAGCCACCAACAATGAATGCCTTAAAGCATTTTGCCACACAGCTTCCTTTAGGCGTAACATTTTTTACATAAGCATTATAGCTTTCATTTCTTTTTTCAATATCAGCTTTGGTACCGCTTTCAGAATTAATATCGTGCATAAATCCTCCCTTTTTGCAATGCAAAATCAATACATATATAAGTAATATACAAGCTGTCCTAGTGCTTTTCCTGCCGCTGTCGCCGCCACAATAAAACCAAGACCGGTGCCCGCCTTTGCCCTGTGAACAAATATAGGCAATGCTTTAACTGTCTCTGCAAGGCTTATTAAAAATGTGCCTATAAATATCCCGGATATCAACCCGAATATAATACAGCCCGTCATTCCTATTCTAACCGTGATTCCAAGAACATATACAGCATTAGCTGCCGTCGCACCGATTATTATACATTCCTCATACAGAGACACATGTCTGCTCGTCCCGCTGACATCAGCATATCTGTTAATAACACCAACACTGGTTATAAGTGCAAAAAGTCCTGCAGCAGTAAACACTCCCGACATAGCCCCTATAAGAATAATAACCGCTATCATTTTCCACCTTCCCTGTCAATAACAGATTCTAATACATCTTTGTCATATTTATCCATTTCCACCTCAAGCGGTGTTGGCGCTTTTGACAGCTTTTGTCCCGCAAAATGGTCATAAAATATAACAATTCCAATAAACAATCCCACAGCATAGGCAATCTCCATTGCATTCGTTGCCTTATATGCAGAAGCTCCAAGAAGTTCGTACACCCGGTCAAATATATCCGTCGTACTTACGTCATTGTTGTAAGCAATAATTCCATATCCGCTTCCAACCATTGTTATAAAACATATAACAGCAACCTTAATCCAATGCACTGTGCCTTCCTTCTCCGGCTTCTTGTACTCAACAACGAAATCACATTCCCCAAGACATTCAATATCTGCATCCGGATACTCCTTCTGAATAATGCCCACAACATCAAGTGCATCAAGCACCTTCCTGTCATACTTGCCCAGCGTAAACTCCACAAGTGTTATATGTCCGATTTTTTCAATCATATCCTTATCACTGCAATAAACAATCATCACATCCCCAATAGTGACCCTAGGCTTCTTAACACACCTCTGCTGGTCAATCTTCAAATAAATCTTCTCTGACATAACAAACCCTCCGTTGCTAGTATTAGTATTGTACATGCCCAAAAATTTATTCATAAGGCTTCATTTATTTAACAGCCTGCCCTCGCCCATCGCACTCCAGACATGCACAAAACTGTCCCAGCACTGTGTTCATTCAGCATAAACACTACGCCGCTGTGTCTTTAATATATGAATGAATCCTTCATGCAAACAGCCGCTTGCGCATGCCACTTAAAATCTTCTTCTCCATCCGCGACACCTGCACCTGCGATATTCCAAACTCCTTAGCAACCTGCATCTGTGTGTAATCATCATAATAACGCATCCTGATAAGTTCTTTTTCACGCTGTGAAAGTGTTTCCATAAGCTGTGCAAGCGCAACTTTGCTTGATGCGGTTTCCCCAATGTCTGCCTTATCTTCTAACTTGTCCATAAGCATTACTTCGCTTCCATCCCCCTGATAGATTGTCTTATATATTGATTCGACCTCCATGGAAGCTGACATTGACAGTGTTATATCTTCAACTGACAGCTCACAGGCAGCTGCTATCTGTTCTACTGTCGGCTCACAGCCCAATGTATCACGGAGCTGTCCCGCCATTCTCATGCTTTTTACCGCATTTTCTTTTATGGAACGGCTGACCTTTACCATTCCGTCATCACGCAGGAATCTTCTTATCTCACCTGTTATCATGGGAACTGCATATGTTGAAAATGCAACATCCATATCCAGATTGAAATTATCAATTGCCTTTATAAGCCCTATACAGCCTATCTGAAACAGATCCTCCTGTTCTGTTCCTCTCCCCTTAAATCTTTTAATTATGTTCCATATAAGCCCCAGATTATCTGTTACCAACTTCTCTCTGGCTTCTTTGTCATTATTGTGTGCTTTAGCGATCAATTCCCTGGTACAATCCTTAGTCTGATCCATAGCATCACATCCTATCAATTACTCCCCTATTTTCTTTCTCATAAGCACTGTTGTTCCTTTGCCTGGTGCTGACGCCACCCTTAAATCGTCCATGAATGCCTCCATGAACGAAAATCCCATTCCTGAGCGTTCCTGTTCCGGTTTGGTTGTATACAATGGTTCCATTGCTTTTGCCACATTCTCTATGCCAAGACCATCATCATGTACTTCTATTATTACCTGATTCTGTATGCCTTTAAGTCTCATTCTCACCTTTCCCGGACCATTGTCATAGCCGTGGACTATTGCGTTAGTTACTGCCTCGGAAACCGCTGTCTTTATGTCCTGTAATTCTTCGATTGTTGGATCTAAATATGTAACAAAGGCTGCTGCAACAACCCTTGCAAATGCTTCATTTTCCGACCTGGCTTCAAATAATAATTCAACATTGTTATTCTCTATCATAATTATGCCTCCTGTCCTTTAAGTTCATATATGTTAACTATCTTATGAAGTCCTGATATAAGAAGTATTCTCTTAACACTTTCACGGACTCCCACGATTGTTATATCACCTTTATCCATAACCTTCTTGTAACGCCCCATAATAAGTCCTATTCCTGCACTGTCCATGAAATCCACTTTAGTAAAATCAAATACTATATGAGTTACGCCTCTCTTATCTATTACATCATCTATAACCTGACGCATTTCTTCTGCCAGATGATGATCAAGTTCTGCATTCATACGTATTATAAGCTTGTTATCATTAACCATGTATATATAATCCATATGCTGGATTTCATCCTGCCCATCAGCTGTATTAACCTGTTCTGACATAATAATCTCCTCTTTCCTCTCTACTTTTACACTTCACTAATTCTGCAACAAAGCCCCCGGCAAAGAATTATCTTTGCCGGGGGCTTATCTTTTAGTACCTCATCAATGTGAATTAACATAATCGCTGGCTTCTTTGTAATATCCGCTTGTCGAATAATCATCCACAATATACTGATAGTATTTCTTAGCATCATCAGTCTTTGCAAGGGCTACATATGACTTTGCCGCATAGTAAGCTGAATCCACGCTGTTATTACATTTGTATGCTTTGACAAGATTCTCTGCCGCAACTTCATAGTTGGACTTATAATACTCTGTCATTCCTGTGTCATAGAAATTCTGTGCTGCTGCCGGAAGTGTAGCTGTAGCTATTGTATTATACAATGTCTTGGCTGACTCACTCGGAAGTGCACTGACATCTATATCAACAAGCTTATTGGCAGCTTCATCAGGCTTATTGGCAATATAATCATTTGCCGCCTCTATTACTGATACTAACAGCTTGTTGTTTCCACCTGTTCCACTAACAACACCGAGCTGCTGCTCAAGTGCATCTTTCTGTGCTTTCACATCCTCAAGTTCTTTCTGCATAGAATTAAGTTCTACATTACTTGAAGATAACTGCTCACTGTATTCCTGAAGATTCTTCTTATAATCCTGTGTAAGACCTTTGTTCTTTGCCGGAATAATCAGGAACCATATAAGTGCTGCACCTATCACAACACCAACAAGAACATTAATTATTGTTATTGCACCATTGCTTGGCTCTTTATATGAAGATTTAGGAAGAATAACATCATTACCACTAAGCGGCTTCTTGTCTATCTCCTTTTCTTTTCTTTTAGGGAGGAATGATCCTGATGTCTCTGCCTTCTTTGCTGCAATTTTCTTCTCTATCTCTTCCATATACATATGAGCAAGAGTGTTGTTCTTATCTATTGCAAGCACTGCATTGAGCAGCTTCCTGGCTCTAGAAAGCTCGTCCTGCTTAATATATATAAGTGCAAGCAGCAGATGTGCTTTGATAAGCTGAGGATTGTTGGCAACTACCTTCTTTAACTGGATGATTGCCATATCAGTATTACCTTCCTTGGCATAATTGAGTGAAAGGTTATATTTTCTGATTGTACCTGTAACCATCTCAAATCTGTTCTGGTTAGTCTGGATTTTCTTGATATAAGTTCCTGCTATATTGCCCTCCGGTGTAAAATTCTTACTTACAACCCACTGGCTTAATGCCTCAACAACATCCCCCATCTCACAATACACAAGACCCAGAAGATTTCTTGCATTAGTATTGTACTTGTTAATCATAAGGCTTATCTTAAGGCTTTCAACTGCACCTGTTAAATCTCTTACTCTTGCCTTATACAGACCGGCATTATAATATGCATCTGATACTCTTGCTGTTTTCTTATAGATTCCTACGTATTCACCACATTGTGGACATGTATCACCATCTGTAAGGAAGCTTCCACATTTAAAACATCTCATATGTCCACCCCTCACTACTTATCCGAATTCTTACCATTAAGTATCTGTGTTATCAAATCTGTTATATCTGGAACATCATTGTTGTATATAGCATCCTCTGCATCCTCAACCTCAAGACTTGGCTGGAACTTCTGTATTTCTTCATCAAAATTAATCATGATTATTTTCCTTTCTTTCCAATGCACGGACTACATCACCAACTAAATATAAAGAGCCCGTTGCAAACATCAGTCTGTTATCCCATCTGTTCAGAGCATCATCCACACTCTTGAATACAACAAGATCAATTCCTGTCGTATATGCTTCAAATGCCTGCTTTATTATATTGGCTGAAAGCTTTCTCAGTCCGCCTGCCATAGTAACATAGACTTTTCTGAAATGCTTACAACCACATAGTATCTTAATCATCTGGTCATAATTCTTATCACTCACAACAGAGAACAATAATGTTGCATCCTCTGCCGGATTGTTTTCATAAAGACTGTTCACTGATTCAATAAAGCTCTGTATTCCCTGTGGATTATGTGCTCCATCAACATACAGATTATTCCTTACCAGTTCCATTCTTCCTGACCAGTATGTTTCAAGAACTGCTTTTCTAACAAGTTCCTCGTTAAGTATAAGTTCTCCCTTACTGGCAAGAACGGCACATGCTGTCAATGCAATACTTGCATTCTCCATCTGGTACAATGCATTCGTAGCCAGTCTGAAACAATCATTCTTATAATACTCATTATGAATTAAAAAATCAATATAACCATATGTATTTTGTACCAGTTCAAATGTATTCTCATCAACTACACAACAGTCACTTTCCATCTCTTCTGCACGGGACTTTATCACCCTTGCTGCCTCTTTGACAACACCACTGCATACAACCGGAATTCCCAGCTTAATAATTCCAGCCTTCTCAGCTGCAATCTTCTCTACAGTATCACCAAGAATTGCAGCATGTTCAAGAGAAATCGTTGTTATTACTGATATTACCGGATTCTCAATGGCATTAGTTGCATCAAGCCTTCCACCAAGACCAGTTTCCATAACTACATAATCAACGTTCTGTTTCTTAAAATAGTACATTGCCATAACAAGCATATAATCAAAATACGCAAGTTCCTGCGTTCTGCAGTTCTCAACAGCATTATATGCCTCCTCAAAATCACTCTTGGATATCATCTGTCCATTAATTTTAATACGCTCTCTGATATCCACAAGATGAGGCGACGTAAAAAGTCCTGTTTTGTAACCATTACTCTGCAGAATCTGTGCAATATATGCACACGTAGAGCCTTTGCCATTCGTTCCAGCAACATGTATTATCTTCAAATCTTTCTCTGGATTGCCACAATTTCGTAATACCCGTCTGCCCCTTTCTACTCCGGTAGATGGTGCAAACTGGCTTATCCTGTTAAGCCTGTCTACAATCTCATCGTACATTCCTCGTCTCTTCCTTCCTTATACTGCATTAAAATGCATTGTTATATCTTATGCCCGTTTATATATTTTTATGCTTATATTGCATTCATTATACTACATAAGCCAGCAGTCTGAATTGTACCATAAGAACAAAAGATATATTTCTAAGGCAATCAGAACTGCCATAAGAATCCATCTTGCAACCTTATTACACCTTGAAAGTATATCATACATACCGACAAATACAACATATGTTCCCACCGTAAATCTGCATGTACTCATAACATGTGATGTCAACGGCACAAGAAGTGATATAATTCCGAACACTGCCATCGAATAATATTTTCTGTAGAACATATATCCATAAAGAATCAGTATTGCAATACAGAACCACCCCATATATGTGTATCTTGGCTCAATCTGTCCTGTACATGCCTTCCACAACACGCCTATAATCGGGAAATACTCGTCCTCTCTCCATGCAATCTGGACATTCTTATATGCCCATGCATCACCACAGAAGAAATTAAGAAATGCCATATATGCAAATGCACCGAGCGGACATACAAGCACTGACAGTATCTTCTTAGGTGCTTTAAGCATATCCATTACAAATGTCTTAACCCTGCCAAAGCTTATCTTAGTTCCTTCCATGTCAATATATAGCTGTACAACCAGTGCAAATACAAGTATACAGCCTACAATTCTTGTTCCACTTGAGCATGCTGCCATAATTCCTGCTGCCATGTATTTCTTCTCAAAAAGGAAATAGAAAAAAAGTACAATGAACATTATAAACATCGCTTCCGTATATACAGAACTGCAATAGAAGGTGTAAGGTGCCATAAATAAAAGCGCTGGCATAATCATAGCATATTCTTCTTTAATAGAAGTCTGCTTCTTAAGACCTTTAACAGCAAAGAATACTGCAATAATTATGCATATATTAGATACTATCATTCCAATAACATAAGTGTTAATAAGCCCGCCTGTCACTGCCTTTAATGCTGCACACACGATAACATATAATGGGAAGAACGCCCAGTTAGCCTGAGGATCAATATCCGTAGGGTGTGTATAGCCATGATTGATTATATAGGCATATTTCTTTGCATCCCACTCGTTCATAAGAAACAGAAATGATCTGTGTGTCCCCATAATTCCATTATACACAGGAACCATGATAAGCATAATCAGTCTTGATATCGCAAATATAATCAATATCTTTAACAGAAGCCTACAATTCTCATTATTTTTTAATCTGTTCATCTAATGCCTCATTTCAATAATATACGGATTATATGATATATAGCTGCCGGGATTGTACTTATTACAGGTACTACAAACATTGCAGCCACAACTATTGCAAACAATCCAATATATATATACTGTGCACAATACTTAGCCCATACAGGAACATTTATAGTTCTCTTATAATTAATCACAAGGCATAACACAGTTATTAACAATGTCACAAGTGTAATAAGCAGTCCTGCATTTCTGCCCTTTGGCACAAATGTAAACACTAATGTATTCTCGCCTTCGTGAACCTGTACACCTGTAAACAACCCTGCTATCTCTTTAGTCTTAACTGTCTTTCCATCAAGTGTCACGGTCCAGTTAGCGCTCTTAATAACCGGTATCAGGGCATAATCCTTAGTTCCATCACTGTTTATCTTAACTGTAAGCGTATTATTAGTATATGAAACATCTGTCTGTTTATCTGCGAAATCCTCACAGAGCTTATCCATCTTCTCCATATTAAGAAGTCCGATAGTCATCTTACTCTGGTTCATATATTTAGGCTTATCATATTCAATCTTAATCTGAACATCTTCATCTTCAAATATGCCAAGATAAAGAAGATTATTATTATAATCCGTAAAATATGCTGTATTATTAACATCTCCAAGTGTAGGTACAACAACTGCCTCACCATTCACATATACATGTATGCTGCTCTCAAGCTTAGATGCATTAGCATCCGCATTAGGCTTCTTCACATCTGCAATATTCATATATATAGCACTTCTGCTTCCGACATTAATAGTCATGGACTTAATATTGCCAGCAGTCTCTGCCTGTGGATATATTCTTGTTACAAATGTTTCTTTATCGCCAGTCATTGCTTTATACATTCTGTTATGGTATGTAATCCAGTCAACATTAGTCATATCAAGCTTGCTGAAGCTGCTGTCAACACAGAATCCAAATGGCAGGTTATAATTAGTGTTGTAAAGGCTGTAATCGCCTTCCTTCTTCTCTAATGTATATAAAGCACTGTCAAGTTCATTGATATTAACTGCCTGTGTAACATGCAGCACTGCATTACTGAATACTGTTCCACCTGAATCTAACAGCCACAGGAAATACTTAGAATATCCCCATCTCTTGGCATAACTTTGTGTATCGTCCTCTAAAGCTGCTGTAAAGCTTGATAATGCTCCTCTTCTCAATATAAGAGGATAATTGGCATTAAGACTGATATCAGGATTTACTATTCTGTCTGTAGCAGACTCTTCTATATCAAGGCTGTCTGCCGCATCATTGGCATACTGCACATAATCACCAATCTGATAATCTTCATATGTATAAAACTTAGGAGGTCCTATAAGAGCATATGCACCGATAAACAATTCAAGTGCAATAACAAGGATAACTGATTTGCAGTTAAATTCTTTCTTTCTTATGAGCATAAACATATACACTGCAAACATTACTGCAAATATCATTATAAAAAATGCCATTGCAAGCATTTCATTGTTTATTGGTAATATGTTATAAAGCATAACATATACTGCACCAATTACCGCTACTACCGCTGTCTGCCTGCGATAAAACGCACTCTTTAATGGTATATCTGCAAACATTTTCTCAGCCATTCCTGCAGCAACACAGATAAGCGTGAACGATATCAGATATCCGTTTCTTAATGTATATCCGTTATATGAGCCAAAATGCCACATAAGGTTAGTAGCCTCCATGAGCACCGGACCTAATGCAACAACAAGCATGGCTATAGTATATATAAGCTGTCTTCTGTCTGACTTATATATTTTCATTCCCATGATAATAACTGCTATAACGAATGCAAGTCCATAAAGCATCATCCAGCGCTGCAGTGCTGCCATTGCACCATCTGTAACGATTGAACTTGTTATCCAGCCTGCATACTGTGATAAAAGCCCCTTAGACGCACCACCTCTCTGTGATGAAGAAAGCTGTGCAAATACAGGAACAAGCACGAATGCTGAAAGTCCGATACCTGCAATCGTACCTATACCGACATTCCATGCAGTTTCCCTCCACTGCTTTCTATCCTGCATAACTACCATTCTTATTCCACAGATAAGGAATATGTATATAAGTGACATTGCACTTAAGTAATAATTAATTATGAAGCACAACGCAATCATGCATATATAGAACATTTTCTTTCCTGTCTCAAGCATTCTGTCGTATGCCATTATAAGAATAGGGAAAAATGCAACTATATCCATCCATGGTGTAAAGCATGAACCATAGAGAATTACATAACCACAAAAGGCATACATGCATGAAAACATAACCTTTAATCCATACACAAGATTATTGTATTTCTTATTAATAAGCGCATACATTGCAACTGACATGAATATCATCTTAACAAGTGTAATTATTGATATGCTCTCTAATATGTAACTTCTTGGAACAAAATATAATAAAAGATTAAACGGTGTAATCATTGAAAATGCTGATATACTCATTGACACATTTGTTCCAAGACCTGTATACCAGTCAAACCATATTGATGCCTTACCATGCATGAAATCCCACAGATGTGCATAAAGCGGTGCTACCTGCTGCATGTTGTCAAAATAATCTATTCTGCTGCTTCCAAAAGGCCATATACCTTTAAGTATAAGTATTACAATCATAACCAGACCTGTTATTATACCAGGTACTGCGTATGGCCTGATCTTTTTTAATAATGATTTAAATCCCGATTTCTTCATATAATTCTACCTTTCTATACATTTACACATATTCTGTCATCTTTGGATTTAAGTTTCAGCCTGACCTTTATCAAGGCTTATACTGTAAAGAGTATATTCTGCATTGTCAGCATGAAACTTCACTGTAAGAAGCTCATCTTCACTGACATATCCTATCTTTAGCTTCGTTGTTCCCTTGCTGTCTATATTTCCAATCAGCTTATCATTCACATATACTTCAATTCCTTTATCACCAGAGGCTGTTGCATCATATTCTGTAATATCACATACAAGATATATATTATCAGCTGATTCCTCCGGAATATAGTATATATATGAATCTTTGTCTGTATTCTTCGTTCCTTCGTATCTCTTAGATTTCTGCCAGCCCTGACCTTTACGACTGCAGACATTGCTTTGTTCTTTACCATTACGGTCTTTATGTTCTGTACATATCTCTTTCGTTCCAAATGTATATTTCAGATTACCATAACCTGGCCAGTCTGTAAGCTCATGTGTCAGATAGTACATTCGGTATTCTGTTCCAACCTTAGGATTCTTTCCCCACCATAATACTAATATGTAAAAAACAACAAGTACTCCACATGCTGCGTACAGCAATACTCTTGCTATATTCTTTCTCATACAGACCTCCATTTTTTATACTTCTACAATCATATAATATAAATCATTTTTCGCAATCTGCCAAGTAAAAAAGGTTCTACAGACATATTGTCTGCAGAACCTTACAATTAAATCATATTATAAGACAATTATTACATTAAAGCCTGTAATTAGCAAACTCCCTGAGCAAGCATAGCGTCAACAACCTTCTCGAAACCAGCGATATTAGCACCAGCAACATAGTCTGTCTTTCCACCAACTGTCATATCATATCTCTTAGCAGCATCTGAAATGTTAGCGTAGATTGTTTCCATGATTCCCTTAAGCTTTCCATCAACTTCTTCGAATGTCCATGAAAGTCTCTCTGAGTTCTGGCTCATCTCAAGAGCAGATGTAGCAACACCACCAGCGTTAGCAGCCTTACCACCTACGAAGAGAACACCATTCTCCTGGAGATACTTAGTAGCTTCTAATGTTGTAGGCATATTAGCACCTTCTGTTACAGATACAACACCGTTAGCAACAAGCATCTTAGCATCCTCGATATCTAACTCATTCTGTGTAGCACATGGAAGAGCAAGATCTACCTTGTACTGCCATACTCCATGTTCACCATTCTGCTTAGCAAAGTACTGAGCTGATGGCTTAGCAGCAGCATATTCTGTAAGACGTGCTCTCTTAACTTCCTTAACTTCCTTAAGAAGTGCAACATCAATTCCTTCTGGATCATAAATCCAACCTGTTGAGTCTGAGCATGTAACAACCTTAACACCTAACTGCTGTGCCTTCTGGATAGCGTAGATAGCAACATTACCTGAACCAGATACAGCTGCTGTCTTGCCCTCAAGTGACATTCCATTATCTTTCCATAAAGCATTAGTAAGGTATAATAAACCATAACCTGTAGCTTCTGTTCTTGCAAGTGATCCACCGTATGTAAGTCCCTTACCTGTAAGTACGCCTTCGAACATTCCACGGATTCTCTTATACTGACCGAACATGAATCCGATTTCTCTTGCGCCTGTTCCGATATCACCAGCTGGAACATCGACATCAGCACCGATATACTTGCAAAGTTCTGTCATAAAGCTCTGGCAGAATGCCATGATTTCTCTGTCTGACTTGCCCTTAGGATCAAAATCAGAACCACCCTTACCACCACCGATTGGAAGAGTTGTAAGTGAGTTCTTGAATACCTGTTCGAAACCTAAGAACTTGATGATGCCTAAGTTTACTGAAGGATGTAATCTTAAACCACCCTTGTATGGTCCAATAGCGTTATTGAACTGTACACGGAAACCTCTGTTTACCTGTACCTGCCCCTTATCATCTACCCAAGGAACTCTGAACATGATCTGACGATCTGGCTCTGTAATTCTTTCAAGAATAGCGTTCTTTCTGTAAACTTCCTCGTTAGCCTCAACAACTGGTCTTAAAGACTCAAGAACCTCTGTTACTGCCTGTAAAAATTCAGGCTGATCTGCATTCTTCTTAGACACGATGTCTAATACTTCATCAACATACCCCATAACCTTAAAACACTCCTTTAAATTATTATTTAAGATTGTACATTACTGCACATCAATTCTAGCGTTATTATATCTGTTCTGGTTAATTTCCGCAAGTTTTTTATAGCGTTTACCTATTAACTTTAAGTTATTTGTAATAATATTAATTTGTAATAATATTA
>NZ_QSEK01000013.1 GCF_003464165.1 Eubacterium sp. AM49-13BH | reverse complement strand
TTCTATATTTTTATACTTTACAAACTTTTGAATATATGATAATATCCAAACTATAAAAAGTACTTTTTAAATAATTTAATTCAGAGGAGGAATTGTATATGCATGATATTATCGAACATTATGGAAAGGTTGTTATAGCACTTGCGGGGGTGCTTGCTGCAGTATTGCTTACAGCAGCGGTTGTTACTATTGTTACAGACAGAACTAAGGGGGCAGTAAGCGATATCTCGTATAAGGAGCATATATATGATGCTATTGATGCGAGCAGACCTGGTGATGGGGAATAGTATGAGGAAACAATATGGAGAAAGAACAGCTTCAGGAACTTATTGAGAATAACAAGGAAGACATATTCTCAGAGTTTAAGGAAGAGATATCCGATGAGACTGTAACTGATATCGAGTGGGATGGGTATAATCTATGGATAACACAGTTAGGAAGAGGCTGCTATATTTCCATGAAAGAACTAAGCGACAGATATATGGATAATCTGTCTATAAGGCTTGCTAATATTATGGGTGCATCTTTTAACAGGATGCATCCGATATTAGAAGCTAATACAGAATCTTTAAGAATTTCTATATGGCATGAATCAAGATGCGGCAGAAAGAGTATGGCAATAAGAAAGATACCACAGAAGCTGCGATTTGGACATGCCGATCTTGTCAGGTCTGACTACGCTCCGGAAAGTATTATTACATTGTTAGAGAATTGCGTGACAGCACATCTTTCTACAGTAATAGGTGGACAGCCACATGCAGGAAAGACAGAACTGCTTAAGTATCTTGCTACATATATACCTGCCGAGGAGAAGGTGGGAGTGTATGAAGATAATCAGGAGATTCATTACAGACAGATTAATCCTCATAACAAATGTGTTGAGTTTTTTGTGGATTCGAAGGTTACATATCAGGATATTATCAGGGCAGGACTGCGCCATAATATCGACTGGGTTCTTTTGTCTGAGTCAAGAGGACCGGAGGTAATGGAACTGCTTAACAGTCTGTCAACAGGGGCGTATTGTATGACAACAATGCATCTTGATGATATCAGGGATATGCCGGACAGAATGTATTCTATGCTTGGCAATGGAGAATCGTCAGACAGATTTATCAACAGTATATACAAGTACATAGATCTTGTTCTGCTTGTTGATTGTGACAGATTTGAAAGAAGACATATCAGTCAGGTTGGTTTTTTAAGCAGATATCACGGAGAGAATATATGTACAGTTATATATGAAGATGGGGAGTTTCTGAATAATGATCTCCCACCGGATATTATGGATAAGTTTATTAAGTACGGAATAGATAATCCGTATACATGGAGGCATGATTGAAGAAGGTATTAAAATATTTATCTGTTACACAGCTGATGGAAGATGTAAGAGATATGAATGGGGTTATGCCAGTAAGAAGATTCGTTATAACTACAATAGCGGCAGGTGCCGGAGTGTATGGTGCCTGCCTGTTATACAGAATTAATTATGTACTGGCTTTTGTTGTGATGCTTGTTGCGGTTGCCATGATTCCGGGACTGGTAAGAAATTATTTTAGGGAATGCAGTGAGGCAGCGAGATTTGCTGATGTGGATGTATATCTTCATCAGATGACGTATTCATTTATAAGAAATCCCAAGGTTAATATGGCATTAAAAGATGCGTATGCGATTAGTACGGGCAGACTTAAGCGGTGTCTTTCAAGGGCAATTGAAGAACTTGAGTATGGAATGGGACAGCGCGTATATGAAGATGCTTTAAGAATTATTGAAGAAGAATATGATTGTGCCAGAATAAGGACTCTTCATAAGTTTATTGTAAGTGTTGAGGAGAAGGGTGGAAGATACCGTGGTGCAATGGAAGTTTTGTTAGAAGATTTCGACAGATGGGTCAACAATGTTTATAAGTATCAGAACGAGATAAGAAAGATAAAGCGTGATATTACTATTGGCATAGTTATAAGTATGCTGCTTGCATTGCTTACAACTGTAATGTGTAATATGCTTAATATGTTTGCCAAAGAGCCTTTAAGTATTACATCAACAGCTGCTTATCAGGGAATTTCTGTGTTATTTGTACTGTTATGCATTGTGTTTTACACATTTACAAGAAAGCATTATGGCTTTGACTGGATTGGTAAGAGCAGGAAGGATAATCAGATTATTAATGATTATAATTCGGTGTTTAAGTCTAAAGCCAGACAGGTTACCTTAAGAATGGTTCCTATATGGGCAGGTATGTGTGCTGTTGTTGTATTACTTGTGGTGATGAAGTTATGGATTCCGGCATTGTGTCTTGCAGGTGTGATGATAGTTCTTATGTCTACACCTTTTACACAGAAAAAGACAGCAGTTAAAAGAGTTAAGAATGATCTGTATTGTGGATTTACAGAGTGGTTAAGAGATCTGGCAGTTAATCTTGAAAATAAACCACTGCTTTCAGCGGTTGAAGATACATATGATGATTGTCCGGTTATTATGAAAGAACCATTAGAGAAGTTCATATATGATATAGAGCTTAATCCATCCGATATTAAGCCGTATTATGAATTCTTAAGTGAATTTAATGTTATGGATATTCAGTCAGCAGTCAGGATGCTGTATTCAATAGGCGATCTTGACAAAGACAGTATGAACCAGACAATTAATGCTCTTGTAAGAAGAAACTATGAATTATCAGATAAGGCAGAGAATGCAAGATATATGGACAGTACAAGTATGATGAGATTTTCAGAGTATGTACCGACATTTTTTGTTGCATTTAAGATGGCAGTGGATATGATGCTTGTTGTTAATATGTACTTATAGTCGGAGGTATTTATGGAACATATGATTGACGAATATGCAGGCGTTATTATGGGGATAATTGTTACATATTCAATGCTTGCAATATTCATTAATGTTTTTGTAGGAGTGATAAACGGATGAAAGATATTATTAATACATATGGCGAAACAGTTATAGGAATATGTGCTATTATTATAGTCATGATGCTGGTTGGGATGTCTATGGCTGCATACAGAAATATACTTTTGAATGTTATTAGTTCATGTCTTGGATAACTGGTAAAGGGGAAGATTAATGAAAGGAATAATTGAAACATCAATATATCTTATTATATTTGCACTGGTGTGTTTCTTCTCAATTGATTTCATAAGAATTAACCAGAGAGTATCAGATGCCGGAGAGATAAGCCAGTATGTTGAGAATTATATAGAAGCATATTGTGGAGATGTTCCAGATAAAGAATTATCCATGCAGTTACGGAATGAAAAGCTTGATATGTTATCACGTTCAGTGCAGGAAGGAGGAATGAAGCTTACATATGGCAAAGTCAGCAGAGCAGGTGATTATGAATATATGGAATATACGCTTGAATACTCATTGTCAGCAGCTATGTTCGGGTATTCGTCACAGCGTACATATAAAGGACTTGCCAGATACTTTGTAAGCTGAGATCTATTGAGAGGAGTTATTACTTGTAGTGGGGTTATAGTGGCGATAGCGCTTATCATTATGATACATGCAACAATCACCGGAAATAATATAAGAGAAGATGAAGTCAATCAGAGTCTTGATAGTGCAATGGATTTTGCATTTGACAGAATGGGAGATATCTATGCTGATACTGACTTTACAACATATAATGAAGTGAAAAGACAGCAGATATTAACAGATCTGATGCAGGAATTCTGCATGGTTTTAAGCGAAAGAGTAGTGTCAGACGGTAATATTGAGGTAAGACTTATAGCATCTGATCTGGACAAAGGATTATTCCAGATAGGGGTAACAGAGGAGTATGATTATCCATTTGGTGGAGGAAAAGGTAAATGTTACTATGAAAAAACATATTCTTTTAATTGACAAATGTTTTCTTATATCATAGAATATTCTGGTGTGCCTGAAAAGGAGCATATTAGAATGATATGGTAAGGAGACAATAATGGAACTTCAGATTTTACATTGGTTTGAGTCGTTACATAATCCTGTAACAGATCCAATTATGTATGCTGTAACCTGTCTGGGTAATGCAGGAATATTCTGGATATTATTATGTGCAGTATTCTTATTTATCCCGGTATTTAAGAAAGACAGAAAATTAGGACTTAGTATGGCAATTGGACTTATTCTTTCCCTTATTATGTGTAATGGAATTATGAAGAATCTGTCAGCAAGAATAAGACCATTTAATGCAGATCCGACATTTGAGAATCTGTATGGGATATTTAATGGTATTAAAGACTGGTCTTTCCCATCAGGACATACATCAGCTTCTTTTGCAGCGGCATTAGCTATTATATTGTGGGATAGAAAGAAAGGAATTCCCGCAGTTATACTTGCAGCTCTGATTGCATTTTCAAGATTATATCTTACAGTTCATTATCCGACAGATGTACTTGCGAGTCTGTTATTAGGATCACTGTATGGGGTAATAGGTTATTTTGTTACAAAGCTTATTATGAACAGATCAGAGAGAGCAAGAAAGGTGTTTTCAGGAGAAGAACCTTATAAGAAGCTTTTTGCCAAGGCATAATGAATATGTAACTATGTGACTGTTTTTAAGAAAGGACGATTGTATATCATGATGGATGTGGTATTTGATACTATCATTGATAGTATTAAACTGTTGCCGTTTCTTTTTCTGACTTATCTTGCTATGGAGTATCTTGAACATAAGACAAGTGCCAGGACGAAGAAGTTTGTTAAGGATTCTGGCAAGGCGGGCCCTGTTATAGGTGCTTTACTTGGAGCTGTTCCACAGTGTGGCTTTTCTACAGCGGCATCTAACCTATATGCAGGTAAAGTAATTACTCTGGGAACGCTTATTGCTATCTTTATGTCTACTTCAGACGAGATGATTCCAGTATTCTTATCCGAGCATGTTAATGTGTTAGTTCTTTTACAACTGATACTCATGAAGGTCATTATTGGTCTTATAATGGGTCTTGCAATTGATATGATTGTGAGAAAATCAAAGAAGAGCTATAACATGATAGAAAAGATTGGGCATGTATGTGATCATGACCACTGTGGTTGTGAGACAAGCATATTCAAGTCAGCATTAAGACATACTATAACAATATTTGCATTTATTGTCGTTATCTCATTTGCACTTAACACTTTAATTCATTTTATTGGTGAAGAGACTTTGGGAAATCTTATCCTTAATAAGCCTGTTATTGGACCTGTGATAGCGGGTGTGATAGGTCTTATTCCTAACTGTGCATCATCAGTAGTATTAACACAGCTTTATATTGAAGGTGTGCTTGGACTTGGTTCTCTTATGGCAGGACTGCTTGCCGGTTCTGGAGTAGGTATTCTTGTATTGTTCAGAGAGAATGATGATATGAAGGATAATTTAAGGATTCTCGCTATTCTTTATGTGAGTGGTGTAGTATGGGGAATTATTATTGATGCATTATCCAGAATTATAATGTAACATAACATAATAAGATAGTTTAATCTCCGGTTATCAGGAGTGTATCTGTTATAAAGATACATTTTTGATAATCGGAGATTTTTTTATTGAATTAGAAATAAAACAGTGATAGAATAACTTTTAGAAAGATACTTTACAAAAGTTTATGTTTAAGTTTTAAAAAGGAGGTATTGTTTTGCAGAGTGTATTGGATGCTGGATTTAAGAAATATGGCAGAGTTATTGCTGATATTGATACCAGTGAAATAGTGAAACTTATGGATTCGTATGATATGCCTGAAGATGTTGTATATGTTGCAGGTGATGAAAAGCTTGAAAATACACAGATTCATAAGGTAATGGAAGAGAGTATATATGGTGGATGTCCTGTACAGACAGGGTATTGTAATGGACATAACCAGAAACTTAATGCACTGGAATATCACAGAAGTTCAGAAGTTAATATTGCGGCAACAGATATGATTCTGCTGCTTGGCAAGAGAGAAGATGTGAAAGACGATTTTACATATGAGACATCTAAGGTTGAAGGATTTTTTGTGCCTGAGGGAACTGCTATTGAGGTGTATGCAACAACTCTTCATTATGCACCATGCGGTGTGGATGGACAGGGCTTTAAGTGCGTAGTTGTACTTCCAAAGGGAACTAATCTTGATGTAGTTAATACTCATGCAACAGCAGAAGATAAGCTGCTTGCGGCATCTAATAAATGGCTGATAGCCCATGAAGATGCTCATATAGATGGAGCATTTAACGGCTTAAGGGGAGAGAATATAACAGTATAGGTTAAAGGAGATAAGTTATGAATAATACACCAGTTATGAAAATCGGTATTGTTGCAGTTTCAAGAGACTGCTTTCCAGAATCACTTTCAGTTACAAGAAGACAGAATCTTGTAAAGGCATATGAAGCAAAGTATGGCAAGGGGGATATCTATGAATGTCCGGTATGTATCGTTGAGAGTGAGATACATATGATGCAGGCACTTGAGGATATTAAGGATGCAGGATGTAATGCACTCTGTGTATATCTTGGTAATTTCGGACCTGAGATTGCTGAGACAATGCTTGCTAAGAATTTTGACGGACCTAAGATGTTCATTGCGGCAGCAGAGGAGACATCAGCTAATGGAGGTCTTGTTCAGGGACGAGGCGATGCTTATTGTGGAATGCTTAACGCAAGCTATAATCTTAAGCTTCGTGGAGTTAAAGCATATATTCCAGAGTATCCTGTTGGAACAGCAGAAGAATGTGCAGATATGATTCATGAATTCATACCTGTAGCAAAGGCGGTATACGCATTAAGCAATCTTAAGATTATCAGCTTTGGTCCAAGACCTAACAATTTCCTTGCATGTAATGCACCAATCGCAGGTCTATATAATCTTGGTGTTGAGATTGAGGAAAATTCAGAGCTTGATTTATTTGAGAGCTTTAATAAGCATGCAGGAGATGAAAGAATTCCTGATGTTGTAAGGGATATGGAAAAAGAGCTTGGTACAGGAAATAAAAAGCCTGAAATCTTAAGCAGACTCGCACAGTACGAGCTTACATTAACTGACTGGGTTGAATCACATAAGGGCTCAAGAAAATATGTTGCAGTAGCAGGTAAATGCTGGCCGGCATTCCAGACACAGTTCGGATGTGTTCCTTGTTATGTCAACTCAAGACTTACTTCAAGAGGAATACCTGTATCATGCGAGGTTGATATATATGGTGCATTGAGTGAATTTATCGGAGAAGTTGTAAGTGACGATATTGTTACACTTCTTGATATTAATAATACAGTTCCAGCAGATATCTACAATGAGGATATCGCAGGCAGATATGCATATACACAGAAGGATACATTTATGGGATTCCATTGTGGCAACACTGCATCAAGCAAATTGTCATTCTGCGAGATGAGAAACCAGATGATTATGGCACGTTCACTTCCTGAAGAAGTTACTAATGGTACACTTGAAGGGGATATCGTTCCGGGAGATATCACATTTTTCAGACTTCAGAATTCATCAGATAACAAGCTTTCCGCTTACATAGCACAGGGTGAAGTTCTTCCGGTAAGAACACGTTCATTTGGTGCAATAGGTATATTTGCTATTCCAGAGATGGGAAGATTCTACAGACATGTGCTTATCGAAGGTAACTTCCCACATCATGGTGCAGTTGCATTCGGACATTTTGGAAAGACACTTTTTGATGTGTTTAAGTATATCGGCGTTGAGGATGTGTCATTCAACCAGCCTAAGGGCATGCTTTACAAGAGTGAGAACCCATTTGCATAAACAGGTGCGGTTATAGATATATGATTGTGGAAAGGAGTCTGGCATGAATTATATAGGAATTGATCTTGGAACTTCATCGGTTAAGCTTGTTCTTATGGACACAGCAGGACATATTATTGCAAATGTTTCAAAGAGTTATCCGATTGATTACCCTAAGGCCGGCTGGTCAGAGCAGAATCCTTATGACTGGTATGATGCCTGTATGGAAGGCATGAAGGAGCTGCTTGACGGACAGGATGAATCAACAGTTGGTGGTATCAGCTTTGGTGGACAGATGCATGGACTTGTTATTCTTGATAAGAATGATGAGGTTATTAGACCGGCTATTTTATGGAATGACGGAAGAACAACGAAGCAGTGTGAGTACCTGAATGAAGTGATAGGCAGGGATAAGTTATCAGAATATACAGCAAATATTGCATTTGCAGGTTTCACAGCACCTAAGATATTGTGGGTGAAGGAGAATGAACCGGATAATTTTGCTAAGATAGACAAGATAATGCTTCCAAAGGATTATATTGCGTATCGTCTTACAGGTGTGCATTGTACAGATGTTTCAGATGCTTCGGGCATGCTGCTGTTTGATGTGAAGAATAGGCGTTGGTCGCGCCAGATGCTTGATATATGTGGCGTCACAGAAGCACAGATGCCACGCATCTTTGAAAGCAGTGAGTGCGTTGGCACTGTAAAGAAGGATATTGCTGATGAGCTTGGAATAGGATATGAAGTAATTGTTGCAGCCGGTGCAGGTGATAATGCAGCTGCTGCAGTAGGCACTGGTACTGTTGGTGACGGACATTGTAATGTTTCTTTGGGAACAAGCGGTACAATATTCATTTCAAGCAAGGAATTCGGAGTGGATTCCAATAATGCACTTCATTCTTTCGCACATGCAGATGGAAAATATCATCTTATGGGCTGTATATTAAGTGCAGCTTCAGTTAATGGCTGGTGGATGGACAAGATACTCGGAACTAATGATTATTCAGGTGAACAGTCGCAGATAACAGATAATGACCTTGGCAATAATAATGTGTATTTCCTTCCGTATCTGATGGGCGAGAGGTCACCGCATAATGACGAATTTGCAAGAGGCACATTTACCGGAATGACAATGGATACTGAGCGTAAGGATATGACACAGGCAGTTCTGGAAGGCGTTGCATTTGCAATAAGGGACTGCTTCGAGGTTGCTAAGAGTCTCAGTATTAAGGTGGAGTCAACCCGTATGTGCGGTGGTGGCGCTAAGTCAGAACTGTGGTGCAAGATTATGGCTAATGTACTTGGAATTCCTGTGGAACTGTTAGAGTCAGAGGAAGGTCCTGCTATGGGTGCGGCAATGCTTGCCATGGTTGCAGCCGGGGAGTATAATTGCGTTGAAGATGCGTCTAATGCTCTCGTTAAAGTACGAAAGACAATAAGGCCGGACGAGAAGATAATAGAAAGATACGAGGATAAGTACAATAAGTTCAGATGTATCTATCCTGCAATGAAGAATGTATTCAGAACAATTAATGAGTGATTAACAAGGAGAATTTTATTATGAAGTTTTTTATTGATACTGCAAATGTTGAGGATATCCGTAAGGCTAATGACATGGGAGTTATCTGTGGAGTAACCACTAATCCATCCCTTATCGCCAAAGAAGGAAGAGATTTCAAGGAGGTTATCAAGGAGATTACTTCTATTGTTGACGGACCTATAAGCGGCGAGGTTAAGGCTACTACTGAGGATGCAGAAGGAATGATCAAAGAGGGAAGAGAGATTGCAGCAATCCACCCTAACATGGTTGTTAAGATTCCTATGACAGTTGAAGGCCTTAAGGCTACTAAGGTGTTATCATCTGAGGGAATAAAGGTTAATGTTACATTAATATTCTCAGCTAATCAGGCACTTTTAGCTGCAAGAGCAGGTGCAGCATATGTGTCCCCTTTCCTTGGAAGACTTGATGATATATCACAGCCGGGCATTAATCTTATTCAGGATATTGCAGATATATTTGCTAACTATGATCTTAAGACAGAGATTATCTGTGCAAGTGTAAGAAATCCAATACATATTACAGACTGCGCACTTGCAGGAGCTGATATTGCAACAGTACCATATAAGGTAATTGAGCAGATGGTTCATCATCCGCTTACAGATGCAGGAATTGAGAAGTTCAAGAAAGATTATATTGCTGTATTTGGCGAATAATGTAACTGACACACAAGTTAACCGGGATTAAGCGAGAGGTAATGGATGGATTCATCACAGAAACTAACGAACACGGATGTAAAAAAACTTAATAAAAATCGTATATTCAGACTGATATATAATTCGGATAAGATATCAAGGCAGGAGATAGCAGACCAGTTAGGTCTGTCACTGCCAACGGTCAATCAGAATCTTAAGATGCTTATGGAAGATGAACTTATAGAATATGTTGGCAATTTCACTTCAACGGGTGGAAGAAGGGCACAGGCAATTACTATTAATAATAATGCAAGAAAAGCTATCAGCGTGAATATCAAAGCTGACTATATTAATGTAGATGTAGTAGGACTTAAAGGTCAGATTATATACAGTATGGCTGTTAAAGCACATTTTAGCAAAAGCAGTGCATATATTGAGAAGCTTACAGATGCGGTAAGACATGCAGTGGATTATGTTGGAGCAGACGCAGATGACATTCTGGGAGTTGGCGTTACAGTTCCGGGAATACTTGATGATGAAAAGCAGATTCTTATCTCAGCACCACCATTAAAAGCTAAGAACTATGATTTTACAAGGCTTATATCAGCTATTGATTATCCGGTCGTAGTGATGAACGATGCGAGGGCAGAGGCATACGCAGACCACTGGTTTAATGGAAAGCCTGAAGATGAAAAAATATATATTATGCTTGGGGAAGGTGTCGGAGGTGCATATATTAACGCTTCCGCAATCAGAAATGGTGTTCATAACCGTGGTGGCGAATTCGGACATATGGTTATTCACCCTGGAGGAAAGCAGTGCCTGTGTGGTAAGAAGGGCTGTTTTGAAGCATATGTTTCAGAAAAGGTATTATCATCAGAGCTTGATATGACACTTGACAATTTCTTTGAACTGGCAGCGCAGGGAAATAAGAATAATTGCAATGTGTTAGATGAATATATGGACAATCTGACTCTTGGAATTAATAACATATACACAATGATGGACTGTGATATTGTTCTTGGCGGAACAGTTGCACCATATCTTAAGCAATATGATAATAGTATTAAAGAACGTCTTGTTAATGATTATTCCTTTGATACTGATGCGGATTATTTAAGAATATCAGATGGCGGTGGCAGAAAATCAGGGCTTGGTGCAGCATTAAGCTTTGTTGCCAGATTTATTGATGGTGTGGAATAATGAAAATACCTGTAAGGAGTCTATATGACTTCTTACAGGTATTTTTGTTCTTTGTTCGAATCTACTTATTCTTCTCTTGCTCCTGATAAGTCCTCTCGCTGATAATAAACCTAGGTCTATTCTTGACCTCCATATATATCTTCCCGATGTATTCCCCGATAACGCCAAGGCACATAAGCTGTATTCCGCCCATGAAGCATACGATACATACTGTACTTGCCCAGCCGGTTACTGTGTTGCCGAGCAGGTTGTCAACGACAGCCCATATAACACCGATGAAGCTGATGATTGAAACTATAATACCAAGTGACATAACAAGACGGAGTGGTTTTACACTAAGGCTTGTTATGCCGTTTAATGCAAGGTTAAGCATTTTGCTGAAAGGATAGTGCGACTTTCCGGCAAGTCGTTCGCTTCTTGAATAATATACGCTTGTACTTTTAAAACCGACAAGCGGGATAAGCCCACGAAGGTACAGATTAGTTTCTTTGAATTGTGCCAGTTCATTAATCACACGCTTTGATAAAAGCCTGTAATCGGCATGGTTATATACAGTTTCTGCGCCAAGCTTTGCCATGATTTTATAGAAGCCTTTGGCTGTGTTTCTTTTAAAAAATGTATCTGTTGAACGGTCATTTCTTACACCATAGACGATATCACAGCCATCGTGGTAAGCGTCAACCATATCTTCCATTGCATGAATATCATCCTGTCCGTCGCAATCTATAGATATAGTAATATCAGCATACTGGGAAGCCTCCATAAGACCGGCAAGCACACTGCTCTGGTGTCCGCGGTTACGGCTTTGGCTTATTCCTATGAAATGTTCATCTTTATTTGATAAATCCGTAATTATATCCCATGTACTGTCAGAACTTCCATCATTGACAAACATTATCCTGCTGTCAGAACTGATTTTGCCGGCTTTGATAAGATGGTTAAGTTCATCAAGAAACATGCCTGAGGTAACAGGCAGAACCTGTTCTTCGTTGTAGCATGGAATTACAATATATAAACAATTTTTCTTATTTTCACTCATATAACCCCCAGATGTATAATCAGTTATCAGTTTCAGTTATTTCACCAGATTCAACTTTTATAGTATAATCCTTATATTCTTTATAACTTTTATTGTCATGGTTAATTATTATAAAGTGGTTAAATATGATTGTGACTAATATAAGGACTATTAAGCCAGCTGCACAATGATATATGTTTTTCTTTGAAAAATCTATAAAGACTTTCGCCATATAGAAAAATCCAATAATGCTCAAAGGAAGCAGCAATACAAAATAAGGAAGTGTGTACTGGCATTTTCCTTCCCAGAATATATGGAATATGAAACCACCTATAAATGTTAGTGGTAGTACGGTTGAAGCTGGAGCTGAATTAAAGAACAGAGCATAAACAGCATATAGCGTACTTCCAAATAAAATTATACTTTGCAGTATATTAAGATAATTCATAAAAGGTATGCCCCCTTTTAATGATAAAATATCTGTAATAAAACCACTTTGCGTGATACTGCTGTTTCTGACATTAGTTATCCAGAAACACTGAAAACCAGGGTTATTCCACTGGGATGCAATCTTCTTTGAAAGGAAAGATGTAAATGCATTAGGATCGCTTTTATAGTTGTTTATGTAACCTTTAATATCTGCTTTGGCTGCCAGGGCTTCCTTTTTTGAATCATAATTATTTCTTTCATAAAGAGATGCAATTCTGGAATTATACCATCCGTCGGCATATACAGTTGCGGTTGTCGAGTGGAGTCCCATATCTATCCATGTCCATGATGAAGCTCCATTATCCAGATTATATCCAGATATTTTCTCTATGATTAATTTAGGAAAAACTGCCTGTATGGCAAATCCTGCAGCTATGGCACATGTAACAAGAATAATCTGTATGTTCTTATGTCTTAATGTTTCGGCAATTGTATATAAAATAAGAGCAATCATAAATATAAGATAATTACTTTTAACCATGACGCTCATCATCATAGCAGCTCCAGTGACCGCAATATATGAGATATGTATGGAATTGTCTGTATTGGATGCGCCAACAAAAAGCATTGTATATTTAAATGCCATGACAGCAAAAAATAAGCCTGCTATATTGCCGTATATAAATACGCTGTAAAGTGTCCATGGGAAAAACAGTATACCAAGGACAAGGAATAAGACAGATGCAAGTCGTGGCAATTTCCATATTGAGAATAAATCTGCCAGCATTTTGTAAGTGAATACTATCATTATGACATTTAAAAGCTGCCAGAATATGTAGTTATAGTCACCAACAACGAAACCAATAATGTATTCAATGAATAAAAGCCCAATCTGGTTAGTGTATTTGGCTATATATCCATCACGCATAAACATTGTATAGTCATGGCTTCTAAGGCCAGCAGCGGCATCAAGCACATAATACTGGTCAGCACCCGCATGCGACTGTGTAAGAATAACCCAGACTGCCCCTGTGATTCCAATGATTATCAGACAAATGTTACGCACTTTTCTGAAGGCTTTATCGTTATCAGTCAGGTATCTGTTAAGAATGGTAAATAATTTTTTCTTTACGAGAATATAGGTAAGGACTGCAATACAGGCAAGTACTATAAGGTGAACCCACACATAATCTCCTGTGTAATATGTATATTCACTTGCATCAGTAGTCATTTTACTGGTGCTGAAAATGCTAAGCAGAAACAGCCATATGTTTATAACGAGAAACAATCCTAAAACAATATATCTGTATATTGAATAAAGAACTTTAGACATGATATTCATCCCCCAGATTATAAATTTGAAACTATTATAAATAATAGCATATGATTGAATCTATTGAAAGTTGTAAAATCAAATGATTTTGATTATAATGTAGTCATATTTTTTTTGGAGGATATAAACAATGATAGCTGATTCAATGGTTTCTTTAGTAAAAAACAGTTCAGTAATCCGTGCAATGTTCGAGGAAGGCAACAGACTTGCCAAGTTATACGGAGCAGAAAATGTGTATGATTTCTCACTTGGTAATCCTAATGTTCCAGCACCTGCAGAGGTTAATGAAGTGGTTAAGGATATAGTAGATAATGAAGAATCAACATTTATACATGGATATATGAGTAATGCAGGATATGAGGATGTGAGACAGACTATAGCTGAGTCACTTAATAGAAGATTCGGAACACATTTTAACCATACTAATATTGTAATGACTGTTGGAGCAGCAGGCGGGCTTAATACAATATTCAAGACATTACTTAATCCGGGCGAAGAGGTTATGACATTTGCGCCATTCTTTGGTGAATACAGGAATTATGTAAGCAATTTTGGCGGAAAATTAGTGGTTGTTTCACCTAATACTGTGGATTTCCAGCCTAAGCTTGACGAGTTTGAAGCAAAGATAACACCTAAGACAAGAGCTGTTATCGTTAATAATCCTAATAACCCGACAGGTGTTGTATATTCAGAGGATACTATAAAGAAGATGGCTGCTATTATGGATAAGAAGCAGAAGGAGTACGGAACAGAGATTTACTTAATAGCAGATGAACCATACAGAGAGTTAGCTTATGACGGTGTTGATGTTCCATATCTTACTAAATATTACGACAATACTATTGTTGGTTATTCATACAGTAAGTCGCTTTCACTTCCAGGTGAGCGAATCGGATATCTTGTTATTCCTGATGAGGTTACAGATTCAGAAGATGTTAAGTCAGCAGCTTCTGTAGCTACAAGAATTTTAGGATTCGTTAATGCACCTTCACTTATGCAGAGAGTTGTTGCAAAATGTGTTGATGCACAGGTTAATCTTGAGGCATATGACAAGAACAGAAAGGCAATATACGAAGGACTCACAAAGTTAGGCTTTGAATGTGTAAAGCCAGAGGGAGCTTTCTATCTTTTTGTAAAGTCACCTGTTGAAGATGAAACTGTTTTCTGTGAGGCAGCCAAGAAACATAATATTCTTATGGTTCCTGCGTCATCATTCGGATGCCCTGGATATGTTAGAATTGCATACTGTGTATCTTATGAGACAATTGTTAATTCATTACCACATTTTGCAGAAGTTGCTAAAGAGATGGGATTATAATTATTCGTGAAAGAAGAGGACTTATATATGAAGACATGGGAGAAGAATATTAGAAGAGTTGAGCCATATGTGCCGGGAGAGCAGCCTAAGGTTAAAGATGTTGTAAAGCTTAATACCAACGAGAATCCATATCCTCCAACACCTAAGGTGCTTGAGGCAGCAGAGAGAATGAATATCAGTGATTTAAGGCTTTACCCGGACCCTGAGGTTACAGACCTTGTTCATGCAATTGCAGCTTATTATGGAATGAATGATAATCAGGTGTTCGTAGGAGTTGGTTCTGATGATGTATTGTCAATGTGTTTCCTGACATTCTTTAATTCAGACAAGCCAATACTGTTTCCTAATATTTCATATTCTTTCTACAGTGTATGGGCTGACCTTTACAGAATTCCATATGAGAAGCAGCCGCTTGATAAGGATTTTAATATAATTCCAGAAGATTATTACAAGGAGAATGGCGGAGTGGTATTCCCTAACCCTAATGCTCCTACAGCACTTTATATGGAACTTGATAAGGTTGAAGATATTATAAAACATAATCAGGATGTAGTTGTTATTGTTGATGAGGCTTATATTGATTTTGGCGGAAAGTCAGCAATGGAGCTTGTCAATAAGTATGAAAATGTGTTGGTTGTACAGACATTTTCTAAATCACGTTCAATGGCTGGTATGAGAATAGGTTACTGTTTCGGTAATCCTGAGCTTATAAAGGCACTTAATGATGTCAAATTCTCATTCAATTCGTACACAATGAACAGAACTTCAATAAGCTATGGCATTGAGTCTGTCAATGATAAGGAATACTTTGAAGAGTGCGTGGGTAAGATAGTTAAGACCAGAGAGAATGCTAAGGAAAGACTTTCACAGTTAGGCTTCTCATTCCCGGACTCTAAGGCTAACTTTATATTTGCAACACACAAGAGTGTTTCGGCTAAGGAAATATTTGAAAAACTTAAAGAAAAGAACATATTTGTCAGATATTTTAACCAGCCACTTATTGATAATTACTTAAGAATTTCAATAGGAACTGATGAGCAGATGGAAAAGCTTTACGCTGCGTTAGAAGAGATAACAGGACAGGTTAAGTAATATGGGAATACCTTTTGAACAGAGAAATTTTCAGAAAGAACTTGATAAGAAGATAGCGGGGTTCCAGAAGGACGGGATTGTTCCAACCCTGCTTCTTCACAGCTGTTGTGCACCATGCAGCAGTCATTGTATTGAATATCTTTCTGATTATTTTCACATAACTGTATTTTACTATAATCCAAATATATCTGCAGAGGAAGAGTACAGAAAAAGAGTTGAAGAACAGAAGAGATTTATCAGTGAATTTCCGGCAAAATACGAGGTTTCTTTCATAGAAGGTGATTATGATACTAAGGAATTCTATAATATAGCTAAAGGATATGAACAGTGCAAAGAGGGCGGGGAAAGGTGCTTCCGCTGTTATGAGCTGCGGCTTCGAAAGACCTGTGAGGTTGCCAATGCTGGTGGATTTGATTATTTTACAACAACACTTACGATAAGTCCGTTAAAGAACAGCGTAAAGCTTAATGAAATAGGCTTAAGGTTGTCAGAGGAATATGATATGCCATATCTTTTATCTGATTTTAAGAAAAAGGAAGGATATAAGCGTTCTATAGAACTTTCGCATGAGTATAATTTATACAGACAGAATTATTGTGGATGTGTGTATTCGCGTTGATTTTTTGATGTGTAATATGGTATACTGAAGCCAGATTTTGTGGGGAGAGAGCAGATGGTATATTAATGCGTGAACAAGGAGGATTTAATATTATGGCAAAGAAACATGGATTAGCTAAAGTTGTATTAGGAGTAGGTGCTGCTGCTGTTGCAGGCAAGGTTGCACTTGATAAGTTTAAGAAGACTAAAGAGAGATTTGTCAAGGAAGAGAATGACAGTCTTGATGATGAAATCCGTAAATATAATGCTATCGGAGAGAAGAAGGTTATAGAGGTAGAGGATGAAGTATTTGCAGGCTGTGAACTTAAGTCAGTAGCTTCTAAGACAGTACTTGATCTTGGCCTTGCAGTGTTCGAGAAGGATGTATATATTAATTTCTCAAGTAATGCAAGTTCAGTAACTATCATTCTTCCAGAAGGTGTCAACGCAACATGTGATATCTCAAGAAAGATAGCAGGTGTTAAGAATCTTGTTGATAATGTTGACGAAGAAGGAATCCACACAGTATACATTATTGGTAAGGCTGTATGTAGTAATGTAGAAGTTATACCAGTTAATTTCTATGTTGACGAAGAGGATGAGGAAGATTCTGATTTCGTTGATGAGGATGATTTCTTAGTTTCAGATGAGAATGACTTTGATGATAATGTAATATTTGATGAGAAGGATGGAGATGTTGAGGTCGAAATCAAGGTAATCAATGAAAAAGAAGCATCAGATTCAGAAGAAACAGAGACAATCAATCTTGAAGAAGTGTAATAACTTCACAATGCTAAAGAATTATGAAGAACAGAGATAAGATATTAGATTACTTTGATAATGTGGCAGATGGCACGGTTGTGTCGGCTAATGACATGTATGAGCATGGATTTGAGCGGATGAATCAGGAAGCATTCTTCCGGGCTGTCGAAAGGCTCTCTGACGAGGGTGAGATAATCCGTGTTGGAAGAGGTATGTATATTAAGAAATCAGACGCGCAGGGAGATATTACAGAGCTTTTATTGAATTATTTCTTTGGAGAGGATAATTCAAGCGGAATGTTTACCGGAATACACCTGTATAACAAATATTCGCTTACGAATGTTAAGTCTGATAATATAAGCCTGTATTCTAACGTGTGTAAGCAGTCTGTATGTCATATTGGTAATATAGAGGTGAAAAGACCCGCAGTAGAACTTGATTTTGATAATACAAGAATTATTGAGGCGATGGAGATATTCCAGAATTACTATGACATTCCTGAACTTGATAAAACTAAGTTTGCAAGATATGCAAAGCAGTTTGCAAGGGGTTATGATGATGAGGCCGCGGTAACAGTATTGCGAAGCATGAAGTATAAGAAAAGATCAATTGCTTTTATGAAGAAGGTACTTGATACATACAAGGTTCCTAATACTTTATCTCAGTTTTTAAGTAACGCTTCACATTATAAAGTGCCAACATTTAATAAGCTTGCAAGATAATTAAGACCCGGTTTATATAAGGAAAGGACAGAATATGAAGAAGATAATGATTGCATCAGATATACACGGTTCTGCATATTATTGCAGAAAGCTGCTTGAAAGATATGAAGCAGAGAAACCAGACAGACTCGTTCTCTTAGGAGATATTCTCTATCACGGACCAAGAAATGACCTGCCTAAGGAATATGCACCTAAGGAGGTTATTGCAATGCTCAATCCTTTACGCAATGAGATTATATGCGTAAGAGGTAATTGTGATACAGAGGTTGACCAGATGGTGCTTGACTTTAATGTACTTGCAGAACAGGCATACCTTAATTTCAATGACAGATCAATTGTTCTTGCACATGGACACAAGCTTGATGAGAAGAATATACCTGCATTAAAGGAAGGGGATATTCTCCTTTGCGGACATACACATGTACCTAAGTGTGAGAAGAGAGATAATTACATATACATGAATCCAGGTTCAGTTTCAATTCCTAAAGAGAACTCAGAACACAGTTATATGATACTGGAAGATAAGTTCTACTGGAAGAACCTTGATGGGGAAGTGTACATGGAATATTAATATGCTGAATGCGACCTATGGCAGTAGTCATAGGTTTTTTTACGGCGTTATTTCATAGACGAAACCATAATGATTTTACGAGAAAGAAAAATATGGATAAATGCAAAGGAAACTCAGAGGAGGAGTTGTAGTGAAAAAGAAAAAATGGAACAGAGTTTTGTCTGTGCTTCTGGTAATGGTGACTGCTATATCACTTTTGTCAGGATGTGGCGGCAAAAGTGCGGAAAAAGAAGATGCAGAAACAATTACGGTGTACTTATGGAGCACAAGCCTGTATGAAAAATATGCACCATACATCCAGGAACAGCTTCCTGATATCAATGTTGAATTTGTAGTAGGAAATAATAATCTGGATTTCTACAAGTTTCTTAATGAAAACGATGGATTGCCGGATATTATAACCTGCTGTCGCTTTTCACTGCATGATGCGAGTCCCTTAAAAGACAGTCTGATGGATCTTTCCACAACCAATGCGGCTGGTGCTGTCTATGATAGCTACCTTAGCAATTTTATGAATGAGGATGGAAGTGTAAACTGGATTCCGGTGTGTGCGGATGCACACGGTTTTGTAGTTAACAAAGATCTTTTTGAAAAGTATAATATCCCTCTTCCAACAGATTATGAAAGCTTTGTTGCCGCCTGTCAGGCATTTGACAAAGTGGGAATACGTGGGTTTACTGCAGACTATTATTATGATTATACCTGTATGGAAACACTGCAGGGCCTGTCTGCATCAGAGTTGTCTTCTGTTGATGGACGCAAGTGGCGTACTACCTATAGTGATCCGGATAATACAAAGAGAGAAGGTCTGGACAGTACTATCTGGCCTGAGGTTTTTGAACGCATGGAGCAGTTTATAAAGGATACTGGTCTGAGTCTGGATGATCTGGATATGAATTATGATGAAATAGTTGAGATGTATCAAAGTGGAAAGCTTGCCATGTACTTTGGAAGCTCTTCTGGAGTAAAAATGTTTCAGAATCAGGGGATTAACACAACATTTCTTCCATTCTTTCAGGAGAACGGTGAAAAGTGGCTTATGACTACGCCGTATTTTCAGGTGGCCCTAAACCGTGACCTGACACAGGATGAAACACGCCGGAAGAAAGCAATGAAGGTGCTTAACACAATGCTTTCAGAGGATGCACAGAACAGAGTTATTAGTGATGGACAGGATCTGTTAAGCTACAGTCAGGATGTAAATCTTAAGCTTACGGAATACCTGAAGGATGTGAAACCTGTGATTGAAGAAAACCATATGTATATCCGTATTGCGTCAAATGACTTTTTCTCTGCTTCTAAGGATGTGGTCTCTAAAATGATCTCAGGAGAATATGATGCAGAGCAGGCTTATCAGTCATTTAATTCTCAGCTCCTTGAGGAAGAATCTACTTCTGAGAATATTGTGCTGGATTCACAGAAATCTTATTCCAATCGCTTTCATAGCAGCGGCGGGAATGAGGCATATTCGGTTATGGCCAACACTCTGCGAAACATTTATGGGACGGATGTGCTGATTGCAACTGGAAACAGCTTTACGGGAAATGTGCTGAAAGCCGGCTATACGAAAAAAATGGCGGGTAACATGATCATGCCAAATAGCCTGTCGGCGTATAGCAGCAAGATGAGTGGAGCTGAACTAAAAGAGACAGTCAGAAATTTTATAGAAGGCTATGAGGGCGGCTTAAATCCGTTTAACCGTGGCTCTCTGCCTGTGCTCAGTGGTATTTCTGTAGAAGTCAAAGAAACAGATAATGGCTATACGTTGAGCAAAGTTACAAAAGATGGGAAAAATGTTCAGGACAATGATACTTTAACGGTAACCTGTCTTGCGATACCAAAACACATGAAAGCTTATCCGGCAGATGAGAATGTTGTGTTTGAGGGAGCAGATACAACAGTGAAAGATACCTGGACAGGATATGTTTCAGATGGTGATGCCGTTCTTGCAGAGCCTGAAGATTACATAACTCTGAGGTGAGAAGAATGGATATTAAAAAACATAATAAAGACAGAAAGAGGGCTGCCATGAGAAAACGATTAAGTATAGCGGCCTTTATAGCTTTCTTTGCATGCATTGTTTTGCTGGTTTTCCAATATTTTGGATTTGTATCGAAAACTGTTTATGAGGAAAGCGTTTCTCATCTGACGGAAGTTTTCCATCAGTCTGATAACATGCTTAGGGAACTGACAGATAAGAATTTGACTTATCTTCATATGTGGGGTGAGAATCTGCAGAATACATCCAGTGAAGATGAAATTCGTGATTGTGTAAAGAAAGCACAGGAAGATGCAGGCTTTGTAGAATTTTATTTTCTGTCAGCTGACGGGAACTATAAGGATGTAACAGGCAAAACCGGGTATCTTGGATTACAGGAAAATATTGAGGAGGAGATCCGGCAGGGAAATGATGTTATTGCGAATGCAGCAGTTCCCGGGAAATCCCAGCTGCTTGTTTTTGCCACTCCTAGGGCTCATGGAATTTATCAGGGATTTGAATATGATGCGATTGCCATTGCCTATGAAAACTCTGATATTGTAAATGTACTTGATATCTCTGCTTTCAATGAAAATGCCCAGAGTTTTGTTGTTCATCCAGATGGTCGTGTTGTGGTGAATCATTCTTCTGAGTCATGGGGGAATGTGTATAATTTTTTCGGTGTTCTGAGAGAGTATTCTGATATGTCTGAAAAAGAGATTAATGAGCTTTCAGAGAAGTTTAAAGCAGGACGTACTGATGCGATGCTGTTAAATCTGGATGGAAAGAGTTACTATCTTGTCTATGAAAAATCAGATATCCAGGACTGGATGTTCTTAGGACTTGTACAGGCGGATATCGTGAATGCCAGTATGAACAGTCTGCAGCGTAGTACGATACTTCTTGTCAGTGTGGTTGTGTTCTGTATTGCCGCATTCTTTATAAGCCTTGTAATTCAAAAAAGCAGGACAAACTTAAGGAAAAAAGATACGGAAATCCTGTACCGGGATGAAATGTTTCAAAAACTTTCAATGAATGTGGATGATGTTTTTCTGATGCTGGATGCAAAAACATATCAGGCAGATTACGTCAGTCCTAATGTGGAAAAACTGCTGGGTATTACGGTAGAACAGATTCGTAAAGATATTAGTATTCTGGGAAAACTGCATCCAGAGGAAGTTGAAGATCCGGGGAAAAATTATCTGGAAGGAATCCAGGTTCAGGAACAGAGAGAAGGAGATTTTGAATATGTTCATCTGAAGACAGGGGAAAAACGCTGGTTCCATAATATTGCAATGGGAAGTGAGGTAAATGGGAAAAAGAAATATATCCTGGTTATGTCGGATCGTACATCTGACTGGAAAATGAACCAGGCACTTTCTGAGGCAGTACGTGCAGCGGAGACAGCAAACAGAGCAAAGAGTACATTTCTTTCCAATATGTCTCATGATATCCGGACACCGATGAATGCGATTATCGGTTTTACAACACTTGCTGTAAGAAATATAGATAATCAGAAAAGAGTCCGGGATTATCTGGACAAAATCCTTTCCTCCAGCAACCATCTGCTCTCACTGATTAATGATATACTGGATATGAGTCGTATTGAGAGTGGAAAAATTCATCTGGAAGAAACGGAGGTCAGCCTGTCGGATGTACTTCATGATCTGAAGAACATCATCAGTGGGCAGATTCATGCAAAGCAGCTGGATCTTTATATGGATGCAATGGATGTGACAAATGAAAATGTCTATTGTGATAAGACGCGACTGAACCAGGTGCTTTTAAATCTTTTGTCAAATGCAGTTAAGTTTACACCTGCAGGAGGAACTGTTTCTGTACGGTTGAAGCAGTTCCCAGGGACTGTAAAGGGCAGTGGACGGTACGAAATCAGGGTAAAGGATAACGGAATCGGCATGAGTCCGGAATTTGTAAAGAAGATATTTTCTCCTTTTGAAAGAGAGCGTACTTCCACAGTCAGCAGGACTCAGGGTACAGGACTTGGTATGGCCATTACCAAAAATATTGTGGATATGATGGGCGGAACTATTGAGGTTCATACAGAACAGGGCAAAGGTACTGAATTTATTGTCAGTCTGCCATTACGGATTCAGTCTGAGAAGCACCATACAGAGAAAATTGCAGAGCTGGAAGGCCTTAAGGCACTGGTTGTAGATGATGACTTCAATACCTGTGACAGCTTGACAAAAATGCTTGTGAGGGTTGGAATGCGTTCAGAATGGACACTCTCCGGTAAGGAAGCTGTTCTTCGTGCACGACAGTCTATGGAACTGGGAGATGCGTTCCACGCTTATATCATCGACTGGCGTCTGCCAGATATGAATGGAATTGAAGTCACCCGCCAGATTCGCAGCCTAGGTGATGATACACCAATCATTATCCTGACTGCTTATGATTGGTCAGATATCGAAGTGGAAGCCAGAGCAGCCGGGGTAACTGCTTTCTGTGCAAAACCAATGTTCATGTCAGATATCAGAGATACCCTGATGACTGCAATCGGCCAGATGCAGGCAGAGGCAGAGGGTACAATCCTTCCAGCAGGTTCAGATTTCAGAGGCAAATGTATATTGCTTGTGGAAGATAATGAACTTAACAGTGAAATTACAGTGGAGATACTTAATGAATATGGATTCATGGTTGATACTGCCGAAAATGGAGCAGAGGCAGTGGAGAAAGTTAAGAATTCAAAACCAGGTAATTATGATCTGTTGCTGATGGATGTTCAGATGCCGGTAATGAATGGATATGAGGCTACCAGACAGATCCGTGCACTGAATAATCCGGCACTGGCGGGAATCACTATTTTTGCCATGACTGCAAATGCATTTGATGAGGACAGAAAGAAAGCACTGGAATGCGGTATGGATGGATTCTTAACCAAACCAATAGTTATTGAGGAATTGATTGGTACATTACAAAAAATATAGAACAATCATATTTATTTTATACATTTTTAATTGCTTTTATTGGGTTGTGTGTTACCATATGTATGTTGATGTGAATGACTTCAATATATAGAAAGGGAATGTTTTTTATGAACCGATTTAAGCAGAGTTTTTCAAGATTTATGTATGGAAGATATGGCATGGACCAGCTTTCGAGATGTTTATCATATGTAGTTCTTGTTTTGATTATACTTACTTTCTTTTTAAGGAATAATGTAATATATACAGTAGCACTCCTTGGTATTGTGTACATATATTTCAGAATGTTTTCAAGAAATATATCAAGAAGAAGTGCTGAAAACCAGAAGTATATGAAGATTCATTATAAATTTATGAGTAAGTTTAACAAGGTAAGAGCAAGAATTAAGGACAGCAAGACACATAGAATTTTCAAATGTCCAAGCTGTGGGCAGAAGATAAGAGTTCCTAAGGGAAAGGGCAGAATTAGTATTAAGTGTCCTAAGTGTCGTATAGAATTTATCAAGAAAACATGATATTAAACTAATTAACGGCTGGTGCGTATGCATCAGCTGTTTTCATGTTATTGGAGATGTCAGCATAGATATTATGTGAGCTTAACTGGAGAATTATATGTGAATCCGAGAATTGAGAATCTATTGCAGATTAGTGCTGATACAAGTGAAGATATAAGGCAGCAGGTACCTGATATGGATGCCGGGTTTGATGACTCTGACAGAACATGGGAGATAATTGTCAAGACAGCTGGAAGTCTTGATAGGATTAGAAGCATTTATACAAATGCTGAGTTTACGCAGCTTCTATGTGGATACTGGATTGTAAGAACAACGATTGATAGTATTGAAGCACTTGCTACAGAACCGGAGATAATATTTATTGAAAAGCCTAAGGCATTATATTTTGAATTGTATGCAGCAAAGTCAGAAGCTTGCGTTAATGTTGCAAAAGCAGAAGAAACCCAGTATGGAGGCGTGACTGGAAAAGGTGTACTAGTAGCGGTAATTGATTCTGGGATAGATATAGAAAATGGTGAATTTCTTGATGACTCAGGGAAAACAAGAATTAAGACGTTGTGGGACCAGACAACAGACATTACATATTCTGACAAGGAAATTAACAGTATACTGGAAGATTACAGGAATGGAGCTGTAAAGACACTGCCAGCTAGGGATGTAACCGGACATGGCAATGAAGTTGCAGTTATTGCATGTGGAAGGAGCGGTGTTGCTTCAGACGCAGATATTATAATTGTAAAGCTGGGAAATTCAGGGGGAAACGCATATATAAGGACAACGCAGATTATGAAAGGCGTTGATTACTGCATAAGAAAAGCTATTGAATATAGTCAGCCGGTTGCGGTTAATATAAGTTATGGTGGAACTTATGGCAATCATGAGGGCAGTTCTATATTTGAAATGTTTATAGATGACTGCTGTTCAACATACAGATGCAGTATATGTATAGGTGTTGGCAATGAAGGAGAAGGAAGAACACATTATTCAGGTCAGCTTGTCAGTGGAAATGTACTGGATGAAGAGCTTGCAATTGGTGATTATGAGCCTCAGATAAGTATACAGATATGGAAAAGGGCAATGGACAATGCAAGAATTGAACTTATTGCGCCAACAGGGGAAAGACTGGTTATAAGTGAAAGAAATGCGGGGGTTGTGCATCATAACATTAAGAATATGCGTATCGTATCAAAGGCGTATGGACCGGGACCATTCTATATGGGTGAAGAGATATATGCAGCCATAGTTGCGACAAGCGGATATATTACTTCTGGAATATGGGATATAAGATTTACCGCAGCAAATGTGTTGGATGGATTCTTTAATATGTGGCTTCCTCCGGTTTCGACATTAAGCAGTGCAACAGGATTTTTAAGGCCGTCGCCTGAGTACACATTTACAATACCGGGGACTTCGAGGCGGGCAATATGTGTTGGTGCCAATGGGCGTGCTCCAGGGAGTGCAGCCACATTTTCAGGTAGGGGAGTTAATGTAAAAAGCGGCCTTATGCTGTATGCAAAACCTGACATAACAGCACCGGGAGTTAATATAAGAATTCCAGGAAATAAGGAGAAAACTGTCACGGGGACATCTTTTGCAACACCTATGGTTACGGGTGCTGCTGCAATGCTGATGGAATGGGGGATTGTGAAGGGCAATGACCAATATATGTATGGTGAAAAGCTTAAAGCATACCTTATAAATGGTGCAACACGGGTGGGAAATGTATGGCCTGATTCAGCCAGAGGCTGGGGAGAATTATGCGTTGCGGCAAGCATTCCTGTCAAATAAATTCATTTAACACTTGAAAAATATACAAACATTGTGGTAAAGTATGTTTAACATACAGTATTAATGTGTTATTAGAAATGAGGTTATATATATGAAGATTTCAACAAAGGGAAGATATGCGCTCAGGGTTATGATTGATCTTGCGGAGCATAATACAGGAGAATATATTCCACTTATGGATATTGCCAGAAGACAGGATATTTCTGAGAAGTATCTGGAAGCGATTGTTGCAACATTAAGCAAGAATGATTTTCTCATATCATTAAGAGGAAAGGGTGGCGGATACAAGCTTGCACGCAATCCGGAGGATTATTCAGTGCTTAGTATACTTCTTGTAACAGAAGGTTCACTTGCACCGGTTGCATGTCTTGAGAAGAAGCCTAACAGATGTCCGAAGGCGGCAGAATGTAAGACTTTACAGATGTGGGAAGGTTTTGAGAAGCTTGTTAATGATTACTTCGGCAATATTACAATAGCAGATCTGGTTAATTCTAATGTGGGAATAGACAGTTATATTATATAGTAAATGTTAATGATAGTTCATGACTGCCTGAGATTATTCAGGCAGTTATATTTTTTCTTAAATAACCTATTGACATACTAGGTAAAAGGGTTTAATATATGGACAGTTCAATAAATATTGAATGTTCATCGCATAACAGATGAAAGGATGAGAAATATATGAGTGGTTTTAACACATCACTGCTGCATGATGGCGTTGACGATTATCCTAATGGAGCAACACTTGTTCCAATATATCAGTCAAGCGCATTTAAGCATGAGAGTGCAGAGGAGCTGGAGAGGATATTTGATAATAAGGCGATGGGATTCTCATATACAAGAATCAACAATCCAACTATAGAAGCATTTGAAAAGAGAATTACCAAACTGGAGAAAGGTTTTTCAAGTGTAGCGTGTTCTTCAGGAATGGCGGCAATATTTAATTCTATAGCCAATATTGTAAGACAGGGTGATGAGGTTGTTGCTTCATGTGGATTATACGGAGGTACTGTTGAACTGTTTGAAGACCTGGAAAGCTTTGGCATTACAGTTAAATATGTGGCTGATAATAAGCCGGAATGCTTCGAGGAACTTATAACAGATAAGACGAGAGTTGTATTTGCAGAGACAATTGGTAATCCCAAGCTTGATGTAACAGATATTAAGGCAGTAGCGGATGTTGCACATGCACATGGAATTCCGCTTATAGTTGATAATACGGTATCAACGCCATATCTTATACAGCCTGTTACACTTGGAGCTGATGTGGTTGTTAATTCATCATCAAAGTATATTAATGGAAGCAGTGATGCGATAAGCGGAATACTTACCTTTAATGGAAAGTTCAAGTTTGATAAAGAAAAGTATCCGGGACTTAAACCATATTTGAAATTCGGTCCAATGGCATATATAATTAAACTTCGTAACGGATTATTCAGAAACACAGGAGGATGTCTTTCACCACAGAATGCATTTCTTAATAATCTGGGACTTGAGACATTAGGGCTCAGAATGGAGAGACACTGTTTTAACGCGTATGAACTTGCCAGATACTTAGACACATTTGAAGGAATTACAGTTAATTATCCGGGACTTGAGAGCAGTCCGTATCATGAAGCGGCTGATAAGCAGTTTACTAAAGGCTATGGTGCGATAATAACATTCAGGGTTGGAAGCAAGGAGAGAGCATTTAAGATAATAAATGCATTAAAGATTCCTAATATTGTTTCTAACATAGGAGATACGAAGACACTTGTTATACATCCGGCTTCTACTATAGCACTTCATCTAAGCGATAAGGATAAGGAAGCTTCGGGAGTGTATGACGATCTGATAAGAGTCAGCGTAGGAATAGAGGATATAGATGATCTTAAGGAAGATTTCAGAGCAGCCTTAGAGTCTACTGATAATGAATAGTGCATGGCACGGAAATGAGGATATTATGGCAGAGAAAGTTGATTATGGAACACTTAAGAAGGGCGGATTCATGAGACAGAAGCAGAAGAATAACTTCTCACTTCGTCTTGCGGTTGTAGGTGGATATCTTACAGCCGAGAATCTCATTAAGATTGCAGAAGTTGCAGACAAATATGGAGACGGACATGTCCATCTTACATCAAGACAGGGCGTTGAGATTCCGTTTATTAAACTTAAAGATATAGATGCTGTTAAGGAAGAACTTGCAGAGGGCGGCTGCAGACCTGGTGTATGTGGTCCCAGAGTGCGTACAGTCACAGCCTGTCAGGGCAATACAATATGTCCTAGTGGTAACATAGATTCTTATGACATAGCAGTTAAGTTAGACGAAAGATACTTCGGAAGAGAGCTTCCACACAAGTTCAAGTTCGGTGTTACAGGATGCCAGAACAACTGTCTTAAGGCAGAGGAGAATGATGTTGGTATCAAGGGTGCTGCTGATGTTAAGTGGATTGAAGACAAATGTATCGGCTGTGGAGTATGTGAGAAGGCTTGTCGTACAGGTGCAATCACTATGCAGGATGGCAAGATTGCAGTTAATTATGACAAATGTAATTACTGCGGCAGATGCGCTAAATCCTGTCCAACAGATGCGTGGGACGCACCTTCTGCATATATCATTTCATTTGCAGGTACATTTGGTAATTCTATAAGCAAGGGTGAATCACCACTTCCGCTTATCAGAAATGAAGAACAGTTATTCCGTGTCTGTGATGCGGCAATCCAGTTCTTTGCAGACAACGCAAAGCCAAGTGAAAGATTTAAGTTCACACTCGACAGAGTTGGAAGAGAAGAATTCTATAAGAAGATTAAGGAGGCATACAATGGCTGATTTTGAGATTGATGATACAGTAGATATTACTGATGTGGTCTGCCCAACAACATTTGTTAAGGCAAAGGTAGCACTTGAGGAGTTAGATGACGGACAGATTCTTGCAGTCAGAATGAATGATGGCGAGCCTGTTCAGAATGTTCCAAGAAGTATTAAGGAAGAGGGACATCAGATATTAAAGCTTACAGCTAATGAGGATGGTACATATACGCTTATCGTTAGAAAGGTAGAAGACGAGGATTAAGGAAAGGAGGGCTTATGGCAGCCAGAGCTAATGCAGAGAATTTCGAAGAAATGGTTCTTAAGTCAGAACTTCCGGTTCTTGTGGATTTCTATTCAGATTCATGCATCCCATGCAAGATGATGGCAGGGGTTGTAGGAGACATTGAAGATGATTACGAGGGAAAGCTTAATGTTTACAAGGTAAATGTAAACTTTGATGAAGCGCTTGCTTCTAAATATGAAGTATTGGCGGCACCTACATTTGTTGCATTCAATAAGGGTTCTGAGACAGGCAGAATTGCAGGAAAGACAACTAAGGATGCATTGCTTGGATTATTTGAAGGATTAAATTAATTAACAGGGAGGGATGTTATGAAGATTACAGTTGCAGGAAACAAGAAGGAATATGAAGACGGAATTACAGTAGCAGAGCTTATCGTTAAGGAGAATGTTGAGAATCCGGAATATGTAACAGTTACTGTTAATGATGATTTTGTTGAGAGAGATGATTTTGAGACAACAAAGTTAAATGAAGGCGATGCAGTTGAGTTCTTATATTTCATGGGAGGAGGAGCATACTAATGGCGTTTACTAATGAACAGCTTGAAAGGTATTCGCGCCACATTATTTTAAAGGAAGTTGGAGCTAAAGGACAGAAGAAGCTTCTTAATGCGAGCGTGCTTATAATCGGTGCAGGTGGACTTGGAGCTCCTGCAGCTATGTATCTGGCAGCAGCTGGAGTTGGAACAATCGGTATTGTTGACGCTGATGAGGTTGATTTATCTAATCTTCAGAGACAGATTATCCATTCAACAGCAGATATCGGTAAGGCTAAGGTTAAATCTGCTAAAGAAACAATGGAAGCAATCAATCCTGATGTAACAGTTAAGACTTACAGAGAATTCGTTACATCTGAGAATGTTATGGAGCTTATCAAGGATTATGATTTCATAATTGATGGAACAGATAACTTCCCAGCAAAATTCCTTATTAACGATGCATGCGTTATGGCTAAGAAGCCTTTCTCACATGCCGGAATCATAAGATTCAAGGGTCAGCTTATGACTTATGTACCGGGAGAAGGACCATGCTACAGATGTGTATTTAAGAACCCACCACCAAAGGATGCAGTTCCAACATGCAAGCAGGCAGGCGTTATCGGAGCAATGGGTGGTGTTATCGGAAGTCTTCAGGCAATGGAAGCTATCAAGTACATCATTGGAAAGGGAGACCTTCTTACAGGAAGACTTCTTACATATGATGCTTTAAAGATGGAATTCCATACAATTAAGCTTCCAAAGGATCATCATTGTGCTATATGTGGCGATAATCCTACAATTCATGAACTTATTGATTATGAACAGGCTGAGTGTGATATGCATATGTAGGAAATATATATCAAAGCAGAATAATGGGATAATCATGTGCAGGCACGCTTTCGCTACTTGTCGTTCACAGCGGTACTAAGCTCGCCAACGCCGAAGGCGTTGGCTTGCTAAGTGCCGGTGACTCCAAAGTGCGCTGCACATGATTATCTCATTATTCTGCTTATATATGTTTTCTCTTCCAGCGTGTGCGCGGGGCTTACGCTGGATAAGTATGAAAGTGATAATTTTGTTTTGGAGGACAGGTATGGTTATACGAATTAAAAAGGTGGATTATGATTCAATTGTACGTTATTGCTTAGATGGGCTTCCTAATGAATCCTGTGGGTTGATTGCGGGATTTGTTGATGGGGATGTTAAGTCTATTGAGAAGGTGTATTTTCTTACTAATCTTGACCATAATAATGTACATTTTACTATGGATCCTAAAGAACAGTTCGCAGCAGTCAAGGATGCAAGAAGTCTTGGATTAACTATGCTTGGCAATTTCCATTCTCACCCGGAGACTCCTGCAAGACCTTCTGAGGAGGATAAGAGACTAGCATATGATTCGACTGCTGTATATATGATTATGTCCCTTATGGATAATGATAATCCTGTGTTTAAGGCATTTGGTGTTGATAAGAATAAGAATGTTACGGAGCATGTGCTTGAGATTGTGTAATATGAATCTCTTCGCTTAGTTTAAGTGAAGGGGTTTTGTTTTTTATTAGGGGATAATTAAAAAGAATACAGAAAGTCTGATTTCTATTATAATTATCTGTTATTAAGAGCCTTTTCAGCCTTAGAATAATCTTCCTCTGAATATTTAGTAAGAATCTGTTATTTAGTAAGCCCTAATTCAATCATTGTAATTTCATTATAAAGTTGCAAGTACTCTGAATCAAGTATTTGTACAAGATTTATCTTGTAGTCAGAAAAGAAATGATACATGTCACGTAGAATTAACAACAGTTGGGAAAGAAACTGTTTACAGTATATCCGCATCTTAGGATAGTGTTTATAAGTGGTTTTGCGAGAGAATATATAAGTGAAGTATTTATTCCAAGAATTAATCTGGCAGGATTTATAGAGAAGCCTATAGACAGAAGCATACTGGAACGGACGCTTGAAAAGATACAGAATGATAATGAGACAAGACAAAGTGAGGTAATTAAAGTTAATTCTAATGGAAGAGTTGCACCAAATGCAGATATAACCTGTTACAATACATATGAGTTCATAAAAGATATACATAGCGGACAGGGGAATGTTGCCAATAGTCATGGAGCATTCCCCTGTTTGTATTATACATGAAATATTTCAACAAGAAATATCATTGCGAGTCCATAGTAAGTCACAACTGCGACTAGGTCATTTATGGTTGTGATAAGCGGACCTGACGCAACAGCCGGGTCAATGTGAATTTTGTGGAAGAACATAGGAATAATTGTTCCCACAAGGCTTGATACAACCATAGCAACAATAAGAGATAATCCGACGCAGCCAGATATTAAAAATGCTGACATCCACGCATATTTCTTGAATATATGAATATAGACACCTAAGAATACAAGTGCCATGATTCCAAGACTTGCACCATTAATGAAACCAATCTTCATCTCTTTGAAAAGAAGAGATAACTTCTTCTTAGCACTTAAAGTCTCATCCATAAGTACACGGATAGTTACAGCAAGTGACTGTGTTCCGACATTACCAGCCATGTCAAGAACGAGAGACTGGAAACATATTACAATCGGAAGAACAGCAACTACTGATTCAAATATTCCTACAACTGATGAAACTGCCATTCCAAGAAACAGCAGTATAATAAGCCAAGGCAGACGTTTCCTGATACTTACAAGAGTTGGCTCGCTTAAATCATCTTCTGAAGTAAGACCAGCGAGCTTTGCATAGTCATCACTCATTGCATCATCAACGAGTTCAACGATATCTGTTGCAGTAAGGATACCACATATTTTTCCATCATCAGTAAGTACAGGAATGGAATCCTCTTCGTAATCTGCAATCTTATCAATACATTCATTGATATTTTCATGCTCGTATACATAAGGGTATGAACTGCTTATTATGTCGGCAAGATTATCATTCTGCCTCGCAATAATTAAATCTTTTAAATCAATTGCACCGGCAAACTTGTCAGCACTGTTGACTACATATATAGTCGATATATTGTCGTGCTCACCAGCCTGCTTGACAAGGGCACTCATGGCTTCTCTTATAGTAAGGGTGTTAGGTATGCACACAAAATTGTTAGTCATGCAGCTACCAATCTCATCATCTTCATAAGAAAGAAGCTTTTGGACATCTTCCTTTGCATCAGCGTCTAAGTGTTCAACAATTTCATTCTTCTTAGTTTCTGACAAATCGTCAAGTACATCAACCGCATCATCGGAATCCATGTAAGATACTACACGTGCAGCTTTCTCTAATGACAGTTCTTCAAGATATTTTTCAGTATCATCAAGATAAGAGAAAATCTCAGCAATCATATGTTCATCAAGAACGTTATATATATGTTGTCTTTCAGCAGGTGTAAGAAGAGTGATTGCTTCAGCAATATCTTTTTCATGATACTTAGAAAGTGTCTTAACTAATTTCTGTGAATTCTTAGATAACTTAAAAATCCTGACAAGTTCTTTTACATAATCTTTCTTAGGGAATAATACTTTGTTCATTGTGACCTCCTTCTTGCCTGAATTGGGCATAAAAATACATCGCTACAGATGATTGTGATAGTAAGGATCCTCTGATGCGATGTATAAAAGGCACAATATTAGAATGTGGTTATGAGATTCTCACAGACAGCCACATTCTTAGCCTACACTTATAGTATACACCGCAGTTCTTACTTCGTCCTATACGATCGCAACTATCCATGAAAATCCACCTCCGTTCATAATCAGATATTTTACGGGCTGATTGTATCATAATATTTTTTAAAAAACAACAAAAATGTGTTACAATATTTTAAATATTATACAGGCAGGTAAGAGTATGACATTACAGCAGTTAAAATACATTGTTACAGTTGCACAGACAGGCACGATTACTGAGGCGGCCGGGAAATTATACATTTCCCAGCCTAGCCTTACTAATGCAATTCATGAACTTGAAAAAGAAATGAATATTACGATATTCAACAGAACTAATAAAGGAATAAGTGTATCTAAAGAAGGTGAAGAGTTCTTATCGTATGCAAGACAGATTCTTGACCAGGCGGCAATCTTAGAGGATAAGTATAAGGGCGATAATGGTGGAAGAAAGCAATATTGTATATCGACACAGCATTATTCATTTGCAGTCAACGCATTTGTTGACCTTATAAAGCAGTTCGGGCAGGATGAGTATGATTTCAGCTTAAGAGAAACGCAGACTTATGAGATTATCGAGGATGTTGCAAGGTTAAGAAGTGAGATTGGAATACTGTTCATTAATGATTTTAATGAGGCTGTTATTAGAAAGATTTTAAAGTCATATGAACTTGAATTCCATGAGCTTTTTACAGCAAGACCACATGTATTCATAAGCAGAAAACACCCGCTTGCCCAGTGCAGTGTTATACATAACGGGCAGCTGGAGGAATATCCGTATCTGTCATTTGAGCAGGGTGAGCATAATTCATTCTATTTCTCAGAGGAAATATTCTCAGAAACAGCAAGAAAGAAGAACATAAGAGTCCGTGACAGGGCAACACTTTTTAATCTGCTGATTGGCCTTAACGGTTACACGGTAAGCAGTGGTATTCTTGACAAGAAGCTCAACGGAAAAGACATTATAGCAGTGCCACTTGCTGATGAATCAGATATGCATATTGGTTATATAACTCACAAAAAAGGGATGCTTAGCAGACTTGGAAGTACATATCTTGAGGCTATAAAAAAGTATCTTAAGTAGTTGTTAAATGTATATAAAACAGGTTAGACATAGTTTTAAACTATGATTAACCTGCTTTTTTATGTATTATACAAATGCTTTTTTCGAATTTATAATGACAACATCAAATTATAGACGAGGAGAGCAGGTATGAAGACAGCAGTAGTAGGTTATCCAAGGATAGGAACATTAAGAGAGTTAAAGTTTGCATTAGAAAAGTATTTCAGAAAAGAAACAAGTGCAGATGAACTGACACAGACAGCAAAGGAGTTACGAAAGATACACTGGCTTACACAGAAAGAAGCAGGAATTGATTATATCACAAGCAATGATTTCTCATATTATGATATCGTGCTTGATACAGCATTTTTACTGAATATAATTCCTGAAAGATACAGGGAACTTGAGGTTTCAGAGCTTGATAAATATCTTGCAATGGCAAGGGGCTATCAGGGAGAGAACGGTGATGTTAAAGCTCTTGCGATGAAGAAATGGTTTAATACTAATTACCATTATATTGTTCCAGAGGCAGAGGACAGCACTCAAATCAGAATCTCAGCTAATAAACTGTGGGATGAATACGCAGAGGCAAAAGAACTTGGAATTGAGACAAAACCGGTAATCACAGGTGTGTATACTTTATTTAAGCTGTGCAGATTTACAGGTAAGAAGATGGCAGATGATTTTATCAATGCATTTATTGAAGCATATAAAGATGTTTATAGCAAATGTGAAGCTGTAGGAATTCAGTGGCTTCAGTTTGACGAGCCGGCACTTGTACAGGACATGACAGAAGAAGACAGAGAACTGTTTGTCAAAATGTATAGTGATATTTTAGGTAAGAAGAAGTCCTGCAAAATATTGCTTCAGACATATTTCGGAGACGTGAGAGATGTGTATGAAGATATTGTCAAGCTGTCGTTTGACGGAATCGGACTTGATTTTATTGAGGGAAAGAAGACAGCAGAACTCATTGAAAAATATGGATTTCCAAAGGACAAAGTATTATTTGCGGGCCTTGTCAATGGAAAAAATATTTGGAAGAATCATTATGAAAAGACTTTAAATGTGCTTAAAAAGCTTGAAGATAAGGGAATACAGACAGTTTTGTCAACATCATGCTCGCTGCAGCATGTTCCATATACATTAAAGCATGAGAATAAACTTTCGGATGAATATCTGAATTACTTCGCATTTGCAGAGGAGAAGCTTATTGAATTGAAGGAATTAAGTGAGCTTGCCAAGTGTACAGACCTTGAAGGAGACGAAAGATTCAAAGTTAACAGACAGCTTTTTGCAGGTACAAGAAAATGTGATAATGAAGCTGTAAAGAAAAGACTTGCGGAAGTTACAGAGGCGGATTACAGAAGACTTCCTGCAAGAAGTGAAAGACAGCAGCTTCAGAAGAAAGAATTTGTATTGCCAAAGCTGCCTACAACTACAATAGGTTCATTTCCACAGACAAAAGATGTTAAGGCCAACCGTTCAGCTTTCCGTAAGAGTGAAATCAGCGAAGAACAGTATGTTGAATTTAATAAGAAGAAAATTGAAGAATGTGTCAGATGGCAGGAAAAAATCGGACTTGATGTACTTGTTCATGGAGAATACGAAAGAAATGACATGGTTGAATATTTCGGTGAAGCATTGGGAGGCTTTTTGTTCACAGAGAAAGCATGGGTTCAGTCATATGGAACAAGATGTGTTAAACCGCCTGTTATATGGGGAGATGTTTATCGCAAGAAGCCGATAACAGTTGAGTGGTCTGTGTATGCACAGTCACTTACAGATAAGATAATGAAAGGAATGCTTACAGGTCCGGTAACAATTCTTAACTGGTCATTCCCAAGAGAAGATATTACAATCAAGGAATCAATTTCGCAGATTGCACTTGCAATAAGAGATGAGGTGCTTGACCTTGAAGCAAATGGAATTAAGATCATCCAGATTGATGAGGCAGCCTTAAGAGAAAAGCTTCCATTAAGAAAATCTGACTGGAATACAGAATATCTTGAGTTTGCAATACCAGCATTCAGACTTACAGCAAGCGGCGTAAAACCTGAAACACAGATACATACTCATATGTGTTACAGTGAATTTACAGATATAATTCCAGCAATAGACGATATGGACGCTGATGTTATCACATTTGAAGCGTCACGCTCAGACCTTCAGATTCTTGATTCATTAAGAGAAAACAATTTTGAAACAGAGGTAGGACCGGGAGTATACGACATTCATTCACCAAGAATACCGTCGGTAGAAGAGATTACCCGTGCAATAAAGATAATGCTAACAAAGATAGACAAAGACAAGCTGTGGGTAAATCCAGACTGCGGACTTAAGACAAGAGGTGTGCCAGAGACAGAAGCAAGCCTTAAGAATATGGTAAAGGCGGTTGAGATTGTCAGGGCTGAGTTGTAGTGTAGGCATTTGTGAGACTTGAGATGGTTTATTGTGAGGCGGCGGGGTGGATTGGACGTTGAAGTGGAGAAAGTCACAGAGGAAGTCCAAAAGGGATGAGAAAATGTGCCGGATTGGACGTTGAAGTGGTGGAAGTCACGAAGAAATTTCAAACGGGACGAGAAAGAGTGACGGATTGGATGTTGAAGCTCAGAAAAACACGCAAAAAGTCCAATGAACAAAAAACGCAACAAAAATGGCGATGTCAAAACTGACATCGCCCTGAATTATATACAGTTTCCAACCAAAGAATCCTACACTCCGCTATAAGCACTATATCCGCCGTCAACAGGTAACACTATACCATTGACAAAGCCGGCTGTTTCATCGCTTGCAAGAAAGAGTGCAGCACCAATAAGCTCTTCAGGATTGCCAAAGCGTCCCATAGGTGTTCCGATAATAATCTTTCTGGCACGGTCAGTGTATGTGCCATCTGCGTTGAATAAGAGGTCATGATTCTGCTCGGCAGCGTAGAATCCCGGAGCAATTGCATTGCATCGGATGCCACTTTCACCAAAATGTACAGCAAGCCACTGTGTAAGATTAAGAATAGCACTCTTGGCATTGCCATAAGCCATAACCTTAGTAAGAGGAAGAATAGATGTTACAGAAGCAATATTGATAATACTGCCACTTCTCTTTTCAACCATATCCTTAGTAAATACCTGAATAGGAAGAAGAGTTCCCATGTAATTGAGATCCATAACATCGCGTATTCTGTCTTCATCAAGATTCCAGAAAGAATAGTCAGAATCTTCTTTATCTTTCTTTAACATCTCAATAGATGTAATTGCACCAGGCTGGTTACCACCAGCACCATTAATAAGAATATCACAGCTTCCGAGTTCATTTTTAATGGTTTCATAAGCAGCTGTAAGTTCATCTTTATTAATTACATTACAACTGTAGCCTTTAATAGTAACTTCTTTGTTATACTCATCGAGAGCATTTTTAGTAAGTTTCTCAGAAACAGATGCAAGCTTTTCTATGTTCCGTCCAATTATTGCAACCTTAGCACCAGATACGGCAAGTCCGTATGTCATAGCTGAGCATAGAGTTCCGCTACCTCCGGTTACAATAGCAGTTTTACCTGAAAGATTAATATTAAATGGTACTTTCATTGATTATAGCCTCCTTTTATTTAAGGAAATCTTCTCTCATAGGATTGAATACATCACAGAGGATTCCTTCCTCAAGGCATGTAACACCGTGTGTAACGCCAGAAGGCATGTATACACTGTCCCCCTGATTAACGATTTTAGTTTCATCACCAATAGTAAATTCGAAGCTTCCCTTGGCAACATAAGTGATCTGTAAATGCTTGTGGCTGTGGAAATTGCCTTTAGAACCTTTTTCAAAATGGATTTCGCACATCATAAGGTCGTCGGAGTAACATAATATTTTTCTTGTAACACCAGGTTCGCAGTTAGTAGCAGTAACATCTTTGTTAAATGTAAACATATATAATACCTCGTTTCTATATTAATTATAGGTCTATATTAAACTTTTATATCAAAAAAAACTAGCATAATTATCGGACTATGTTATATTAATTACAGATAAATTGAGCATAGACAGGAAATTTAACAGATTATGGAGAAGAAAATATTTATGAATGTAATATGGCTTGTACTGGCATTAATCTGCCTTGGATATTATATAATGTGTGCATCATATGCAGGAATCGGTTCATCGTTCATATTCGTATGGCTGATGGGTGCGGTCTTTTTTGGATTAGTGTTCACAGTGAGATTATTAGAAATTAAAGGAATAATCTATGTAGCTAAAGCGTTAAAAATATGTTTTATAGCTGTAATGGCACTTGGAGTATCACTTTTTGTATTTGTTGAGGCAATAGTAATAAAAGGCATGATGACAAAGCCGCAGGATAACTGTGATTACATAATTGTGCTTGGTTGTCAGATAAGAGGTGACCATATTACAAGGTCACTTAAGAACAGACTGAATGTTGCAGTTGATTATGCCACTGACAATCCTGATACAACAATAATAGTATCAGGTGGCAAAGGAAAAGGAGAGAATACAACAGAAGCATATGCAATGTATAACTATCTTGTGTCAAAAGGAATAGATAGTTCGCGTATAATACAGGAAGATAAGTCAACAGATACATCAGAGAACATGAAGTATTCAGTGAAATATATGGACAATAAGGATGCACTGGCCGGCATAGTAACCAACAACTTTCATGTAGCAAGAAGCCGCCTTCTAGCCAGACATGCAGGATTAAATAATACCTGTGGAATACCGGCAGAAAGCGACCATGTACTCTTCATAAACTATATGGTAAGAGAAGCAATCGGAATAGTAAAAGACTTTGTGTTCGGAAACTTTTAATGGTAAAACCTCTGTATTTCATTGATTAACGAATAAGTCTGGTTGTATCCATCATTGTACATAGAAAGAATCTTGTTGAAATCTTTCTCGACCTTTCCAAATCCTTTGCTCTTAGTCGGGCGGATTACAAGGCAGCGACCTTCTTTTTCGTAGCGTTCAAGGCGCTTTAAGCAGCGGTTGTAACGTTCAGCACGAAGAAGAAGGTCACGCTGTATCTCAGGATATTTAAGAAATGCCCTTGCGAGAGTTCTTACAGAACTTGTTGTCTCTTTATGATATCCGGCCTCACGTGTAAGAACTACAACGACTCGGTCACATCCATCTTCAAATGCTTTTTCGAAAGGAATAGAGTCACTCAAGCCTCCGTCGAGGTAAGGAGTTCCATCAAGATATATAAGCGGAAAAGCAAGAGGAAGAGCACATGTCGCACGAAGAAGCTGGTTAGTGCGGTCATCTCCGGTGAATGTCTTGTACTCTGGCTTTCCAGTGAGTACATTGGTTACAACACATTTGAAAGTACCCTTATATCTGTGGAAAGCGTCATAATCATAAGGCACGAGTTCGTTAGGGATTGTATCAAATGTAAAATTAAGCCCGTAAAGTGAACGGTTATCCCTGTGAACCATATTGCTGAGCCCGACATAACGCTTGTCATTCCTGTAATTAATAAGAATCTTCAAGTTTCTTCCAATCTGTCCTGATGCCATGGAAACTCCATATGCAGCACCGGCAGATACGCCAATCATGTAATCTGGCATAATCTTGTTCTCTAACAGGGCATCCATGACACCACAAGAAAATATAGTTCTGAATGCGCCACCTTCAAATACAATTCCAGTTTTCATATTTTAACCTCGCTGATTGAATGTAAAATGCATGCAAAAGAAATTCTTTTGAACTGATAGTTATATTTTCTTATTAAAAATGCACTTAGTCAATAAAAATCTGTAATATAAGGGCAGATTTATTAAAAATAAGTTGCTTAAATGTACTTTTTAGTGTACAATTTCTATAAAATTATCAGTAAAACTGGTAAAGTATATTTCCCATGAGGGGATAGGTTAAGGAGACAGAAATAATGGACGCTGTAGTAAAATATATTGACGGACTTCTGGAAAAGAGTACACCGGATGCTCCTGTATGGAATATCGAGAAAATTAAGCAGGGACTAAAGTCAAAGTGGAATTACATTGATGGATGTATGATTAAGGCTGTTCTTCAGATGTATGATTTAACTAAAAATGAGAAGTATCTTAAGTTTGCTGATGACTTTATTGATTACAGAGTATTTGAAGATGGAACTATAGATGGATACAATGTCGGTGAGAAGAATATAGATAATGTCAATGCAGGCAAGACATTATTTGAATTATATGATCTCACAGGCAAAGAAAAGTACAAGAAAGCAGCAGATCTTGTATATTCACAGATAGAGATAATGCCTAGATGCCAGAATGAGGCAAGAAGCTTCTGGCATAAGGATATATATCCTAATCAGGTATGGCTTGATGGTCTTTATATGGGACTTCCATTCTATCTTGAATATGAGACAAGATACAATGACAGAAAGAATTATCCGGATATATTTGGTCAGTTCAAGTTTGTTATTGAGAACATGAAAAATCCCCTCAACGGACTTTACTTCCATGCGATTGATACAAGCAAGGAGGCTTTCTGGTGTGATAAGGTTACAGGATTATCACAGCATAGCTGGTTAAGAGCTATTGGCTGGTTTACAATGGCACTTCTTGATACACTTGATCAGGTAGATAACAGTGATCACAAATATGATGCTGAATGTAAGATGCTTGAAGATGCCTTTAAAGGACTTATAGATGCGATGCTTAAGTATCAGGATGAGAGTGGAATGTGGTATCAGATAGTCAATTATGGTGGAATGGATAAGAATTATCTTGAGACAAGCGGAAGCTCAATTATGGCTTATGGTATTCTTAAGGGTATCCGTCTTGGATTCCTTTCAGATGATTATGCACAGTATGCTAAGAAGGCTATTGATGGAATTTGTGAAAGATACTTAAAGACTAATGAAGATGGTTCATTATCACTTGGTGGTATCTGTCTCGTTGCGGGACTTGGTGGTAATGGAAGAAGACCTGGTACATATGATTATTACATGTCAGAGCCTGTAGTAGAAGATGATGCAAAGGGTGTTGGACCATTTCTTCTTGCATATACAGAACTTTTAAGATACGAAAGTAAATAAAACATAATAATCTGGGGGCTTACGCAATGCATAAGCCTCCGTTTTATATGTAATGGGTTTATAGAAGGATTATAGAAGAGACTAATAAGGAGACAGAATATGAATAACAAACCATACATAACACTTGAAGAGGCACTTGCAGCAAGACAGGAAGGAAAGAGAGGCGTAAAGTTTCTTACAGAGGCGAATGGCTGCCTTAGTGGCTGCTGTTCAGGAGTTACCATATACTCAGAGAAAGAGTTTAATCCGGCTCCGGGGTATCATGATGATCAGGAAGGTTTTTTTGTTCTTGAAGGAGAAGGATATGCAAAGATTGGAGATTGTGAGTTTCCTATAAAGCCAGGTGATTCATTTATTGCATTGCCAAAGGTCAGACACACAATAAGAACTAACGATGAAAACAGACCCGTCAAGGTTTTCTGGTTCCACAGTGCGGTGTAATATACAATATTAAGAAATATATCGATATTTTATCAACATTTTAACTTGGAACACGATGAAAAATGATGTATAATAAGCGTTAGTTTTGTAAAACAAGGCAGAAAATAAGGAGGAATATATGTTTAAGATTAACGATAATTATTTAAAGCTTCCAGGAAGCTATTTATTTTCAACAATCGGTAAGAAAGTAGCAGCTTATCAGCAGGCTAATCCAGATAAGAAAATCATCAGACTTGGTATTGGAGATGTTACACAGCCATTAGCACCAGCAGTAATTGATGCATTACATAAGTCAGTTGATGAGATGGGACATGCCGAGACTTTCCACGGATATGCACCAGATCTTGGATATGAATTCTTAAGAAGTGCAATTGCAGACCATGATTACAAGAAGCGTGGATGTGATATATCAGCAGATGAGATATTCGTATCAGATGGAGCAAAGTCTGATTCAGGTAATATAGGAGATATCTTCTCAGTAGATAATAAGATTGCGGTATGTGACCCTGTATATCCTGTATATGTTGATACTAATGCAATGGCAGGAAGAACAGGAGATTATATTCCAGAGAAGCAGGCATGGAGCAATGTTGTTTATATGCCTTGTACAGCAGAGACTAACTTTGCACCAGAGCTTCCAAAAGAAACACCGGATATCATATATCTCTGCTTCCCTAACAATCCAACAGGTTCAACAATCACTAAGGACGAGCTTCAGAAGTGGGTTGATTACGCTAATAAGGTTGGCGCTGTTATTATCTATGATGCAGCATATGAAGCATACATTTCAGAACCAGATGTTCCTCATACAATATATGAGTGTGAAGGTGCAAGAACATGTGCAATCGAACTCAGGTCATTCTCTAAGAATGCAGGATTTACAGGTGTAAGACTTGGTTTCACAGTTATTCCTAAGGATCTTAAGTGTGGAGATGTAACACTTCACAGTCTCTGGGCAAGAAGACATGGAACTAAGTTTAACGGAGCTCCTTACATTGTACAGAGAGCAGGTGAGGCAGTATATTCAGAAGCTGGACAGAAGCAGACAGGTGAGCAGATTGCTTACTACATGAACAATGCAAAGACAATCCTTGAAGGACTTAAGTCAGCAGGATACACAGTATCAGGTGGTGTTAATGCACCATATATCTGGTTAAAGACTCCTGATAAGATGACAAGCTGGGAATTCTTCGATTACCTTCTTGAGAAGGCTAATGTTGTTGGTACACCAGGCTCAGGATTCGGACCAAGCGGTGAAGGATACTTCAGACTGACAGCATTTGGTTCATATGAGAATACAGTGAAGGCACTTGAGAGAATTAAGGCACTTTAATAAGTAATATAATCAGATTAATAATAAAAATGCTGTGCGTTAACGAGATGTGTTAATGCACAGCATTTTTAATAAAATTAATTAGCTTTTTTAGTTTCGTCTTTCTTCTCAGGTATAATCTTTACAATAACAGATTCAGCTCTGTTAGAAGCAACCTTTTCGACAAACATCCAGACATTACCAATAGTGATTTTATCACCGGCTTTAGGAAGTCTGTCAAGTCTTTCAATGATAAGTCCGCCAACTGAATCATTATCTTCAGACTCGAGCTTAGTACCAAGCTCATCATTTAAATCGTCGAGCTTAAATGAGCCATCAACTCTGTATGTAGTATCATTAATCTTAGATAAAGCTTCCTTTTCGTCAGTATCATATTCATCACGAATTTCACCGACAATCTCTTCAAGCAGGTCTTCGGTAGTAATCATTCCTGATGTTGTTCCATATTCACTAAGGACAATGGCAATGCTTGTTGAACTTAACTGCATTTCCTTAAACAGGTCAGAAGTATTCTTCTGTTCAAATGTAAAGAATGGTTTTCTGATAATGTTTCTTATGTTAAATGTATCGTTATCAGAAGGATTGACAATTAAATCCTTAATATTAAGAATACCGATTACATTATCAGGTGTATTCTCATAAATTGGAATACGTGTATACATTGTCTGTCTGAACAGAGAAATTATATCATCATACGATGAGTTGACATCAGCAAGAGTCATATCAATTCTTGGAATCATAACATCCTTAGCTGTTGAATCACCAAAATCAAATAGGTTATTAATGATTTTCTTTTCGTTAGATTCAATTACACCTTCCTGCTGGCTTACATTAACAATGGTTCGTATCTCATCTTCAGTAAATATATCTTTCTTCTTGTTATTGTCAATTCTTAATAACCATAAGAAGAAGCCTGCAAGGTGGTCTACTATGAATATAACAGGTGTAAGAACAATCATAAGCACCCATATTATAGGAGCATAAGCCATTGCCATATTAGTGGCATACATGTTGGCTGTATTCTTAGGTGTAATTTCACCAAATATAAGAACAAGAAGCGTAAGAACACCGGTAACAATACCTGTTGCCTTATTCCCCCATACACTGATTGTAAATGATGTAGCTAATGCAGAACAGCTGATATTGACTATATTATTGCCAATAAGAACAGCAGAGAGCATCTTTGCCGGCTGGTCAATAATCTTAATTACAAGAGCAGCCCTCTTATTACCCTCTTCAACTAAAGACAGCACTTTGATTCTGTTCACAGTGATAAATGAAGTCTCTGCAGATGAGAAAAATGCTGATAAAACCAATAAAATAACAATTGCAATAAGTTGGATGATACTATCCGTATCCAAGAAAAATCCCTCCAGTCATAAAATTAAAATATTTCTTCTCATTTTACAGTACGTGCATTGTGCCGTCAAGTGCTATTAAAGAAAACAAGAGATAATCATAAGATAACATTTTTGAACATACAATTAATAAAAAGAGGACAAAAAGGAAACCAATGGATTATATAAGGAAAATGGTAAAATCTCTTATTGCAGGATATGTAATAACTCTGCTTTTGCTCGGACTTCTTACATATATTATGAGAAAATTAATACTTGATGAGAAAGCAGTTGATAATATTATATTTGGAATATATATGGCAGGAAGCTTTACAGGTGCAATGCTTAGTGCATGGATGATAAAAAAGAGGAGAGTGGTTACAGGAATTATATATGGAGCAGTGTATATTACAGTGTTATTGCTAATAGCTGCAATAATGAAGAAACAGGCACCAGACAGCAGTGATAATATCGCTATGTCAGTAGCTGCATGTGTGGCTGCAGGAGCATTTGGTGGATTTTTCAGTCCATAATGTGGGAATGATAATAACAAATAATTATTTTGAGAAAAATTTTAAAAAATAAAAAAGGAAAAATACATGTTTTGTTGAATAATTAAATTGTGAGCTTTAAAATTAGTGTTTCAGTGCGGGAGGCACATACAGATGAACATTAGAGAGGAACAGGAAAAGAGGGAACATCTGATATTCAGCCCATATGCAAGCTTTTCTGATGAGTCAAGAGGACGCGACAGAGATGAAGAACCATGCCCTATGAGAACTATATATCAGAGAGACAGAGACAGAATTATTCATTGTAAGACATTCAGGCGTTTAAAGCATAAGACGCAGGTATTTCTTGCACCAGAGGGAGACCATTACAGAACAAGACTGACTCATACCTTAGAGGTTGCCCAGATTGCAAGAAGTATAGCAAGGGCACTTAATCTTAATGAAGATCTGACAGAAGCTATTGCATTGGGGCATGACCTTGGACATACACCATTTGGACATGCAGGTGAGAGAACACTTAATTCTTTATGTCCTATGGGATTTGCTCATTACAAACAGAGTATAAGAGTTGTTGAATTTCTTGAAAAGGATGGTCAGGGACTTAACCTTACATGGGAAGTGCGTGATGGAATATTGAACCATAGAACATCAGGCAATCCATCAACTCTTGAAGGAAAAGCAGTTAGACTTTCCGATAAGATAGCGTATATTAATCATGATATAGATGATGGAATAAGAGCAGGGATATTGAAGGAAAGTGACATTCCTTCAGAATATACAGATGTTCTTGGTAATTCAACCAAGGAAAGACTTAATACCATGATTAGCGATATTATAATGAACAGCATAGGAAAGAATGATCTTGTAATGTCAGAGCCTGTACGTAAAGCAATGACAGAATTAAGAAAATTCATGTTTGAAAGTCTGTATCTTAATCCGACAGCCAAAAGTGAGGAAGCGAAAGCAGATAAGCTGATAACAGAATTGTACAGATACTATGTTGCGAACACAGATAAACTGCCGGATACATATAAGAGATTTATAACAGAATTTGATGAAAGACCGGAGCAGGTTGTGTGTGATTATATAGCTGGCATGAGTGATCAGTATTCAATAAGCAAGTTTCAGGAAATCTTTGTACCAAAGGCCTGGAAGGGATGAAGTAATGTATTCAAGAGAAGTAATAGATGAAGTAATATCCCGGAATGATATAGTTGATGTTATATCCGGGTATGTCAAATTGAAGAAGAATGGAAGTTCATATACCGGATTGTGTCCGTTTCATAATGAGAAATCACCATCATTTTCGGTTTCAGGACAGCGGCAGTTATATCATTGTTTTGGATGCGGAGCTGGGGGTAATGTCATAACATTTGTTATGGAATATGAGAATATGACATTCTTAGAGGCAGTTAAGATGCTAGGCGAAAGAGCCGGAGTTGCACTGCCGCAGACGTCTATGTCAGAAGAAGACCGCAAAGAAAGAGGGATAAGAGACAGGCTTTTAGAGATTAATAAGATTGCTGCCACATATTATTACAGGCAGCTTAGAAGTGAGAATGGGAAAGCCGGACTTGATTATCTTAAGAAGCGTGAATTGTCTGACAGCACGATTAACAGCTTTGGACTGGGGTATGCAACACAGTCAACAGGTAATCTGTACAAGCTGTTGAAGGACAAAGGTTATGATGATGATATTCTGAAAGAATCCGGACTTTTTACTTATGAGAGAGGTATTCATGAAAAGTTCTGGAACAGAGTTATTTTTCCAATAATGGATATTAATAATAAGGTTATTGGATTTGGTGGACGAGTTATGGGTGATGCCAAGCCAAAGTACCTTAATTCACCGGAGACAAGATTGTTTGACAAGAGCCGCAATCTGTATGGACTTAATATAGCAAGAATGTCAAGAAAGTCTAACATGATAATATGTGAAGGCTATATGGATGTTATATCAATGCATCAGGCGGGCTTTAACCAGGCGGTTGCATCACTTGGAACGGCATTGACACCGGGGCATGCAAGGCTGTTAAAGAGATATACAGATAATGTGCTTATAACCTATGACAGCGATGAGGCAGGAGTTAAGGCGGCACTTCGCGCGATACCTCTTCTGAAAGAAGCAGGATTATCAACGAAGGTAATTAATATGCGGCCATATAAGGATCCTGATGAGTTTATTAAGGCTATGGGTGCAGAGGCATTTCAGGAAAGAATTGATAATGCTGAGAACAGCTTTATGTATGAGATAGGAACCATGTTAAGAAATTACGACAGAGGTGATCCGGAAAGCGAGACTGCATTTGAGAGAGCAGTTGCAACAAAGCTTGTTACATTTAAAGAAAAGCTGGAACGTGATAATTACCTGAAAGCAGTGTGCAGACAGTTTATGATACCGGAGGACGGAATGCGGCAGATGGTATCAAGACTTGGAAACCGCGAGGGGATTATTGCAAGAGACAGCAATACCGCCGGTTCGCAGCCTGCTGCTGAACATAACCCGAGAAAGAAGCGCGAAGATGGTTTAAGACAGGCAGAGAAAATGCTTCTTACATGGATTATCAGCGACAGGGATATCTTTGATAAAGTTGCACAGTATATAAAACCAGCAGATTTTATTGACCCACTGTTTTCTGGTGTGGCAGAAAAGATATACGAGCAGTATCAGACTGGAAGTATAAATCCGGCTGTTATTATAGCTGATTATGCAGAATCAGATGAGCATACTGAAGTAGCAGCTATGTTTTCAGCAGATCTTGATGATAGTCTTAATAATCTTGAAAGAGAGAAGACATTGAATGATATAGTTATAAGAATCAAAGGAAACAGTCTTAATGATGAACTTAACAAGACGGTTGATCCTCGGCGGATGCAGGAGATAATTCTTGAACAGCAGAAGCTGAACCAGATTCATATCAGTTTATAGATTTATTATATAGAGCGTGTTACGCGAAGAAGAATGGAGAAGAGAAATGGCTAAGAAAATGGTAGAAACATTAGAAGAGAATGTTAAGGAGACTAAGGAGGAAAAGACAACAGAAAAGAAGACTCCTGCAAAAAAAGCAGCAGCAAAGAAGACAACTAAGAAAGATGAGATTAAAGAAGAAGTAAAAGAAGAGACAGAAAACAGTGACGCAGATGATGCAGAAGCACAGGAAGCTAAATTCTGGGAAAAGATTGAAGGTATTCTTGCAATAGCCAAGAAGAAAAAGAATGTGCTTGATTATCAGGAAATTATGACATATTTTCAGGATACTGATTTCGAAGCTGATAAGATGGAGAAAGTATTTGAAATTCTTGAACTTAAGAAAGTTGATGTAAGAATGAATGATGTACCTGATGAAGATGAGGATATTATTCTTGATGATGAAGATGAGATTGATATTGAGAAGATAGATCTTTCTGTTCCTGATGGAATCGGTCTTGATGATCCGGTAAGAATGTATCTGAAGGAGATAGGTAAAGTACCTCTTCTTAGTGCTGATGAAGAGATTGAGTATGCCAAGAGAATGGAAGAAGGAGATGAGGAAGCCAAGAAAAGACTTGCAGAAGCTAACTTAAGACTTGTTGTAAGTATTGCAAAACGTTATGTTGGACGTGGTATGCAGTTTCTTGATCTTATTCAGGAAGGTAACTTAGGTCTTATAAAGGCTGTTGAGAAATACGATTACAGAAAAGGATTCAAGTTCAGTACATACGCTACATGGTGGATCAGACAGGCTATTACAAGAGCTATAGCTGACCAGGCCCGTACTATAAGAATTCCTGTTCATATGGTAGAGACAATTAACAAGCTTGTAAGAGTACAGAGACAGCTGCTTCAGGAACTTGGAAGAGAACCATCACCAGAGGAGATTGCAGAGAATATGGATATTCCTGTAGAGAGAGTAAGAGAGATTCAGAAGATTTCGCAGGAACCGGTATCTCTTGAGACACCTATTGGTGAAGAGGAAGACAGCCATCTTGGAGATTTCATTCAGGATGATAATGTTCCTGTTCCGGCAGAGGCAGCAGCTTCTACACTTCTTAAGGAACAGCTTGTTGAAGTACTTGGAACTCTTACAGAAAGAGAGCAGAAGGTATTAAGATTAAGATTTGGTATGGATGATGGAAGAGCAAGAACTCTTGAGGAAGTTGGTAAAGAATTCAATGTAACAAGAGAACGTATTAGACAGATTGAAGCTAAGGCTTTAAGAAAGTTAAGACACCCAAGCCGCAGCCGTAAGTTAAGAGATTATCTTGATTAGGATTAAGCTATGGTAAGAATATCTGACAGATTAAGAACAGTTGCACATATGTGTGAAAAGGGAGCAGTCGTGGCTGACATAGGGACAGACCACGGCTATCTTCCTATATATCTTGTGCAGGAAGGAATAGCTCCGTCTGCTATTGCGATGGATTTAAGAAAAGGTCCACTCGATAAGGCAAAGAAGCATATATGTGATAATTGTTTAGAGGACAGAATACAGACAAGACTTTCAGACGGATTGGAAAAGCTTTCAGAGAATGAAGCTGATATTATAACCATATGTGGTATGGGTGGCAGGCTTATAGCTGACATTGTAACTAAGGGAATGAATGTTATTACCCGGAATACAACACTTATAGTATCACCGCAGTCAGAAGTAGGAGATTTCAGACATTTTCTTGTTTCACAGAGATTGGTTGTTGATGATGAGAAGATGCTTAAGGAAGACGGTAAGTATTATTTTATTATCAAATGCAGAAAGTCAGACGAAAATGTTTATTCTGAATACAGTGAGACGCAATATCAGTACGGATGGAAGCTTTTAGAGAGCAAAGATAAGACTCTTTATGAATATCTTATAAAAGAGAAAGAGACTAATGAGGGGATAAGTAACAGCCTTAAGAAAGATGAAAGTAATCCTACGGTTAAGTTAAGATTACAGCAGCTTTCGCAGAAGAATAATATAATTATGGATGCATTGTCATATTATGACTGATGCGTAAGAGGAGGATGCTATGGGAATGACACTGGCACAGCTTGCAGCAGAGAAGCAGAACGAATATAAGGATAAGATTATACTTGCTAATGTTAATGGTAAGCTTAAAGAACTTGGAGAAGAATATATCCCTGATAGTGATGTTACATTTGTTACAACTTCGACATCAATAGGTAATGAGACATACAGAAGAAGCGTGGTTCTTCTCATGCTTGCAGCTATAGAGAAGATAGACAGGAATATTGACAGAGTTGTTGTTGAATATTCTTTAAGTAAGGGACTGTACTGTACATTTGATGGAGACTTCAGACCCGACAAAGAGTTTATAGATGAAGTTAAGTCAGTTATGCACAGTATGGTTGAGAAGGATCTTCCAATCAAGAAAGAGCTGATGAAGATATCTGATGCTATGAATCTTTTTAAAGAAAAAGGAATGACAGATAAGACATCACTATTCAAATACAGAAGAAGTTCATTTGTTAATGTGTATGACCTGAATGGCTACAAAGATTATTTCTACGGATATATGGCATCTTCTACAGGTATGCTTGGGGTATTTGACATATTCCTTTATGACGAGGGAATAGTGTTACAGCTTCCAGTTAAGAATGCACCGCTTGAAGTTCCTGAATTTAATCCACAAACAAAGCTGTTTAATGTGTTAAAGGAAAGCACAAGCTGGGCAAAGATGCTTGGCATGTCTACGGTTGGAGAACTTAATGACCATATAACTAATGGAGATATGACTTCTTTTATACTTACACAGGAGGCACTTCAGGAGCAGAAAATTGTTGAAATAGTTGATGAGATAAAGAAAAGACCTCATACCAAATTCGTTATGATAGCAGGTCCGTCCTCTTCAGGAAAGACAACATTTTCACACAGACTATCAATTCAGCTTATGGCTAATGGATATAAGCCACACCCTATAGCAGTTGATAATTACTTTGTTGAAAGAGAGCAGACACCGCTTGATGAGAATGGAGATTACAATTATGAGGATCTTCATGCGGTTGATATTGAACTGTTTAATAAGCATATGACACAGCTCCTTAATGGCGAAAAAGTGGAAATGCCGGAATTCAACTTTAAGTTTGGAAGAAAGGAATATAATGGCAATTTCTTACAGTTAGGTGAAGAAGATGTTCTTGTGATAGAAGGTATCCATTGTCTTAATGATGAATTATCATATTCACTTCCAATAGACAGTAAGTTCAAGATATATATCAGTGCACTTACACAGCTTAATGTTGATGAGCACAACAGGGTATCAACAACAGATGGAAGACTTTTAAGAAGACTTGCGAGAGATTACAGGACAAGAGGAGCATCTGCCAAGAAGACACTTTCTATGTGGGAGTCGGTAAGAAGAGGAGAAGAGAAGAACATCTTCCCATTCCAGGAGCAGGCGGATGTTATGTTTAACTCAGCAATGCCATATGAACCATGCGTATTAAAGCCATTTGTTGAACCTATACTTTTCCAGGTAACAGAATCCGACCCTGAATATCAGGAAGCAAACAGACTGTTAAAGTTCCTTAATTACTTCCTTTCATGTGGCTATGAGAACGTACCAATTGATTCTATATTAAGAGAATTCGTAGGCGGAGGCTGCTTTAAGGTGTGATGAGGACAGTTATTATATGAAATACACCATTGGAGCTGCCTGTCTGTGGCACAAAATTTCAGTATGACTGCGCTTAGCAGGAGTAAATGTCGCTATCTACAAAGTCTTTTACAGTGCCCAAAAGCAAACGCACTATGTTTGAACGAGCTTTTGGGCACTGAACTTATGTATATAGCGACATTAACTCCTGCACAGCTCGCCATAATTCAATTTTGCACCACAGACGGGCAGCTCCAATGTTGTATATGATATATTTTAGCCTGGTATAAATTGGACTTTAAAGTAGTGATAGGCACAGAGGAAGTCCAAAAGAGATGCAATTTAATACTGGATAAACACAAACACCCAGGGCATCAATGCTCTGGGTGCTTGCTTTCTAAGGAGTTTCTATATTCTCTTGACATCTCAAAAAGACTTGCGACATAGCCTGGGGTCTTTTTATCGATGTTATCTTTAATTGTTTCAAGCATTTCAATATACTGTTCAAGAATGTTGCTGATTGCAGAGCTGTTAGTTAAACATATCTGTTCCCACATTTCAGGAGAAGAAGCTGCAACTCTTGACATGTCACGAAAGCAACCTGCGGCAAGTAACTGCATGTGCTTTTCTTCGTCATCATTGTCCGATACAACATGAACGAGTGCAGTTGATAAAAGATGTGGAACATGGCTTATGGCGGCAACAGATTTGTCATGCACATGGTAATCCATGACGATAGGGTGCATGCCAACATCTGATGCAAACTGTTTCATGAATTCGATTTTTTCAGGTTTGGTTTCTTTGGTTGGTGTGATTATGTACCTTGCACCTTTTATAATTGATGAACTTGAATTCTCATAACCTGTTTTTTCAGAGCCAGCCATAGGATGTCCACCAATAAAGCGGTCATTAAGTCCTAATGAATCTGCTGCTTCATGTATGATAGTCTTGACACTTCCAACGTCGGTAATTATGCAGTCCGGACTGGCAATGGCTTTTAATTTTGTAAGATATTCTGTGATAGTAATTACAGGTGTGCATAACAGGATTATGTCACATTGTGCAAATGTTTCGTCTACCGCAGGAGCAGCGACATCAACAATACCATCAGCAACCGCAGCGATTACTGGTTCTAAATGTCTGCTTGTGGCAGTTATATGATAATCCCTGCCACTTTCTTTAAGGGCATGGGCTAAGGATCCTGCAATGAGTCCGAAACCTATGAATCCAACATTTGTCTTCATATGTTATAACCTCCATGTAAGAAATATTTATATTCATGCGAATAGTGGTATTTTAACACTTTAAAGCGATAATGTAAAGACGGCTATTTAATTGACAAATTAAAGTGATGTGTGTAGAATGTTTTTATGCGTTTTTAAGGAGGAATGTGTTATGTCGGCAGTATATAACCACAAAACAGTTGAAAAGAAGTGGCAGCAGGTATGGCAGGATGAAAAAGCTTTTGCTGCAACTAATGATTATTCAAAACCAAAGTATTATGCACTTGTAGAGTTTCCATATCCATCAGGACAGGGACTTCATGTAGGTCATCCAAGACCATATACAGCGCTTGATATTGTGGCAAGAAAGAGAAGAATGCAGGGATATAATGTTTTATATCCAATGGGTTGGGATGCATTTGGTCTTCCAACTGAGAACTATGCTATTAAGAATAAGATTCACCCTAAGATAGTTACTAAGAATAATATAGATCATTTTAAGGAACAGCTTCAGTCAATTGGTTATTCATTTGACTGGGACAGAGAGATTAATACTACAGATCCTGATTATTATAAGTGGACACAGTGGATTTTTCTTAAGCTTTTTAAGGCCGGGCTTGCGTATAAGCAGGAGATGCCTATCAACTGGTGTACTTCATGTAAGGTAGGTCTTGCTAATGAAGAAGTAGTTAATGGTGTATGTGAAAGATGTGGCTCACCTGTTGTCCGTAAGGTCAAGAGTGAGTGGATGCTTAAGATTACTGATTATGCAGATAAGCTTATAGAAGGACTTGACCATGTAGATTATATTGAGAGAGTTAAGACACAGCAGAGGAACTGGATTGGACGCTCAACAGGTGCTGAGGTTGATTTTGCAATTGCTGGTAAGGAAGATAAGTTAAGAATATATACAACAAGATGTGATACACTTTTTGGTGTTACTTATATGGTTGTATCACCAGAGCATCCATATCTTGATAAGTATAAGGACGAGATTAAGAACTGGGATGAGATAGAAAGCTATAGAGAGCAGGCTTCAAGAAAGTCAGATTTCGAGAGAGCAGAGCTTGCAAAGGATAAGACAGGTGTAGAGATTGACGGACTTAAGGCAGTTAATCCGGTTAATGGCAAGGAAGTTCCAATCTGGGTATCAGATTATGTACTTATGAGTTATGGTACAGGTGCTATTATGGCTGTCCCTGCCCATGATGAAAGAGACTGGGAGTTTGCCAAGAAGTTTAATCTGCCTATCATTCAGGTTGTAGCAAAGAATGGTGAGGAAGTTGATGTTAATGAGGCAGCATTTACAGATGTAGCAACGGGTGTGCTTATCAATTCTGATTTTCTTAACGGACTTGAAGTTAAAGAAGCTAAGGAAAAGATGATTGAATTCCTTACAGAAAAGGGAATTGGTAATGCAAAGGTTAATTATAAGCTCCGTGACTGGGTATTCTCTCGTCAGAGATACTGGGGTGAGCCTATTCCGATTGTTCATTGTGACAAATGTGGCTATGTTCCTGTTGATGAGAGCGAACTTCCATTACTTCTTCCAGAAGTAGAAAGCTATATGCCTACAGATAATGGAGAATCACCTCTTGCAGCCATGACAGACTGGGTTAATACAACATGCCCATGCTGTGGCGGACCTGCTAAGAGAGAGACTGATACAATGCCTCAGTGGGCTGGATCATCATGGTATTTCTTAAGATATACAGATCCACATAATACAGAGACACTCGCAAGTCAGGAAGCACTTAAGTACTGGCTTCCAGTAGACTGGTATAACGGAGGAATGGAGCATACAACATTACACTTACTCTATTCAAGATTCTGGCACAGATTCCTTTACGACCAGAAGGTTGTACCTTGCCCAGAGCCATATCAGAAGAGAACATCCCATGGTATGATTCTTGGTGAGAACGGCGAGAAGATGAGTAAGTCAAGAGGTAATGTTGTTAATCCTGATGATATCGTAAGAGATTATGGTGCAGATACATTAAGAACATACGAGATGTTTATCGGTGCATTTGACGCAGCAGCTTCATGGTCAGAGGATGGCGTTAAGGGCTGCCGCAGATTCTTAGACAGAGTATGGAAGCTTCAGGATATAATGACTGATGAAGAAGGTTTCTCTAAGGAATTTGAGACAAAGATGCATCAGACAATTAAGAAGGTTTCATTTGATTATGAGAATCTGAAATACAATACAGCTATTGCACAGCTCATGACTATGCTCAATGATTTCAGCAAGGCAGGTAAGATTACTAAGGGAGAACTCAAGACATACCTTATCTTACTTAATCCGGTTGCTCCACACATTACAGAAGAGATGTGGGAAGCAATCGGCGAGAACGGAAGAGTATATCAGCAGACATGGCCTGAATACGATGAAGCTAAGACAGTTGAGTCAACGGTTGAGATAGCAGTCCAGATTAATGGAAAGACTAAGTCTACTATCAATATCGCCAAGGATGCTGACAAGGACAGTGTAATTGCTGCCGCTAAGGAAGCACTTGGAAGCAGGCTTTCTGGTAACATTATTAAAGAAATATATGTACCGGGAAGAATTGTTAATATTGTTGCAAAGTAATTAAGAATAATAAAACATTAATTCATATTAAGAAGAGAGAGAAGCTCAGGCAGAAGCCTGAGCTCTTTTTCGCTTAATTGCCCAGACATACTGTTGATGACTAACTGACAATCTTCTTTTGTGAAGGTTATACCTGATTTCTTAGCTTTATCATTGATCGCAAACAGAAGTGGGATGATTTCATCATTTTTCTTTCCCTGGGATAAAGTCTTGAATTCGTTGAGAAGAAGCTGCTTTCTAAAATCTAATTCTGACATAAAGTCCTCCAAATATTAAAGATTAAGATTGTTTAACTGTTCTGTATAAGCTTCATACATTTTTTGCTGGGCAGGATTAAGAAAACTATTACTGCCATTTTGATCACGATTTAAAATGTTGAACAAATCGGACATTTTATTATAGTTTTTAAAATTACTCAGAATATTCCGGAGATTGTCTGGACAGTAAGTAAGAATAACATTCATGATATTTTCATCTGAAAGTATATCCTGTATTGGACTGTTTAATGAAAGGTGGGGCTTTGCAGAACATGCCGCAATACGAAGGCTTTCAGGGCGGCTGTAATAGTTCATTGTACATGAAAATTCATATGCGCGGAGCAGAGGACTAAGTGTCTGCTGGGTATTAAATTCCATAAAAGGAAGAATTGCTTTGGCAAGCTGTATGAATTGTGGCAGTGTCTGCATATCAAATTCTGTTATGGGAAGTTCTTTCATGTGAACTCTCGGCGGAATATTTTATTCTATATATATTAGGATATATGTCTTAATTATGCCTGTAAGTCTTAGCAATTAATAAATAAGTCCATATAATATATAAAAAAGGAATTATGATATGGTAATTAATATGGATGTTCAGGACAATGGCAATATACTTGTTGAAGAAGAAAATACCATATATGAAATAGATGGGAAATGTATGATGGAACGTAATAATAATTAATATATAAGGGCTGCCGTTTAAGGCAGCCCCATATTAAATAATTACTGGCATCCACATCCACTATTGCATCCACATCCGCTGTTGCATCCGCAACCAAAGCCATTGAGGAAGTTAGTTCCGTTGCCACAGCCACAGCATAAGAAGAGGAGAATTATAATCCAGAAGGAATTGCAACCATTTCCACAACCATTGTTGCATCCACATCCGTTATTTCCGTCAAAGAGGAGAAGGAGAATGATAATCCATACAATAGAATTGCAGTTATCTCCACATCCGCCGCATCCTCCGCAGTTTGTTGCTGCTAAATCACTCATGTAAAAGTCCTCCAAAATTAATCTACAATACAATATTATGGCGTACAGCATGACCCTGTTACACAGTATATGAAATTTTTATTGCAATCTTTAGGGAATTATTATATTCTAAATACAGTGCGTTTAAATGGAAAAGCACTATAAATATTAGCAAAGAGTGGGATGAATATTATGAAAGTATCGGTTATTATACCGTCACTGAATCCTGATAATAAGCTTGTAGCTGTAGTTGATGCTTTACTTGAAGAAGGCTTTAAGGACATCATTATTGTTAATGATGGAAGTGATGAGGAACATATGGCTCCTTTTAATGAAGTAGCAGCACATAGTGAATGTACAATTCTTACACATGAAGTTAACAAAGGAAAAGGAAGAGGTTTGAAGACAGCATTTGAATTCTGCCTTGAGAATAGAAAAGATATTGATGGAGTTGTGACAGTAGATGGTGATAATCAGCACCGTGCCAAAGATATTAAAAAATGCAGTGAAACTATGGTTGGTACAGGAAATGTCGTTTTAGGCGTAAGGGATTTTACTGGTGATGATGTACCGGCAAGAAGTAAATTCGGCAATAATATGACTAGCGGAGTATTTAAGGTACTTTGCAGATTGAAAATTTCGGACACACAGACAGGCTTAAGAGCAATACCTTACAAGTATCTTGAGACATTTGACAAGGTAGAAGGTGAACGCTTTGAGTATGAGACTAATATGCTGCTTGCTTTCAAAAAGTATAACATTGGATTTCAGGAAGAACCGATAGAGACTGTGTATATAGAAGATAATTCATCATCACATTTTAATCCTGTCAAAGATTCAATTAAGATATACAAAGTGATATTTAAATATTTATTTAAAAGCACAGGCATGAAATATGTAGGAAGCTCTATTGCTTCGTGGGCTATAGATAATATAATATTTAATGTGCTTGAATTTGTGCTTATAGGGCTTACAGTCAGCTTAAGAATATTCATAAGTACAGCAGCGGCAAGAGTGCTTTCATCAGTTTTCAATTTCTCGCTTAACAGAAATGCAGTATTTAAATCACAGTCGGGTCTTAAACAGACAGTGGTAAGATATTACATTTTATGGTTCTGCCAGCTTGCTTGTTCTTATGCTTTGGTGTATATTGCTACAAAGCTGCTGGCATTAAGCATTGTGCTTTCAGGAATTGCCAAGATAATAATTGATCTTGCATTGTTCTTTGTCAGTTATCAGATTCAGAAAAGATGGGTTTTTAAGTAACATTTTAGGAGGAAGTTACAGTGACAAAAAGAAAAGATAATATTGATGATATAGATATCAATGATGATTTTGAACTTGAAGATATCGATGATTTTGATCCTTTTGATGTTTTAGATGACAGCTATGAGGACAAAAAGTCGTATGGTAACGATAAGCCACAAGGTGGCAATATATCTAATAAAAAAAATAAAAAGAAAAATCCGGTTCTTGTATGGGCAGGAAGAGTCGGTGCGACACTTTTGTCAACTATTCTTATTCTGGTGATATTTCTGTATGCTGTTATGGCAATGCTTGTGTATGGGCCGTCTAAGACAGCAAAGATTCAGTTTGTACTTTCTGTACAGGAGACAAGTGCAATAGGATTTCTTGCTAACTGGTTCTGCTCTCAGGATGAGATAGACCAGATTAAGGCCAATAACGCAATTAAAGATACAGATGAGATAACGGATGCGGGACTTGTAAATATTGATACAGCAGCCCAGGATCCGGAAACTCCTGATATTGAGATTGTGGACGTAAAGGGTGCTACATATTCTGGAAAACTCATGATTGTAAAAGATCCAAGCAGATTATTTGTGGGAACAGTTCCTGAATTTACCAATGGAAATGGAATGGTTGTTGCAGATATTGCAAAGAGATATGATGCAATCGGAGGAGTTAATGGCGGAGAATTTGTTGATGGAGAAACAACTTATACAGCAATGCCGATTGGTCTTGTAATGAAAGACGGAGAGATTCTTAATGATAATGGCGGAACATCTCATGTTACCGGAATTACATTTGATAATAAGCTTGTTCTTGGTAATATGAATGCTGCAAAGGCAAAGGAACTTAATATAAGAGACTGCGTAAGCATAAGCAATCATATTGGTCCATTTCTTATTGTTAATGGAGAGGCTCAGGATATTGTTGGTATTGCAGGGGGAACTAATCCAAGAACTGCCATAGGACAGACAGCAGATGGAAAGATTCTTCTTCTTGCAGTAGATGGAAGACAGCCTAACAGTATAGGTGCTACATTTTCAGACCTACAGGATATTATGGCACAGTATGGAGCTGTAAATGCATCTACAATGGATGGTGGAACATCAACACAGATGTATTATGATGGTGAAGTAATAAATGTACCATATTCACCAACAGGTCCAAGAAGCTGTCCGACAGCATTTTTAATTAAGTAAGGAGGAGAAAAGTAGTATGCCACGAAATAATAAAAGAAAAAAGAAGCTTTCAAATTTTAAAAAATTCTTATGTATATACTGCGGAATTCTTCTTCTGGCAGGTGTGATTACATTAATTATGCTTCATAGTCTTTTAAAAGATTATGAAGAGGGAATGCCATCAGGAACAATGGATAAGATTGTGAATCAGTTTACTCCTGATGGGATTGGAAAGCTTTTATCAGATAATGACGTGAAAGTAAATGAGTTTGAAACGAATGATACGATAGCAGCATATTTTACAGATAGGTTAAATGACGGTACAGTATCATATAAGAAAAAGGCTGGTGAATATTCTGAAAAAACTCCTGTGTATGTAGTATATGCAGGTGATACGCCGATAGCAAAGGTTGAACTTGAATCGGCAGGAAAGAATGCACACAAATTTAATAAATGGACTCTTGGAACTATTTCTTTTGGAGATTTTACAAAGAACCTTGCAGAAGTTAAAATAACAGCTCCAACAGGTGCTGATGTTTATATTAATGGAGTACAGGTTACTGATACATACAAGACAGAGTCAGAAGTTAAGTTTGCACCTTGTCTGCATGTATCAGATTATGTTACGGTACCAACTAATGATGTGTATGATGTAGGACAGCTTATAGCAAAGCCTGATATAACAGCAAAGCTTAATGGTAAAGATCTGACAGTTGATTATGACAAGAAGACAGGATATACAATTTACTATCCATCGGATGATGAATTGTATAAAAGTATGGATCAAGGATATATACAATAGCGGAACAGTATGGAGCTTATATTATCAACAGGGGAAGTCTTTCTAAGCTTTCAAGCTATATGGTTGGTACTGCAGCTGAGTATGTCAGTGATATTCCTGCTATATGGGCGTACCTCTGGGGTAAGTCATATACTTATCAGTTCAACAATGAATCTATTACTAATTTCAGAAAGTATTCAGACAAATGTTTCTCATGTGATGTTTATTATGACCTTTATGTTGATTACAAGACAGGTAATACAACATATAAACATCGCTTACATATACATTTGTAAAACAGAATGGTACATGGATGCTGGCTGATTTCTTAATTAATTAATATAAAATATAAGCCGTTCTAATCGTATGTGGTTGGAACGGCTTTTTTAACAAAAAATTTATGGATTTTATTGTATATAAGATGTAAAATCTAATTCGAAAACAATTATTACATAAGATTTGGAGATGGATATGTCGGAGTCTAATAAACGTAATTTTATAGTTCATGGAAGTATTCTTGCAATTGCTGGTATTCTTGTCAGGATAATAGGCATGCTTTACAGAATTCCTGTAGTTAACATTATAGGAAGTGAAGGCAATGGTATATATGGAGCTGCTTTCAACATATATAATATAATGCTTGTGTTGTCTTCGTACGGACTGCCAATGGCTGTATCAAAGCTTGTGTCAGCAAGATTTACAAAGAAAAGATATAAAAGTGCTGCTAAAGTATTAAGATGTTCTTTAATGGTTGCAGTGTGTACAGGAGGTATCGCAGCACTTCTTGTATTTTTTGGTGCTTCATTTATAGAGAATGTTATATATGGAGGAGGACTTCCGGGGCTTGCGATTCCATTAAGAATTCTTGCACCAACAATATTCCTTGTTGCAATTCTTGGGGTTATAAGAGGCTTCTTTCAGGGACAGAGTACAATGATTCCAACTGCCGTGTCGCAGATACTTGAGCAGATTGTTAATGCAATTGTTAGTATTGCAGCAGGATATGGAATGATGAAAGCATTTGCTTCATCACCCGATGTGGCTGCATATGGAGCGGCAGGAAGTACGCTTGGTACTGCGATGGGAGCACTTACGGCTGTTTTATTCATGGGATTTTTGTATGCGGTATATACACCGACATTTAACAGACTGAAAAGAAAAGACAGACATACAGAGAACCAGAGCACAGGGCAGATTTGTAAGATAATCATATATACAATGATACCAATTATACTTGGACAGACATTTTATCAGATAAGTGCTTTGATAGACGATGTAATGTTTAGCAATATAATGGTTGGAAGAGATATTACTAAGAGCATATCTATGGATCTTGGTAATTTCAGTTCAAGCTACAGCCTGCTTATAGGAATTCCACAGGGGGTTGCATCTGCAATGTCTGCTTCAATGCTGCCTAGCGTTGTTGCATCATTTACAGACAGGGATTATGATTCTATATATGATAAGATTACTAAGACATTAAAGACTAACATGTTTATTGCTGTTCCATCATTTGTAGGGCTGTTTGTTATAGGTCAGCCTATAATAAAGCTGTTATTTTCCCGTTATAACAGTGCCCAGGGTGGAATGATGTTAAAAATAGGTGCGATTGCGGTAGTATTCTATACACTCTCTACAGTTACAAGTACAGCACTGCAGGGAATTGACCGTGTAAATGTACCAATGATTCATTCATCTATATCACTTGCTGTTCATATTGTGCTGGTATTCGTGCTTCTTAAGTTCTCGGCACTAGGAATATATGCAGTGGTTATAGGTAATGCAACATTTCCAATATTAATATTTATACTTAATCTAAGAACCTTATATCAGGAGATTGATTATACGATGCCGTATATAAGTGTATTTGCAAAACCAGGTATATCGGCACTTATAATGGGCGTGTTCACATGGCTTTCATATAAGGGAATGTATACACTTACATCATCTAATGTTCTGGCACTGGTAATAGCTTTATGGTTGCATTAATAACATATTTTGGTTCTTACTATGCTTTAACTAAGATGAGAGTATTTGAATAAAGCAGGAATGTGATTCCTGACTGGAAAGGAATAATATGCTTTGTGAGAATTGTCATCAGAATGAAGCTTCAATTCATTATACAGAAATAATTAACGGAGTTAAGAAGGAACACCATATATGCATGGATTGTGCAAGAAGGCTTAATTTTGCAGGAATGTCAGACAGTTCAGATGCGGAGTTTCCATTTGTAAGGCTTCTGACGGGTCTGCTGGCTGGTAATTCAGCCCAGGTGGAAGACGGACCTATGATGCATATCAGATGCCCAGGCTGTGGAATGACATTTGATGAATTTACTATGGTTGGTAAATTTGGTTGTGCTGAGTGCTATGGGGTATTCGGACCTCTTATTGAGGATAATATGAAAAGACTGCATGGAGATTCAGTTCATAGGGGAAAGATATATAAGAAATACTCAGGGCTGTCTGATGAAAATAATGAGACAGATACTCTGCCAGTCATGCAGGATGAAAATGATGATTATGAAAGTCGTATCAGGGAACTGGGGATAAAGTTAAGAGAGGCTGTTGAGATAGAGAATTATGAAGAGGCAGCCAGATTAAGAGACATGATTCACCAGTTAAAGAAAATGAATAATACGGATGATTCAACACAGGGAGGCGGTCACGATGCTTAGATGGTTTGAAGAGGGCGGCAATAACTCTGATGTTGTTATATCAAGCAGAGTAAGGCTTGCCCGTAATATTAACGGATATAAATTTTCTTATAAGATGTCAGATACAGATGTAAAGATGCTGGTTAAAAATGTTACCGAACAGTTAAAGACAGTGTCACCAATAAACAGCTATAATTCATATAATTTTGATTATCTTGATCCTTATCAGAAGATGGGGATGAGGGAGAGACATGTTATAAGCTCATATCTTGAAAAACAGGATTATGCAGCAGGATTTGTTGCACCTGATGAAGATGTGTCAATAATGATTAATGAAGAAGATCATATAAGAATACAGGCCTTTGCTGCCGGAATGAATATGCAGAAAGCGTATACACTGGCTGATAAGATGGATGATGTTATCGGAGATGTACTTGACTATTCGTATGATCAGAAGTTTGGCTATCTTACAACCCTTCCATCTAATGCAGGTACAGGAATGAGAGCAAGTTATATGCTACATTTGCCAGCACTTGCAGGAAATGATAAAATATCAGGGCTGATTCCTGAGGTTGGAAGATTCGGACTTGTGCTAAAAGCAATGGAGGGTGACAATAACAGAGCTTTAGGTGATATATACCAGCTTACTAATCTGGTAACACTTGGAAAGAGTGAGAAAGATATAATTGACAATCTGGATAATATAGCAGAACAGATTATTGCACAGGAAAGAAATTACAGGAAGCAGTATATTACAAAAAGAAAAATGACAGCACTTGATATGGTGTACAGGTCATATGGTGTGTTAAAATATGCCAGAAAGGTTACACTTAATGATGGAGAGCTGCTGCTTTCCCAGATAAGATTCGGACTTGCATCAGGGCTTATTAAGGCTGACGGATTTGATGAGAGTAATATATATCAGCTTATGATTGGAATTCATCCGGCAAATCTTCTTATGATTTCTAACAAGGATATGGATGAAGAGGAACTGGAAGTGTCACGAGCTGATTTTATAAGAGAACATCTTCCAACAATACATTAACAGATATTTACGAAATCAATCATAGAAAGGGTTATAGATATGCAGAGCAGATTTACCAGCAAAGCGCAGGAGGCACTTAATTATGCGGCAGATACAGCGGCTATGTTAGGTCATGGTTATATAGGTTCAGAGCATCTTCTTATAGGACTTATCAAAGCGGAGGGCGGACTTGCATCTTCAGTTCTTCTTAGCAATGATATTACGGATGAGAAGATAATTAATCTTGTGTGCCAGCTTATAGCACCAGATAGTGTAGTTAATGTCAAAGAACCATCAGGATATACTCCAAGGGTTAGACATATACTCGATAATGCAGCAAGAGAGGCAGCAAGATTTAAGTCAGAGCTTATAGGAACAGAACACATTTTAATAGCAATAATAAAAGAAACAGACAGCGTAGCTTCAAGGCTTCTTAATACTATAGGAGTTCCTGTCAAGAAGATGTATGTTGATCTTCTTATGGCTATGGGAGAAGATGCTGGAAAAGCCAAAGAGGATTTCCAGAATGGAAGACCAAGAGGCAATGATAGAAAGAGTACTGCAACACTTGACCAGTACAGCAGGGATCTTACACAGATGGCAAGAGAAGGCAGATTGGACCCTGTTATTGGCAGGGAAGAAGAGATTCAGAGGGTTATTCAGATATTGAGCAGAAGAACTAAGAATAATCCTTGCCTTATAGGTGAACCGGGAGTTGGTAAGACTGCCATAGCAGAAGGACTTGCAGCCAGAATAGTTGAAGGAAATGTGCCAGAGACAATTAAGGACAAGCGTCTTCTGACATTAGATTTGTCAGGTATGGTTGCCGGTTCTAAGTACAGGGGTGAATTTGAGGAAAGAATCAAGAAGGTAATAGCAGAGGTTAAAAATGCTGGAAATGTATTACTTTTTCTGGATGAGATTCACACAATAATAGGTGCTGGAGGAGCAGAGGGAGCAATAGATGCGTCTAATATATTAAAACCATCTCTTGCAAGAGGAGAAATCCAGCTTATTGGTGCTACAACTCTTGAGGAGTATAGAAAACATATTGAGAAGGATGCTGCTCTTGAGAGAAGATTCCAGCCTGTTAAGGTTGAAGAACCTACGGCAGAAGAGGCAATTCAGATATTAAGAGGCCTTAAGGCAGGTATGAAGAGCATCATCATGTTACAATTACAGATGAGGCAGTAGTTGCAGCTGTTAAGCTGTCTAAGAGATATATTAATGACAGATTTCTTCCTGATAAGGCAATTGACCTTATTGATGAAGCATCTTCTAAGACAAGACTTGATGCATATATAATGCCTGAGGAGATTAAGGCATTAGAAGCACAGATGGAGCAGCTTACAACTGATAAGGAAGAAGCAATTAAGGCTGAAGCTTATGAGAAAGCTGGAGAAATCAAGAAAAAGCAGATAAAGAAAAAAGAGCAGCTTGAAAAAATGACAAAGCAATGGCAGGACAGCATTAATGAGAATAATCTTATTGTTGATGAGGATGAGATTGCTTCTGTTGTATCAACATGGACAAAGATTCCTGTACAGAGAATTGCACAGGCAGAATCAGAACGTCTTATGAAGCTTGAGGAAACTCTGCACAACAGAGTTATTGGACAGGACGAGGCTGTTACAGCAGTTGCTAAAGCAATCCGAAGAGGAAGGGTAGGACTAAAAGATCCTAACAGACCAATTGGCTCATTCCTGTTTTTAGGACCTACGGGTGTAGGTAAGACAGAACTTTCAAAGGCACTGGCAGATGCTATGTTTGGTACAGAGAATTCTCTTATAAGAGTTGATATGTCGGAATTTATGGAGAAGCATACGGTGTCAAAGCTTATAGGTTCACCTCCGGGATATGTTGGATATGATGAGGGAGGACAACTTAGTGAGAAGGTAAGAAGAAATCCATACTCTGTAATTCTTTTTGATGAAGTTGAGAAAGCCCATCCGGATGTATTTAATGTTCTTCTGCAGGTACTTGATGATGGGCATATAACAGATTCAACAGGCAGAGTCATAGATTTCAAGAATACTATAATCATAATGACAAGTAATGCCGGAGCTGAGAATATTGTATCTCCTAAATCACTGGGATTCTCATCAGGAATGACTGAACAGCAGAATCATGAAGAGATGAAGAGTAAAGTTATGGATGAGGTTAAGAGAATATTCAAGCCAGAGTTCATTAACAGAATAGATGATATTGTTGTATTCCACGTTCTTGGGAAAGAACAGATATCTAAGATTGTAGATATAATGATAGCCAACGTAAACAAGCGTATTATGGATCAGATGAAGTTATCAATAGAGCTTGATGAAGCTGCGAGACAGTGGCTTGTGGATAAGGGATATGATTCCAAATATGGAGCAAGACCTTTGCGTCGTACTATTCAGAATGAGGTAGAAGATGTTCTTGCAGAACGTATTCTTATGGGAAAGGTTCATACTGGCAATAAAGTCAAGATAACTGTAAAAGATAATAAGCTTAATTTTACTCTTAGAAGAGGTGTGAACAAATAATAAATAAACAATAAACAACTGACAAATTGCTGGCGCTTTTTGTCAGTTTATTGTATAATAAACATATACATATCGTAACAAACAGGAGGATAATAATATGCCAGTAGTAAATGAATTGATTCGTTCAGAGGAGGATGGAACAATCAGCTTTGGTAATTATAAGTTAGATGTTAAATCAAAGCTGCCAGATTTTGAGCATTGTGGGGATACATATAAGGTTAAGACATTTTATGAGATCACTAAGCTTGAGAAGAATGGCTCATTTGTATATGAATCTGTTCCAGGAACAGCAGTTAATAATTTCAATGCTACAGATACAAGCGTAACATTCAGCGTAGAAGGAAAAGAGGATGCACAGATTACGTTAGGTCTTGAAGAAGGTGTTTCATACGATATCAGAATTAATGATAAAGACGCAGGAACAATGGCTGCTAATATGGGTGGAAAGCTTGTTCTTTCAGTAGAATTTGATGGCGAGAAGCCGGTTAAAGTAGACATCAAGAAGGCTTAATCAAAGTTTAAAGATAATGTGAATTTACGGGGCTGTCACACATGTATATGTTGTGGCAGCTTTTTTCTAGGGGGGAATATATGGCTAAAGCAAAGAATACAGCTTTTTTTTGTAAAGAATGTGGATATGAGTCTGCCAAATGGTTCGGGCAGTGTCCAGCATGTAAGGAATGGAATACATTTGTAGAAGAACCAGTAGGAAAATCAAAGTCGGCAAAAGGAATAGCAGGAATAAGTCATAGGGCAGAGGCATCATCAGTGCCAGTTCCAGTAGAGATAAATAGTGTGAGTTTTGAAGAAAATGACAGAACATCTACAGGTATAACAGAGCTTGACAGAGTGCTTGGTGGAGGAATTGTCGCAGGTTCTTTAGTACTTGTAGGAGGAGATCCTGGAATAGGCAAGTCTACACTTCTGCTGCAGATGTGTTATAACATTTCAGAGGCAGGCAGAGATGTACTGTATATTTCAGGAGAAGAATCACTTAAGCAGATAAAGCTGAGAGCAGACAGAATTGGCAGGTTTAATGGTACGCTGAAACTGTTATGTGAAACTAATCTTGATAACATAGAAGATATTCTTACAAGAAATAAACCAGAAGTGGTGATAATTGACTCTATACAGACAATGTATAAAGATGATGTAGCAGCAGCACCGGGGAGCGTTTCACAAGTAAGGGAGACAACATCTGTGCTTATGCAGCTTGCAAAGGGACTGAATATCACTATATTCATAGTTGGACATGTGACTAAGGAAGGAACAGTTGCAGGACCAAGAATGCTTGAGCATATGGTTGATACGGTTCTTTATTTTGAAGGTGACAGGTATGCTTCATACAGAATATTAAGAGGAGTTAAGAACAGATTTGGCTCAACTAATGAAATAGGTGTATTTGAAATGCAGCAGAGTGGTCTGGCAGAGGTGGAGAATCCGTCAGAGTATATGCTTAATGGAAGACCTGAGAATGCATCAGGTCAGTTGTTGTGTGCCTTCTTGAAGGAACACGTCCTATAATGGTAGAGATTCAGGCTCTTGTGTGTGATTCTAATTTTGGAATGGCAAGAAGAACAGCAGCGGGAACTGATTATAACAGAGTTAATCTTCTTATGGCAGTTCTTGAAAAGAGAGCGGGCATACATATGTCAGGCAGTGATGCTTATGTGAATGTTGCAGGTGGAATTAAAGTAAGTGAGCCAGCACTTGATTTGGGAATTGTCATGGCACTTGTGAGCAGCTTTAAGAACAGGGCGATAGACGAAAAGACAGTTATATTTGGTGAAGTTGGACTTGCAGGTGAGGTGAGAGCTGTAAGCCAGGCACAGCAGAGAGTTAATGAAGCTGTTAAGCTTGGCTTTAAAACATGTATATTGCCGGGGGTATGTATGAAGAATATAAAGAGCAGCAATGAGATTGAGATTATTGGTGTGAATAATGTTAACGAGGCAATTAAACTAATATAGAAGCAGGTAGTTTGAGATAATATGAGAAGAAAAGAAAGCAAATCTTAAAAAGAACAATGGCAGGGCATCATTTGAAATGGGCACCAAACATGAGGTTGTCGGATCAGATACAGCATGTTCATAAGTTGTGTTAGGTGGAGATATCAACTTTGCATTGCAGAGATATTGGAGAGATAAGCATTTTGAGGCTGAAGCCCTACTATAAGATAATAAATAGCAGAATTAGTGGATGGCTTTCATATAATATTGCTATGGTTTCAGAGCAGAGACCTACTAAAGTATCTAAGTATTGTACTTTGGTAGGTCTTTACTTTCTGATTACAATGTAAATGTGCAGAAAGTCAGCAAACAAGCGGTTTCGCAGGCATGTCAGTCTCGCTTAAAAGTCAATGATTGAAAAAAATTGAACTTTTTTGAAACTTTTTGAAAAAAGTTGTTGACAATGTGTGTACCTGATGATATTATATACAAGTCGCCGCGGTAAGCGGTAACAAATAAGACTTAAAACACCAGATAAATACTGGGTTTGAGCGATATAGATCTTTGATAACTGAATAGAAAGACAACCTTGAAATTCTTTGAGAATTTTAAAATGATTCATTAATGAATCTTGCGAGTATCGAAAGATACACGAACCTAAACAGTAAGTTTTGGTAAAACTATTTAAGCTAGTTAGTTTATAACTGACGAGGCAAACTTTTTATGAGAGTTTGATCCTGGCTCAGGATGAACGCTGGCGGCGTGCTTAACACATGCAAGTCGAACGAAGCATTTAGAACAGATTATTTCGG
>NZ_QSEK01000012.1 GCF_003464165.1 Eubacterium sp. AM49-13BH | reverse complement strand
ATAATATTAGTTACAACTCCATTTCCTTTTACATCACAGACTCCTACAAGATATTGGATAATATAAAATACTGTTAGTTCTGATAATGCCATCATTGCATTATATATCAACGCCCAAAACACTGCTACTTTCTTACTTATATTAAACAACCATACTATAAGCAAAAAATAAACCACATTATTAACTGTTGTAACAACATATATATTATCTGTCAGAAATACCCCAAACATTACAGCATGGCCTGACAGCATTATAAGTCCCGTAATCCAGTTCTTATATCTGCGTTCATACATTTGTGACATGCTCATCCATAATATTATTGCTTCTACAATGTGAGCAAATGCATAACTTATAACTATTTCCATATACAATTACTCCTGTCCAGCAAGATATAATAATACCTTCTGCTTAAAATCTGTTCTCTTCTCTCTTGATATATCAATCGGTTCTTCTCTTCCCTTAAGTTCTACACGTTTATCAGTAAATCTGACTACCCTGTCAATATTAACAATACATGACTTGTTAACAAGAAAAAACTTATCTTCATCAAGAACATTTTGCCAATATGAAAGGCTTTTAAGACTTGTATATAATTCTGTGTCTGTGCGTATGTATCTTTTTCTTACCAGTGACTCTATGCATATAATCGAATCCTGTTCAATAATTGTATTGTTACCGTTATATTCTATATTGACTTTCTTACTCTGATGCTTATTGCACAATAATAACGCTTTCTGAAGACCGCGCATAATCACAGGTCTTTCCAGTGGTTTATTAATATACCTGAAAACTCCCTCGTCCATTGCATCATCAAGATAGCCCATATACGAAGTTATTATGAATAACACAATATTCTTGTTATTATTTCTTAAACATTTTCCAGCTTCAATTCCATTAATTCCGTCCATCTCAACATCAAGAAATGCAATGTCAATCTTTTCATTATTCTTAGCCGCTTCATCACCGCTGTTATATTCATAGACTTTGTAATCTGTTATCTTATGCTCAGCAAAGAATTCATCCACATATTTTCTTATCATATCAACATAAAGCTTATCGTCATCACATATTAATATATTCATGCATTATCCTCTTCACTCAACTAATTAATAATTTTATTATATCAAAATGTTTAAAAAAACGACAGAAATTTCTTTCTGCCGTTTTTCTTAACATATATATTATCAATCTAAGAAGCCTGCTCAAACTGCGAATTATAAAGGTCAGCATAGAAACCGTTCCTGGCAAGAAGTTCATCATGAGTTCCCTGCTCAACAATATCTCCATCCTTCATAACAAGTATCACATCAGCATCTTTGATGGTTGAAAGTCTGTGTGCAATAACGAAGCTTGTTCTGCCCTTCATCAGGTTATCCATAGCCTTCTGGATTCGCTCCTCTGTTCTTGTATCAACAGAAGATGTTGCTTCATCAAGAATAAGGATTGGATTATCTGCAAGGATTGCTCTTGCAATTGTAAGAAGCTGCTTCTGTCCCTGTGAGACATTGCTTGCGTCCTCGTTAAGCTCACAATCATAACCACCCGGAAGAGTCTCAATAAAGTGATGGGCGTTAGCTGCCTTGGCTGCTGCAATAACCTCTTCATCAGTTGCATCAAGCTTTCCGTATCTGATATTCTCCATAATTGTACCCTTATAGAGCCATGTATCCTGAAGAACCATTCCAAATGCGTCTCTTAGTTCTCTTCTGTTGAAATCCTTAACATTATGTCCGTCAACAAGAATAGCTCCATCATTAACATCATAGAATCGCATAAGCAGCTTAACAATAGTGGTCTTACCTGCACCTGTCGGTCCTACGATAGCAACCTTCTGTCCAGGCTTAACATTTACACTGAAATTCTTGATGATAGTCTGGTTCTCATTGTATCCGAATCTTACATGCTCGAAATCAACCTCACCCTTAATTCCTTCTGTAGAAACAGGATTCTTAACAGTCTGGTCTTCCTCTTCTTCATCAAGAAATTCAAATACTCTCTCAGAAGCTGCTGCCATAGACTGTACCTGATTGATAACCTGGGCAATCTGCTGGATTGGCTGAGTGAAATTCTTCACATACTGGATAAATGCCTGAATATCACCGATTGTTATAACATTTTTAATAGCAAGAAGACCGCCGGTTAATGCGACGCATGCGTAACCTAAGTTACCTACAAACATCATGATTGGCTGCATCATTCCTGAAAGAAACTGTGACTTCCATGCTGAACCATAGAGGACATCATTAGTCTTGTTAAATGAATCAACCATATCCTTTTCTTTATTAAATGACTTAACAATCATGTGTCCGCCATAAGTCTCCTCAATCTGTCCGTTAATATGTCCAAGGTACTCCTGCTGTGTTTTGAAATATCCCTGTGACTTCTTAACAACGAAAGAAACAAGTCCGACTGATATTGGCAGAATTATAACCGCAATAAGTGTCATAAGTGGTGAAATGCTTAACATCATAACAAGAACACCAATCATAGTAGTTAAAGATGTAATGATTGTTGTAATACTCTGGTTAAGTCCCATTCCAAGTGTATCAACATCGTTAGTAATTCTTGATAACACCTCACCATATGTCCTGCTCTCGAAATACTTCATTGGCATACGGTTGATTTTCTCACTGATTTCTTTTCTTAATCTGTAGCAGACCTTCTGTGTAATGCCTGTCATTATCCAGCCCTGTACAAAGTTAAATACTGCACTTGCGGCATACAGACAAAGCACGAATATAAGAATTGTTCCAATCTTTCCAAAGTCAATTCCGCCAGTTCCGCCGATTTTCTTCACAAGACCTTCTGACAAAGCTGTTGTCGCCTTACCAAGAACCTTCGGACCTACAACAGAAAATACTGTTGAGCATACAGCCATAACTGCAACAAATATTATCGCAATCTTATAGCTTCCAATATATCTTATAAGCTTTCCTATGGATCCTTTGAAATCCTTGGCTTTCTCAACAGGTGCCATTCCTCTTCCCGGAGGTCCCATTCTTCTTTTCGGTGGCATTTTGATATTTTTATTATCTTCCATACTGACTAGGCCTCCTTTCCAAGCTCTTTAGCAGAAAGCTGTGAACTTGCAATCTGCTGATATGTCTCACATGTCTTCATAAGTTCTTCATGCGTTCCCTTGCCAACAATCTTACCATCATCCATAACAAGAATCTGATCTGCATGAAGGATTGTGCTGATTCGCTGAGCTACAATAATAACAGTGGCATCAGACACATTTGCAGCAAGCTCCTTACGAAGAATTGCGTCAGTCTTTAAATCAAGTGCTGAAAAACTGTCATCAAATATAAACACTCTTGGGTGCTTTGCTATTGCTCTTGCAATCGAAAGTCTCTGCTTCTGACCGCCTGAAACATTAGTACCGCCCTGTGCTATAGGACTGTCATACTTCTCAGCCTTATTATCAATGAACTCAGTTGCCTGTGCAATCTGTGCTGCCTTAACGACATCTTCATCGCTTGCATCAGGATTACCGAATCTTAAATTACTTGCAATAGTACCAGAGAAAAGCATTCCCTTCTGAGGCACGTAACCAAGCTCACTTCTTAAGTCATGCATAGAGATATTTCTTATATCATGACCATCAATAGTAATGCTTCCTCCTGTAACATCATACAATCTTGGAATAAGATTAACGAGCGTTGACTTTCCACAGCCCGTACTTCCTATAATTGCTGTAGTCTTACCCGGCTCTGCTTTAAATGTAATATCCTCAAGTGCGTTCGCTTTAGCACCCGGATACATGAAATTTACATGATTAAACTCAACTACACCCTTTGCAGACTCAATTGTCTCAGGATTCTCAGAGTCTTCTATTGAAGAATGTGTATTAATAACTTCATCTATACGGTCAGCTGCAACCATCGCTCTTGGAAGCATTACAGACATCATTGTAAGCATAAGGAATGACATAACTATAAGCATCGAATATGTTATAAATGCAGTCATAGAACCTACCTGCATAACTCCGGCATCAATTCTGTGTGCGGCAACCCACACGATAAGAACTGATAAACCATTCATAATAAGCATCATGCTTGGCATCATGAATGTCATTGTTCTGTTAGTAAAGAGCATTGTATTAGTAAGCTTTTTATTAGCTTCGTCAAATCTTTCCTCTTCCTTCTTCTCTCTTCCAAAGGCTCTTATTACAGAAAGACCAGTAAGAATCTCTCTGGATACAAGATTGACATTATCAACCAGCTTCTGCATAAGCTTGAACTTAGGCATCGCAATTACCATAAGAAGCATTACAAATGCAATGATAACAACAACAGCCATAACTATAACCCAGCCCATGCCGGCTCCTGTTCCAACAACCTTTATAATTCCTCCGACGCCAAGAATTGGTGCATACAGAATCATTCTCAGCATAATAACCGTAACCATCTGAACCTGCTGTACATCATTAGTTGTCCTTGTGATAAGTGACGCTGTAGAGAATTTGTCCATCTCAGCATTAGAGAATCCCATGACATTAGAATACAGTTTTCCTCTCATATCTCTTGCAACGCCTGCACCAACTCTTGATGCAAGGAAACCTATACATACAGAAGTAACCGCCATAAGAAGTGCCATGGCAACCATCTTAAGACCAGCTGCCCACAGATACTTAGTCTGGATAGAATCCATGTCCATTCCTGCCTTGGCATCCATGCTCTTTGCATAAGCAACGCCCATAGACGAAACAAGAGTCTTTCCCATGGTATCAATAGTCTTCTGGAATTCGCTTCGCATAGAAAGGATATCGTCTTTACTCATAGCCCCTGCACTATACATTGCCTTCACTATCTGTCTCATATCCACACATATAGTTTCAACCTCATTACCATCCGAATCTTCCATCATCTGTGTAAATGTAATGAGTTCCACACCCATAGATTTTCCAATATCTTCTACCGAAACATTTGCAAGCTGTTCTTCACTTACATGCATCTGCTCTGCCATACGGCTTTTGAATGCACTTTCAGTCACTGAAGACATCTGATTATTAATTATAAGTGCGGTAAAAAGCGTGTCATCTAAATCAGTCTTATTCTTAGAACCTTTGACACTTAATTCATAGACATTATCATCTTCATTATAAGAATACGACTGTTCCCACAGCTGTGCTTCTTCCTCTGTCATAAAAAGCTTCGCAGTGTCATATTCTTCCTTGGTAATCTTTTCTGGCACAGTATGCTCTATGCCTCCATTCTGTATACCTGTATCAATGATATCTGAAGTATACGCAGGAAGCGACAAGTCACACACTGCCTGAACGATAAGCAGCGCAAATACCAGCACTATCGACTTCCAGTATGGCAGCACATTTTTAATAATTCTGCTCATAAACATTCTCCCATCTTTATTGATAAATATTTTCAAAAAATCTGCTTTCAATAATAAATAAGCGTTTTTTATAATATCACTGATTTTCATCATAGTAAATTAATGTCAAATGTATTTTTATAAATAATTTATAAAGAATGTTTGAATAATAACAATATATATGTTATTATACGCGCGAACGTCATCCGTTTTTCGGAGATGTATCTTAACAAGCCGGAAGGGCTGCATACCTTTCCGCAAAGGAGACAATATGAATACTATTAATGCAACTCGAACTTCTGCAACGAAGTTCAACACTAAGTACATGGTGGAGCTGGCACTTATGGTTGCGGTCATACTCGTTATGTCACTGACCCCATTAGGCTACATCCGTACCCCTGGACTTTCTATCACCCTTTTAACTGTTCCTGTAGCTGTAGGTGCTATCATCTTAGGACCTGTCGGCGGTTTAATCTGTGGTCTGGCATTCGGACTTACAAGCTTTTATCAGTGCTTCGTTGGAGGCGCAATGGGAACTGTTCTTCTCGGAATCAATCCATTTGGTACATTTGTAACAACAGTAGTAACAAGAACTCTTGAAGGCTTCCTTACAGGACTTATATTCAAGGGACTTCATAGTATTAAGGGAGTTAAGAAATTTTCTTATTATATAGCAAGTCTTTGCTGTCCTTTACTTAATACTTTATTATTCATGAGTTCACTTGTTCTCTTCTTCTATAATACAGATTATGTACAGGCCTTCGTTACTGCACTCGGAGCTAAGAACCCACTTATATTCGTAGTATTATTTGTTGGTGTTCAGGGACTTATAGAGGCAGGTATCTGCTTTATTGTTGCCAGTGTGGTTTCCCGTGCATTATATGCTGCACTTAAGCTTAACCAGAATTAACCAGTCACTTTGATTGAATAAATCGGACATTAATCAACGGAGGATTAGTTTTGTTTACAGAGATTTCAGTTAATGATATTAATGATTTTAGATTAGGTCATGCTTCCAATAAGGAAGCTGGCACAGGTGTAACTGTTATATATTTTCCAGACGGCGCGACGGCAGGCTGTGACATTAGCGGCGGCGGTCCGGCATCAAGAGAAACACCTCTTACTATGCCTATGACTGCTGACAATCCGATTAATGCCATTGTACTGTCAGGCGGTTCAGCATACGGTCTTGCCGCATCTGACGGAGTTATGACATGTCTTGAAGAACATGGTATAGGATATGACACAGGCGTTTCACTTGTTCCGCTTGTATGCCAGTCATGCATATTTGATCTTGGATATGGAAGCTCTAAAGTACGCCCGGACAGTACTATGGGATATGAGGCCTGCATTCAGGCACTTATGAAGCCGGTGTTGTCAATACTGATGCTTCCACCGCTGCCAATTCGGATAGAAACGACCCCGTTCAGGGCTGTATCGGTGCCGGAACAGGTGCAACTGTCGGAAAGATTATGGGAATGAAGCAGGCTGAAAAGTCAGGACTTGGAATATATTCAGTGAAAGCCGGCACATTTATAATGACAGCAATTGTTGTTGTAAATGCACTCGGCGATATATCAGATTATGAAACCGGTAAGAAGCTTGCCGGACTTAAGAACGCTGACAGAACAGAGTATATAAGCTGTGAAGAAGCACTCTATCAGTTCATGGCACCTCGCGATATGTTCACAGGCAACACAACAATCGGTGCGGTTATAACTAACGCTGCATTTAACAAGGCTGAACTTAACAAAATTGCATCTATGGCAAGAAATGCGTATGCACGCTGCATTAACCCAGTCGGTACAATGGCAGACGGAGATACAATATATGCTGCAAGCACTGCAAAACGAGGCGACAGCGAAGCAGTACGTGTTGATATCAACTTCGCAGGAACACTTGCTGCCCGCGTTATGTCCGCTGCAATTAAGAATGCTGTAATGAATTCTAAGATATCTGATGAAGAATTTTTAAGCATGGTAAAGTAATACATGAAATAATCCCCGATAAGCTGCAGTTCTGGCAGTCTTACCGGGGATTTTTTATATTATATTTATTTTTACATTTTAATTATTCACAAAGCTTAGAAAATGCATCTGCAACAAACTGTACCTTAGTTCCTATAATAACCTGTACAGATGTCTTTCCAGGTTTCATAACACCAGCAACACCAGCTGATTTAATAACCTTATCATTAACAAGTGTAATATCCTTTACTTCAAGTCTCAGTCTTGTAATACAATTATCTATGCTTGCAATATTCTCTTTTCCGCCACAGCCTTCAAGAATTGTCTTTGCAATTGTTGTATAATCGTCACTTGCAAGTTCAACTTTCTTTTCTGCTTCTATATCATCATCTTCTCTGCCAGGAGTCTTTAAATCCCATTTCTTAATGGCAAATAAGAATACGAAATAGAATACGAAGAATGCTGCTATACCAAGAGGAATTATCAACCATGTCTTCTGTGCTGCCGGAAGAGATGATGAGAATAACAGGTCAGTAGCACCTGCTGAGAAACTAAATCCTGCTCTGAAGCCTAATGCAACTGTAATCATTGTAAATATACCATAAAGAAGTGCATAGATAACATAGAGTCCAGGAGCAAGGAACATGAAACCAAATTCAAATGGTTCTGTAACACCACAGATAAATGCACATAATGCTGCAGAAGCAACAAGTCCTATAGCTACTTTTTTCTTAGCTGGCTTTGCACATTTAATCATAGCTAAAGCTGCACCTGGAATACCAAACATCATACATGGGAAGAAGCCTGACATATACATTCCAAGACTCCATGAAACATCACTTGATGTTTGTCCTGCCCAGAAGTGCTGTAAATCTCCAAGTCCGATAGTGTCAAACCAGAATACGTTGTTCAACGCATGGTGTAATCCGGTAGGAATTAACAATCTGTTCAAGAATGCATAGATACCTGCACCAACAATATCAAGCTTTACAATTGCCTTACCAACGCTTACTAATGCGCCGAACAGTAATGGCCATACAAATAATAAAACAACAGATACAAGAATTGATACTACTCCTGAAACAATTGCTACGCATCGTTTTCCACTAAAGAAAGATAACCAGTTTGGTAATTTTGTATCTTTAAACTTGTTATAACACATAGCACCGATTATACCAGCAAGAATACCAATAAATGGATTCTCAATCTTGTTAAATGCAAGAGTTTTAGTTGCACTGTCTGCTATAGAAGGTATAATTACTGTAACAAACTTTGTAGAAAGAAGTGTTGTCATCATAAGCCACGAAGCAAGTGCCGCAATTCCTCCGGTACCATCATTTTTATCTGACATACCTACACCGACACCAATTACAAAAAGGATTGCCATGTTATCAATTAAAGCTCCACCAGCTTTTACAAGAAACAGACCAATCATATCAGCTGCGCCCTTAATATCTCCACCCTGCATAGTTTCTGGACACAGCATATAACCGATACCCATAAGGATACCACATATAGGCAGTACTGCCACAGGAAGCATTAACGCTTTTCCCAGTTTTTGAAGAAATTTCATACTTTTCTCCTCCTTTACATCATTATTAATCGGGGTAATCCCAATCACGCACATTGTGAAGTCCTTAGTAATTATGATATTTTCAGGACTTCATCATCAATAGATACCTCACCCTCCTTTATTAGATTAATTTTATTATAATCGTCGGTATTGCATATAAGGACTGGTGTAATCGTATCCAATCCTGCCGACTTTATTTTTTCAAGATCAGCCTCTAAAAGTAAATCACCCTTTTTTACCTGCTGACCACCTGAAACATGTGAAATAAATGGTTCTCCCTTGAGCGTTACCGTATCCAGCCCAATATGTATCAATAATTCCGTTCCCTGACTGGTTGTCATTGTCACAGCATGAAGAGTATCAAACACCATTGAAATCTCACCATCTGCCGGAGCATATATCTTTCCTCAGAAGGAATTACTGCAAATCCATCTCCAAGAACCTTTTCTGAAAATGTTGGATCTGAAACTTCAGTAATTGGCACCACTTTTCCTTTACATGGAGAATAAATAATATTATCCTTTGACTTTCCTTTGAAAAAACCTAGCATATTATCTCCTTTCCATCAATATATACTCTCTTAATATTCAATTCATCATCAATAAGCACGAAATCTGCTTGTTTTCCTACAGAAATACTTCCGACTTTATCATATATACCAATTTCCTTTGCCGGATTCTCTGTTGCACACATAACAGCTGTTTCTAATGAAATCCCTGCTTTTTTAACGACATATCGAAGACAATCCATTAAATTAGTTGCTGAGCCAGCAATTGTTCCATCATGTAAGGTTGCCAGATTACCTTTTACCACTACAGGCTGTCCTCCAAGAGTATATTCGCCATCCTCTAATCCTGTTGCTCTCATGCTGTCACTGATTAGTATTATGCGTCCCGCACCCAACATGGCAAATGTTGCCCGTATTACTGATGGATGAATATGAACTCCATCACATATCAGTTCTGCATGACATTGATATGAATCTCTTATTGCACCTATAACACCAGGCTTTCTATGATTCATAGGGGGCATTGCATTGTATAAATGTGTTGCATGAGTTACACCATGTTGAATTGCCTCCATCGCAGTATCATAATCCGCTGCTGTATGAGCAATCGACACCACAACATTATCTTTTACTTTATCTATGAAATCCATCGCACCCGGCTCTTCTGGTGCAATATCAACAATCTTTATTAAATCATGTGCAGCTTTCTGGAGTTCACAGAAATACTCATAATTACAATGCATAATATTCTCTGCTGCCTGTGCACCCTTTTTTTGTGGACTTATAAAAGGTCCCTCCATATTAATTCCTACCAGATGGGCTCCACCATTATATGAATACTCTCCGGCATTCTTCATAACTTCAACGAGTTCCTCCTTAGCTATCGTCATGGTTGCCGGACATATACTCGTCACCCCGACAGAAGCCTCATACCTGGAAATTATATCAAGTGCCTCTTTAGTTCCATCACACATATCTGCACCCTTGCATCCATGAAAGTGAATATCTACAAGTCCTGGAATCATCTTAAGTCCTGTAGCATCTACAACTTCATCGCCAACATAATTATGTACATCCAGCACTTTGGTGAATGTACCGTTATCTACAACGACATCTCCCTTAACAAATACATTGTCCTGTGTATAAACATCAGCATTCTTTATAATCATATGTTCTCAACCTTCTATCCACCAAGTTAATATGCTTTAATAAATCTTACTAAGAGCTGCTTCATCCGCTACCAGTGTTACATCATTATGCAGCTGCAGAACTGATGCAGGAACATATGGTGTAATATGTCCAAAAAAAGCTTCTTTCACAATCTGTGCTTTATCTTCCCCACTTGCAACAACCAGAATCTTCTTTGCCTGCATTATTGTCTTGATTCCCATTGTGTATGCCTGTCGTGGAACATCTTCTGCTGATTCAAAAAACCTCTTATTAGCTTCTATTGTAGATTCTGTTAAATCAACACAATGAACCTGTTTTTCAAATGAATCTGATGGTTCATTAAATCCTATGTGTCCATTATGACCTATTCCAAGAAGTTGTAAATCAATACCACCAAGAGACTTAATCAGTTCAGAGTATCTGTTACATTCTTTTTCCGAATCCTGCTCCATTCCATTAGGAATATGAGTATTATCATCTGATATATTCACATTATCAAATAAATTCTTATGCATAAAATAATAATAACTCTGATCATTGTCCTGACTGAGTCCCTTATACTCATCAAGATTAACAGTCTTAACTGCTGAAAAATCTAAGTCACCTTTTTTATACCATTCTACTAACTGCTTATATAACCCAACCGGCGTTGAACCAGTCGCAAGTCCAAGTACACATTCCGGCTTCATAATAATCTGTGCTGATATAATATTAGCCGCCTTTCTGCTCATATCAGCATAATCTTTTGCTTTATATATTTTCATCACTTATCACCCCATTTCACATATTCTACCATCTCAGATTCTAATAATAAACATTCCCCAGATATACAAATATTTATTATATTAACTAAAATGTACTGATTTCCATGTATTAAATTGTCGTTCGCTTTATTATGTTTACATATTGACAATTTTTTAACAAATTGTCCAGCATTATTTGTTACATTTTAATAATTCTTGTATTTTTATTAATACATTATGGATTAAAAGGCAATAAAAAAGACTAACCAGCCAGTGTAATTTATAATACAACGCTGATTAGTCCATATTAGTATTTCTATCTGTCCGCATTTTTCAACTTATGATTAACAGCCATTGCAGCAACTCCAAGTAATACAATGAAAAGAGAGATAAACTGCGATGTAGAGAATATTCCGACCTCACCTCTATAATCGTTTCTTAAAAACTCAATTGCAAATCTTCCAAGTCCATAGGTTATGCAATATAAGAATCCGATATTACCTGCTGCCATATGCTTTCCGGCAGTTTCCTTACCGTCAGCCTTGCGCTTCATAACAGCAGTATAAGAAAACTTAGCTGCTATTATCATAAGAAACGCCATATTAAGGAAATCTGCCCCCGATGATATAAGCTGTGTAGGAATCAGTTTAACTCCTGATGGTGCAAGTGAACCAGCCGGGAAAACAACTCCCCAGGCTGCATCTGTCTGTCTTCCGTAACAGCACCCTGCAAGGAAACAGCCGATTCGTCCAAAGCCCTGTGCCAGCGCTATCTCTGGCATTACCAGGTCAAAATATTCAAGGAATGATAACTTCTTAATCTTTACATATATAAGGTTACACAGCACACCTGCAATAAGTCCGCCATAAACAACGAATCCCGATGAGCCAAGCACACCTATAGGATCTTTTATAAAATCCTTAAAACTCACTATTATATACAACAGCTTTGCTCCGAGAAATCCCGATACCCCCGCAATTATCGCAATATCAATAAGAGCCTCCTCTTTCATCCCCATCTTCTTAGCCCTGTACTCGCCAACAAGCAGTGCCAACACAAAACCTATACCAATCATAAGTCCGTATCCATGAATCACGAACTTTCCTATATGAAATAAATCTGTCTTCATAAAATCAATCTTCCTTTCTGTCACCTGCGAACCATTCCTACATCAGTCCCAGCTTTTCCTTAGCCATCGCAAGTCTTCTGTCAAATTCTGCATAAAATGCCTTATCATCAGCGCATCCGGCATATGTCGTCATGTAGAACACTCTTAGGTTAAATGTATTAAGAATCTTCACATTATTCTCTGAAAGTCCAGGCAACGCCGCCTGAAGCAGCTTCACATACTCATGCCATCTGACAATATAAGAATCATACTCCGCAAGTCCCTCAATGCCAAGCCATTTTTTCAGTTTAATCTTCGAAAGATTATCCTTATTACACTCGCCCTTCTGCACAATATATTTAAAATGCGTCTCATCCTCCCAGTATCTTCCAAGCGGGAACATTCTGCATATTCCCGGTCTTATCGTATGTATATTGCACAGATTATCTTCACGAAGAAAAGCACATCTTCCGTCTGATTTCTGCATTTTAAGATTAGGCATAATAAGACCATCCACCACATTTAACTCAAGCTCATTCATCGTAAGCTGTTCAAATGTTTTGCCCAACCCGGTTGTGAGCTTATAACAGTCATATGGATCAAGCACAATCGTACTTCCCATATTCTGGCAGCATACAGTCTGACAACCCTTACACGAGTTAGTATCAACGCGCACAAGGTCATTCTCAGTATACAGTCTGCCATCCGATATATCTTCTAATGAAACATTTCTTAACATTATTCAATCCTTTCAAATGTGTACAAAAGATTATAAATCTTCACGCACATATTTACTTCACATGTAACTATAGTAAAAAATATGTATCAAATCAAGAACATTTTACTCCCATTTTTCGCCATAATGTGCTAAAATACATTCTTGTATATTTATTTTAGGAAATCTGATATTGAGAAAGGATTAAGAAAAATGAAAGATAAGATTGTTACATTTGGTGAAATTATGCTTCGTCTCTCTCCTGAGAACAACGCAAGATTTACTCAGTGCAATGCATTTGAGGCTGTTTATGGAGGTGGAGAAGCCAATACTGCTGTGTCCCTTGCTAACTTTGATATTGATGCTAATTATGTAACAAAGCTTCCAAAACATATAATCGGACAGGCTGCAATCAACTCACTCCGTCAGTACGGCGTAGGCGTAGACCACATCGTGCGTGGCGGCGACCAGATTGGTATCTACTTCCTTGAGAAGAAGACAAGCCAGCGTCCAACTAACGTTATCTATAACAGAGCAGGTTCTGCATTTGCTCTCGCTACTGCTGATGACTTTGACTGGGACGAAATATTTGACGGTGCAACATGGTTCCATTTTTCAGGAATCACACCTGCAATCTCTGATGAGATGACTAACATCTGTATCACAGCCTGCCAGAAGGCTAAGGAAAAAGGCATGACTGTAAGCTGTGACTTAAACTACAGAAGCAAGCTCTGGTCAAGTGAAAAGGCTTGTGAGGCAATGTCTCGTATCTGCCAGTATGTTGATGTATGTATCGCTAACGAAGATGACGCTATTGGTATCTTCTCTATGAATCCTGCCGACGCTAATGGCGAGGAGAAAAATGCTTACATTGCCAGGGAACTTATGAAGAAATTCCCATTCAAGATGGTTGCATCTGTATGGAGAACAGAAACATCCATCACAACATTTAAGCTCCAGTCAATGATTTACACAGAAGGCAAGGCTTACTACAGCAAAGAATTCTTTATGCACATTCTTGACTACATCGGTGCCGGAGATGCTTACTGCGCTGGTCTTATCTACAGCCTTATTAACAACTTTGATCCTCAGAAAGCCGTTGAATTCTCTAATGCTGCAAGCTGCTTAAAGCATACAGTAAGCGGAGATTACAACTTAGTTACAGTAGATGAAGTTATGAAGCTGGCATTCTCTGATGCTGGTAATGAAGTTCAGAGATAATTTTATTATTCATATAAAAAACTTAAAGGCAGTTAATCCCTTATATAAGAATTAACTGCCTTAGTTTTTAAGTCCATTTCATAATCACTCTTTTTCCCCGGCAACAATCCTGCCTCATAAATCTCAATTATCTCATCTGACAGCATTTCAAGTTCTTCCTTGTCATGGCAGGCAATTATAATAAGTGCTCCTCTCTTTTTCTGCTCCTCAAGTATCTTGTGAACCTGTTTTGCACCCGCTTCATCGAGCGCATTTATAGGCTCATCAAGAATTATGATATCAGGTTTTTCCATAAATGCCGCTGCTATTCCAAGCTTCTGCTTCATTCCAAGTGAATATTTTTTATAGGTTCTCTTATCGCCAGGATCCAGTCCCACCTGCTCCATTGCATGTCTTATATCTTCAATTTCAATCTTATTCTTAATACATGCCAGCATCTCAAGGTTCTTCAATCCCGTATATTCCGCCACAAACGAAGGATTCTCTATAAGAATTCCTATGCTTGGTGGAAATGTAAAATCTTTTCCCAGTATTTTCCCATCAATCTCAATTTCACCCTTCACTTTTATAAGCCCACTTATAGCACGCATAAGCATGGTTTTTCCAGAACCGTTCTTTCCCTTAAAACCATATACCATGCCACTTTCAAGTTCAAGATTAACATTATCAAGAACTCTTGCTCCTTTTATATCTTTACACACATTTCTTAATACAACCCTCATACACTATATCTCCTTTGCATTTAATATATCCATCCTGCTGACATATATATATACTGCTATTATGGATATAAGTATTATTACAACATCAGCAATCATCATATGAATACTGTCTGTTCCTCCAGCAGTATATATATTATTTCTCATACACATAAGACCATTGAATGCCAGTAATACATTTCCTGAAAATATCGTTATTATCATTCCTGTTGATATAAGTAAAAGTGCTATTACAGACGAACATATCATTGATAAAAACATCTGCACCAGTGCTATGGCAAATAATGAAAGCAACGGAAGAACCAGACTCATAACCACTATTTTACCTGCTGCCACATTTGTTACATTCTCTGGATATCCATACATACGAAGCACTTCCATATGCACATCCAGTCCCGGTTCATATCCATGAATTACACTTATAATTACAATTAATATATCCGTCAACGCTGTCATATATAAAGCACTTGCAAAACACCACATAACTTTACCTGCAAACCATTTGCCAATGCTTCCACATCTGATTATTATCTGCATACCCACACTGCCAAAATCCCTGACGCAATAGTTTCCTACAATAAATGCAATGCCAAGAACCATAAACAGATACTGTTCTGATATATAAAATTCTGCCATATTGTCTGGTTTAATTATTCTGCTGCCCCTGTAAAACACCTGAAACAAATCCCCCACTGATACCTGACCTGTATATCCATGTGAACCGGTTTTTCTTCCCAGACTCATATCAGCAATAATTACCAGTGCAGCTATTACAACAGTCGATATTATGTATAAATATTTTCTTTTAAATATCCCACGCGCTATATCATTTTTTAAAATATTCCAAAACATCATCGATTTCTCCTTAAACTGTCACATTTTCCCATCAATAATATAACCATAAGCAGTACAGCCACTATCACAGCCATATACACAAGACTGCTGTATCTCCATCCATTCTGGTATACCCTGTATGTTATAAATGTTTTCAGCACTCTGGCATTTCCCTGCTCAACCAGCATATACAGATTAAGTACTATGCATATAAAATATCCGGCAATCCAGCTATGTATATATCTGTGTATTATCATCAGCATTTCCATGTTTATAATCATCATTAAAATTAATGTTATGAAAATTCCTGAAAACACTGTAATAAACTTTGTGTCTGTAAGATATGCTCCATAAACTCTCTTTGCCATCGCATTTTTTGACTGCCAGTTGTCAATAATTCCATGTGTCGATACAACACCGCCTATAAACATCCAGACGGTCATAATAACTACATATAATACAATCCTGCCAATTCCCCCACCAATTACAGAAATGTAAAAATTTCTTATATTAACATACCGCACCATTCTGTTATCATCATACATTCTTCTAAAATACGATATTAAAAGAACCATAATAACAGGAATTGCTATATAAGGAACAACCCTGTAATTATATGTAATAATAAAATCTTTCACGCATGTGACGCCCTTTGCCTTTCTTGCTGCAAATGCGAATTCACACACAAATAATGAAACTAAAATAACAACAGCATACAATGATATCTTTTTCCACTCCGGTGGTCTTTTCCAGATTCTCCACTTCATAAAATCCCCCTTTATTAATTATTCAATAGAAAATACCATTCTTCTCTCTAATGGATACTGTGACATAACTATGTAAACATCAGACTCTGCATATCTCTGTCTGCTATTAACCATCCATGCATCCTTATACTTTATGTTGGTTACAAATTGTACTCTCTGTGTTTCACCTGATGCCACTGTCTTAATATCAGTATTCATCCTTTCCAGAGAGTTGCTGTCACCATTAAATTCTGTACAATAGATAAGTAATGATGCCAGACGGTTTATGTTTACAGCCTCCTGTCCGTTATTTTTTATATCAACAGTAAATACAAGATAATCTGCATCGTCTTTTCCTTCTGAAAATATTCCAAGCTGTTCTTTTGTGTAATCTTTTAAAATACCTGCCCTGTCATACATTTTGCATGATACCGGTGAGATACTCACATCTACTGTAATAATATCCGCTATGTCAGGTGTATAATTAATCCATTCTCCATATCCGCATTTTTCAATCTTTTTGGATGGAAAAATCGTATTAATTCTGATTGTAAGCATAAGCCATACTGCCAGAACAACTACTGCACATACTATCAATGCAATTTTCTGCTTTCTTTCCTTTCCCGATAATCTGTCATTATAAAACATCCATTTTCACGCCCCTTACCATAAAATGCACATATCCGCATAAAACAAGCACAACAAACAATATGCATAAAGAAACTAATGTTGTTGGCGAACTCTGTGGAACATAAAACACCTTCTGTATTGCAAGCCCTCTTATAACCGGATTACCCGAATATGCGACCAGCCTTCCCGATACTATACATATAAGAAAAGGCAGCGATAATACAACAAATCTGTTATTAGCATATAATGACAGTGATAATGCCAGTCCCGCTATAAGTCCTGCAAATACAAATATCAGTGCCATATATACAATGCAATATGCAATCACATTTTTAACAGCAAGATTCATAAACAATGCCTTATAATTCGGCAGCTGGTACCAGTCATAATTAATTACCGGAAACATTGTCATTGTAAGCATAAGATTAAGTAACAACGGAAATACTGCTGAAACCCCGGCAGTCATAAACACCGCTACAGATTTGGCTGCCAGATATTCTCTTTTTTCACCTCTTACAGCTATATTCTTAAGTATTCCGGCCTTCCTGTCTGTGTAAAATGATGCTGCATACGGAATAGTTATTAATAAAAATACCACCATCTGGTATATATTAATCTCTGGATTAATCATTCCACCCATCCAGCTTTCCGTAACATTTCCAACAACAGAAGACGCAATATCCGGATGATATCCGTCAAATATATGACTGACTGATGGTATAACTTCTAATACAAAATGTGCCAGTCCCAGCAACCCTCCTAATAACATTGCAGCTTTAAGTTCTTTCCCATGAAAAGCTCTATAAAGCTCTATTCTTATCATTCGCCCCATATACATCACCTTCTTACTCAATATTAAACTTTATAAAGTTTTCCCCGTTAGCGACCTGCTGAACCCCTAAAAGACTTAACCTCAGATAAATATTGTCATAATTAATATCCTCAGTGTCTGTCGCAACATTTCTGCCATTCTCATTTCTATAATATTTTTTTACTATCTTGTCTGGCTCAACCATGCATAAAACGATATTGCGGTGTTCCCCAGCCTTAAGTGTCATATTTCCATAATCTGCACCTGTTGATTCTGCATAATCGTAAAATATTGATTCACATATACTCAATCTGGTAATCTCCCCATTCTCCCTGTCCAGACTATATGGCTTTATTCCAGCAATATTAATTGCAGCTTCTGAATCTGAGTTATTAACAAGTTCTGCCGATATCATAAAAATCTTAGTACCAACACCATCATATCTGCTGTCAAATGTCCCGTCTGCTTCATTGTATGTGTTAGTAAATCCTGTTTCTCTTGAATTAACCTTTTTTATCCATTCTATAAAATTACTGTCCGTACCACCAATTTCTTTATACACATCCATATTATCAGCCAGTATAGCCTTATTTACCTTTATACTAATATTATAGTTTAAATGTGGACTTGTCAGAATTGTTCCCTCTTTAGAATAATCATCTATAATTACTGCGTCTGATGGCAACTTCATAACATCCTCTTCCATAATATATTCACGATTCGTCTCAATTCCACCAGTCTGCTCAGTTTCAGTCTCCGTCTGCTGTATATCCGTATAATCTTTATAAGAAACTCCACAACCTGATATACATGTCATACTTATCAATGCTACAAATATGCCAACAAACCATTTCTTTCTCATAAAACCCCTCCCTTTTTTGATTTAACCGCACTTGCTTTTCTATATTTATATACGAAATCATGCGGAAAAAAGTTTGACAGTTTTATCAGTTATAACTGATAAAAATCAAAAAAGGATTGGAGACTTCTCACAATCTCCAATCCTTCTAAATAATCATATATTCATTTTCTAAGACTTATCCCCACACTTCTTCTGCGATTTCTTTTACAAGCTTTAACTTAGCCCACTGCTCTTCCTCAGTAAGCTTATTTCCTATCTCGCATGAAGCAAATCCACACTGTGGGCTCAGATACAGTCTGTCGAGTGGAACATATTTTGCCGCCTCATGAATTCTGTTTATAACAAGTTCCTTATTCTCAAGTGCTGGCGTCTTGGTTGTAACAAGTCCGAGAACAACCTTCTTATCCCCAGATACCTTTGCTAACGGTGCAAATCCGCCTGAACGCTCATCATCATATTCCAGATAATATGCATTAACATTTTCTTCACCGAAAAGCAGGTCTGCAACACTGTCATATGCACCTGAGCTGAAGAATGTTGAATGATAATTGCCTCTGCACACATGTGTATTGATAAGCAGGTCTTCTGGTGCAACCGCAGCAACCTCGTTGTTTAACTTAAGCATTAGTTTCTTATAATCTTCAAGCGCCTCGCCGCTTCTTCCTGTAAGTGCAACAGCAAGTTTTGGATTAACCATTCCGCCCCATACGCAGTCGTCAAACTGAAGATTTCTGCATCCTGCCGCATATATCTCTGCAACAAATTCGTTGTAAGCCTTAATTACATCATCTGCAAATGCTTCCTCTGTTCCATATATTGCAAGTGTATCTGGAAGAAGCTCTGCACCTGTAAAGTACGCATAGAACTGTCCCGGTGAAGGAATTGTCTGTTTTGCAACAGTGTTCTCGTCCTCTAATGCCTTAACGAATTTAAAATGTTCAACAAATGGATGGTTCTTTACTGATATTTTTCCAACCATATATGTGTCATCAATCATTGCTGCTTCTGCGTCAAATGTTGTGTTGCCGTCAACTGTCTTTCTATGCTCAACTCCGTTGAAACCCCACATAAAATCAAGATGCCATGTAGATCTTCTGAACTCGCCATCTGTAATAACATGATAACCAAGTTTCTTAACCTTTGCTACAAGCTCTCTTATGCAGTCATCTTCAACTGCTGTAAGCTCTTCCTGCTTAATCTTTCCACTTTCATAGTCGGCTCTTGCCTTCTTTAATCTTTCCGGTCTTAAAAAGCTTCCCACATAATCATATCTGAATGGTGTATTTAATGTACTCATGTGTATCCTCCTGTTATAAATCAATCGTGAGGATAATTGTATCAGATATGATTTGATATTTATAATACATTTTAATTGTGGTTAGCCATAGTTTCAGGCTATGGCTGTTTTTTGCTTTATAACCTCAATTTCTCATACTAAAACTCCAAACTATCCGCATTAAGCAGAAAATACTTCATTCCCATGATTACAAAGCCTTCCTCATTTCTCCAAGGCTTTTTTGTTCCATTTACTATCACAATCTTTTTAAATGAATCTGGAATATTTCTAAATGAATTAAGTTCCTGCGTCTGCTTTTCCTCAGAAGTCATATCATAAGCCACCTGAATATAATATCTCTGACTACCCTGATTGACTACAAAATCAACTTCAAACTGCTTTCGAGTCGTTTTTCCTTCATTATTTCTTGCATATACCTCTACAATACCAACATCCACATTATAGCCCCTGATAAGCAGCTCATTATAAACAATATTTTCCATAATATGAGTAGGTTCCTGCTGTCTAAAATTCAATCTGGCATTTCTAAGTCCCACATCTGAAAAATAATATTTCCGATTTGCTCCCACATATTTTCTGCCTTTAATATCATATCTGTCAGCTTTAGAAATTAAAAACGCCTCCACAAGATAATCTATATGGTTGGATATGGTCTTGTTGCTGTAATTGATACCACGTTCACTTTTAAAAGTATTTGATATTTTAGTTGGATTAGTTGGAGCTCCTATCGCAGAAGCAAGAATATCTATTAAAGTACCAATCTCATCAACATTTTGAAGCTTGTTTCGTTCTACAACATCCTTAATATAAACATTTGTGAAAATGTTTTTTAGATATTCAGCCTTTTGGCGTTCCACAGAAAACTGTACCACCTGTGGTAAACCACCATATATCATATATTCTTCCCAAGCATCATCATAATCTCCACCGAAAGCTGCATAGAACTCTGCAAATGACAACGGATATATTCTTATCTCATCTCCTCTTCCTCTAAATTCAGTTACAATATCACTAGATAAAAATTTAGAGTTACTTCCAGTCACATATATATCAATATTACTGATACGAAGCAGGCTGTTCAGTACTTCCTCAAATCGTGACATAAACTGTACTTCATCCAAAAGCAAATAATACTTCTTGTCATCTTTCATTGCATCTTTAATATGCTGGTAACACTTCTTTGGATCTCTCAACTCCTCATTTTCAATGCCATCTAAAGCAATCTCAATAATATGGTCATTATCCACACCACTCTCCAATAAATATTTTTTAAACAATACAAATAGTAGAAATGATTTTCCGCATCTCCTGATTCCAGTGATAATCTTTATCATCCCATTATCTTTTCTTATCTTTAACTGTTCAAGATATACATCTCTTTTAATCTCCATAAGTTTATCCCCTTATTTTTGTGTATATACACATTTTTTAGTAGTTAAATTGTATCATTTAATGATTACTTAATCAATATTCATTACTATTTTATGTGTATTTGCACATTTTATGCTATCGATGACCACGAAACGGTAGGCAGTCTATTAAGTACAGCAGCTCTATTTTCCATAATGCAAGTTTTTCCTGTTCATCTAAAGCACTTTTGTGTCTATTTTATCCAGCTAAAATATTCCCCGTTAAATACCGATTTCCTTAATTCTACAAACTTGAATTTACAATTTTATCGAAAACTATTTTCAATTACCCCCGGTAAGCAATCATAAATGGAACATCCCATCTTTTTCTCAAAATGTTCTTTAATGCCAAGTATTGCTTTCCAGCGTTCAATCGTAGCCGGATGTGTTCCATAGCGAATTGTTACATCTACGAATCGCTTTTCCAATAGACAAAACCCTGTTGGCAATGCTAAAGCATCACAGAGCTGTACCAGATAATCATAATCGTCATAGACAGCTTCTTTAACATACCGAGCCATAAACTCTTTGTCTTCTATCGGCATATCAAAAATGCCAATAGATGTTGAAATATCTTTAATCATAAAAGCGTGAGAAATACAAATCTGTGCTGCCTTTTTCCAGCCTCTTTCTACACAATAGCGATAACCGTCTATTAAATGCTTTTCAGAAGTAACTCCGGCATATCTACCTATATCGTGCAAAATTCCATAAACATATGCCAAATCCTCATCCATGTCTTGGCAACGACTTGCAATATTCTGACAAGCCAAAGCAACATATTTGCTGTGGTCATACCAAGGTCCCGGATTTGCCTTATTTGCTTCTTCTAATGCTTTCTCAGCAATTTCTCTTGTTAGTTCCATATCTCACACCTCAAAACTTCGATTTGTTAAACTCTCTCTGTTCCATCTTCTTGCCCTTCTGACAAGAAGCATACCCCGCTCCCATCTCTGTCAATTACAATTTTTACACAACCCTTTGAAAAAAGCCTTTGCATTATCCAGATCATTCTTATCCCGATGTCCTTTTGATATTCCTCCTATAAGTTTGAATGGTCCAAATGTGTCATATCCCTTACAACAAAATTCTCCCACAATTCTTCCCTGCTTTTCTTTTATAATTCCCTTTATTGAATCAAATACCGGCTTTCCTCCATAAGTGCATATAAGAAAAACATCCTTATTCTCTGGAAGATTTACTTCTGCAAAGTTAATTACGGACTGATGCATATATAATAACTGTTTTCATATCTGCTTCACTCCATTATATACATATAACTGTCCCCTATTTTTTAACTCCAGCTCATACGGATATCATACATCAGCCGTGTAAGTGCAATACTATCTTTAGCTGTATATACATCACTGCTGCAATATCCACGTTTTACGCATCTGCTTACTTCCCTGATTTCATATTCAAAGCCATTTATATCAACCGGACACTCTATTGTTTCCGGTTTTTTTCCTTCCACCTCAAGTATCATGGTCTCGGCGTGTTGGAAATCCGGTAAAAATATACTTCCCTTTGTTCCCTCAATTCTGGCATTACGTTTTAATTCCTGCCCAATTGTCTGGACTGATTCTGCCGTACATCCATCATTATATGTCAGTTTGAGACAGCTGTAATCATCTGTTCCATACTCATTAATATGTACTTTTTGAGTTTCTACATTCTGCGGCTCATTCCCTGTAACAATACGCAGAAATCCCAGATTGTAAATTCCTATGTCCAACAAAGCACCTCCACCAAGTGCAGGGTTAAATTTACGCTCTTTTCTGGCACCTGTTGCAACAAACCCATACTGACATGAAATATGTTTTATTTCTCCAATTACTCCTTGCTGTAAGATACTGTGTAAACGATCATACAATGGAAGAAACCATATCCAGAGTCCCTCCATGATAAAAAGATGCCTGTCCCTTGCCAGTCTGTACAGTTCCTGTGCCTGTTTATCATTTATCGTAAACGGCTTTTCGCACAATACATGCTTTCCATGTTCAAGACATAACCTGCAATTCTCATAATGCAAAGTATTTGGTGTTGCTACATAAACAGCCTCAACATCCTGATCTTTAACCAGGGCTTCATACGACTCATAATATCTTAGGATATCATGTTCCTTAGCAAAGGCTTTTGCACTTTCAATGTTACGTGAACCAACCGCTACTAACTGTTCATTTTCTTTACTCATCTGATTTATGGTTGATGCAAATTTTTTTGCAATATTACCTGTAGCCAAAATTCCCCACTTCATCTTATCTCTCCCATCGATTCTATTAATTTATATGTAATATATACCCATTTAACAATTATTAAGGGAAACACATCTATTATACCTTATATCATCACCTTCGCATATCCATTTTCTACCATATTTCATAATACAAAAGGCCAGCCCCGCCAATACTAATAGTTCCTGACGAATCTGACCTTTTATCATCAATTTTTCTTATATGTTACCCTTCAATCTCTTTAATAAGGTTAACCATCTCAATAGCACCTTCGGCACACTCAAATCCCTTATTACCTGCCTTTGTTCCGGCACGCTCAATTGCCTGCTCGATTGTATCTGTAGTAAGCACTCCGAACATAACTGGAATGTCACTTGCAAGTGATACATTTGCAATGCCCTTGGAAACCTCGCTGCACACATAATCGTAATGGCTTGTCGCACCTCTTATAACTGCACCAAGACATATAACAGCGTCATACTTGCCGCTTTTTGCCATCTTTGAAGCTATCAATGGTATCTCAAATGCGCCCGGTACCCATGCAAGGTCAATATTTTCCTCTGAAACATCATGTCTTACAAGTCCGTCCTTTGCTCCTGCAACAAGCTTAGACACAATAAACTCATTAAATCTTGCTGCTACAATACCTACCTTAATTCCACTGTCAACTAACTTACCTTCTAAAACTCTCATCATCGATTCCTCCTTATAAATATTTCATTTTTTACACCACATTTAAAATGTGTCCCATCTTTGTCTGCTTTGTCTTAAGATAGAACCTGTCAAAGCTGGTCGCATCTATCTCAATAGGCACTCTCTCACTGATTTCGATTCCAAAATCTGCAAGCTGGTATACCTTATCGGGATTGTTAGTAAGAAGCCTTAAGCTCTTAGCACCTAAGTCTTTCAATATCTGTGCTCCTATGTAGTACTCGCGCGCGTCTCCCGGCAGACCAAGCGCCAGATTAGCCTCAAGTGTATCCATTCCCTGATCCTGAAGTGCATATGCCTTAAGCTTGTTGACAAGCCCGATTCCTCTGCCCTCCTGTCTCATATAAAGAAGCACACCCCTGCCTTCATTGTTAATCTGTGTCATTGCTGACGCTAACTGCTGACCGCAGTCACATTTCATTGAGCCAAATGCGTCTCCAGTCAGGCACTCTGAATGTACCCTGCACAAAAGATTGCCGCCATCACCAATGTCGCCTTTTACCAATGCAACATGATGCTCGCCATTTAACTTATTGACATAACAGTGTGCTGTAAATTCCCCGTATTTTGTAGGCATTCTTGTAACTGCCACACACTCAACCAGGTTGTCATGTCTCTTTCTGTATTCCTGAATCGCTTTAATTGTTATGAATTTGAGATTGAATTTTCCGGACATTTCTATGAGGTCTTCTTTTCTCATCATTGTTCCGTCCTCTTTCATTATCTCACAGCACAGACCGCACTCCTTAAGTCCTGCTATTCTCATAAGGTCTACTGTTGCCTCTGTATGTCCGTTTCTTTCAAGAACTCCATTAGGCTTTGAACGTAGTGGAAACATATGTCCAGGTCTTCTGAAATCCTCAGGCTTAGCTTCATCTGACACACATTCTCTCGCAGTAAAGCCTCTCTCCTCTGCCGATATTCCTGTTGTCGTCTTAACATGGTCTATTGACACTGTAAATGCAGTTTCATGGTTATCAGTATTGTCAGCAACCATCTGTGTAAGGCCTAACTTCCTGCACAAATCTCCACTCATAGGCATACATATAAGTCCTTTTCCATATGTCGCCATAAAGTTCACATTTTCAGTAGTTGCAAATTCTGCAGCACATATAAGGTCGCCCTCATTCTCTCTGCTTTCATCATCTGAAACAAGTATCAGCTTTCCTTCCTGTAAATCCTTAACTGCCTCTTCTACTGTGTTATACTCAAACATTTTCTTTTACCTTCCTTTCCCTTTGATATTTTAAAATCCATTCTTTAGCAGGAACTCTCTTGTGATTCCCGTCTGCGGTTCTTCTTCCCGCAGGGCAAGAAACCTCTCAATATATTTTCCGACAATGTCATTTTCAAGATTAACTACATCGCCACATCTTTTTAGTGACAATATTGTTTCCTTTGCCGTGTGCGGTATTATTGATACTGAAAAGCTATGACTGTCCGTCTTGGCAACCGTAAGACTTATTCCATCTATGGCAACCGAACCTTTTTCAACGATATATTTTAATATTCCGCTGTCTGTCTTAATCTGATACCATATCGCGTTATCATCCCTGGTTATAGCTGCAACTTTTCCTATTCCATCAATATGTCCTGAAACTATATGTCCTCCGAACCTTCCGTCAGCCGCCATTGCCCTTTCAAGATTAACAGCACTTCCACTCACCAGCTTTCCAAGTGATGAGCGGTTCAGCGTCTCGTGCATTACATCAGCAGTAAATGTGTTATCATATATCCCTGTCACTGTAAGGCACACACCATTGACAGCAATGCTGTCTCCTATATGTGTCCCCTCAAGGACTTTTTCTGCCTGTATTGTAAGAATTGCTGACGCCGTTCCTTTTTTTACATTATTTACATGTCCGATTTCTTCAATAATTCCCGTAAACATTACAACTCTCCTTCAATCAGAATATCCTCACCAAGAAGACGAACGGTCTTGTTTCTCAACTGATATGCTTCATCTACATTTGCAACACCCTGACCTTCAACTGCTGTTTTACTATCCGCCCCGCCAAATATCTTAGGTGCAATGTAAGTCTGAACCCGGTTCACAATTCCAGCCTGCAATGCCGAGAAGTTAAGTGTTCCGCCTCCCTCTACAATTATGCTGTCGATACCTTTTTCTCCAAGCACGTGCATAAGCTCTTTAAGGTCAACATGCTGCTCCGATTCTTTTGTAATTATCACTTCACAGCCTGCATTTTCATATAAAGATTTCCTGTCGCTGTCGGTACTACATGTAGCAATTATTGTTGGTATCTGCCCTGCACTTTTTACAATTCTGCTGTCCAGCGGAGTTCTCAATCTGCTGTCGCATATGATTCTTACTGGATTGTGTGGATTACCTATTTCTTTGCTTCTGCAGTCGAGCATCGGGTCGTCTGCAAGCACTGTACCGACACCAACCATAATTGCCGCGTATCTGTGACGGTCTGCATGCACATTTTCTCTTGCCTGCTCACCTGTAATCCACTTGGAAAGTCCCTTATATGTGGCAATTTTCCCATCAAGTGTCTGTGCTGTTTTCATCACAACATATGGCTCTTTATTCCTTATGTAATGAAAGAATACATAATTCATTGCCAGACATTCTTCATTGCATACACAACCTTCAACTTTAATCCCGTGTTCTTCCAGATATTTAACACCTTTTCCACTTACCAGGGGATTAGGATCCATCGAACCTATCACAACCCTGCTTATTCCTGCCTGCACAAGTGCTTCAGTGCAAGGCGGCTGTTTCCCATGATGGCAGCACGGCTCAAGTGTCACATATATGGTTGCTCCACTGGTATCCTCCATACATCTTGAAAGTGCATCTCTTTCCGCATGAAGCTCACCATATTTCCTGTGCCAGCCTTCACCTATAATTCTGTCATCCTTTACAATTACAGCTCCCACCAGCGGATTAGGATTAACCCAGCCTGTTCCTCTCTTTGCAAGCTCAATCGCCCGTCTCATATATAATTCATCCTGCTGCATATTTACACCTTCTTTCCATGACTACTTGTATCTGACCTGCTCCCCCGTCGTGATACCTACACATAGCCGCATTTTGCTCATTTGAGTAGGTCTTTTTCGCATCAATAAATGATTTCATATGCTCTTTCTGAATTCAGAAACCCACTCATTCATCATATTTCTTCAATTTAGTAGGTTTTCCGCTTATCGCCGATATCAACTGCTTGACAAAAAAATCAGTTCATTCCATATATATCTCTCCAGCCGCTTAATCTTCCCATCACAGACAGAGAATACGAAAAAGCCCCCAAAGCATCTCTACTTCAGGGGCTTATAATTCGCTGGCATCTTTCCAGCATTTAAAGCAATAAAAAACTCTGAGATAATTAATTCATCTCAGAGCTGATATCCAATCAATTAAGGCTCTCCATGTATCATCCACATATCAGTGTCTCTTGCTATGTTCATAACACAGGATAAACCGTCAATTACTTCTTCCATCCAGACTTTACTGTCGGCTTCGGAATTACACCGAATCATGCTCTGGCTTACGCCTCGGCTCGTGGGCTTTACCACCGGTAGGGAATTGCACCCTGCCTGAAGTTCCATATGTATTAAATTATTTATAGTATACACCTGATTTTTAAAAAATCAAGTACTTGACACATTTATTAATATAAGGAAATGAATAAAACCAAAACATGTAAAAACCGGAACCTCGCACCCACACAGTAAGCGAAATTCCGGTCTCCTTAAATATTAATTTTCTGTCTTTTTACCTTTAACCGTTAATCCTGCTGCCGCTCCTCCTATTACAAGCATAAGAAGCCATGCAAATACATGTTTATTATCTCCCGTATCAGGCGCCTGTTCTTTTACTGTCTCTGTATTATCGTCTTTACACGTATCGTCCAATGATGTTGTATCTGTAATCTTTGCAACCACAGTCTGTGATTTTTCAATCTCAACAAGCCCATCCTGCTTGATGTAATATCTGTCACAATCTTTACAATACCAGTATTCAATATTTCCTTCATCTGTCCTGGTAGCCGCCTTTGCCGCTACTGACTGCAAACCTTCATGCATACTCATATTGTAATTGCCATATTCTTCGCTGCAGATCGTACACACCGCTTTCTTCACACATGTTGCACTTCCGCCTGCGTGTTTACACTGATAACCACAAACCGTGCATACACCGTTTTTCCAACCATGTGCTTCACTTATCGATACTTCCTTATCACAGCAATCATATGCCTGCTTATGAGTTTTTTCTGTCTGTACCCATACTAACTTTCCACTGTGATTTGCCATATCTTTATCTGTATACTCCTTGCCACATGTTTCGCAAACCGCACCTTTTGTACATGTTGCTTCTCCGCCGCTGTGTACGCATACATAACCACATGTTTCACAAGCACCGTCTTTCCAGTTATGATTTTCTTGTGCTATCGTCACTTTACCACAGCAATCATATTTCTTTTCATGTGTTGTTGCTGTCTGTATCCATTTTTCCACACCTGAATGATTGTCTGCATTTATTTCTCCATATTCACTATGGCAGATATTGCAAACCGCTTTCTGCGTGCAGGTTGCTTTTCCGCCTTTATGAATACAATCATATCCACATACCGTGCAGTATCCATTCTCCCAGATATGATCTGCTATATTAGTTACCTCTGCACCACAACAGTCATATTTTTTCTGATGAGTTTTTTCTGTCTGTACCCATACCTGTTCTCCACTGTGGTTTACAGGATTTAAAGTACCATATTCAGCATTACAATCCGTGCAGACGGCTCTCTTTTTACATGTTGCCGCTCCGCCTACACAGCTTTCTGTTTCTTCTATTGTACAGCCTGCTGTTGTACATTTGTGGGTATGTGTGCCGTTACCATTTGACTTCCATTCACCATATGTATGTTCTGCCTTTGCTGCTGTAACAATCTCACCACATTCACAAATTACAGGTGTTGTACAATCACCATCATCTGTACCACTATGTTTTGTCTTTGTTGTTGTTACCGTACAGCCGTCATTCTCGCACACTTTCCAATGATAAGTATCGTCTTTTGTCCATGTGTCGCTAAACCTATGATTTGTCTGTGCCGGAAATATTTTCTGGCAGACAGAACATATTGATTCTTTCGTACAGTCACTGTTATCCATTGTATGATTCGCATTTACCGTAATAGACAGATAAATGCTGTATCCTTCATTATCTGTCAATGTTATTGTCTGTGTGCCATCTGCTGCAGATACAGTATAAATACCGTCCGCATCAGGTGTAAGCGTTTTATTTACTGCCATTACCTGTGTATAATCGGAAGAAGTTACTTTAAACTGTGCCTTCTCACAATATACTCCATTATTTTTAATACCATCTACCACTGTATCCGGGTTAATCGCATTATAATAATATGTAACTGTCTGTGTTTCTGATGTATACACACCATTTTCATCGCCTGTCCTGCTTAGAAAAGTATATCCTGATGGAATCTTAATATTTTCAGGTACCGCATAATTCGTTCCCGATGTGCCCTGAAGTGTAATCGATTCACGTAACTTCTGCTCACTGTCTTTTATCACATAATTAACAATTACTTTTCCTTTGCCTGATGTTACAGCCACATCATCAAAGCTTTCCTTATCTACAAGAATCATTGTAGTATACGCAGGTACAGTTATAACGGAGCCTGAGACTCCACCAAGTGATACAACTCCTGCACTTTCGCCATTTGCAATAACAACCCAGTCTATAGCAGCTCTTCCTTGAACAGGAATTGTAATTTCTTTTGACACATCTGACTCATTATTTAATACTGCCATAGTATTCCACTCGCCGTCTTTTGTACCTGTAAGCACATAAGCTTCAGAATTTTTTATTGTCTGGCTTTTCGCAAGCGGTGAAAATACTTTTCGTATCTCCATAAGTCCTCTATAATATGAGACTACATCTGCGTACTCTGCGGAATCCTTCCATTCAACGTAACTGCTGTCTGCAAGAGTTGTTCCCTCAACGCTGTTACACATTTCTTCTCCGCCATCCATAAACAATGTTCCCGGCTTAGCATATTTCATTGCTGCTTTCTGCTTGTATATTTTTACGGCTTTTTCGTTTCTTTCGCCATAAGTGCCACCTGTGCTGCCGATTATTTCATCATATAAGGAAGTTTTATTCTGTCTTTCTTCCTTTGTATAATTATCTCCCCATATAACCAGATTGGCATCTTCCTTTGCCAATGATGTCTTTATCTCATCCAGCCATTTATATACATGCGAAGAACCTTTGTACTTCACATTGACACAGTCAATCAAATCCAGTGAAAATCCATCAACATGATATTCCTCTGCCCAGTATCTCATGGAATTAACCATATAACTACGATACATCTTCCGCTCTGTAGAAAACTCATTGTCATATCCCGTATTTGTCGTATACCTTGTACCATTAGTATTCAATCTGTAATAAAACCACGGAACCGACTTTTCAAGAGAATTTTCCTCTGAGGCATGCGTATACGGCATCTCCATCACAACAGAAAATCCCGCACTGTGAAGTGCCTGAATCATCTCTTTACATTCTTTTATAACAGTCTTGCTATCCGACGGATTGGAAGCATAGCTTGCCTCAGGTACATTATAATTTAAAATCTCATACTCACTGTCGCCATCAAAATCAGCAAACGGTGCAATCTGTACTGTCGTAACACCAAGTTCCTTCAGATAATCAATACCCGATACAAGCTCTCCCGCACTGTTTAGTTTTGTACCCTTTTCCGTAAAAGCACTGTACTTTCCGCCCGCAGTCATACCCGATGCGGTATCTGATGAGAAATCCTTAACACTTATCTTATAAACAGTATTTGCTTTTGTTGAATCAACATACACATGTCTGTCGCTGTCCCAACCCTCAGGAGATACTGAAGATGTATCCGTAATATACGAACGTTTTCCGTCTTTGCTTACCGCAACCGAATATGGGTCCTGAATTTTATATTTTGTTGTTCTGTCGCTGCCAATATGGGTAATATCTGTTGTGGTAATCGTATAGTCATAATACAATCCACCACACTCACCAACAATCGTTATAGTCCAGATTCCATTCCATTCCCCATTTACAAGCATTTTCTCTAATACATAAGTTCCTATATCACGTGCATTGCTGTCATTATCATCACCTGTTGCATAAATATTAACTTTTACATCTATTGCCGCAGGTGCCCATAACAAAAATTCAGTTGACTGCTTTGTATATGTCGCTCCAAGCTGCCTGCCCTTACGTGTATGCCCCCAATCATCAACATATGTTCCATCATAGAAATATTCATTATCAATATCTTCTGCCACTTTATTAATATAGCTGTTAGGAAGCGTAGGTATCTTTTTACTGTTATCTGCCGCAAACCCGGTAACGGCACTGCTTGAAAATACCATTCCGATTGACAATACCACCGCAATAATCTTTTTAAAGTTTAAATACTTCATAAACTCTTCCTCCTTTTATTATACTCAATATATCTATGCAACACTCTAAAACATTACAAAAGCACGTTCTATCTTAGTGGTATTATACAATAAAAGGCATCAAAAAAAATGTCATTTACACGAAATGACATTTTTTCGACACGAACGATATTAAAACGAATGTTTATTCTTCACTTTTTAATCACAATTTATTTATAAAGTTCTGGACCTGATTTTTAAAAAATCAAGTACTTGACACATCTATTAATATTATGATACTATACTTCGGCGTAATTAAATATGGTTATATTGGAAACGACACATCCTCCGGATGATAACGAACAACACATGTTATGCTTAAGTTATTATTAAGGAGGATTTTTTTATGCCAAAAAACAAGTTTCAGGATGTTATTTTCACAATTATTATGGCAACAATTATGGTCTATGGCATGGTCGTATACAATGTTGCCCTTAACACAGGTACTGTGAATGGTACTACTTTCTTAGCTGCAACATACGAGCTCCCAATCATGGTTCCAATTGCATTCGTGCTCGAGTTCTTCGTTGTAGGAAAGATAGCTAAAATGCTTGCTTTCACTGTTATGCGTCCAACTGACAGACCACAGTTCATCACATATGCAATATCAATATGTATCTGCTGCATTATGTGTCCAATTATGAGTCTCGTAGCTACATTCCTTTTCAAAGAACCATCTTTCGGAATGTGGGTTAAAACATGGGCAATGAACTTCCCTATGGCAATCTGCTATCAGATGTTCTATTGCGGACCACTTGTAAGACTTATATTCAGGGCAATATTTGTCAGAAAAAATGCTGAAGCCCCAGAAAACATGAGTGTTGTAGAAGCAGAATAATATTAATTACCAGGCAGGAGATTTTCTCCTGCTTTTTTATATATTACGGATATTCAGATAGAAAATGTGTTATTATATGAATATCAATCCAAAGAATGGAGAATTATCATGAAAGCCTATGAACGATTATTAAAATATGTCACTTTCCGTACACCAAGTGACGAAAACAGTGAAACAACTCCCTCATCTGCATGCCAGTTTGAGTTAGCAAGATTTCTTGAAAATGAGATGGAAGGATTGAATTTATCGGACATTGTACTTGATAATATGTGTTACCTATACGGTAAGCTTCCAGCAACAAGCGGTTATGAAAATGTACCTGCTATTGGATTTATTGCACATATGGATACTGTGTCCGATTATTGCAATCATGATATTACACCTGTTATAACAGAGAATTTCAATGGTGAATCACTTACACTTCCTGCCGGGATAACTCTGTCTGTGCATGATTTCCCTCATCTTAATACTCTTAAAGGACGCACAATTATCACTTCTGACGGAAGCACTATTCTTGGCGCTGATGACAAAGCAGGTATTGCTGAAATCCTGACTATGATAGAACATTTGCAGAAAAACAATATACCTCATGGAACAATATGCGTGGCATTCACACCTGATGAAGAAATTGGCAGGGGAGCTGAGCATTTTAACATAGAACAGTTCGGTGCCAAATACGCATATACAATTGACGGCGACACAGAAGGCGAGATTCAGTATGAAAACTTCAATGCATGTAAAGCAGATTTTCATATTAAAGGCTTTAATGTCCATCCCGGCTCTGCCAAAGACACAATGATTAATGCAAGCCTTGTTGCAATGGAAATCAACAACGCACTTCCAGCCATGGAAACGCCTCGGGGAACTGAGGATTATGAGGGCTTCTACCATCTTGTCAGCATGTCTGGTGATGTCAGTCAGGCAATTCTTAAATATATAGTCAGAGACCATGATAAGAATTTATTTGAAGCAAAGAAAAATACTCTCCGCTTAATCGAAAAGAATCTGAATGAGAAATGGGGCGGGGGAACTGTCACACTCACCATTAAAGACCAATATAAGAATATGTCCGAAATCATTGCGGACTGCATGAATCTTATTGAAAATGCAAAGACAGCCTGTGAGCATGCCGGAATAGAGCCGCTCGTCCTTCCCATCCGTGGAGGAACAGACGGATGCCAGCTAAGCTCAAAGGACTTCCATGCCCTAACTTGGGAACTGGCGGACACGCTTACCACGGTCCCTATGAGCATATTACTGTTGAAGGCATGGATATGACAGTTGCTATGCTTATTAAATTGGTTGAAACATTTATCGAATAATATGCTCATATAACCAAAACAGCCGTATGGTCTATATAATACGCAAGACTTCACGGCTGTTTCTTTATTATCACGGCTTGCACACTCCACAAGCCTCATATCCCATATCAATAAGCTCATGCCTGCTTCCCGTATAAGTCTTTCTGTTGGAAGCCTCCATACTCTTTGCGCTGCTGCACGACTCCTTATGAAACTTCTTGGTATTCGTGTTAAGCACATAAGTCTGTACATTTGCAGAGTCTGAGACCGTCTGTGAACCACTCCCCGCTACCGAATCATCGGCATGGCTGCTGCCTGTTGCATAATCAATAGCAATTCCCGGCTGTGCATTAAAACAATACACATTGAAAAGAACTCCATCGCCATTATCCTCAACTGACTTAGCCTCCATCTGCACACCGCTAGCAACAAGATTATCGCCAAAAAATACAGGTGTTACGCGGTACAGAACATGATTATTAGTTTCCTTTATGTAATCTGCCACCATATTCTCAAATGGCAGCATACCATCAACATTAAGATATCTTGTCCCTGTAATCAGATTCTTTGCGTTAGCATTCTCCCCAGTAAGCTGATATCCAATCAGATGACACCGATTATACAGATATTTGCCATCAACATTATCATACTTAGCCGTCTGCCAGCCTGTCGGCTTGACCTCACCAATAGAGCCGCGCTTTTCCGCAGGCATAAGGTCTTTACCAATATTAGCATATGCTGTGGTACATCTTCCAAGCCCGTCAAGCTTACCATAGCTTTCAAATGAGACAGTCGTCATATCTGCTTCAGTAAAATCAGGATTATTGTCATTAATTACAACATATGGTTCACCCTGATATACTAAAGACGCCATATCATCTGTCACAGCCGTACTCTGAGCCTCAGTACTACCAACAGTACCAGCCTGATTATCCTTCTTAGAAGAGCAACCGCTTAACCCAAATCCGCTTCCTGCAATAAAGAAAACTAGTAAAAATGCGGTTACTCTCCTTAGCACTTCTAACTTTATATTATGCATGTATCATAACTCCTTATTTCTTTCTTACATATCTTTCTTCAGTAATTTTCTCGTGAGAATTACCCTCAAAATCAGTAGAACCCTCCAGCTTAAAATTATTAAGCATGTCCTTAGGAAACTTCACATCAGAAGGATACTTCCTATTCCATTTATACAGGTAAACCTCATCCACCATATCCTCATAAGAAACAATCTCAGAGTCCTCAACAAAACAGAAATCGTCCTTTCCAGCAAAACCAAACTCCTGATTAACCTCAATATTTTCATAATCACCAAAAAGCTGCTTACTATATAAAGAAAGCCATAACTTCCCGCCATCAAGCATCTTAATAATATGCTCATTCAGAACACTGTCCTTAGAAACACGTCTGTTATTAAACATAATTCCATAATCATCATCAATAATAGATATAACCTTCATAATATCCTCCTTCTTTTATGTCCAGCAAGGGAGCAACGCGACCAACGCTGGCAGGTAAAAACTCCCCGGGTTGGTGGGCTGGGTGTGGTTGTGTGGTTTAATTGGAAACCGTGTGAAGACGCCGGTACTTAGTGCGTGGGGAGAGCCGCCGCAAGGCGGCAAATCTCCACAAACTTAGTACCCGCTGCGTCTTCGCCCGAGCGGGAGCGCGTTTTCAATTAAACCATACAGCCATCCCCAGCCCCCTCTCCGGGGAGCCATTTTTTACCTACTTCTTAAAGGGAAACTTCCCCGATTCCAGCCTCTTCTTAAGCATCACGCCACCGATAGTCTGTGGCTGCTTAGGCGGATTATTCTCAGCTTCTCTTTCCTCCGCTTCTGCAATTCTGCGGCGAATTTCTTCCATCTTATTGTCCATTGCAGCAATCTGCTCTGCACATGAAGACAATTCTGCTGCCAGCTGTTCTGCTTCAGAATCTGGAATATTCTTCTTATAACGAACCTTATGCTCCACGCTCGCCCAGAAATCCATGGCAATTGTACGGAGCTGAACCTCAACCTTCATCATCTTCTTTTCATTCTGAAGGAATATCGGTATCTCAATTATAAGGTGAAGACTTCTGTAACCACTTGGCTTAGGATTCTTGATATAATCCTTTCTCTCAACAAGCACTACATCATCCTGCTTTAACAGGCAGTCGGCAAGCATATAGATATCTTCCGGAAAAGAACATATTACCCTTACTCCCGCAATATCTCTTATGCCTTCCTCAATGCCTTCCATTGTTATAGGAATATTTTTCTTCTTCGCCTTCTTAAATATGCCATCCATAGACTTAATTCTGCTCTTGATACTCTCAATAGGATTTCTGTCATACTGTAATGAGAACTCCTCATTAAGCACCTTGAACTTAGTCTCAACCTCCATAATGGCGCATCTGTAATAAGCCATCAGTGTGTTAAACGGCATAATATTTTCTTTTAATAACTCAAGCATTTCATCAGAAAGGAGATTTTCTTTAATGAATCTTTCCTGCTCCTGCTTGAGTATCTCTTCTAATAACATAGTAACCTCTTTTACCTTCGATATATCTTAAAGTGCCTTCTTAATAGCAACTAAAAGCTCATCATATGTATCAAATGCCTCTAATTCAGGATTATCAGCCTTAATCTGCTCTGTACTCTTAAAGAGGAAACCTGCCTTGCTTGCCTTAATCATTCCTAAATCATTGTGACTGTCTCCTGATGCAATAGTGTCATAGCCAATAGACTGTAAAGCCTTAACTGTTGTAAGCTTCGACTGCTCACAACGCATCTTGAAACCTGTAATCTCGCCATTATCAGCTACCTCAAGAGAATTACAGAAAATAGTTGGCCAGCCCAGCTTCTTCATAAGTGGAGTAGCAAACTGTGTAAATGTATCTGAAATAATGATAACCTGTGTTATGCTTCTTAATTCATCAAGAAATTCCTTAGCACCTGGAATTGGATCAATCTTAGCAATAGTATCCTGAATCTCCTTAAGTCCAAGACCATGCTCCTTAAGAATACCAAGTCTCCAGTTCATAAGCTTATCATAATCTGGTTCGTCTCTTGTTGTTCTCTTAAGTTCTGGGATTCCGCTTGCCTGCGCAAATGCAATCCATATCTCTGGTACAAGAACGCCCTCAAGGTCTAAACATACAATATTCATAATTCAATCTCCTTCACAATCTGATATATAACCAAATTCTATTATATTTTACTCTAGGATGGCATAAAACTCAATATGATTTGTGTAGATAAATTGCTGGATATATCCTACATTATTCTTTTGTAATTATTCTTATCTATTTCTGGCATATAATGTTGGCTTAGCGTATTTAATGACAATTCACAAATCCAGCCACCCCACATTTAAGTCTTTCCAGACCATCCATCAATGTTGCCTTAGGGCACGCCACATTAAGCCTTAAAAAGCTCCTTCCGTCACCACCAAAGCCTTTTCCGGCTGACATATACAGACCTGTCTCTTTTCGTATATATGCAGCAAGCTTTGTTGAGTCATCTGTAATATTACTTACATCAAGCCAGCATAAATATGTTGCCTTGGATTCTGTCATCGAAACTCCATCAATCTCTGCATCCACATAATTCTTCGTAATCTGTTTATTCTCATAGATATATGCTCTTAACTGCTCAAGCCATTCCTCGCCCTTTGTAAATGCAGCTATAGCCGCATCCACTGCGAAAACATTTGGCTCAGCTACCTCATCAGTATTGATTGCACGCCAAACCTTGTGACGGAGTCGCTCATCCGGCACACATATTGCTGCTGTCTGTAAACCTGCCATGTTAAATGTTTTCGTAGGTGCTATGCATGTTACAGATATCTTCTTGCATACCTCCGAAACACTTGCAAATGGCACATAATCAACTCCTGGGTCTGTAAGCTCGCAGTGAATCTCATCAGATATAACAACAACTCCATACTTATAAGCAAGCTCTCCAATCCGCGCAAGTTCTTCCTTACTCCATACATTTCCACCCGGATTCTGTGGGTTGCACAGAATAAGAAGCGTTGTCTGTGGGTTCTTAAGCTTAACTTCAAGGTCTTCAAAATCTATCGCATATCTGCCATTATCGTATACAAGCTGGCTCTGTAACACATTTCTGCCATTATTAAGAATACTGTTAAAGAAAATGTTGTATACAGGTGTCATGATAACAACATTCTCAGCTGGTGTTGTAAGCTTTCTTACAGAACTTGATATTGCAGGAATAACCCCTGTTACAAACATAAGCCAGTCGTCTTCCATCCTGAAATTATGGCGTCTTTCCCACCAGCTGTGTACGCGTCATACCAGCCTTTTGGAACGTCTGAATATCCATATATTCCAAGGTCAGCCTTTGCCTTGATAGCTTCTGTTATCTCTGGTGCTGTCTTAAAATCCATGTCTGCAACCCACATAGGAAGCTCATTGTCTGCAACATCCCATTTCAGTGAATCAGTTCCGCGGCGGTTTACCACCGTATCAAAATCATATTTCATAATCAGCTTCCTCCCTGATAACACACCTTAATTAATTCCTGCATACTATCTTAGTAAGCGAAGGATCAACCTTATCCTTCTCAATTATAAGCTTATCTATACTGTCTGCTGTTATCGTTCCTGAAGTTGGATTTAACACGCTGTCAACCCTGCTGGTGATATCAGCATCTACAGTTGAATACTCGAAAGCAAGTGTTGTATTAATAAGCTTGCAGTTCTTCATAACAAGATTATCAATGTAACACAATCCCTGAAGGCTCTCTATTGTACAGTTGATAAACGTAAGATTCTTTGAATTCCAGCCAAGGTACTCACCTGAAATGTATGAATCATACACTGTTATATTTTCAGCATTCCAGAAAGCATCCTTGCTCATAAGTCTTGAATTTCTTATCTCAAGATTCTTACTTCCATCAAATGGATAATTGCCGACAAGCTTAAGACCGTCAATCTTCATATCGTTGCTGTTCATTGCAAAATAATTCCCCTTTGCCACTACATTTGTCATAGTAACATTATCACAGCTCCAGAGAGTTTCCTCGGCATTGACGAACTCTACATTCTTAAGGCCTAATCTGTTGCATCTTCTGAAATTCTTAGGTGCTTCAATAATTGTATCCTCAACATTAATATCGTTAGTGTACCATACTCCTGCTCTTCCCATCTCAAAGAAATAACAGTCCTTTACATTGACATTGTTGCAGTACCAGAGTGGATATTTCCACTTAAAACTGCTGTTTACAAGCTCTATATTACTGCTCTCCTTTAATGGAGACTCACCATCATCAAATATAGAATCTTCAATACGAAGGTCTTTGCTTGCAAAAAGAGCACGTTCTCCTGTAAGAAGCTGCTGCTTAACTAATTTCTTTTCCATATTTACTCCATTCTTATCTACAAACATTAAAACCCAATCACCATATTATAAGTGATTGGGTTACATTCTAAACATTCTTAAGGTTCTCTACCATCTCTTCCATTGTGTGCCAGCCAAGTACTGCACATTTAACTCTTGCTGGCATATGAGAGATATCTCTTAATGCTCCGGCTTCATCAAGCTCATCAATCTCTTCCTCAGTTGCCTCATCCTTAATCATCTTAAGGAAAAGTTCTGAGAGATGTACAGCCTCATCAACAGGCTTTCCAATGATAAGCTCAAGCATTATATCTGCTGATGCCTGCGATATTGCACAGCCATCTCCTGTAAATGCCCCATCAACAATAGTTTCTTAGCATCATCAAACTTAAGCTTTAAGATAATGTCATCTCCACAGCTTGGATTAACACCCTCAAGCTCTAAGTCTGCATTGTCTATATCATGCTTATGATATGGATGCATGTTGTGGTCCGTAAGAACCTCATTATAAAAAGTTTTAGTCTCCATATCCCATAAGCCCCCTGATCTTAGATAGTTCTTCTACAAAATGCTGTACTTCTTCTTCTGTGTTATAGAAAGCAAAGCTTGCTCTCGTTGTTGAATTAACCTTAAGGAAATCCATTAATGGCTGTGCGCAGTGATGCCCTGCTCTTACTGCAATATGCTGTGAATCAAGTATAGAAGCAACATCATGTGGGTGTACTCCGTCAATTGTAAATGTGACTATACCCTCATGGTCTTCTGCCTTCGAAGAACCTATTAAATTGACTCCCTTCATGTCCTTAATTGCATCTACAGCAATCTTAGTAAGCTTTCGCTCCTGTGCCATAATTGTGTCAAATCCAACATTGTTAATATAATCAATTGCCGCATGAAGTCCTACTGCACCGCCTGTATTAACAGTTCCTGCCTCGAACTTATGTGGAACCTCTGCATATTTAACTCTGTCCCAGTGAACAATCTCAATCATCTCACCACCGCTTAAGAATGGTGGCATCTTGTCAAGAAGCTCTTTCTTGCCATATAATGCTCCGATTCCCATAGGTGCTAACATCTTATGTCCAGAAAATACAAGGAAGTCAACATCAAGGTCTGTTACATTAACCGGCATATGAGGAACACTCTGTGCTCCGTCAGCCACAATAACCGCACCATGTGCATGTGCAACCTCTGCAATATGCTTTATATCATTAACTCTTCCTAATACATTAGAAACCTGGGTAACTGCTACAAGCCTGGTCTTATCTGTGATAACCTCTAAAGACTTGTCTGTAATCTCTCCATTCTCATCAGGTATAAGCTGCTTTAATACCGCTCCACATTTTTCTGCAACCTGCTTCCATGGAAGGAAATTGCTGTGGTGTTCCATAACACTAACAACAATCTCATCACCCTCTTTAATGAAATTCATTCCATAACTGTATGCAATTAAGTTAAGACTCTCTGTAGCATTTCTTGTAAATACTATCTGGCTTGCATCTTTAGCACCAATAAACTGTGCTACTGCCTTTCTTGCATTCTCATAGCTTTCTGTAGCAATCTCACTTAATTCGTATACACCTCTGAACGGATTGGCGTTCATCTCCTGATAATACTTATTAACTGCATCAAGAACAGCCTGTGGCTTCTGTGTAGTCGCTGCATTATCAAGATATGCAATATTGCTTCCCGAAATAAGTGGGAAATCTTTTCTTATAGACTCAATCGTCTTACTTAACTCACTCATTAATAAACCTCTTTAATGTAGTCATGTATCTCGTTCCTGATACCATCATCAGGGATTTTGCCGCATACAGCTAAAAGCTTAGCTGCTGCCAGCATATTATAACATTCTTGTGCCGGTATTCCTCTTGATTCAAGATAGAATAAAAGCTCCTCATCAGGCTTTCCTATAGTTGCACCGTGATTACCGACAACATCTTCTTCTGCACATAGAATAATAGGAATAGTCTGGTTGACACATTTTTCATCAATAAGAAGAACTTCTTCCTTCTCATTACCTACAGAACCTGCTGAACCCTTAACGAAATCAATAGTTCCTCTGAACAGCTTAAATGCTGTATCTCTCAATGCACCTGCCGCATTGATTGCACATTCTGTCTTCTTGCCAATATGTCTTATGCAGTAGTTCATATCAAGTCTTTCTTTACCTGCTGCAACATATCCAATCTCTGCAGACATAGAGCTTCCATTACCTGCAAGCTTAATCTCACAGCCTTCGTATCTGTTCTTACCGCTTAAGTAAAGCTGCACAAGCTCAATTCTTGCACCGTCTTCGCAGTAACCACCGATATCATTAATAAATGTTGTCTCTGCGCCTACCCTCTGAATCTGGATAAGACGGATAACCGAATCCTTCGCAGCATATAATCTTGTCTGTACTGCTGCAAAACCTTCCCCGTCCTTATCTCCGTTAAAATCCATATAAACATCAATGCTGGCATTCTCTTTAGTTTCAATACCAACAACATTGATGTCTGCATTACTCTTTCCATAATTGAAGTTGAGTCTTACAAAACCTGCATTCTTCTTATCTGTTATATAATATACAGGTTCAGTCTGTGACTTCTTAGCTGCCTCTGTAATCTCCTGACCACATCCACCAATGATATTGTCAAGCTCCCCATTGTTAAGCTTTCCATCATCTATAAGACTGACATCATTAACAGAAGCATTTAACTCACCTGTACGGTTAATTACAACCTCTCCAACCTTGCTCTGGTTCATATGAAGATGATTCCATGTCTTGGCTGGGATACGGTTTATTATCATGTCCTTTTCTTCGATACCTATCATATCATATTCCTCACTCTGATTAACTTAACCAATGCTGCCCTTCATCTCAAGCTTAATAAGATTATTCATCTCCATTGCATACTCAAGCGGAAGCTCCTTAGATACATTATCAGCAAATCCTGAAACAATCATTGCTCTCGCATCATCTTCCGGAATTCCTCTTGACATAAGATAAAATACAGCATCATCACTGATTCGTCCAATTGTTGCCTCATGTCCTACATCCGCATCATTAACACGGATATCCATAGCCGGAATTGTATCAGATCTTGAAATATCATCTATCATAAGTGACTGACATGAAACTGATGATTTACTCTTCTTAGCCTTGGTAGTCATTGTTACCGCACTTCTGAAAGTACTGATTCCGCCACCCTTAGATATTGACTTAGTACTTACAACTGATGTTGTAGCTGGTGCGTTATGAACTACCTTCATACCTGTATCAAGGTTCTGTCCTGCTCCTGCAAATGTAATTCCTGTAAATTCACAGCTTGAACGCTCACCATTAAGGATACTCATAGGATACAGATATGATACATGCGAACCAAATGAGCCTGAAACCCATTCAATCTTACCACCCTCAGCAACAGTAGCTCTCTTAGTGTTAAGGTTATACATATTCTTGCTCCAGTTCTCAATTGTTGAGTAACGAAGCTTTGCATTCTTAGCCACAAAAAGTTCAACCGCACCTGCATGAAGATTGGCAACGTTATATTTAGGTGCTGAACATCCTTCAATAAAGTGAAGACTTGCACCCTCATCAACAATAATAAGTGTATGCTCAAACTGACCTGCTCCTGCAGCATTAAGTCTGAAATATGACTGCAGAGGAATCTCAAGATTAACTCCCTTTGGTACATACACAAATGAACCACCAGACCATACAGCTCCGTGAAGTGCTGCGAACTTATGATCCTGTGGTGTAATAAGCTTCATAAAATGCTCGTGTACCATATCTGCATATTCACCTGTAAGTGCACTTTCCATATCAGTGTATACAACCCCCTGGTCAGCAACCTCCTTACGGACATTATGGTATACAAGCTCTGAGTCGTACTGTGCTCCAACTCCGGCTAACGACTCTCTCTCTGCCTTAGGAATACCTAATCTGTCAAATGTATCCTTAATCTCTTCTGGTACATCTTTCCAGTCACCCTTCATATTCGTATTGGCACGAACATAAGTAGCGATATTATCCATATTAAGTCCATCAATAGACGGACCCCAGTCAGGCACCTGCATATTATTATATATCTCTAATGACTTAAGTCTGAACTCTCTCATCCATGCGGGATCATGCTTCTCTTCTGATATCTTCTCAACGATTTCAGGAGTAAGTCCCTGCTTTATTCTGTAAGAGTCTTTCTCTTCGTTCTTAATATCATAAACACTTCTGTTTATGTCATCTACAAATGTCTTTTCTTCCATTACAAGCCTCCGAGCCTTAATTACCTGATGAATCTTTCGAAACCGTTCTCATTGATATCATCAATCATAGCACTGTCGCCTGTTGCAACAACATTACCATTGACAAGAACATGAGTATAATCCACCTTAAGTGCCTCTAAGATACGGGTGCTGTGAGTGATAATAAGAAGTGCTCCGTTCTGAGTCTTCTGATACTCTTCAACCCCCAGTGATACTGTCTTAACAGCATCTACATCAAGTCCTGAGTCAGTCTCATCAAGAATAGCAAGAGAAGGCTCAAGCATAAGAAGCTGTAATATCTCCGCTTTCTTCTTCTCACCACCTGAGAAACCAACATTAAGGTCTCTGTCCATATATGATGGGTCCATCTGAAGGAATTCCATCTTTTCCTGAAGGAGCTTCTTGAACTTGAAGTATGTCATCTTCTTTCCACGCTGCTCCATAGAACTTCTTATAAAATTACCGAGTGTAATACCAGGAACCTCAATAGGATTCTGGAATGACAGGAAAAGACCTGCCTGTGATCTCTCAGCAACATTCTTAGAAAGTAAATCTTCTCCGTTAAATGTAACCTTACCCCCTAATATCTCATATCTAGGGTTACCCATAAGAGCATAACCAAGAGTAGACTTACCTGCTCCGTTAGGTCCCATAAGTACATGAGTCTCTCCCTTATTAAGAGAAAGATCAACCCCATGAAGTATTTCTTTATCTTCAACACCAACCTTAAGCTGGCTCACATTTAATATTTCCTGTGCCATAATGCCTCCTTAGCTGTACATTCTTTTAGCAACACACATAATATCATTGAAAGAAAAGGTTGTAAAGTTATTCATAATAACAATTGTTACTATTGTTTAACATAGTTACTCCTCTTTCTTTGTTTCAGAAACCATAGTATGCTCATATATATATCTTACTTCCCTGAGATAAAATATAAACACGGGTATATCTTCACTGTAATCCTTACTCTTTGATACTACCAGCTCCACCCACTTATACTCGCCATCAAGAAGCCGTCTGTGTCTCAATCTCAGTGATTTTTTATTATTTCTGAAATGTTCAAGCACCTTGTCCGGATTGACAAAATCTCTATATGCCCCGGCATCCTCAGGGTGAACTACTCCCATATCAATATATTTGTCAATATATTCCTTAATACTGCCTGATAATCCGGCATCTCTTATTATGTCCTCCTGGGTTGACTTTATAAGTTCATATCTGTCATGCAGAAAATCAGCCCTGAGTATCTTAATAAATGTATCATATACAATATCCATTGCATCTTCTCTTGCACCTGCCTGATAATCAGCTTCTTTCCATGTGAAAAGCACTCTCCTGTTATCCTCAGAATAATTTGTTGGCTTAGTAACCTCAAATACATACCATTTGTATGCTCCATCCATATTATATCTTATCTGGTATGTTCCTCTTTCTTTCCCATCATCAAGCTGTTTCTTAATTCTGTCAAGATTAATAGCTTCCTTGTAAAGTGAAACATCATCCGGGTGAATAACACCATACTTAATATATCTGTCTGCATATTCTGCAATAGTCTTAGGTCTTGGTATCATAACATAATCAGGCTCATCTGCCCTTCTTATAAAGTGATATGCTCCCGTATCCAGATCAACATCTGCAATCTTCCAGAAGTAATCAGTTATCTCCTTAAGATAAGACTTATCATTCTTTCTTGTTCTTAAAATAATAAGCTTATCAGCTACGTTATCCTTATTATCAACAAGCTTCTCATAGTCACTTATAGACATAGGTCTGTAGTAATAAAATCCCTGTGCATATTCACAGCCTAAAAGTTCAAGCAGCTTGAGCTGTTCATCAGTCTCAACCCCCTCAGCAATAGCAGGAAGATCCAGCTGTCTTGCCATATCAAGAACTGCCGTTATAATGCTTACACCTTTATCATTATTTTCCGGATTAAGGTCTAGAAATTTCATATCCAGTTTCAGAACATCTGCATCAATATCTTTAAGCATGTTAAGTGATGAATATCCGCTTCCAAAATCATCAATAAGAATCTTAAAGCCCGCATTCTTAAATGCCTTCTCCGTATCCTTAATTACTGAACCATTCTCCACATATGCACTCTCTGTAATCTCTATTTCAATATACTCTGTTGAAATATTATATTTTTCAATCATGTCTTTAAGTATTGTTACAACATCCATAGAGTATATATCTGCTCTCGAAACATTTATTGATATTGGCAGTACTGTTCTTCCCTCATCAAGCCATCTTCTTATAGTCTGACATACTTTATCCCATATATACACATCAAGTTTATTTATGAATCCGTTTTTTTCAAGCATTGGTATAAACTGTCCTGGTGAAATAAATCCTTTCTCAGGACTTATCCATCTCACAAGTGCCTCAGAACCAATAATCTTACCTGTCTCTAATATACATTTGGGTTGAAGATAAAATGTAAATTCTCCATTATCCATTGCGCTGCATATCTCTGGCATAAGCTTAGCTTCTGCTTCCTGTTCCCTTGTCATACTCTCATCATACCAGCAGATATCCTTATCAGGGCGCTGTTTTGCTATCTCTAGTGCACCATACGCATAATCACACATCTCTCCTGTTGTTATATCCTTATCTGCAGTCTTATATGCACCATAATATGCCCTTGTAATATCATGCCCCCTGTATCCGTTAACAATACCTGATATTCTTTTTCTGATTAGATTAATCACATCATCGTTCTCTTCAAATATAACACAGAAATTATCTCCACCCATATATCCGGAAATTGTTCCATACCCGGCATCTATACTCTTAAGAGCTTCTCCAATCTCTATAAGAAGCTCATCACCAGTTTCACGACCATACCACTTATTAATAAGGTGAAAATTCTCTATATCTATCGCCAGTATGCAATATGTTTTGTTATCAAAAAGTACTGTTTTATCAGCTATTCTCCAGAAAGTTCTTCTTAATGGAAGATTTGTAGTCAGATCATAATTATATCTATCAGGGTTAATCCTTAACTTATTGTACCTGCTCATGTCTACCATAGCTGCCTCCTTTATACCCTCAATATCTTATAAACCCACGTTGCTCAAAATACCTTTTTCATTTTATCATTATTACATTGATAAAACAATAATTTAAATATAAAATAACTATCAACCGGATATGTTTAAAAAATTATATAAAGGAGACTTTAACATGGCAAAATACATAATGGCTCTTGATGCCGGAACAACAAGCAACCGCTGTATTCTTTTCAACAGAAGTGGTGAGATGTGCAGTATTGCACAGAAAGAATTTACACAATATTTTCCAAAACCCGGCTGGGTCGAACATGATGCAGATGAAATCTGGTCAACAATTCTGGAAGTTGCCAGGCAGGCTCTTGCAAATGTAGGTGCTAATGCGTCAGATATTGCCTCAATAGGAATAACCAACCAGCGTGAAACAACAGTTGTATGGGACAGACATTCTGGTGAACCCGTATACAATGCTATTGTGTGGCAGTGCAGAAGAACTTCAGAATACGCAGATTCTCTTAAAGAGAAAGGGCTTACCGAAACAATCCGTAATAAAACCGGTCTTGTTATTGATGCATATTTCTCTGGAACCAAGTTAAAATGGATTCTTGATAATGTTAAAGGTGTCCGTGAGCGTGCCGAAAAAGGAGATCTTCTTTTTGGAACAGTTGAAACATGGTTAATCTGGAAACTTACTAAAGGTCAGGTTCATGCCACAGATTATTCCAATGCATCAAGAACAATGCTTTTTAATATTAACACGCTTGAATGGGATGACGATATATTAGCCCAGCTTGATATTCCAAAATGCATGCTTCCAAAGGCAGTCCCATCAAGCAGTATATTCGGTGAGACCTCCGCTGAATTCTTCGGCTGTCCTATTCCAATCGGAGGCGCTGCCGGCGACCAGCAGGCTGCGCTTTTCGGACAGACTTGTTTTGATGCAGGAGAGGCCAAGAATACATACGGGACAGGCTGCTTTCTTCTTATGAATACAGGAGAAAAACCTATTTTTTCCAAGAATGGTCTTGTTACTACTATTGCATGGGGACTTGACGGTAAAGTGAACTATGCCCTTGAAGGCTCAATATATGTAGCCGGAGCTGCCATCCAGTGGCTTCGTGATGAAATGCATTTTATAGATTCTTCACAGGATTCAGAATATATGGCAAGAAAGGTTCCCGATACCAATGGATGCTATGTTGTTCCCGCATTTACAGGACTTGGCGCGCCATACTGGGACCAGTACGCAAGAGGTACTATCTTAGGAATAACCCGTGGTGTCAACAAATATCACATTATACGCGCCACTCTTGAATCAATCGCTTATCAGGTAAACGATGTTCTTACTGCAATGAAAGCAGATTCAGGCATAGAACTTTCTTCTCTTAAGGTCGATGGTGGAGCTAGTGCTAACAATCTTCTTATGCAGATGCAGGCTGATATATCCGGTGCTCCTGTAAACAGACCTGTATGTGTTGAAACAACTGCCATGGGTGCGGCTTACCTTGCCGGACTTTCAGTTGGTTACTGGAAAAGTACCGATGACATAAGAAAGAACTGGTCTGTAGACAGAACATTTGACCCTGAAATTACCCAGAATGAGCGTGATTCCAAAGTCAGAATGTGGAAAAAAGCTGTTTCTTATTCATTTAACTGGGATAAATAATTCCGTCGGATGATTCTTCTAACATATAAAAGCGATATTGTATAAAAGTAAATTCATACAATATCGCTTAATCTTTTATTACCTTACAACACTCTTCTGGTTTTTGTGCATTGCACGAAATTTAGTAATGTTATTTTACCTATTATCCACCTTCTCCGGATACATATCATGATTTGCCATACGGTTGAATGCCACATCTTCCCACTTAGTTCCTGGCTTTCCATAATTGCAGTATGGATCAATGGAAATTCCACCACGTGGTGTGAATTTGCCCCACACTTCAATATACTTTGGCTCCATCAGCTTAATCAAATCCTTCATAATCACGTTCACGCAGTCCTCGTGAAAATCCCCATGATTACGGAATGAAAACAGGTACAGCTTTAAGCTCTTGCTTTCCACCATTCTCTCGCCTGGGACATACGAAATAATAATGTTTGCGAAATCAGGCTGCCCTGTAATTGGACAGAGACTTGTGAATTCCGGGCAGTTAAACTTCACGAAATAATCATTTTCTGGATGTTTGTTTACAAATGTTTCAAGCAGGCCAGGGTTGTAATCTGTCTCGTAATTGTTCTGCTGGTTGCCTAATAATGTTAAATTCTCTTTTTCTCTCATAGCTTTCTCCAATTTTTATTTTATTGCAGGGTCACTTACCCCATTTGCTGCAAATGCAGCCGCTCTGTCGATACAGGTTCCACATTTGCCGCAAGGCACATCCTTTCCTTCATAGCAGGACCATGTAAGCTCGTATGGTGCGTTAAGCTCTAAGCCCATCTTCACCACCTCCGCCTTAGTCATATTCACAAATGGCGCCTCCACCTTTAACTGATGTCCTGAGCCCTCAAAAATCGCCTGATTCATAGCATCATTAAACATCGGTGAACAGTCTGGATAGGCAAAACCGGCTGAATCATCTGCATGTGCGCCATAAAGAATCACGCTACAGTCCTTGCTTAGTGCAATGCTTGCCGCCGATGAAAGAAACAGTCCATTTCGAAATGGCACATAGGTGCTTACAGCTTTTCGCCCTCCGTCTTTTCAATCTGCCTGGCATAGCTCTCCTCTGGAATTTCCTCTGTAGACTGCTGCAATAAAGAGCAGTTGCTATATTGAAAAATCTTACTCAGATCCAGGAATAACTGCTCCACTCCGTAAAATGCAGAAACAGCCTTTGCCGCCTGAATTTCTTTATCGTGCTTCTGTCCATAAGAAACTGACAGAGCAATTACATTGTCCTTTCCATATCGGCTCACTGCCAATGCCAGTGCCGTAGTGGAATCCACGCCACCGCTTGATAATACTAATGCTTTCATAACTCATCTCTCCTATCTTAGATACATTTGTAATGCTGCATCGTCCTTAAAGCTTCCTCTTAACTCTACAGTCATTGTTCTCGTGTTGTTTTTCTTAATTCCTCTTGCCGACACACAGCTGTGATATCCTTCAAGCACCACCGCAACATCCTCGCTTCCTGTTATCTCTGCCATAATGTCCGCAATATCCTGACCGATTCTTTCCTGTAACTGCAGTCTTCTTCCAACCATATCGCATATTCTTGCAATCTTTGATAAGCCTATAACCTTCCCATTAGGAATGTACGCAACTGTCGCCTTCATATCATACATAAGTGCCATATGGTGCTCGCAGTAAGAAAACAGGTCGATGTCCTTCATAACTACAACCTTAGAAGTATCAAGCTCCTCAATTTCATCCTCAAATGTCTTATCAAACATCTGCGCAATTTCGTGATTGGAGTAATTCATCCCAAGAAAGACCTCCTCGTACATCTTCGCAACTCGCTTTGGTGTATCCTTTAAGCCCTCTCTCTCCGGGTCGTCGCCCAATGCAACAAGAATCCCTCTAATATGCTCCTCAATCGCTTTCGTATCTATCATCATAATCTCCATTCTTGCTTCACCCCGCAAACTTTGGGCTGAAAGCACAAATTTGCATGTGAAAAATCTTTGATATTAGGATTTTCACATTATACGCCCCTTTCCTCTGGGTTCCAGATTACCTTGTGCATCTGAATCTGAAGACGCAAATCATTCATCCTTTTACCGGTCATGAAATTCACGATTTCCACTGGCTCAATTGAACCAAACACTGAGCTTATGAATACCTGGCATCTTTCTGTCAGATGAAATTTTTCAATTATTTTCTCTGCACATTCCAAATCATTAATGCTGCCCGAAACGAACTTGACTGTGTCCTGCTTTCTTAGAGCTTCCATATTGGAGAGAAGCATTTTCTCCTCACAGCCGCTGGATGGCAGCTTGTAATCCATAGTAAGGCTAAGTTTTTCTTTTGAAAATGCATTGGCAAGTGGAGCAATATCAACCGCTCCATTAGTTTCAATCTCTACTCGAATGTCCGATTTGTTCAATAATTTTTCTACTAGACTCCTGATATCCTTCTGTAATAGAGGCTCTCCCCCTGTCAGCGTCACATTTTTAATGCCTGTCTCACTGACATATTCACAAATCTCATCTGGTGACAGCTCCTCGTAATCACAAGCTGGCTCATTGGCCCACTTTGTATCACAGTAGGAGCAATTCAGGTTACAACCCTTGAATCTGATAAACACCGCCAATTCTCCGGCTCTTCTTCCCTCTCCATTAATACTTATAAATTTCTCAACAACTTTCATATTAGTTTCTTTCCTTTATTCTTCGTATGCTGCTACATTATTAGGTGTCTCGTATACTTCCACTCTGTGGATTGGAAAGCCTTTTGCACTCATCAGCTCATAGAAATATTTTGAAAAATGCTCCGCAGTAGGTCTGAAGCCAACTTCAATCATACGAAACTCCTCCGCCTGTAATGCAGCAATTGTCGCACCTTTTAGAGAACCTTTTTCATAAATCAGGCTGTGGTCAAAATCATCACAGATATCCTTCAAAGCATTTTTTAAATCAGAAAAATCCACAAGCATTCCTCTTGTCTGACCCTCATCCTTTAACTGGTCTGCTGCTATTTCAACAACAACTCTCCAGCGGTGACCATGAAGATTCCTGCATTTTCCGTCATACCCCTTCAGAAAATGTGCAGAATCAAAGCTGCTCTCGGTTTTTAAATAATACATTTTAGTTTCTCCTCTAATTTATTGGGAATAAAAACAGAATTGCTTAGAAAAGAACGTGACCCACTGTGAGCACATATAGAAAGCCCTGTAAATGTATACACACCTACAGGGCTAAATTACATAAAAAGTCTTCTTAGCAGCCCTGGTTTTATTTAACGACAGGATGGTACAAACGAACTGTCGCGCATTTTTATGCGATATGTCTATTATAAGTATTTTTCTGGATATGTCAATGTAAATTTTCCCCCAGCAGCTGCACCTTTATCACGTTCATTATGCGTGCCGGGTATGTTTCCTGAATTTCTCCTGCAATTGTTATTGAAACCATATCATTTACTGCCAGGTCAGACAGCTCAATCTCTGTTTCCTCCTTCGTCCATGAAGTTTTATATTTGACCCTATTAAACCAATCTTAAACCGATTAATCTTTTAATATATCTTATCAACCTCATCTTCATACACTGATTCAGTATGAGTATCAAATAGCACCCATTCCACCAGATCAAAACAATCTGGATTATCCTGCAAGAACCGGTTTACTGTATGTACCGCAATCTTTGCTGCCAACTCAACAGGAAAACTATATATTCCCGTTGATATTGAAGGAAATGCAATAGACCTGATTCCATTATCCATTGCCAGCTTCATAGAATTAAAATAGCAGTTAGCAAGAAGCTCCTCTTCTCTATCTCTGCCTCCATTCCATATCGGTCCTACAGTATGAATAACATAATCGCATGGTAAATTATAGGCTTTTGTTATCTTTGCTTCTCCAGTCACGCATCCGTGAAGTGTCCTACACTCAGCCAGAAGTTCCGGTCCTGCGGCTCTATGAATCGCACCATCTACACCGCCTCCGCCAAGAAGAGAGTTATTTGCTGCATTAACAATTGCCTGCACATCTGTTACTTTTGTTATATCTCCTTTTACTGTCTTAATCAAATACATCTTTCTTACCTGTCTGTTTATTATATTACCTCTGCCCCAAATGGCATCAGAGACAATTTAGCAATTTTGAAAAACTGCTTTCCGAAAGGAATTCCGATAATTGTTATACAACATATCAGACCTGCCAAAACCCACGACAGTCCACTCAACAATCCACCACATATAAACCAAAGTATATTTCCTAATATGCTCATATCAATATTCCTTCTCTATCTCTCCATATATTCCATACATTTTCTTGAACGCATCAAGGTCTGCCTGATTTTTAATCAGCATAACCTCCTCTATCTTACCTGTATGAATGTCCTTAAAGCCTGCAACCTGCTCACCATTACATATGCTTGCCTTGATTACTGGTTTCTTATTTTCTTTATCATATGTCTTTATAACTGTCTTTTTCTTAAAGAATCCCACTCTGAGCACCTTCTTTTGACTTTGCCATCAGTATAACAACTGCCTATACCATTCATCCTTCGTCATATCATCACCACAAATTGTATGGTTTCATGGTTTCTGAATTTCGATATTCATGTTTCTCATAATATCCTATCAGCTTACTCTCATCTCTGAGTGCCACCATGTAAACATCTTTATTCTGTTTCTCATTATGAAAAGTATAAACGATATTATGGCTTTCATCTGCTGCAAACCAGTCCACTACCTGCTGTATTTTATCTCTTGATTCCGGACTATGACAATCTAACAAACTTCTTCCAATAAGTTTATCTCCGCCTCGCTTCGCATAGCTGGTAACAGCTGCCGGATTCATGTAGATAATCTCATGTTTGAGATTGCATATAACAACGGATGCCCTGTCCTGATCAACAATACTCTTATAAAAGCTGACATAGGATTTAAACTTAATTACCTTTTCATTATCCAGCCTCTTTTGAAGTTGTGGTTTCTTTTTTCGATAATAATCGTATATCTCTCCATCAGGTATCCAGATTTGTGCCTCATTTATCTTATCAAGTACAGCTTCAACAATCTGTTCATCTGCCAGTAAATCAGGTACTTTATCATGCTCTGTTACATACTTTTTGTATTCTTCATACACCCATTCTGTAATCTTATCCTTCTGCTTCATCTTTAGATTACTAAATTGTTTGTTCATCTGTAAAATCTGACCATCAATCTTTTTATGTATTTTAGTTTTCTTACTTTTTGCCATCTTCAGCTATCCTTTAAAACTTCACTATTTCCGGTTCATGGGTAAATGATGAGAATGTGACTGTTGCATTCTTGAAATAGAATACCTCGGTATTTCCATCATCTGCTGAGTACATATTCTGTAAAGATGGATAAGCATCAAGCATAGACTGTCTTGCTTCTCTTCTGTCATCTTCTACAAGTTCTCCGGCTACACGAAGCCACTCGCCATTTTTAAATGCACAAATTTCTACCTCGGGTTTGCGTGAATCTGCTTTGAAACATCCTTTACCTTGCCAGTCTGAATATACAACTTTCCTTCAAAAATGTGTGCTGTTCCAAAAGGTCTTACCCTTGGCTGGTCGCCTTCTACTGTTGCCAAATAATATGTCTCTGCTTCTTTTAAAAATTTAGCTACTCGTTCCATGATGTAATCCTCCTGAATTGATTAATATCGTTTCATATTTACAAACAGTTTCATTTTATTGGTTATAAAAGTATATCTTCAATAAATCTATTGTTGCTTTGTCATTTATGACGGCCCGTCCTATTGTTATGCCATTGCTGATGATAATATATTCTCCGTTTTCATATCTGGCATTTACCAAATCATCTTCCCCTTTTAAGTCTATACATATACTTGATATAATTCCGCAAATCTCCTCTTGTGAGCTTCCGCTTTTTATCTCATAAGCATAATCCGCATCTCCTATCTCATTCAGATCAGTTACCAAACAATACTCCGCTCCATTCATCAGCATTTCTTCATTCAAAGTGGGTAATTGAGCCGTCTTATACTCATTAAATAAAAAGATAACTACAAGCGCAATGAATGCCGGAAAAAAGATACCGCCAAACCGCTGTGCATAATTTTGTTCTTCCCACCGCTTGCTATGACGACCAAACAGCGGTATTTTCATCTGCACCAAACCTGCTCCTATACTTACAAGCAAAAAATAAAATATAACTTTTATCAAAGACTCATCCCCCATTTAATCATTAATAAAAATATCGTTCCTAAAACGACGCCTACTAACCATATAAAGCGAAACACCTTGTTATATCTCGAACTATTAGAACAAGGAACAAGCCAATATTCCTGTGGAAACTCCAAAATGTATTCTTTTAATTCCTGCTTCAATTCCATGACTATACTCCACATTAATCCAAATAGCACAATGCACACCGTTCCATAATATGTAATTGATGCATTTGTAACCACAGCAAAGAAATAATGTGCCATCTTAAGAAGGAAGATACACCACGCAATACAGCATGAAATTGTAAACGCCCTTTTCATTTTCCACTTCAAACCAAATATAACCTCTGGAACGAATACAGTCAATGCCCCCATCGGCAATCCTCCTGTTCGTCCATGTGTGAAATCGCTCTCCGACTCCAAAGACCAAATTCCTATCAATACTATTACTGCTGGTATTAGTATGGTGCAGAACAAGTTATATGCAATAATCAACACATTTTCATTGTCGTCGTTCATAACTTAGCCCCCAATCAGTTCATCAAGCCTGATAGCCACTCTTCCTGATAATGAATAATACAATGCTGTTAGCTTTGCCTTGTCGTACAAATTTGCATACACATTATAATAACATAGCGATATTGACATACCGAAGCCAAATATTTTTAAGGGTATAGACGTTACATCAAGTTCTTAGTATATGAAATTTGCAAATTATTCTTGGATTTGGCTCAAATCAAATGCACCGTTCTCAATCAACTTCAAAATTGTGTCTACCAAGTTGTTTTTTACAGTTTCACTTTCATTTTCAACGCCAGAATACTCTACGTAAATAGTGTTCTCTCCCATATCAAAGGTTGCATAATATATTACGGTTTTGATACCTTGACTATTTGACTTTGTTACGAAATATCCTGCATCGATATCAACGCCGTCTACACTTGAAGTGATTGTATTTCCATCAATGATAGTATCTAATAGATTTACACCCTGTTTAGATACTACCATTCTTGTATCACTAATTTTTCCCTCAAAACCCAGAATATTATGATTGTCAGCATCAAAGTAAGCATCTGCGGTAACAGGCAGGTCTGCAAAAAGCATTTCAATCTCAGCATTGCTCAAAGGTCTTGTTGTTACATTTAAGTTAATTGAAGATTGTGATAAGTCATTTTTAACAAAAGTAATTGTTTCTCCACCATCCAGCGTGGCAATATCGTTTTTTGTACCAAACAGATTGCTTTGAAAAACTCCCACTCCAATCACAACAACGAGTACGAAGCAAGCAGCAACAGACACCCATTTTTGCCGATTAGTAATTTTACTTGTTTTTTTCATAGGTTCAGCCTCCTTAATATACTGATTATCGACATTTCCCAATGCCCTTAAAAGTTTCTTTTCTTTCATACAGAGATACCTTCTTTCTCTAATAATTTTTTAAGTTCGTTCCTTGAACGAAATAATGACATCTTGATTTTGCTCTCACTCATACCATATTCCGTTGCAATTTCTTTAATGGGCGATAAATACCAATATCTTCTCATAAAGATTTTTCGCTGTTCTAATGACAGGGAAGAAAGAAAGCGGTTGAGAATATCCGTTAGAGCAATTTCTTCAACAATGTTTTCTGTACTATCCAACGATGGTATGCACTCTTGTATTTCATCAAAAATCAATGACATTTGCCCGCCATTACGTTTCTTTGCATTGAGCAGTTCGTACCTGTCCAAAGATAAGTTGCGAGTAATCTTCCCCAAAAAAGTTTTTAGGACAGATGGACGGTTAGGCGGTATGCTGTTCCAAGCTCTTAAATAAGTATCATTTACACATTCCTCGCTATCTTCGTCATTGTGAAGAATATTAGAGGCTATATATCTGCAATACTTTCCGTATTTTTTTGAAGTTTCGGATATAGCAGCTTCGGAGCGCTCCCAATATAAATCTAATATCTGCTTATCATCCATAAGCTTCTCCTCCTTCCCCTTGTATTAAGGTCTTTCACCCTAATAGACGAGAAAAATGTGTCAAGCGTCACTTAAATTCAAAAAATATTTATTCAAAGATTAGCTTTCATTTTTTGAAAGAATATAATAAAACAGCAAAAGACGTACACCAACAAGTCTCTTAATATTCAATGCGGAAAAAGTTATTTCAAATGGGGGTTTAATTTTGCCCCCTCCAGGGTATTATACTGGTTCCACCAAAGGCGGGGTTTCGCAACACCATAATTACTTGTTGCTTCCTAAAGGAAGCTCATTACTTCCTTCCATCTTCTTACTTATCGTTTTCTTCCTGTTCCTGTATGTATTTTCTTACCGTTTCTTCATTCACATTTCCTACTGTCGATACGTAATATCCTCTCGCCCAAAAATGTCTATCTCCCACTTGCTCCTATATTCCGGATGTCGGTCAAACAACATCAATGTGCTTTTTCCCTTCAGATATGACATAAACTCTGAAACACATAGTTTCGGTGGAATTGCAATGTACATATGTACATGATCAATACATACTTTTCCATCTGTTAGTGTTACCTATTTCATCTCACACAATTTTTTGATTGTTTCTACTAAATCTCTCTTTGTTTCACCATACATTATTTTTCTTCTAAACTTTGGAATAAAAACAATGTGATATGTGCAATTCCAGCGTGTGTGTGTTATACTTTGATTATCCATTTGGATACCTCCTGTGTTTTGATATGGTCTGCGAAACCAATATCATTATAACACGCAAGGTTTTATTTTCTAGCACTCTAGGTAACGCTACGGCTTTGCCTCGGTTCCCATTTCAAATGGGGGATTAACAAAACTTTTCATTTACGGTTCATCCGGGAGCTGTACTACCTCTACAATTGCTTCAATTGTTTCAACCGGAGCATCGCTCCATGAATATGCCGCATCATCACAGCCTGCCTGCTCAAGTAATTCTTTTGCATTAGGACCTAATAATTTCTGATATACATCATACACAGATGCAAGCTTATTCGAAAATTCCACCTGTTCAGAGTTTCCTTTATCAGAAAGCCATGATACTGTCTCTTTTTTAATCTTATCTGTGGTCATACTGGTTCCAACTTCCCAGTTAAGCAAATGTGTTGCAGTTTTAATAGAATTCATTCCATTTCCGGCTGTTCCCGGCTGAATATTCGAATCAATTTCATCTAATACACCTCTGAATTCTTTATATGACGGCTTCACATCCTGTAATTGATTTTGTTTCTTCGTCTCTGTTTGCTCCATATTATTATCTTCTGCTGTTGCCAGCTCACTATTATCTTCGCTCGTAACGACCTGCTCTGTACTGTTTCCGGTATTAGTCATACTTCCGTTTTCCTGCTGCCCACATGCGGTCAATGAACATACCATAACTACCATAATCATCAAAAATAACTTATTCTTCATATCTTTTTTGTTCCTTTCATTCTACATTATTATTCGTTCCATGATGTATAACTGCCCATCTTTATATTCTGCGGTAATGTCACCTCCCATTCTTTCAGTCTCTACTCTCATGAAAACACTCCTAAAACATCTGTATAATTCTTGCAATCTCCATAACTACAATCTTTAGCATCACTCCACCGGACATCACATAAAACCATATCTCACGCATATGCTGTGACTTTGCAATTGGTGTTGCTATTGCTGCAATAATTATGATTGCAGCTCCGACACATCCGACGATGTTTGGAACACTCACAAGTGAAAATATTCCGGGATTACAGCTTCCATCTATCGTATACTGAATTGTTTTATCCAGTCCGTCTCTTGCGGCTGCAAAGCAGCATATAACAAGACCATATGCCAAAACAATCAGGCTCCTTCTGCCCCAGAAATTAATGTTGCTTCTGTTACCGATTGAGTATCCAACAAGCCCAACCAGCGATACAATCATAAGTGTAGTAACTGTTGTTACCATATTTCCAAAATAGAGTTTCATCCTTTTTTCCTCCTCCCATAATATAAATGACGCAGTGCAAAACTGTAATATTACAATCTGCACTGCGTCTTAGCGTCTGGCTTCCTTTACTATAAATTTTTCTGCATCAATCAGGCTTTCTTCTTTACACTTTGGACAAAACAAAGGAAAATTTGTTAATACCGTATCTTTCCTTAATTTCAATCTTGTTTTATTTCCGCATTTTGGGCAAAGAATCCATTCCTGATGTTCTGATTCATCATTCAAATCACTTCACCCTTTCAACTTATCTGCATTTTCTGTAAAAAGTGATCCATATGCTCTTCCAGTAACTTTATCACATGACTTTTGTTTTCTGCTCCATCATATATGCTGTAAAGCAAAAATATAGGTCCATAAAAATCAAGTGCTGTCTGTCTGGCTTTTTCTGCATCACCCAGCATTCCTGAAAACAAAGCTTCCATATAAGCTAATGGTCCGCTTGCAAGATAATTCTGATATAGCTGTGCCATCTGTGGCTCTCTGTACTGTTCCAATGTCAGCATCTTACGAAAACAGCTTGAAAACTCTTCCTCTGTCCAATGAAGGAACTGCACCTTTGTGAACTGCTTAATCTTATCAAATGCCGTTTCTTTATACTCGGCTGTAACCTTTTCCAAATCACCCTCCGGCATTTCATACAGCTTTACTCTCTCAATATCCAATTCATTCATTTTTTCAATAATACTGTCCAATATCTCCTGCTTGCTTTTATAATGCTTATACAATGCAGCCTTTGTTACTCCAAGTTTTGAAGCAATATCATTCATGGATGTTCCCATATATCCACTCTGTGCAAATAACTTCAAGGCTTCTTCCAATATTTTTTCCTTTGTGTTCTTTTCCTTGCTTTCCATGTCTATCTCCTAATTTAAATCTGTCATTAAGTTACCTTTTAATATATATCTGTTGGATATAATTTGTAGATCTCATCCTCATATTTTGCCGGAATGGTAATAGAAAGAGATCTTACAAACTTCTCAACCTGCCTTAGCTTGCTTATAAAGCAAAATGCCTTTGATAAGCAATAACAGGAATGTTACGGTTATCGCATACGGCTCTTTCGCCATAGCCAAAAACAAAACAGCAAATCGCATACACTATTGAGATTTGATTTGTTTTCTTTTTCTGCTATTAAAATCAATTGTTCTCCGGATAACAAATCATCAATTGATACAGAGAAATATCTCGTGATTTTAATAACTATTTAGCTGCCATTAGCACTATCAACATACTAAAAACAAACATACATACAATAAAACCAAGCATGCAACTAATAATCCCTGATATCCATAGCGCAGGATATATTTTTCGAGTCTTTCGTGTAATAATAGAAATCACGATACCAATAAACGAGCATAATGGTCCCCAAAATATGACATCAATATAGGTATACGGTGCATGATTTGCGCTGTAAAAGTAAAGCACAAATGAAAATAATGAGAGTATGCCAAACACAAGTGATGTCGAAGCCAATATTTTGTTGGTAGATATTTTCTCTTTCATTGCATAAATTTCTCCTTCAACTTCCAATTTTATAAAACACATCCGTTTCATATAGACGTATCATGAATGTTCTTTCACATACTGCAAAAATTCCGGTGTCTTTGACCAGTATTTTACACCCCAGTTTTCAAAATTCCATTCTTCCATGTAATCGTTGCACTCGAAATCCACATAATATATTTCTTCATTATGTACAACAAAATTCGTTGGAAAATAATCAATATTTGTATTGGCAGCATATAACAATGCACACATTTTATGCAATTGCTCAATATAGTCAGTTTTCATCTTGTCTTCTAAAACCAACTGATAAATAGTGTCACCATCAATAAATTCCTTCAAGATGCGTTCATTTTTCACATCTGTTTCAAGCATGGCAGGCATCTTTATTCCGATTTCTTTTAATTTTTTGTAATCCCTGATTTCTGCCTCAAGCTTGTTTCCGAACTGATAATAATCACAAGGTTCATGATGTATCTGCTTCAAAACATACCTGTTATTCCCAGACTCTACCAAATACGAATATCCACCTTTACCCTTTCCTAGCAATTTAATTATTGTATAGCTTTTCCCATTTACGGCCATTTCTTTATTCATGTGTTTTCTCCTCCTTCCCCACTGTAATGCAACCAAATCGGAGTGCTTGTAACGGTTATCGTCTGCCTTCACCATCTGGCAGCAATGTAACCACATAGTAAATAATTCCAAATACAGCTATACTTCCCATCATAATGCCAATCATCTGATTTATACTCACCACATTTCCATGAAATACCGAATTGCAATCAAGAGTGTCTCCTATCATTTGAAATCGGCATATAAGCACCACATATAAAACCATATCCTGCACTGACAATTGTACCCACAGCCGAAAGCTGTCCCTGTGTTGTCAATGGAAAGCTAATGATACTTGAAAGCGTACTTCCAAACAGGACGAGCAATATCATATCAAATAAAACCCATAATACGTCTGCTGCATTCATATACCAACCCATTTTAAGCAGATATCCCAGACATAATACAAACGCAAGTCCATTGACCATCAATGAATTAGCTACTGTTGACAGAAAATATCCCAAATATATTTTTCCCTTGCTGACAGGCGAAACATTAAAATCCTTCCTTGTTCCATTTGCCTTGTCCTGCACCATAGTCAGATTTACACAAAATGTTACAGTAATACAGCTTACTGCCATAAGTGATGCTGTCAGCTGTGCCGCCACGGTTCCATTGATGAGCTTATCCGAAATCGTAATCATATCCGGAATCGCCGCTGTAAAAGAATCTTTGAAAACCTTTACAAGAAATGTAGCATACAGAACAATCAGAATAACTGGTGTGATCATCGATGTAAACAACATACTTTTATCTTTAAAAAATAGTTTCCTGTTCCTGTTCATTAATGCCAATACTGTTCTCATCAATGCTCTACAATAAGTCTTGTTGCTTCCTTCGTATTTCTTACTTTTAACTGATATCCATCACGTATTTTTTTATATTCTCTGTTCAATGACTTTATTTCATCTTCGGAAATACCATAAACAGACACGATATCCTGTACATAATCATTTTTAAGTTCAAATGGTGTACCTTCCGCTGCAATACTTCCTTTGTCAAGAATCAAAATCTTCGGTCTGTGCAATAATGCACGGGCAATGTCAATTCTTCTTCTCTGACCTCCCGACAGCTTACCTACAGGTCTGTTTAAAAACTCGTCAAAATTCAAAATCTCGACCAGCTCCTGCAATCTCTTATCAAAGGCATTTCCTGTAATACCATACAAAGCAGCCCTGCCAATGCACCAACATAACAACATATTAAACTTCATTTTGTGTTTTCTGCTAATATATACCAGATTTGTCACATCAATTTTCTTAAAAAAGTCACCATTGGGTTTGGTGCATTCATCCACAATTCAAATGCCTTTGCTCTTGTTGTACCTGCGGATTTATTTCCTGTTGCGCCATTCTTCTTCCCCTCCATATCAAATAAATTTATAAAACCTGATAGTACAATACAAAATATGCCAATACCGTACATAAAAAAGGAAATACTGTGCCTGGGAATCCCTTAAATCCATCTTTTTTTGAAAGTGATTTTACGGTAATTGACTGTATTATTGTTCCAACACATACCATAAACGCTACAAATACATAAGATATTCCAGACGAACTTAATACATGCGTTCCTGAAATCCACATAGCATAATACAAATAATCTCCAAACCCACAAGTCGGTATGAGCATACCATTCTTTTCCAATCCATATACAAACAACTTTGCTGCTACAGTTTTATTTGACATAGCTTTTGCATTAACAGTTCTTTTTCCAATTTTTGTAAAACTGATAATATCCATCGTAGTCACAACAGCTCCGATAGATATCGTACTCTCAAGATCAAGCTGTTTTCCAAGCCATATTCCAATAAACATAACAGCCAAAGCTCCAAAAATCCCATTGACAAACAGTTTTTCTCTCTTATATGGAATGAAAAACAGATTGAATATTATGTAGATTATTCCACTAACTCCTACAGTAATCAATAATAAATTTGGCAAATATAGATTTGCGATTACAGTACATGCAGAATACAAGAATATGTATAACAATAACCAGAATATTGTTTTGTTAATGCCATCCCTGTTCATCACTAATTTCCTCCAATTCAATTATGTTTCCAGATTATCGTTCATTTTCTTTTCCTCTGTAAACAAATCTGGGACCTTCTTCTCCAATTACTCCATATAAAAAATAGCTTTCACAAGCTTATTCTTTATTTCACAAATTTTATCCTTAAAGTATACCAATGCATAAGCAGTAATTAATGTTGCTGTCACTCCGGCAATACAAAATATTCCCAGTTGCATATCTGTTAATCTGTCACGATATATATCAATCTGTATTCCAATACCCATAAAGTTAATTTTCTTAAATGCATGTAATGCGAGCGCCACGATCAAGTGTGCACCTTCATGCACTATGTAATAAACTATTATTGCAAATAGAATGCCTATATATTGCCTTGTTCTTTTACTCATCATCATTTCCTCAATTATGTTAATCCATTATATTAAAATACGCCTGTAATCCGTTCACAAATTGTCCAACATGTATTCCATAATTAAATAGCAGTTCCTAATTGATATGCTTTTTCCAAGCCATCTGTATTTTTCACATCGCCCTTATCTTTTGCGCCTCTCACAAATACTGTTCCCGCATCTTCCAGCTTGAAATAATTTAATACAAGTCGATACTGCACCTTAATTGCATCAAACAACTCTGGTAATGTTGCTGCACCAACTAATATCAGTGCAAGCTTTTTAAGCTTAAACTCATTACGCATAGGTGTATGTAGTCTGTCAATAAGTGCTTTTGCTTCCTGATAAAACAACAATATTACTCACTGCCTGTTGTTCCTCTCTTTCCTAATATAATCACAAAAGACGTAGGCAATAAAAGTGCTGCTCTGCGTCTTAGCGTCTGGCGTCTGTCACTCTTAGTAATTAATCACTATCATTCTGCATTCTTCACAGCAGTTCGCTTCCACTCTTGTCCTGTGACTTGGTTTGAGTTTTGTTATTTCTACAAAACCCTCTGCATTTTTTGCATTCTCAAAAACTCCAGGTACTTCATTTGCAAAGCTGAAAGCTCCGTCCTTACTGCTGAATAAATATCCTTTTCTCATTTCTTTACCACATTTTGAACACTTCATCTTCTAATCCTCCCCCTGTGCTTTCTTCTGCCCTTTCCAATTATGATATACACAGACAATTGCTAACACAATTCCAAATGTTACAAATGACATTGCTGCCATAATAAATTCTCTCATATACTTATCTTACCTCCATTCTTCTGTAAGTTACCATTTGGTAACTTACATTATAGTAACCAAACGGTAACTTGTCAATCTTTTTCTAATCTTCTATCACTTCTATCGGATGAGCATCCGAAACATAAATCATCGCATCATAAAGTTCTGCTGGAGATGCCCATACACGATAGCCTCTTGGAAGAATTCTGTATAATATAGCCCTTTATTTCAGCAATTTCTCATAGGTGAAGTTTCCGGCAGCACCCCTCATAAGCAACACATCAAGCACCGCCAAGACGGCACCCAATCCCAAAAGAAGCCACAGATTGATCAAAAGGATGCCAGTAAATTGTCCAATAACCAGTGCGAGGATTGGGAAAATCAGAAATACAGCCCGCTGCTGTGCTTCTTCGATGGCTTTAGCCTTTGCAGAACTACGCACTGTCACAGCAATCGCAACAAGCGAGAATGTCGGAGCAATCAGAAGCATAATGATCAGCCAGCTTATACCTGGGATAATCAGATTGCCGGTCAGAAAGAAGACTTCCACCTCTACAACCAACAGCATGGCAGCAAACGAGATATAGGAAACCATCATCCCAACAGAAAATCCAGCCAGTATTTTGGATTGGAACAGTTGTCGCAGGGACAGCGGCGAATAAAGCAATGTTTCTAAGGTATGCTTTTCTTTTTCTCCCACAAAGGAGCTTGCTGCCATAACAGAGGATGCCATGATGGGAACAATCAGAAAAAAGGGCGGCATAATGTTATTCAATATAAGTCCCAATATTCTCTGCTGCTGACTGTACTCCCCATCTGCAACAAGTAGCATATCCAGCAGTTTTTGAAAATCCGAAGCAGCATCGGGTGCCTGTGTCAGAACAAGCACAAAAATCGACGGCAGAACAATAGTTAGCACAAGCAGCACGATAAGAAGAACTGCGAAAATCTGCTTATTTGATGTAATACCACGAATATCTTTCTTTATTAAGGCGAACTGTCCGCTATTCATATTTTTCACGCTCCGTTTCCGCATGTTCCCTTGTAACTTATCCACAATATCAGTTCATTATAAAAATCTTAGATTTTTGTCTTGACAACTGAGCCACTATAGAGTAACGATATATGAAAAAGATGTGAGCGGAAAATCATGAAGGTTGAAACATTATCAGAAAAAGATATCAATGCGATCGGGCATGCATTCGGTTATTATGAATATGCTCAGGGCGAGAAGGGGCTTGTTTCCGCATACAGCAGCAAAGACGCAGTCGTCAGTTATATCAACGGATATGTGGAAATGGTACTGCAGGCAGGTATGCTTTATACAACCGGTCCGCAGCAGGAAGCATTTATTGCCTATAAGCGCTGTGATGAAAAAGTGGGACTGAAGGCAGGTCAAAAGCTGATAAAAGGGATGTTTGCAGGATCATCCTTTGGTGAAGTGGTACGGATGCTCAGCATTCTCGGAAGCGGTGGAACATCTTCAATTGAAAAGAAACTGAAAAAGAAAAAACAAAAATACCTGTTTGTCGGATTGGTATGTGTGCGGGAAGAATACCAAGGGCAAGGCTATATGAGGAAAGCGCTGGAGCTTGCGTTTGCCGAGGGCAACAGACTGGGACTCCCAGTCGTACTGGATACCGATGCCAAACTGAAAAGTGATAAATACAGACATCTTGGCATGGAACTGGCAGGCGTCCGTACCTGCAAAAACGGCAGTAAATTATACGAACTGATCAAATATCCTGATTCCACGGTCTAATGAAATTAAAAATCATACACTGTCTAATGAAATTGGAATTTAATAATTAGTTTTTTTTGCAATCAAGACTCCAACAGGAGCTAAACCGCCATCCACTAAATTCACTTTGACGACTGTAAAGCCATAATCCGTAATAAACTCACAAAAATTTTCCTTGTTCCATTCTTTGTATGCTTTAAATCCTGTAATAGACATTAATCGCTTTCGTAAACCACTTGATTTTTTCTCTGCCCATAAGAAGGTTGGTGCGTACAAAATACCGTCTTTTTTTAATACTCTACGAATTTCCTGCATTGCTTTTTCAGGCTCTGGCATAATATGCAGTGCATTTGAAATTACTACACAATCAAAATTTTCATTCTCATATGAAAGTGCCGTTGCATCGGCTACGCAAAAACTAAGTTTTTCTGTTGTACCTCTCCTTTTCGCTTGCTTAATCATATTTTCCGAAAAATCGGTTGCCGTCCAGCTATTAGTACAATCAGACAATGGGAAAGATAGCTGCCCTGTTCCACAAGCTAATTCTAATACATTCATATCAGATTTGAGATAATCTTTAATATATCCGCAGATTGCATTATAAAATTTCTTATCTGACTCCATCAAAGGTGCATATATTTTTGCAAGTCGTTGCCAATAACCCTTGTTTGCCTTGTTTTTCATATCAAAATCTCCATTTTATTCAATAATACAACTTCTGAGTTATAGTGCAATTTTTTTCCATTTTCTAATCTTAGTTCTAAATGTTCCGAATGGAGCAACTGTGTTAACATGTATGAACTTATATACTTCCCAGACAGCTGTCTTAGTTGCTTCGTCAGCCCATTTTCTCATATGTGGTTTAAATAATTCTTCCTCACTTAGCGAATCGATCATTGCATAAATAGAATTAATATTATCATTCAACATATCTTTCAACTCCTGCAGTGACAGATACGCATATGTATCTGTGAACCATTGATATAATTCACCAAGCTGATTCCATTTAAAATCATCTGAAGGAGTTTTGACATGAAGACATTTTCTTTCATCTGCTTCCCATTTAAGGACGAGCGTTGTCCATCCAACTTGGTAAGCGAGATTTTCTGCCGGAGTTCGGTCAACTTCATCAACCCTCTTATCCTTTAAAGATTCTGGAATATCATTAAATTCAATAATATACTTTGCAAAGCTTTTATTTATCTCTTTTTTAAGTTCATCTTTATTCTCGTATGTTCTCAATAGTCTATTTCTCCAAACTTCGATTTTATAATCAGATTTTTCGTAGCTTTCTTTTATTTAACTTTTCAAGTTCCTCAAGACTATATCTTCTCAAATAATCTTTGCATTTTATCCCCATTCTAAATGCATCCATACATAGGAAGTCATCAAATCTGACTCCATGTTCCTTATCATTCAGATCTTCTACACTACGAAGCTTTATGCCTTGCTCTTCACAAATCTGATATAATTCCTGCAGCGTTGCCTGCCCCATAGACAGCATTTTATATCACAATACCATTACAATGATCAATCTCATGCTGAATTATCTGTGCCGTCCAGCCGGAATATTTCCCATGCTGCTTTTTAAAGCTCTGGTCAAGGTAATCCACCTCAATCTCCTGATATCTTTTGCATGGACGGACACCTTCCAATGAAAGACATCCTTCCTCTGTCTGATATGCTCCTGACTTCTTTGTAATCACTGGATTAATCATTGCAAACTGAAATGGTCCTGCTGCCACAACAATAATATTCTTCTTAACACCTATCATATTTGCAGCCATTCCAACACAATGGTCAAGATTGGCTCGCAGTGTGTCTAGCAAATCTGTTACCACCTGCTTATCTACTTCTGTCGCATCCACCGATTTCTGTGCAAGAAATAATGGATCTTTTACTATTTTCTTTACCATTAGTTCCATCCTTTCCAAACATCCGGCTGATATCCAAGTGTAGACTGCTTTCCGTTTCTTACTACAGGAGTTTTGATTACCTGTGGATTCTCAAGCACCTTTTCCAGCTTGTCTTCATCAGCAGTATATTTAATGAGTGCAAGCAGGTCTTTATCTTTTCCATCCCAGTTAACCATATTTTCTAATCCCCCATTTGCCTGAGCTACTGAATTAAATTCACCTTTACTCATGCCTTTTTCTTTCATATCTATAAACTGGTACTTGATGCCACGCTCTTTGAAGAAACGCTCCGCCTTCTTAGTATCATTACATTTCTTAGTTCCAAATATCTGTATATTCATAATCAGTATTCCTTTGCTATCTCTTCATCTATTCCATACATAGCCTTAAAATGTTCGAGATCTGCTGGACTTTTCATCAGCATTACCTCTTCTACCTTACCTGTATGTATATCCTTAAAGCCTGCTACCTGCTCGCCATTGCAAATGCTCGCTTTAATCACAGGCTTTTTGTTTTGCTTATCATATGACTGTATTACACCTTTCTTCTTAAACAGTCCCATTTTGCTCACCTTCCTTCGCCTGTGCCATCAGCACAAGCTTCTCAAATGACTGTGCAAAACGCTCATCATCTTCATTTGTCCGCTTCTTAGGTCCTTTTATATGATTCTTAGCCGAACCTCGTCTTGCTTTCTTATTAAGGTGTCTTTCCATAAGCATCCTGTCAATATTTTCATCCGTGTACCACTTGCCGGACTGATGAATTGCATAGGCACCCTTACCAAGTGCCATTGCAGCAACGCCATAATCCTGCGACACCACTACATCCCCTTTATGACAAATGCTGATCAGTTTATAATCTACTGTATCTGCTCCTGCACCTACAACAATCACATCGCTGTAATCAGAATACAAAATGTGATTTGTATCACACAGCAATGTGGTGGAAATATTGTATTTCTCTGCTATTGTCTCGACAATATCCACTACCGGACACGCATCTGCATCTACAAATATCTGCATTTTCTCCTTAAATCCATTTCATATCAGTTATAGTTAATTGGTGTTCGTACTTCTATAAGATTTCCTGACGGATCATAGAATCTTACAAGTTTCTATCCACCTTCAAGTTCCGTTAATTCCGTAACATAACTTACAACATACTTGCCAGACTCCAGTTTTTCAATAATACCTTCTATATCATTATCTTCAAAATAAAGTTCTGTCATATTGTTATGTGGAATTGTATGTATTTGGGTACTATCATACCATACATCTACATCCTGCAACACAAGCCCCTCAGACATTATCACATTGCCTTCCAGCCTTGTAATCACACGCAGTCCAAACAGTTCTTCATAAAAATCAATTGATTCGTCAATGTTATCAACAATAATCAATACATTTTTCAAACTCATGATTTATGTACCTGCCTCTCCATTTCTCGTTGAATCCATGTCATAATTACATCTACAAGATAATCCTGCTGCACCTGACTTAGTTCCTTGCCGGGCTGCATTTTATGCCACTTTCGGATGCACTCCCTACAGCATGTAGCTGTTGCGTGCTGAGCAATAAATGCCGGATAACCACGCATTGGTGTCTGCTTGCCATCATTTGCTATATATGCCGGAGCTTCTCTCTTTGCAATAAAGTCCTTAGCATGTTGTCTTATTGTATCAAGGTCTCGTCTCCAGACTCGGTCGTTGCTCCTGCTACGCAGGGTCGTCCACTGGACGACCGCAACCTTTTTCATTTATGTAATCAATATCTTTCTGCTTCAGATGAAAACTGCTTCGGAACTTGGAATTATCCAATCTATCAAACAACTGCTTATACCATTCATCCTTCGTCATATCATCACCACAAATCGTATGGTTTCATGGTTTCTGAATTTCGATATTCATGTTTCTCATAATATCCTATCAGCTTACTCTCATCTCTGAGTGCCACCATGTAAACATCTTTATTCTGTTTCTCATTATGAAAAGTATAAACGATATTATGGCTTTCATCTGCTGCAAACCAGTCCACTACCTGCTGTATTTTATCTCTTGATTCCGGATTATGGCAGTCTAACAGGCTTCTTCCGATAAGTTTGTCGCCGCCTCGCTTCGCATAGCTGGTAACAGCTGCCGGATTCATGTAGATAATCTCATGTTTAAGATTGCATATAACAACGGATGCCCTGTCCTGCTCAACAATACTCTTGTAAAAGCTGACCATCTACCTTTTTATGTATTTTTGTCTTTTTACTTTTTGTCAAATTTCTCCCACCTTTATATAATTAACAACTTTTGCTAGTATAGCGCATGTTTCGCATTTATCTTTTCACATTATAACATCTATCATATTTATCCGATTGGGTATGAGGTAGATAATTATTATATCTACCGCCTCTGTACTTATTCTATATATAGAATACACCTATTACAAACATTAATCAACCGTAATCACGCCGAATTTTAATATATTTTTACCCGTTTATCCATATTCGGTGCTTTGTGCTGTGTTTCGATTTGTGAAACCGATTCAAAAGTCAAGTTCCTCTTAAAAATTAAATGTTTCTGGGTCAGAACCGTGTTTTTCGTTCTTGTTAAGCTTATTTATGGCGTTCATATCATCCTCAGACAATTCAAAATCAAACACGTCAAAATTAGAAATAATTCTTTCCTGATGCGTTGACTTTGGAAGTACAATTATTCCTCTCTGAAGCTCCCATCTTAAAACAATCTGTGCAGGTGTCTTACCATACTTGTCAGCCAGTGCAATAATCACCTCATTTTCAAGTGTTCCTGCTCCGTTGCCTCCAAGTGGGCTGTAGGCTTCTATTGCAATACCATTCTTCTTAGCATATTCAACATTTTCAATATTAGCGTAATAAGGATGAATCTCAATCTGGTTAACCGCTGGTACAACTGTCCAGTTTTCACTGAGAGTCTCAAGATGATGAACATTGAAGTTACTTACACCGATTGCCTTGATTTTGCCAGCCTTGTACAAGTCCTCCATATCTGCCCACGCCTTCTCATAACCGTTAGCTGGCCAGTGAATAAGATACAAGTCTATGTAATCAAGTCCCATGTCTTCCAAGCTCTGTAAAAATGCTTCTTTAGTTCTTCCCTGTCTAATATCCTCATTCCAAAGCTTAGTTGTAACAAATATATCCCTTCTGTCAATGCCACTCATACGTATGCCTTCGCCTACGCTTTTTTCATTGCCGTAAACCTTAGCTGTATCAATATGTCTGTATCCAGCCTCAATCGCCCATTTTACTGCATTAGCTGTATCAGCTCCGTCTGGTGTTCTAAAAACACCAAGACCTATCTGTGGAATTTTAACTCCATTATTTAATGTAATATAATTCATATAATTCAAATCTCCTTTATCTGTTTTCTTTCATTTTACACCATGTAAACGTTCAATTTCAATTATAGTATTGAGTCCTCTTACCTCAAAATTGATATGAAAAAATAGGACTTAAATCATTCAAGACCCTTGTTTTATAAGGTTTCTCTTGATTTAGTCCTATTTTAACGTATGCCCCTTTTATAATTAAAGGATATCTGTGAGCATT
>NZ_QSEK01000011.1 GCF_003464165.1 Eubacterium sp. AM49-13BH | reverse complement strand
CAAAAATATTTTCTTGTAAAAGTGTAGTTCAATTACTTTCTATAGAAAAAGGAGAGTATAAGAAGAAATTGAATTTATTATATGATGGTAATGTTATAAATCAGTATTATGGGTTGAAAATTCAGTATCAATATCCGATTATATCTGAAAAAGATTTCTTGTATGTTCCATCGCCGTACCTTGTAATAAATGCAGTGACTGAATCCATGCTAAATCGAGTAACATTTAAAGATGATAGATTACGGAGAGCCATTGGAAAAGAAGTAATAGAAAATTATCTTTATGATATTGTATCTCAACTTAATACTGTTACATGGATATCACATGAGCTGTCATATCAAGAAGGGAAAAATAGAATATTAACATCAGATGTAATTGCTGCGGAAGATGATAAGGTGATTTTTTATGATTCAAAGGCATTTACACCGAGTTTAAAACTGAGAAAATTTGACAGTAATGAGATTGATAAAGATATTAGAATATATGCAGAAGATGTAATCCAAATTTATAATCAGATAAAAAATCATTTGCGAGGTTTATTTGAATTGGATAAATATTATTCTAAAAACAATATATTCGGTATAGTTGTTGTGTTAGAGGATGCAGTTGTTTCTAGAAAAAAAGTTTATGATAAGTCATTTTCTATTCTTCAAGAAAAGGAGAATCTGTCTGAAAAAGATAAGAATTATATTAGTAGCCATATAAAGGTGTTACCACTTAGATCTGTTGAAAGTATGATTTTACAAAATACGAGTTTGTTACCGGAATTGTTGGCACAAGCTGATAAACCAGAAAGATGGTATGATTATACATATTCAGCTTCTACAATAGAAAATGGAATTATTCCTGTATATGCGCAATATGAACGTGATATTAAAAGCAAAGTACGGAATTTTATCCAACAGATATAAGAAAATTAATTTTTGTATTTTATGAATTTTTCATTTTGCATAGGATACGGCATACAATGTTCTAATAACATATTTAGATGGGGTAAATCTATAGGAAAATTATGAAAAAAAGATATCAAATATTTGTCAGCTCGACATATAAAGATTTAATAGAGGAACGTTTAATTGTAAAAAAAGCAATTCTGGAGATGAAGCATTTTCCGGCAGGAATGGAAGAATTTCCAGCATTGGATAAACCTCAGATGGAATATATAAAAGAGATGATAGATGAAAGCTCATATTATATACTGATTTTGGGCGGATATTTAGGAAGTATAGATAAAGAAACTAATAAAAGTTACACATATATGGAATATGAATATGCATTGGAAAAGAAAATCCCAATACTTGCGATTATAAAAAAAGATAAGAGTGGAATTAGCTGCAAGGAAAAGGGAGAAAGAAAACATTTGTATTTATCCTTTGTTTCGGAAGTTGAAAACGGCAGACTTTGTAAATACTATAACGATAAGGATGAATTATCGGGAATAGTACATTTTGGCATGAATAAACAGATAGAGGAATATCCGCAGCTGGGGTGGATAAAAGAGGATATAAAGAATAACAGGTATGAAGAGGATTTGCTTCTTAGAGGGGATATAATTGAAGAATTTCACATTGGAAAGGAAATATATGAGTGTAGCAATCAGAATGTTGAATTCCAATCTTTTTCATCAATAAATAAAAAGACTATTTTGATATATGGCAAAGGTTCACAAGGAACATTTAAATTAATATTAGTATTTCCTAAACATAGTCAAGGTTACAATCTGTATAACTATATAGACAAAGAATATTTAGAAGAGCATGGAGAATTGCAGGATGATGTTGTTATGCAGATTTCTTTTGCAAAGCTTGGTAATATAGATGAAATACTGATGTTCTTTTCATATGGAAATAAAAGTTACTGCATGAAAACAGAAATATTTAGAATAAGCAATATCAGAATAGAGCATATAGGGACAATAAGCGGACAACGTTATATGTATATTGATTATAATTTGAATGTTCCCATAGGGGGACAGGGGATAGTAGAAAGTTATGCATATTCCAATGGAAGAATCTATGGGTTGAGAGAGATTTGCTAACCGATTACGACATAAAGATGACGGAATAGAATTTGTAAGCCTTGACACCTTTAAGAAATACCGATATTCTGATATCAGAAAAGGGTGTACCGAAGTAACGGAATACGATTATGACAGATCGCAGTACAACGAAAGACAAATTGTCTGCACAGAAAGACAAATTGTCAGCAGAGAATGAAGCTCTTAAGACATCATCTAAGGAGAAAGATGCCGAGATAGAAAGATTAAAGAAACTTTTAGAAGAACAGAATAGGTAGTTATATTTGACTTTTGAGTATAAAAGAATATACTGATAATATCTGAAAAGTGGAGAGGATCTTAAGTGCATCCTCTCTTTTTTATTCTGAGACCAGGTTATATTTTCTAAGAATTAAGGAGTCCACATGAAAGAATACGATAAATACCTAAAGCTTTTAAAAGAAAAATATCCCACAAAGCAGTCAGTTTACCGCGAACTTATTAATCTGAATGCAATTATGAATCTGCCAAAGGGCACAGAGCATTTTATGAGTGACCTCCATGGGGAATATGATGCATTTTACCATATAATTAATAATTGTTCGGGGGTAATTAAAGAGAAGGTAGCTATGCTGTATGGAGATGAGCTTACTGTATTTGAACAGCAGGAGTTGTGTACACTGATATATTATCCAAGGGAGAAGCTTTCGATTCTTATGGAGGAAAATAAGGTGACTGATGAATGGTACAGAAATGTACTTGGTCAGCTGATTCAGATTGCAAAGCTGCTGTCGTCTAAATACACAAGATCCAAGGTGAGAAAGGCAATGCCAGTGGATTTTGCATATGTTATTGATGAGCTTATACATGCGCAGAAGGATGAGGATGATAACAGAAGTGTGTACCATAGACAGATTATGGAGACTATTCTCAGTCTTCACAATGGAGACGAGTTTCTTATTGCGCTTACTGACCTGATTAAGAGACTGGCTGTGGACCATCTTCATATATTGGGCGATATATATGACAGAGGTTCACATGCAGATAAGATTTTAGACCTGCTGATGGAACATCACAGTGTTGATATCCAGTGGGGAAACCATGACATACTGTGGATGGGCGCGTTTTGTGGCAACCCGGTGTGTATGGCGCTTGTTGTCAGAAATAATATTAAATACAAGACTATGTCAATACTTGAGAATGGCTATGGAATAAGCCTTAGGTTCCTTCTGCAGTTTGCAGTTAAGACGTATTCAGATAAAAATGTTGATGATGCAGTATATAAGGCTATTTCCGTAATATTATTCAAGTTAGAGGGGCAGCTTATTAAAAGACATCCAGAATATAGAATGGAAGGAAGACTTCTGTTAGACAAGATGGATCTGGATAAGGGCGTTGTGAGAATCGGTGATAACGAATATTTTCTTAACACTACTGAGTTTCCGACAATTGACATGAATAATCCTTATGAGCTGACTATGGAAGAAATGTTCCTGATGGGAAGATTCAGAGCAGATTTCATCAACAGCACAGTGCTTGAGAGGCATATTAATTTTCTATATGATAAAGGAAACATTTATAAGATTCATAATGGAAATCTTCTGTTCCATGGCTGTGTGCCACTTGATGAACAAGGGGTGTTTGACGGAATTGTTGTGGATGATAAGTCATATTCAGGACGTGAGTATCTTGATTATTGCGAGTCAATGGTGAGACAGGCAAGAACCGGTGATTCAGATGCAGTAGATTTTATGTGGTTTTTATGGAGCAATATATTATCGCCAGTGACTGGAAGGTGTATTAAAACATTTGAACGGACTTTCCTGGACAAAGAGAAAAATGCTGATTATAACGATGCGATTAAAGAAGACAAAAATCCATATTATATCTATTATGAGAATGAAAGAGTCTGCAAGATGATTTTAAGGGAGTTTAATCTCTATAATGAGAATGCGCATATTATTAATGGGCATACTCCTGTGAGGACGAAGGAAGGGCAGCATCCAGTCAGGGCTAATGGAAAACTGATTGTTATAGACGGCGGTTTCTGCGAAGGATATCATGACGCTACAGGAATAGCTGGATATACACTTATCTATAATTCTCATGGAATGAAGATAAAAGAGCATCATCCATTTATGAGCATTAATATGGCGATTAACAGTAACAGGGATATTGAATCTGAGTCGCAGGTTGTCTATGTGGAAAAGCAGCGCGTGTTCGTAAAGGACACTGATAATGGTAAGCAGATTGCTGAGGAGATTAATGATCTGATGAATCTTTTAAAGGTGTATAATACATAATAATGAAATGTGCCATACTTTATCCAGAGGCTTGTTATTTCATATGTTAAATGTTAAAATCAATGCATTGTCGGTGAATGATTAAAGATATAATAATCAATACGTTAAACAATAGAAAAGAGGACTTATAACATGGAGATATATGAGATGATTGATTTACAGGATTGTCCGAGATGCTTCGGACCATCTATACTTGAAGAAGAGGACCATGGTTATTATGTAACATGTCTGGATTGTGGATGTCAGTCAGCAACTTTTGAGTTTAAGAACGATGATGAAAGACTTGAGGCTGCAAGAAGAACAGCAGAGTTATGGAACACGGGTAAGGTAATCTATACAGGACGCACCGAGTAATAAGTTAGAAAAAGAATTGATTAGAAGAGTTAATTAAGGAGACATCAGGTTATGAAGAGTAAAGAAGAATTATTTAATATGACAATAGTTGAGATGAGAGAGTATATTAATTCTCTTTCTAATTCAGAAATCGATGAGGTTGTTAAGATATTTGAAGATGATGATACAGAGAAAGATCCACTTACACTTCTTACAGCACCTAGCTTTTTGATTATATGAAGCACGCTAACGGTACAGTTGATATTGAATTTTAGTCAGTATGGATAATACCAGTAATATAAGGAAGATGAATTTATGAAATATTCAATTGATACACATACTCATACACTGGTAAGCGGACATGCGTATAATACTATAGATGAGATGGCGGCGTATGCGGCAGGCATCGGAGTTACTCATCTTGCAATAACAGACCATGCACCTAAGATGCCGGGAAGTGCAGGCATATTATATTTTTCTAACATGGGAATTATTCCAAGACAGAAATGTGGAGTGAAGATATATATGGGCTGTGAGGTCAATATCATGGATTATGATGGTAATATTGATCTTAAGGAATACGGGCTCAAAGGCTGTGATGTTGTTATAGCAAGTCTTCATATTCCATGTATCAAGCCGGGAAGTATTGAACAGAATACCAATGCTTTAATTAAGGCGATGGACAATCCATATGTCAATATTATAGGGCATCCTGATGATTCAAGATACCCTATAGATTATGAGCGTCTTGTGAGAGCAGCTAAGGAGAAGCATGTGCTTCTTGAACTTAATAATACTTCTCTTAATCCTTCAGGACCAAGACAGGGAGCTTACGATAATGATGTGCATATGCTTAATCTGTGCAAGGAGTTAGGCGTCAGTATTTCTATAGGAAGTGATGCACATATTAAAGAGAGCATATGTGATTTTGACAGGGCTTATAAAGTTATTGAAGATACAGCATTTCCAGATGAACTGATTGTGAATAGTGACTACAGATTATATGAGTCGTTTATCGGCAGAAAAGATTGATAATGGTTGATATATGACTAATACTGTGGTAGTATGTGGAATGAAATTCGATTATGTATTCAGACCAAGGAGGATGTAATGGTTGTTTTATTAGCAGGTGGAGCAGGATATATTGGCTCACATACAGCAGTTGAATTACTTAATGCAGGACATGAAGTTGTTATTGTTGATGATTATAGTAACAGTTGTCCGGAATCGATAAAGAGAGTTGAAGAGATTACTGGCAAGAAGGTAGTTTCTTATGAAGCAGATGTTAAAGATAAAGAAGCTATGCAGAAGATTTTTGCAGAGAATCATATAGACTGCGTTATACATTTTGCAGGACTTAAGGCTGTAGGTGAGTCAACAAGATTACCAGCTAAGTATTACCGCAATAATATTGATACAACACTTACTCTTATTGAGTGTATGAAGGAAGCAGGAGTTACTAAGATTGTATTCTCATCTTCAGCAACTGTATATGGAGACCAGAAGCCACCATATAATGAGACAATGCATAAGGGTGACTGTACTAATCCATACGGATGGACTAAGTCAATGATGGAGCAGATTCTTACAGACTGTGCACAGGCTGATCCTGAGCTTACGGTTATATTACTCAGATATTTCAATCCTATCGGAGCACATGAATCTGGAAAGATTGGTGAAGATCCACAGGGAATTCCTAACAATCTTATGCCATATGTATCACAGGTTGCTGCAGGTGTAAGAGAGCAGCTTACTATATTCGGGGGAGATTATCCAACTCCTGATGGAACATGCAGAAGAGACTACATCCATGTTGTTGACCTTGCATGTGGTCATCTTAAGGCTGTTGAATATGCGGATACTCACAAGGGTGTTGAGATATTTAATCTTGGAACAGGAACTCCATACAGTGTTCTTGAAATCGTTAATGCATTCCAGAATGCTACAGGGGTTAAGGTTAATTATAAGATTGGAGACAGACGTCCTGGAGATATTCCAGACTCATGGGCAGATGCATCTAAGGCACATGATATATTAGGATGGACTGCTAAGAAATCATTAGAGGATATGTGCAGGGATGCATGGAACTGGCAGAGTCATAATCCTCATGGATACAGAGATTAATCATATATGGATAGATTAGCAGATTATAATATCCGTAGAATTATATTTGCAATACTTGTGGTTACATGGATGGTTGTTATATTTTCTTTTTCTGCAAGACCGGGAGAAGAATCAGAAAACCAGAGTATTAAGGCTGGAATGGCTGTGTGTCATATATTTGTTCCGGGATTTGATAATATGAGTGAGGAACAGCAGATTCATATGGCACAGACAATTGACCATCCGGTAAGAAAGACCGCACATGCAATGGAGTATGCACTGCTTGCAGGATTGGTATTAGGTGCGGTTACAGCAGTAGTAATTAATATAAAATATGTTGCTATATCAGCATTTATAGCAATATTGTATGCGGCGACAGATGAATTACATCAGCTCTTTGTGCCGGGAAGAAGTGGAAGAGTAACAGATGTGCTTATCGATGGCTGTGGGGCTGTTATTGGAACTCTTATTATTATGGGAATTTCAAGAGTTATTGCCAGAATAAGACACAATAAGAAGTCTGGAATATAGCTTAATTATATACAGGAGACGAAGAAGCTTATGAGCAGTACAGAGACGCTTGACAATGCAAAGATGACTAATGGACCAATAACAAGGATTTTATTATCATTTGCAGGACCGGTGCTTTTGGGTCAGCTTCTGCAACAGCTTTATAATATTGCAGATGCAGCAATTGTTGGACAGTTCTTAAGCTCTAAGGCACTGGCAGCAGTTGGTGCAACTTCTTCTCTTACATATATTGTATGTTATTTCTGTATAGGTTCATGTATAGGAATAAGTGTTCCTGTTTCACAGGCATTTGGCGCAGGAAAGAATACTGATTTAAGAAAATATTTTATTAACGGAGTCTACTTTGCACTTGCGATTGCTGTCATTATGACAGCAGTCACAGCGTCTATGAGTGGACTCTTTTTAACGTGGTTAAAGACACCTGAAAATATATTTAAGGATGCACATGTGTATCTTGTTATTATATTCTTAGGACTTCCGTTGACGGTTCTGTATAACTTCTGTTTCGGACTTCTTATGGCCTTTGGCGACAGTAAAAAATCAACTATATTTATGGCAGTATCAACTGTTATTAATATATTTCTTGATTTGTTTCTGGTTGTTGTTGTGAAGTGGGGTGTTGCCGGAGCTGCAATTGCTACTATATTTTCACAGGGAATTGCAGGTGTTCTTAGTGCTGTATATATCTTTAAGAAGTACAAACTGTTATTTCCAGTTAATGCAGATGAAAGAAAGTTCCATCCGTATTACATGAAGAACATTATTAAAATGTGCATGCCAATGGGCTTACAGTATTCTATAACTGCGATAGGTGCTATTATCCTGCAGTATTATGTTAATGCGTTAGGCGAGGATGCTATTGCCGGATTTACATCCGGATATAAGATTAAGAATCTGATTCTGTGTCCGCTAAATGCGTTGGGAACAGCTCTTTCATCATTCGTTGGACAGAATTTCGGAGCTAAGAGATTTGACCGTATCAGTGAAGGATTTAAGAGAACTTTAGAGATTGGTCTTATCTATTCTGTAATCACGATGATAGTATGTTTCTTTACCGGCAGATATATGGCACTTATATTCGTTAATGTAGCTGATACAGTTGTTGTCGGTTACACTGTGAAGTTTATAAGATACATAAGTGTGTTTAATGCAGAACTGGCACTTTTATTTACTGCAAGGTATTCAGTTCAGGGTATGGGCTATGGCAAATATTCTATCCTCTCAGGACTTGCTGAGATGGCTGGAAGGGCAGCTGTTGCTGTACTTCTGATACCACATTTTGGCTTTGATGCAGTGTGCTGGAATGAGGGGCTTACGTTCCTTGCAGGAATTGCAGTAATTCTGCCAATTTATATTAAACTTTTTTGCCATTTGCGTAAAAGTATGATATAATTTTTACAATTTTGGGATGAAAGAAGGATGGTCTATGTCTAAGATTATATTAACAGGTGACAGACCAACAGGTAGACTTCACTTAGGTCATTATGTTGGATCTTTAAAGCGCAGAGTTGAATTACAGAATTCAGGTGAATTCGAGAAGATTTTTATTATGATTGCGGATGCACAGGCATTAACAGATAATGCTGATAATCCAGAGAAAGTAAGACAGAACATTATCGAGGTTGCACTCGATTATCTTTCAGTTGGTATTGATCCAGTTAAGTCTAATATATTTATTCAGTCACAGATTCCACAGCTTACAGAGCTTACATTTTATTATATGAACCTCGTTACAGTTTCAAGACTTCAGAGAAACCCTACAGTTAAATCTGAAATCCAGATGCGTAATTTCGAGGCAAGTATTCCGGTAGGATTTTTCTGTTACCCAATAAGCCAGGCTGCGGATATTACTGCATTTAAGGCTACTACAGTTCCTGTAGGAGAAGATCAGGAACCTATGATTGAGCAATGCCGTGAGATTGTAAGAAAGTTTAACTCTGTATACGGAGAGGCTCTTGTTGAACCTGAGATTCTTCTTCCAGATAATAAGGCATGTTTAAGACTTCCTGGTACTGATGGTAAGGCTAAGATGAGCAAGTCATTGGGAAACTGTATCTACTTATCTGACACTCCAGAGGAAGTTAAGAAGAAGGTTATGAGTATGTACACAGACCCTAACCATATTCAGGTATCTGATCCTGGACAGGTTGAGGGTAACACAGTATTTACTTACCTTGATGCTTTTAGCAGTGATGAGGATTTTGCTGAATTCCTTCCTGATTATAAGAATCTTGATGAATTAAAGGATCATTACAGAAGAGGTGGTCTTGGAGATGTTAAGGTTAAGAAGTTCCTCCTTAATGTTATCAACAAGGAACTTGAACCAATCAGAGCAAGAAGACATGAATATGAAAAGGATATTCCAGAAGTATATAATATCCTTAAGAGAGGTACAGAAGCGGCTTACGCTGTTGCACAGGATACTCTTAATAATGTCAAGGCTGCTATGAAGATTGATTATTTTAATGATGCAGAACTTATTAAGGTTCAGTCAGAGAAATACAGCAGAACAGAGTAATTATTTTAATTAAATATACACACGGAGGCTTTTCTATTATGAGACATTTACTTAGTCCGCTTGATTTAAGCGTTGATGAACTGGCAAGATTATTAGACCTTGCAAGAGATATTTCAAAGGATCCATCAAAGTATGGTCATGTATGTGATGGTAAGAAGATAGCCACATTGTTCTATGAGCCAAGTACTAGAACAAGATTAAGCTTCGAGGCTGCCATGATTAATCTTGGAGGTCAGGTATTAGGCTTTTCTGAGGCTTCTTCAAGCTCAGCGTCAAAGGGTGAAAGTGTTGCAGATACTATAAGAGTTATCTCTTGTTATGCAGATATATGTGCAATGCGTCATCCAAAGGAAGGTGCTCCGATGGTAGCTTCCGAGTATTCACACATCCCTATTATTAATGCAGGTGATGGTGGACATCAGCATCCTACACAGACACTTACTGATCTTATGACAATAAGGGAGCTTCGTGGTTCACTCGATAACTTTACTATCGGTTTATGTGGTGACCTTAAGTTCGGAAGAACAGTTCACTCACTTATAAGTTCATTAGTTAGATACAAGAATGTAAAGTTTGTCCTTATATCGCCTAAGGAGTTAAGAATTCCTGATTATATCAGGGATGATGTGCTTAAGGCTAATAACTGCGATTTTGTAGAAGTTGAGAACCTTGAACAGGCTATGCCAGAGCTTGACATTCTCTATATGACAAGAGTACAGAGAGAAAGATTCTTCAGTGAAGATGAATATTTAAGAATGAAAGACTTCTATATACTTGATGAAGATAAGATGGCACTTGGAAAGCCTGATATGTATGTTCTTCATCCGCTTCCAAGAGTTAATGAAATATCTGTTGATGTTGACAATGATGACAGAGCTGCTTATTTCAAGCAGGTTCAGTTTGGTGTATATGTAAGAATGGCACTTATACTTACTTTACTTGGACTTGATACAGCGGTTAATCCATCATTAGCTCATGTACTTGATTCACTGGATGCATAAGGAGGGAAAATTATGTTAAATGTAGGCGAACTTAATGAAGGCTTTGTTCTTGACCATATTGAAGCAGGAAAGGCCATGATGATATACAATTACTTAGGCCTTGATAAGCTTGACTGTCAGGTTGCTATTATTAAGAATGCAAGAAGTGGTAAGATGGGAAAGAAAGACATTATTAAGATTGAAGGTGGTCTTGATCTTGTTGATCTTGATGTTTTAGGATTCGTTGACCATAATATTACTGTCAATATTATTAAGAATGGTGAAATAGTAGACAAGAAGAGACTCTCTCTTCCAAAGCAGGTTACAAATATTATCAAATGTAAGAATCCAAGATGTATCACATCTATTGAGCAGGGATTAAAGCAGGTGTTCGTACTTGCTGATGAGGAAAAGCAGGTTTACAGATGTAAGTACTGCGAAGAGAAATATTCATAAAAATTAATGGCTGTCGTTATTAAACGGCAGCCATTCTTAATATGTGTCATAATGCACATATTTAATTAAGTTCTTTAAGTATCATGTTATTAGGTCTTGAAATCTTAAGCTCTGGACCATTCATTATGATAAGACCTCTGTCATACTTTACAGTAAATATTGTTATAGAATTACCTTCGTTGTTCATAGACATTATGTGCTTATCATCAGGGAAAAGCTTTATGTACTTAGGATAGTCTCCACTGATTGGGAGAGAGTTGAGACTTGAAAGCTTTCCTGTCTTAGTGTCAACGTTATATATTGTAACTGTGTTATCACCTGCATTAGAGCAGAGCAGATGCTTTCCTGTACTGTCAAATATTATATTAGCTGCAGCACTGTTAGTCTTGTGGTCGCGTCTTACAGTGAATATATTCTGTACAAGTTCGAAACGGTTCCTGTCTGAGTTCTTATCATATGAGTACACGTTGATATAATTCTTCATCTCACATACAACATAGGCATACTTTCCGTCACGGCTGAATTCTATCTGTCGTGGTGCAGATTCCTGTTGTGAACGGATTATATCATATAACTTTAACTTGCCTGTTACATGGTTGAATTCATAAAGCTTTATCTGGTCGATTCCGGGATCACATACACATAAGAGCTCCTCATCTGGTGTGAATGCACTCCAGCTTATATGTGGACGAAAATTTCTTTCGGCAACACTGCCGATTCCCTTGTGGAATATTTCATCTGCAATAAATCCAACAGAGCCGTCTGCATTGATATGCATAACTGTTATCTTGCCATCGTGGTAACCAGATACTACAAGGAATCTGTTATCACTTGTAACACATATATGACATCCACGCATTCCGTTGATTGATGCTACGTTCATAAGTTCAATATTGCCATCAGCTAATATTGCATATGCTGAAACACCCTGGTCGCATATAGCGTATAAGAAGTTCTTATCAGGTGAAAATGTAATGAAAGAAGGATTATCAATTGCAACCTCTCCACGTTCTGTTATTCTTCCTTTAGCTACATCACAGTCATATATATGGATTCCTTTACTGCTTTCGTGTGTATAGCTGCCAACATAAGCTACGTATTTCTTATCCATGATTATCCGCCTCCGTAAAACATATATATTACTATTTTATAGCATGAGGCATGGTTTTTCAATACTGGTCAGATACATTTTTGCTTAACCTTATCAGGACATATACTTACAAGTATGATATCAGGACCGATTGTGCGGATACATTTGAATGGAATAACATATTCATAATCTCTGCCAAGAAAACCACATAATCTTGCCGGGCCTGGAACAATAATTGCAAGTATACATCCGGATGCGGGGTCAAAGTCAATATCAATAACGAATCCTAATATGCAGCAGTCGGTATCATTGATAACTGTTTTTCCTTTAAGTTCACATAGACGCATAGGAACACCTTATTATGTGCTTATATTATTATATTGCACTGATTAACAAAGGTGTCTTTTCATATCGCGAAGGGCACATTTTTCCAGACGGCTTACCTGGGCCTGTGATATTCCTAAGTCTTTGGCAACCTCTGTCTGGGTGCGGCAGTCAAAGAAACGAAGTGTTATTATCTGGCGTTCTCTTGGGGAGAGACGGTTGATTGCTTCTTTAAGTGCAATATTACGGACCCAGCGGTCTTCTGTGTTTTTCTTATCTTTAACCTGGTCTATTACATAGAGTGTATCACCGCCGTCGTTAAACACTGGCTCATACAGTGAAATTGACGGTGTCACGGCTTCAAGAGCAATGACTATATCTGCTTTGGATATGCCGATTTCTTCAGCTATTTCTGTGATTGAAGGTTCTTTCAGATTCTTCTTCATAAGATTTTCACGGGTTGTTATTGCCTTGTAAGCGGTATCTTTCAATGAACGGCTTACACGTATTGTACTGTTATCACGCAGAAAACGTTTGATTTCTCCGATTATCATAGGAACAGCATATGTTGAGAATTGCACATTTAAAGACATATCAAAGTTATCAATTGCTTTTATCATGCCAATGCAGCCTATCTGGAACAGGTCATCAAGATTCTCGCCACTCTGGTTGAAACGCTGGACGATGCTTAATACAAGTCTTAAGTTCCCTTTTATAAATGTTTCTCTTGCCTGTGTATCTCCTGATTTTATCTTTGAAAGCAGCTCTTTTGACTGAGCTGGTTTAAGAAGAGGAAGGTCACTTGTATTGACTCCGCATATTTCAACTTTGTATCCAGCCATAATCCCTCCTTGAATAATACATTTATCAACATTAAAAGGATTGACATTTTGGCTGGGCTTATTCATAATTAATTTATATATTTAATTCGGAGGTAGATAGCGTGAAGTGTCCGTTTTGTGGTAAAGATAACACTAAGGTAATTGATTCAAGACCAACTGATGACAGTTCAATAAGAAGAAGGCGTCAGTGTGATGAATGTGGTAAGAGATTTACTACATATGAGAAGATTGAGTCCATGCCACTTATTGTTATTAAGAAAGATAATAACAGAGAACCTTATGACAGAGAGAAGATAACAGCCGGCATAGTAAGATCATGCCATAAAAGACCGGTTTCTATCTCACAGATTAATAATATGGTTGATGAGATAGAGACACAGATATTTAATATCGGCGAGAAAGAGATTTCTACCAAGACTATCGGTGAAATCGTTATGAGCAAGCTCAAGAACGTTGATGAGGTTGCTTATGTAAGATTTGCTTCTGTGTACAGAGAGTTTAAGGATGTTGATTCATTTATGGAAGAGATTAAGAAGATTCTTAAGTAATATATCAGAAGCAGATTAAAGAAAGGCAGCATTTAAGTTATGTTTAAGAGATTCTATCCTGATATATATATTGATTCAGCTTATGACATTGATTATCAGGGGCTTTATGACAAGGGCTACAGAGGGATTGTGTTTGATATTGATAACACACTTGTTGAGCATGGAGCACCTGTTACAAAGCGTTGCAGTGATTTGTTTGACAGATTAAGGACTATTGGCTTTGAGACATGTATCATATCTAATAATAAGGAGTACAGGGTCAAGCCGCTTGCAGACGCCTGTGGTTCAAGATATGTAAGCAAGGCAGGAAAGCCATCACCTGTTAATTATATTAAGGCTATGGAGATTATGGGTACTGATAAAGGCAACACATTTTTTGTTGGTGACCAGCTTTTTACAGATGTATGGGGAGCTAACAAAGCGGGTATTATGTCCATTCTTGTGAAGCCTATTGATAAGCATGAAGAGATTCAGATTATTCTTAAGAGAAGACTGGAATGGATTGTATTATTTTTCTATAATAGAAGAAAGCATTAATTGCTTAAAGGAGCTTAGATTATGGACATCAAAGGAACAACAAGAGTATGCGGACTTATTGGTAATCCGGTAGGACATTCTGTGTCACCGGCAATTCATAATAATCTTGCACAGCTGACAGGAAAAGATATGGTTTATACTACATTTAAAGTGGAAAAAGGAGATGTGGCATCTGCTGTAAAAGGTGCTTACAGTCTCAATATACTGGGACTTAATGTTACAGTTCCACACAAGTCAGAGGTTATTGATTCTCTTGTAGATATAGATCCGCTTGCCAAGGCTATAGGGGCTGTTAATACGCTTGTAAGGGTTGACGGAGGATTTAAAGGATACAACACTGATATTCTTGGACTTGCGAGAGAACTTGAAGATGAAGGAATTGAACTTGCTGATTCTAAGGTTATTATTCTTGGAGCAGGAGGAGCAGCAAGAGCCATAACATTCTTATGTTCAAGTAAGAATGCACAGTGTGTGTATCTGCTGAACAGAACAGTTGATAAGGCTGAGGCGATTGCACAGGCTGTTAATGCACATTTTAACAATGATAAGGTTATTCCTATGAATATTGCTGATTATGCTGATATTCCGGGAGAAGATTATGTTGTTATCCAGACAACAAGTGTTGGACTTCATCCGAATGACGAAGCTGTTGTTATTGATGATGAAGCATTTTACAAAAAGGCAGCAGTTGGTGTTGATATTATATATAATCCGGCCAATACTAAGTTTATGAAGCTTATTAAGGCACAGGGAAAGAATGCTTATAATGGTCTTAAGATGCTTCTGTATCAGGGTGTAAGTGCTTACGAGCTCTGGAATGACTGTAAGATTACTAAGGAAGAGGCTGATGAGGTGTATAAGTGTCTTCAGAAGGAGCTTGGAATTGATGAATAACGGACATAATAATATTATTCTCATTGGATTTATGGGAAGTGGCAAGACAACATTTGGAAAATGGATTACCAGGAACCACAATATGGAATTCCTTGATACTGACGAGTATATAGAGAATAAGTACAACAAGCTTATTAAGGATATATTCAGGGATTCCGGTGAAGAGACATTCAGGGATATGGAGACACAGGCTATTAAAGAGCTTGCACAGGTCTGTGATAACTGTGTTATATCTGTTGGTGGAGGACTGCCAGTAAGAGCGGTTAACAGAAGTCTTCTTAAGGAACTTGGAATTGTTGTATATCTGGAAGCATCTGTTGATGAACTGGTAAAGCGTCTGTCTAAGGATACAAGCAGACCGCTTCTTGCAGGAGGCAACCTAAGAGAGAAGATTGAAAGTCTTATGGCTGCAAGGGAGGCTCTTTATAAAGAGGCTGCTGATATTATTGTTAAGACTGATGACAGAAGATTTGAAGATATGTATACAGATGTCGTGGCAGCTATTAATATGGGAATAATGGAGGATTGATATGAAGATACTAGTAATGAACGGACCTAACATTAATTTTCTAGGAATAAGAGAAAAAGGCATCTATGGTGAACAGAATTATGAAGCGCTTGTTTCAATGATTAAGAAGAAGGCAGAAGAACTTGGAGTTGATGTGGAAGTATTCCAGAGCAATCATGAAGGTGCTATAATTGATAAGATTCAGGAGGCATACTACAATGATGTTGATGGAATTGTTATCAATCCCGGAGCATTCACACATTACAGCTATGCAGTAAGAGATGCACTTGCATCTGTTGCAGCAATTCCTAAGATTGAGGTTCATATATCCAACGTACATACAAGAGAGGAGTTTAGACATACTTCTGTGACAGTTCCTGTATGTAACGGACAGGTAGTAGGGCTTGGACTTAAGGGATATTTATATGCAATGGAAGCAGTTGTTGACCTTGTAATGAAAAAGTAGTTGCCAAATGTTTATATTTATTATACAATATTAGAAGTCATTTGATTATTTAGGAGGTATACCAAAGAATGGTAGATGCAGGTAGTTTTAAGAACGGTATTACAATTCAGTATGAGAACGGAATTTGGCAGGTAATCGAATTCCAGCATGTTAAGCCTGGTAAGGGATCACCTTTCGTTAGAGCTAAGTTAAAGAATATTATTTCTGGTGGTGTTATAGAGAATTCTTTCAGACCAACTGAGAAGTTTGATCTTGCACACATCGACCGATCAGAATATCAGTATTTATACGCTGATGGAGATCTTTATAACTTCATGAACACAGAGACATATGATCAGATTGCATTAAGTGCTGATCAGGTTGGTGATTCTCTTAAGTTCGTTAAAGAGAATGAGATGGTTAAGCTTTGTTCACATGATGGTAATGTATTTGCTATTGAGCCACCTATTTCAGTTGAGCTTGAAGTAACAGATACAGAGCCTGGTATCAAGGGTAACACAGCAACAGGTGCTACTAAGCCAGCTATCGTAGAGACAGGAGCTAAGATTATGGTTCCATTATTCGTTAATCAGGGCGATAAGATTAAGATTGATACTCGTACAGGTGAGTATACATCAAGAGCATAATTTTTATGTATTATTAAGGGCTGTCATGCATATGCATGACAGCCCTTTCGTGTAAGCAGGACTTATCCCCTTGCCTGGAATGTTGTACAGACTGTATCGTCCTCTGTTACAGCTTTTATACCTGATATGTCTACATGGTCAGCATCACATTTTTTATTAGTGTTATATATGCAGTTGGTTGCTTCACATGAGATGGATAAAGAATCTTTAGGAAGATGGCACATATTAGTTGCACCTGGTTTCTGATGTTCATAGTCACTGCAGCATGTTTCACCACATTGGCATGCAGAGCTTCCTTCTACACAGATTGAATTAAGACAGCACTGGTTGTCACAGTTATGCATGCAAGATGCAGCATTACAGTTAAGATTACCCATAATATTTCTCCTTTCAAAAAACAATTATGACCGCCATGTTGCAATTAACATAGCGGCCATATTATTGTTCCCTGAATATTATCTATTATGCAGGGGATTATTTGATAAAAGAAAAAGAAAACCTTTTCGTCCTGACATTGAAGTATCTGAAAGAAACTTTAGCAATTATCTTGTCTTTAGATACGAATGTATTAGTCCAGTATCTGGAATCTTTGGAATTATTACGATTATCGCCTAACATAAAATACGAACCGGAAGGTACAACATATGTCAGGTCTTCTCCATCACTGTTCATTGGCTCACGGATATAATTCTCTTCAAGCATCTCTCCATTAACATAAACGTAACCATTCCTGATATTAATAACATCTCCAGGAATTCCAATAACTCTTTTAACAAAGTTCTGAGATTCATCGTCAGGATACTTAAATATTACAATATCACCACGTTCAGGTTCGTGAAACAGATATGCCAGACGGAAACCAATAAGTCTGTCGCCTGTAAGAATAGTGTTCTCCATTGAACCAGAAGGAACCTGTGCATTAACTATAATAAATCTTGTGAATAGAAATGCAACTATGATGGCAACAGCAAGAATCTTAATATAGCTTAATATTTCCTGTCCAATACTTTCTTTATGGTCCTTGCGTGCAGGAGCAGGTGGCTCGTCGCTGTATCGTGGAATATCATAGTCATCATAATCTGTGTCATCATAAGAGAAATCATCGTCAATATCATCTAAGAATTCTATACCGTCATCGTATTTAGCTTTAGTATCATCGTCATAATTGTCATAGTTAAAATTAGTCATGTTATATATTTCCTTATTGTTATATAAGACAATGATAGTTTAAATGGCGTTATTTTGCAAGTAATTCCATGATTTTATTGCTTCTTGCAATAAATCCAGTCATCTGTTCAGGAGAGAGTGGTGCATGACTAAGCATAGCAAGGTCATAGAGCTGTTCGCATATAATCTTAGTATTTTCGCCGTCTGTATGTTCTGCAACATATTTAACAAGATCATTGTTAGCATTAAGTACAAGAGTCTGACCTTCGGCACCAAACATATTAGGATCCATGCCTGCCATACCATACATCTTCATCATATCCTGCATACGTCTGCTTTCTTCTGAAAGAGTAATCATTGAAGATATAGATGCATCCTTTAATTTCTCAACATTAACAGTTAAATTCTCTTTGCCAAGAGCATCCTTGAAAGTCTTAGAGAGCTTTTCAGTCATGTCCTTCAACTCGTCTTTAGAAGTCTCTTCCTTAAAGCTGTCTGAAAGATCTGCATCGATACGCTTGAACTTGAGATTCTCATTCTTAGATTCCATGTTAGTGATGAATGGCTGGTCAATGTTATGAGTAAGAATTACAGCATCAATACCTTCATTCTTAAACATGTTGATATACTGACTCTGCTCAACTTCGTCTGTTACATAGAATACTGTGTTTTCATGTTTCTCTTTATTCTCTTCGAGACATTCCTTAAGTGTTAAATATTTGCCGTCAAGGTTCTTGAATATGATATAATCATTCATCTTCTCAGCAAATTTTTCATCCTTTAAGCAGCCGAATTTGATAAATGGATTGATGTCATCCCAGTATTTCTCATAGTTCTCTTTATCTGTCTTACACATTCCTGAAAGCTTGTCGGCAACCTTTTTAGTGATATAATCAGATATCTTCTTAACAAATCCATCGTTCTGAAGTGCTGAACGTGATACATTAAGTGGAAGGTCTGGGCAGTCAATAACACCTTTAAGAAGTAGTAAGAACTCTGGAATAACTTCTTTAATGTTATCTGCTACGAATACCTGATTGTTATAAAGCTTTATAGTACCTTCAATAGATTCATACTCTGTATTAATCTTAGGGAAGTAGAGAATACCCTTAAGATTGAATGGATAATCCATGTTAAGGTGAATCCAGAATAATGGTTCTTTATAATCGTGGAATACCTTGCGGTAGAATTCCTTGTAATCTTCATCTGAACATTCATTAGGATGCTTTGTCCAGAGTGGATGGATATCATTGATTGCAACCGGACGTTTAACAATCTTGGCCATCTTCTTTGCTGGAACCTTCTCAACAGTTTCCTTAGTTCCGTCTTCTTTCTCAACTTCTTCAGTTACAGCATCCTTTATAAATGTATCAAGAACTGTATCTTTTTCTGTAACTTCTTCCTCAGGAATCTCCTCAGTCTGTTCACCGGCATCTTCGTTAGTTACAAAGATTGGAACCGGCATGAAAGAGCAGTACTTATCAAGAACTTCTTTAGCCTTATATTCGTTGGCAAATTCATAGCTGTCTTCATTGAGGTAAAGAGTAATCTCTGTACCAGGAGCTGCTTTGGTTCCCTCACTTATATCATATTCAGTTCCTCCGTCGCATGACCAGTGAACTGATTCAGCTCCGTCCTTAAATGAAAGAGTATCAATAGTAACCTGGTCAGCAACCATAAATGCTGAGTAGAAACCTAAACCGAAATGTCCGATAATCTGGTCATCATTAGCCTTATCCTTATACTTTTCAAGGAATGCTTCAGCACCTGAAAAAGCAATCTGGTTGATATACTCATCAACCTCTTCCTTAGTCATACCAATACCATTATCAATGATCTTGATTGTCTTATCTTTTGCAGAAAGCTTAATCTCAATCTTATAATCAATATCGTCTGGAGCTTCGTATTCTCCAATCATTGAAAGCTTCTTGAGTTTAGTGATAGCATCACAAGCATTAGAAACTAACTCTCTATAGAAGATATCATGGTCAGAATACATCCATTTCTTGATGATAGGGAAAATATTCTGACTGTTAATAGATAAATTACCATGTTCTTTTGACATAATATTTCACTCTCCAATCTGTATAGTATTAAACTAAATGTTAATTTAATACACTCAGAAACATAAGTCAAGCAAAAACTAGCACTCAAAGATAAAGAGTGCTAACAGAAAACCGCCTGAGCATGTAAACAGGCGGTTTTGCGGCATTTATTAAATAATTCTAAATTATTCTTCATAGGAAATATCAGCATCTGACAGGAAGTTAAGAATATATCGTTCAAATGCTTCATCAAGTGAACGGTCGAGAGTAAAAGTACGAAGAGAGGATGCTGTTGTCATAGTTACTGAACCATCCTGATAGCGTACATTAAGAAATAAACCATTGACACAATCAGGGTCAAAGTTAAGGTTGTTGTCAAGTATCAGCTTTGCAACGACTGCTTCAGGCAGTACAAATGTAACCTTTAAAAGTTCAGGAACTTTCCTGCCCTTAATTATGCTGAATGCGAAAGGCTTAATGTTCTTCCATGATGTATATCTTGCAGAAGGCATGGAATTAAGCTCATCTTCATGGTAAAAGTGGGTGTTGAGCTTTCCATCTATTGTATAACTGCAGCCAGTGCATATATAGGCTTCTGAAATACACATACCATCAAATGTATCGCTTATCAGAAGTTTATTCATAAATTGCTTTAAATCCTTAATTGTAAGAGAAAGCATAAATCCTCCTTGTTTTGCGAAGCAAAATGCGACTGCTCATGCAGGAGCAGAGGATTTTAGCCTCCTTGTTTTGCAAAATGTATATTGATTATAATATAAAATCAGTCTTTTAGAAATAGCTTTTGAATTATATTTATTATAGCAAAGAGAATTGTTGATATAATACAGAGAATAACAATTCCGAGAACTACATAACTCATCTTAAATACCTGGCTGCCATATATTATAAGGTAGCCAAGTCCTTTTTTGGCAGCTAAGAATTCACCTATAATTACACCTACAAGACACAGACCTATATTTACCTTCATGTTACTTATAATGATTTTCTTGGAGCCGGGGATGATAAGCTTGCACAGAATATGCCATTTGTTACCGCCCAGAGTCCGTATCAGAGTTATTTTTTCTTTGTCAATTCCAAGAAAACCTGTGTACAGATTAATTATCATGCCAAATATGGCTACGGATACAGCGGTTATGATAATTGCTTTGGTATTAGTGCCAAGCCATACAATGAGCATAGGTGCAAGAGCTGACTTAGGAAGACTGTTTAATACTACCATAAAAGGTTCAAGACAGTCTGACAGTCCTTTGAAGCACCATAACAATATTGCAAATATAATCCCGACAACTGTAATTATTGCAAATGCGACTATGGTTTCATAGAGAGTTACCCATATATGCATGAATATTACTCCGTCTTTGGCGAGGTCCATAAATGTCTGGTACAGTCTTACCGGTGAACTGAATATAAATGCATTGATAATACCTTTGTCAGCAGTAAATTCCCATATACCGATAAAACCTAAGAATAATATCAGGCGGGAGAGTGTTACTGATATGGAATATATGCGCTGTTTAATTACGAATTTGCGTTGTAAAGGACTCATATTCATTTTAACACCTCCCTTATTTCATCAAAATATTTCTGGGAAGAAAGAGTATCTCTTGATTCTATATTGATAGTTTTCAGAAGCTTTGCAGGACGGCTCGTGAGTATTAATACACGGTCGGTCATTGCAATTGCTTCGGATATATCGTGTGTTACTAATATTACGGTTTTCTTCTCACTCCTTAATATATTACATATATCTTCCCTTACTTCGAGTCTTGTCTGATAATCAAGGGCAGAAAATGGTTCGTCTAAAAGTAAAATATCCGGTTTCAGAGCAAGTGTGCGGATAAGTGCTGCACGCTGTCTCATACCTCCGGATAGCTGGGATGGCCGCGCTGATTTGAATTCTGCAAGGTCATATTGCTCTAAGAGATGATTAACATATGCAATGTTTTCAGGTGTTTTTTTGTTATTTATTTCAAGACCTAACATAACATTTTTATAGATACTGCGCCATTCAAACAGATTATCCTTCTGCAGCATATATCCCATCCGGGAGTCCGGATTGTTCTCTGGCGGTCTTATATATATGGTTCCAGCTTCAGGCTTTATAAGATCGCATAGCAGAGAGAGCAGTGTGGATTTACCACAACCGGATGGACCGACAATCGAGGTGAAACTTCCGGGTTCTATTTCAAAAGAAAGATCATTGATTACCGGAGTCTCTCCATTTTTATCGTGATAAGAATAATATATGTGATCCAGAGATAGAATTGATTCCAATAGATTGCTCCCATACTATGGTTAATATAATTTATGAAAATTATTGAAAAAAGTGATTATGAAGATTGAATTAGACGCATATAAAGAATATAATAATAACACTAAGGTCATATGAGGGGTACATTATGAACTGCTTAGAGGAGATAATAGCTAATATAAGCACAAAAAGAGTGTTTATACAGACACATAATTTCCCGGATCCTGATGCAATGGCATGTGCATATGGATTGTCAGAACTGCTTAAAGCAAAAGGGGTAGACGCAGAGATTTGTTATAAGGGAAGTATTGATAAAACAGTAACAGCCAAGATGGTAAGACTGCTTGATATTGCAGTTAAAGAATATATGAGTGCAGATAAATTCAGTAAAGAAGATGAGATAATTCTTGTTGATGCCCAGAAAGGTAATTCTAACATTATAGATATGAATGGTCATGAGATTATATGCATAGATCATCATCCTGTATATGAACATGTTGATTATAGATTCTCAGATATAAGACCGGAGGTTGGTGCATGCGCTTCGATTATTGCGTCATATTATTTTGATAATAATATTGAGATGTCAAAGAATGTTGCAACAGCTTTATTGTACGGGATTAAGATGGACACAGCTGATATGCGCAGAGGCGTTTCACAGCTTGATCTGGATATGTTTTATAAGTTGTTTATGAACACTGACAGGACAATTCTTGCAGACCTTGACAGCAGTGTACTGCATTTTGATGATATTAAGGCATATAAGGACGCACTCAGTACGATAGATATAAGAGAAGATGTATGCTTTGCATGTGCAGGTTATGAGTGCAAGGAATCGCTTATAGCGGCAATATGTGATTTTACTCTGACTCTGGATGAAATTAATCTGTCAGTAGTATATTCTCCTAAGAAGGATGGAATTAAGATGTCAATAAGAAGTGCAGGTAAATATCTGTCAGGGGTAATGACAGTTAATGCACTTAAAGGAATAGGAACCGGTGGTGGTCATGATAATATGGCAGGCGGTTATGTTCCATATAAAAAGGGGGATAATGGAAAGGTAAGCGAAGCTGACGTTGTAAGGCTTGAAAAAGAGATTAAAGAGAGATTTATAAGAGAAACATGGAATTAATATAAACCGTCAGTCTGGATATCGGGTTCAGGCTGACGGTTTTGACATTGGTCTGTGTTAATATTTATATATCAATAGTTATCGTATATCAATCTGTATCCTGTCTATAAAATGTCCGAATATTCCTGCATATCCGTTCATTCCGTTATCGGTGGAGTTATCTTTCTGTAAACTGTAATAGTCTCTGTTTACAGGGCTTACCCTGTAGAATGCATAATGATAACCTGATGAATTAATAATATCATCAGGGGTGTAATAATATATCTCAACGGCATCAACAGGTGTGTCATTGCCAGCATATCCATTATAGTAATCATTAATATCAGTGTTGCGGCTGTCTATGAAATCCAGCCAGCCACTATTTACATGGACTCTGTATTTTATATAGCCGGTATCTGTTGTGACTGCAAGACCGGTAATGCTCTGACCGGATATTCCGGCGTAGTCAGCATTATTCTTAACTATGGGAAGCCAGCGGCCTGTTGAAAGCTTTGTCTGATAGTAAACATTTATATTATTGGATGAACTATCATCGATACGCATAGTTTCACCAGTATTATCATCTTTTTTAACAGAATAATCTGAGTAATATATATTGCCATCATATTCTTCATCTTTAATTTCTACTGCACCAAACTGCCACATGGTACAGTCAAGGCTTGGAGAATCAATTCCCCAGTGCGCAAGCCAGATATTCATCTCTGGGATTGATTTCAGTCTGTCAAGGTCAAGTACATTGGTAAAATAGTTGTAATTGGCATAGACGCCGGTTTTATATCCGCTGACACGCATAGCATTAACAAACATTTCGCAGAAATCAGACAGCAGTTCGCCTTGTGAGTATACATCCAGACCGTTTCTTGCTTTATATCCATCAGCATCTTCCATATCAAACCACACACCAAGCTGAGGCGTTCTGCCTTGAAGAAGTCTTAAGGCGTGGGCAGTTTCGCTTGCTGCGTCATAATAATCCAAAGCATAACTGTACAGATAGACGCCGTAAGGAATTCCAAGCCGTTCACATTCATCCATATTTCTGATGGCAGCAGTGTCGTCCTGTGACTGGATATCGCTGCCATATCCGATACGGATAATTGCGCCTTCAATATAGTTTTTCATATTATCCCACTGAATAAAACCGTTGTAACTGCTCACATCTATTACCACAGCATATATATCTGCCGGAAATGACATGAACAGGCATAAAGAAGCAATAATTGCAATATATATTTTGATAATTTTCTTCATTCACATTCCCCTTTCTTTTAATGTTCTAATATAGAATATTCGAAAGATGATGGAGAGTGCGGAGGGAAGGTGATGCACAGTGTAGCGTGAAACTGAAGCGTGGCGGATTGGACGTTGAGGTGGAGTGAGGCACGGAAGAAGTCCAAAAAGGAAGTCAAAGCATGGAGGATTGGACGTTGAAGCGGAGTAAGGCACGGAGAAGTCCAAAAAGGAAGTCAAAGCGTGGTGGATTGGACGTTGAAGCGGAGTGAGGAACGGATGAAGTCCAAAAAGGAAGGTCACAGCGTGACGGATTGGACGTTGAAGCGGAGTGAGGCACGGATGAAGTCCAAAATAGGAATGTATGCGTGCAAAAATGGACTTTATGATGCATAACAGCATTCATAAAGTCCATTAGTTACAAAGCCACCTGCCGGAATCGAACCGGCGACCTTTTCATTACGAGTGAAACGCTCTACCGACTGAGCCAAGGTGGCATGTCTGTCTGCCGATATTGTGGCGACGAACATCAATTATTATATATATTAATTCTTTTTTTGTAAAGTCGTTATTTTGTGAATATATCCCACAGATTTGGAATTTGAAGTTCTGGAAAAGGCTGTAGTAAAGCATGATATAGTCCGAAAGTAATAAAATGAATAATAATTCTCTATACGGACAATTATAGATTAAGAACAGATAACTAGCAACAAAGAAGGAGGCAGCCATGAACACAATAGGTAATGATGAATCGGACAACAAGAAACCAGACAATGAGATATCAGACAACGAGAAATCCAACAACGGGAATACCGCAGATGACTACAAAGATGGTGCTGTCACGAAAAATGCTCTTCAGGTGATAACAATTATTGGAGAGATAGAAGGGCACGATAATCTTCCCGCAACAAGCAAAGCAACAAAGTATGAACATATGCTGCCTAAGCTGGCGGAGATTGAGATGGATAAAGATATTAAAGGTGTACTTTTTATTATGAATACAGTTGGTGGGGATGTCAGTGCGGGACTGGCACTGGCTGAGATGATTGCCTCAATGAAAAAGCCGACAGTTTCTTTAATAATAGGCGATTCACATAGCATCGGGGTTCCGCTTGCAGTAAGTACAGATTATTCATTTATAGTGCCAACAGCTACAATGATAATACACCCTGTAAGGATGAACGGAACACTTATCGGAGTACAGCAGACTTATGACTATTTCGAACGCATTTCTGACAGGATAACTTCGTTCATTGCAGACCACAGCAGGGTGAGCAAGGAAAGGGTTGAAGAAATGATGGTGGATACGACACAGCTTTCTAAAGACTTAGGAACAGTGCTGGTGGGTAGACAGGCTGTTGAAGAAGGTTTAATATGTGAAGTAGGAGGAATCAGCGATGCACTTGCAAAGCTGGATTCACTGATTGATAAATAATAATGCAATAAGGGGAAATTATGAAATGTAATATATGCCCAAGAGCCTGCAATGTAGACAGGAGTGTTAACAAAGGCTTTTGCGGAATGACTAATGATATATATGCGGCAAGAGCCGCTCTACATATGTGGGAAGAGCCATGCATATCAGGTGAACATGGAAGTGGGGCAGTGTTCTTTTCAGGGTGTACATTAAGGTGCATATTCTGTCAGAATTCTGAGATTGCTGCGGCACAGGTTGGAAAGAAGATAACAGTTGACAGGCTTTGTGACATTTTTCTTGAACTTCAGGACAAATGTGCCAACAATATCAACCTTGTTACAGCAACACATTTTGTACCGCAGGTTGCAGAAGCACTTATTAAGGCAAAGAATAAAGGACTTGTGATACCTGTTGTATACAATTCAAGTGCTTATGAGAATGTAAGCACAGTTAAGATGCTCGACGGATTAGTGGATGTATATCTTCCAGACATGAAATATATTGACAGCAGGCTTTCAGCAGAGTACTCAAAAGCACCGGATTATGCAGATGTGGCTAAAGCTGCAATACATGAGATGGTCAGACAGACCGGAAAGCCGGAATTCTTTATAGAAGATGATGAACTTGTGAAGAGCGGAAGAGTTGAAGCTGGGATTATGAAAAAAGGCGTAATTGTAAGGCATCTTGTACTTCCGGGAACAACTAAAGATTCCAAGGCAGTTATAAAGTATCTTCTTGATACATATGGTGATGAAATATACATAAGCATAATGAGCCAGTATACGCCATTTGAGAGACTAAAAAAACATCCACTCTTGTCGCGTAAAGTGACAAGAAAAGAATATAATTCTGTGGTAGATTATGCGATAGACTGCGGAATCAATAATGGATTTATTCAGGAAGGCGATGTGGCAGAGGAAAGCTTCATTCCTGAATTTGACTATGAGGCATATGATTATATAATCGTAACGGAATTATTACAAATGTATTGTGTATTGGCGGGATTAATATATGGAGAATAAGCATGGGCACATAGAGCAAAACAGCGCCAGAATATGGCAGATTGGCTTGTTTTCTCTTAATAATACATCAACTAATCTGTTTCTTGCCATGATGGGATATGTCTCATATTATGCTAATGGAATAGCAGGTCTTTCGGTTGTCCTTATCTCGGTTATTCTTACGGGAATGAGAATATTTGATGGCGTGACAGATCCGGTGATAGGATATTTTATAGATAAAACCAATGGAAAATACGGCAAATTCCGGCCTTATATTGTTATAGGATACTTACTCATGGCAATTAGCAGTCTTATTCTGTTCTTTACTACAAGCCTTGTTCCGGTTATTTTAAGACCATTTTATTTTATAATTGTATATTCAGTATACATAATAGGATACACATTTCAGACAGCAGTTGTAAAGTCAGGACAATCAGTAATTACTAATGACATGAAGCAGAGACCTATGATAACTTTTTTTGATTCAACATTTATAATGTTCGCACATGGTCTGGTTGCTTTCTATGTGTCAGTGTATCTGATTGAGAAATATAAGACATTCCAGTCACAGGCACTTTTCTCAGAGTTCGTAATCACAGTGGTTATAGCAGCCGGAATATGCTCATCACTGGCTGTAATCGGAATATGGGACAAGGATAATGTAAAGTACTTCAAGCTTGATGAGGATAAGAAGCAGCAGATACATTTCAGGGATTATGCGGCTATAATTAAACATAATAAGCCAATCAGAATGCTTGTTATTGCAGCGGCATCTAACAAATTCGCACAGATGGTATATGGTAATTCAACAGTTCTTGTAATGCTTTATGGAATACTGATGCAGAATTATCCGCTTGCTGGTATAATTGGAATAATTGTAGGTATTCCCAACTTAGGAATAATATATCTTGGCATTGAACATGCCAAGCGATGCGGACAGAAGAAGACACTTGTAAGGTCAACATTTCTTGCAATTATTTTTCAGACGATACTTATGCTCATGATGATATTTACTGATCTTACCAAAGTATCATTAAAGCATATTAATTTTATTACGGTTGCATTCCTGCTTGTATTTACGCTGCTTAATGGAGTGAAATCAATATCTAATAATATAGTTGTTCCTATGATTGCTGACTGTACTGATTATGAATATACACTGAGTGGACATTTTGTGCCGGGAATAATGGGAGCACTGTTTTCATTTATTGACAAATCATTTTCAGCACTTGGAACAGGATTTGTAGGAATAGCACTTGCGATATCAGGGTATTCTAAAGTTTTTCCGCAGGTGGAGGACCCGCTGACACCACAGCTTAAGTTTCTGACAATATTTTTTTATTGCATAATTCCGATAATAGGATGGGTTGTGACAATATTTATAATGAGATTCTATAAGCTGGATAAGAATACCATGAAGGGCTTGTATAAGAAATAGAGTGGAGAGTGGAATATGCTTATTAATAAAGGAAATCCCATGCTTATGGGATGCAGCAGATATAAGGACGGATATAATTTTACATATGAGGCAGAATGTGACAGTGCAGCTCTGCTGATTTTTGATGCACATATGAAGCCAAAAGAACGGATAGAACTGGATTCATCAATGAAATGTGGAAATATATTTTCAGTTCATGTGTCTGGCAGGAGGCTGGATACATGTTTCTACTGCTATGAGATAGATGGCTTAATGTATCTTGACCCCTATGCAAAGGCGATAACGGATTGCGGAAGATTTGGACAGACGGACGAGAAAGATGTGTATCTGGCTGCGATTGATGTGGCAGATTATGACTGGGAAGATGACAGACCGCTTAATTATGATTACAGCGACTGTATATTCTACAAAATGAATGTCAGGGGATTTACTAAGAGCAGGACATCAAAGGTCAGGGATAAAGGCACATTTGCAGGAATAGTGAATAAGATACCATATCTTAAAGAACTTGGAATTACAACTCTTGAGTTACAGCCTGCATATGAATTTGATGAAATAGGCCGTTTTCCACAGTTGACTGATACGATAATGTCAAAATACGGAGCCGGAACACATTACAGTGTGGATAAGAATGAGCAGAGAATTAATTACTGGGGATATACGGGAGGATTTTATTTCGCACCAAAGGCATCGTATTCTTCAATTGCTTCTAAGCATCCGGGGGTGTTTAGGGATTATACAGTTGAATTTAAGAATATGGTTAAACAACTGCACAGAAATGGCATTGAAGTCGTTATGGAAATGTTTTTTACTGACGAAAGTACAGGCTTTATCCTGCAGTGTGTAAGACACTGGGTTACAGAATATCATATTGATGGTGTACATGTATATTGTGATGAGTCAGCACTTAAGGCACTTTCACAGGACGCACTTTTAGCTGATACCAAGATTATAACTGTATACTGGAATGGTAAAACCGGAACGAAGAAGCATATGGCTAATTATAATAATGATTTCCAGAATATTGCACGCCGACTGTTAAAAGGCGATGAGAATATGCTTGGAGAATTTGCGGCTATATCAAGAAAGAATGAAGCAAACAGTGCAAATATTAATTATATTGCCAACAACAATGGATTTACTCTTAATGACCTTGTAAGCTATGACAGAAAGCATAATGAGCTTAATGGCGAGAATAACAGGGATGGCGAGGATTTTAATTTCAGCTGGAACTGTGGCGAGGAAGGCTCGACAAGAAAGAGAAAGATTAAAGAACTAAGAATGCGTCAGATTAAAAATGCACTGGCATTTGTTTTCTTATCGGCAGGCACTCCGCTTATACTTGCCGGAGACGAGTTTGGCAATTCACAGAACGGTAACAACAATCCGTATTGTGTTGACAGTGAACTTTCATGGGTTAACTGGAAGGAAACTAAAGAGGGAAAAGAAATTCTTGAATGGACAAAGGCTCTTATACAGTTCAGACAGAATAATAAGATACTTCATATGCCGCAGTCGCTTACTTTAAGTGACAGGGTATCATGTGGCTACCCTGATATATCATATCATGGAACTAACGCGTGGTATGCACAGATGAATACGTATGACAGACATTTAGGAATTATGTATTCATGTGTATATGGTGATGAAGAAGACCACCGTCTGATATATGCTGCATATAATATGCACTGGGAGAATCACAGCTTTGCACTTCCTAAGATTAATGGTACATGGAAGGTTGATATGAGTTCTAATGTATCAGGTGCTGTGATTGAAGATAATAACAGAAGTGTATGTGTTGAGCCGCGAAGCATTGCAATACTCACAGGAACATATGAAATTCCTGCTAAAAAGGAGAAATAATGGATATAAAGAAGCTTGCAGATGTCAAAGACAGATTTGCAGATTACGAGAAGATATTTAATTCAGGTGATTATGATAAAGCAGCAGATATATTATCTGCAATACTTGAAAGAATAGAAGAGTGTACGGACGAGCGTAAAGCCGGAACTATGGATGATACATTTGTGAAAAAATCGGACATGGACGGCAGACCAATATATATAAGCCTTAATCATGTTATGGAATATTATGTGTACGCATGTTATTTTGAACCAGAAACGGATGTGCTGTGTACAGAGCTGCCGGTTGGAGAGTACTACAGGACTTATGGCAGTCTGTGTCTGAAGTTATCGAAGTTTCGCAGAGCTGAGGATGCATTTAAGAAGGCTATATGCTGGAATCCTGTTGACCTTGATTCATATCTTGGACTTGCAGAATGTTATAAGAATCTTAATATGCTGTCGAGATATCTTGATGTTACAAAGCAGGCATACAGATTCTGCTGCAGCCGCGCAACGATGGCAAGATATTACAGAAATATGGGATTTTATTATGTTGCCAGATATAATACTGAGGCGGCAAGAGTGTGCTACACCTACAGCAATATATATTATAAGACAGATAATGCTGATAATGAACTTAAATATCTTGAGCAGGCATTAAATGACAAGACACCGGAATATTCTGTTAAACAGATGCAGGAAATACTTGATGAGAATGAGGTGGAACCAGGACCTGACTCTAAGACAATAGGAATTATATACAGAGTCGGTGAGCTTATGATGAATGATAAAGATTATAAGCTGGCTAGAGACTGCTTTTCAATTGTTTATGATATAACACAGGAAACACAGTTAAAGACATTGCTTGATGAATTAGATAAAGATCTGGAGGCTGACAATGCTTAATAAATCTTATGATGGAATAATATTTGACCTTGACGGTACTATGTGGGACACAAGAAAACCAATATGCGAGGCGTGGAATATAATACTTTCTCGTCATGAAGAGATTCACAGAGCACCAATAGTGGAAGATGACCTTAATGACTGTATGGGACTTCCGATGTACGACATAGCTGCAAAGCTGTTTCCACAAGAACAGGAACAGGTAAGAAATGCACTTATGGACGAGCTGTGTACATTTGAGAATGGCTATCTTGCTGAAAGAGGTGGAATTCTTTATCCACAGCTTGCAGAAACTCTTTATATACTAAGCAGGAAATATCCATTGTATATTGTGAGCAATTGTCAGGATGGTTATATTGAAAGTTTTCTTACAGCACACCTTATGTCCGATTTTTTCAAAGATACTGAATGCTGGGGAAGGACATTTCTACCAAAGAGCGAGTCTAATAAGATACTTATAGAAAGAAATAATTTAAAGAACCCTGTGTATGTCGGTGATACAGCAGGTGATGCAAAGTCTGCCAAAGATGCGGGCATAGATTTTATATATGCTGAGTATGGATTTGGAGACGTATCCAAAGACAGCTATGTTGCTAAGATAGAGAGCTTTGCAGAGCTTGCAGAGATATTGTAGGATGGGTTTTAAGCTGGAGAGTACTTTGGGGCTTAAAGCTGTGTTATGATATGTGGAGAGTTGGGCTGGGATAGGCTGAGAACTATGCCAGAATATGTGAAGTTTGGAAAAGACCTACGCAGGCAGGAAATTCAGGCGGTTGAGTAGGCTTTTAGCAAGAAATAAGATAAATTCAGCAGAGATACAAATCAATTAAACATTGCATTTAGCTCAGTCAAATAATATCAGGAAATTTTAAGCTTTTGCGCTTGACGGCAGATAAACATAGTGCTATTATAGGTGGCAGTTAAATATTTAAAGTCGATGATCAAAAGAGTACTTTCGGAAGGTACATCACAGAGAGCTGGCGGTGGTGGAATGTCAGCATGGAGAGCCGTAAGGAATGGGTTTGTGAGATGCGTAGATGAATTAGCAGTAGTTTACGACGCGGCCTCGCGTTACAGGGGAAGGATATATTAATTGTATCTGATAATGAGTTGAGCATACAGGTGGCATATCCGGTAAGGAGTGCCACTTTTTTTATTAATATTACAAGTATGTTCATAAATAAGGGTGGCACCACGGTAATTCGTCCCTGACAGGAATCTGCAATATACAGGTTTCTGTCAGGGACATTTTTTGTAAGCAGAGAGTCATGCGAACAAGAATAAAGCAAGCCACACAGATTAGGGAGGAACTATGAAACGAAGATTAAGAGCTTATAAGAAGACGGTAAGTATTGTTAATGAGAAAGCTATTGAACTATACAAAGGACTTGGAATTGAAAAGAAGGGATTTCTTCTTGAAGGAACTGACAAGGAAAGCGGACAGTATACTTTTATGGGAGTTGAACCGAATGAGATAATCCAGTCAGATAAGGACAGCCTTGTTATTACAAGAAAAGATGGCAGCAGAGAGGTAAGAGAGGGCAATCCTCTTATAAGACTTAAAGAGTATTTTGATGAATTCGAGATAGTAAAGGATCCGGGAGAACTTGATTTCCTCGGAGGTCTTGTTGGAAGTCTTGGATATGATTATATAAGATACACAGAAGTCCTCCCTGATGATAATCCTGATGAGATAGGAATTGAGACGATACAGCTTATGCTTGCAGACAAGTTCATTGCTATCAATCATACAGCAGAAACATTCACAGCAGTAGTGCTTGGAGAGGATTCAGAGGAAGGCAGAATTAAGGCTTTAAAGGAAGCGGAGGAGCTTATAAAGACTGCAAGAGAGGGCGTAGATAAGTTTAAGGATGATAAGCCTGATATGTCACTTGAAGGTGTGATATTGAAAAAATCGGACACGCTTGAAGAATATAGCAAGAAGGTTAATAAGATTAAGAATTACATAAAAGAAGGTCATATATTCCAGACTGTTCTTTCGCAGAGATGGACAATAAAGACGGGACAGAGCGGTTTTAATCTCTATGAAAAATTAAGAGAGCTTAATCCTTCACCATATATGTATTACTTTAATTTCGGAGATTTTGAGATAATCGGAAGTTCACCGGAAATGATTGTAAAGCAGTCAGACAATAAAGTATATACATGTCCTATAGCGGGCACAAGAAAAAGAGGAGCAACAAAGGAACAGGATATTGCTTTAGAGGAAGAACTTCTTGCAGATGAGAAGGAGAGAGCAGAGCATGTAATGTTAGTTGACCTTGCACGTAACGATATGGGTAAGATAAGTGAGATAGGAACAGTCAAGGTTGACCAGTTCATGAATATCCAGAGATATTCACATGTTATGCATATTGTTTCACTTGTTGAGGGGAGAAAGAATGGAGAATATCACCCACTTGACCTCGTATCATCATTCCTTCCGGCGGGCACATTAAGCGGTGCACCTAAGATAAGAGCAATGGAAATCATAGATGAGCTTGAGACAGTAAGAAGAGGTCTGTATGGAGGAGCTACAGGATATCTTGATTTCGGTGGTAATATGAACTTCTGCATTACAATCAGGACTATGATTAAGAAAGGCGATAAGGTATATCTTCAGGCAGGTGCAGGAATTGTTGCTGATTCAAAGCCTGAGATGGAATATCAGGAGTGCTGCAATAAAGTAATGGCACTTGCAAAGACACTTGTTAAGGAGGAACATTTATGATTCTGCTGATTGATAATTATGACTCATTTACATATAACCTGTATCAGTTTATTGGAATATTTAACAGTGATATTAAGGTTGTAAGAAACGATAAGATAACAATTGAGGAGATAGAGGAGCTTGACCCTGAATCAATAGTTGTATCTCCTGGCCCTAAGAGCCCTAAAGATGCTGGAATATGTGTTGATGTAATAAAGCATTTTACAGGAAAGAAGCCGATACTTGGTATATGTTTGGGACATCAGTGCATAGGAGAAGCATTTGGCGCGACTGTTTCTTATGCAAAATGTATCATGCATGGTAAACAGTCTGAAATATACCATGATGGAACAGGAATATTTACAGGACTTGATTCACCAGTAAAGGTTGCAAGATATCATTCACTCGCTATAATTGAAGAAACTTTGCCAGACTGCCTGGAGGTTATTGCCAAGACACAGGATGGAGAAATAATGGCTGTAAAACATAAGGATTATCCGGTGGTCGGATTGCAGTTCCACCCGGAGTCAATATATACAGAGCATGGCAAGAGAATGATTGAGAATTTCGTTAATGGGGTGATTTAATGATATTAGATGTTATTGTAGAGGATAAGTTAAAAAGACTTCCAGAACACAAGAAAAGAATCAGCGAAGAAGAGATGACAAGACTTGCGATTGAGAGCCATAGAGTATCACACAGCTTCTATGATGCACTTGCAAAGGACGGTCTTTCAATTATAAGTGAGTTCAAGAAAGCATCACCAAGTCATGGTAATATGAACAATAAGATTACTCTGGAAGAAAGAATAAAACAGTACGGCGAAAGCGCAGATGCTATTTCATGTCTTACAGAGGAAGACCATTTTAAGGGAAGTACAGAATATCTTAAGCAGATAAGACAGATGACAGACCTTCCGATTATCAGAAAGGATTTCATAATTGATCCATATCAGGTGTATGAAGCAAAGGTAATAGGAGCGGATGCAGTTCTTCTCATTGCTGCGATTCTTGATGACAGTAGATTTAAAGAACTATATGACCTTGCTTACAGTTTAGGACTTGATGTTTTATGCGAGGTTCATAACGAAGAGGAAATGCAGAGAATGCTGAATCTTGATGTGAAGATTATAGGAATTAACAACCGTAATCTTAAGACATTTGAGGTTGACCTTGATACTACGAAAAAACTTGCAGATATGGTTACACCAGAGATGAGAAAAGCTGGAAAACTGCTTGTATCAGAAAGCGGTGTTGCGGATACAGACGATATTAAGGTGCTGGCAAAGAGTGGAGCAGATGCACTTCTTATAGGAACAGTGCTTATGGAAGCACCGAAGCCGGAAGAATTAATATCAGAGTTTAAAGAGGTATATAATGCTGAAAGAAAATGATTCTTTAGTACAGGTTAAGATATGCGGACTTACAAGTATGGATGATGTACACATTATAGAAAAATATGGTGCAGATTATGCAGGCATGGTACTATATTATCCAAAAAGCAGACGCAATATTGACATTAATCTGGCAGCAGTGCTTGTTGCACAATTGAAGAAATCGGACATCAAGAGCGTTGCTGTTGTTGTGTCACCAGATGTATCACAGCTTGAAGCAATACAGAATGCAGGATTTGATTATATACAGATTCACGGTGAATTAAGTGATGATGTGTATAATGCATGCAGTGTCAGGATTATAAGAGCCGTTAACATTAAGCATCAGTCAGAAGAAGATATATATATGGAGACTAAGCGATGGCGAAGTCTGGATAAAATATATGGACTGCTTTTTGATGCGGGAGTTCCGGGGAGCGGTAAGACATTCGACTGGGAAAGTCTTAAAAAAGCGGACTGCGTTAATAAGAAATTATTCCTTGCAGGAGGACTTACACCAGACAATGTAAAAGCTGCAATAGAAGCAGTAAGGCCTGATGTTGTTGATATAAGTTCGGGCGTTGAATATGATGATGTGTCCGTTAAAGGAAAAGATGAGAGTAAAGTTAAAGCATTTATACAGAATGCAAAATAATAAGAAAAAGAGGTAAAGAGAAAATGGCAGAAAGCAAGTATTATGGACAGTTTGGAGGACAGTATGTTTCAGAGTCACTTATGAATACTCTGGCAGAGCTTGAGAAAGCATTTGATGAGGCGATAAGAGACCCTGAGTTCGCTAAGGATTATATTTATTATCTGCAGGAATATGTTGGAAGGGCAACTCCACTGTATTATGCAGAGAGAATAAGCAAGAAGTACGGAGCAGATATCTTCCTTAAGAGAGAAGATTTGAACCACACAGGAGCACATAAGATTAATAATGTTATCGGTCAGATTCTTCTTGCAAAGAGAATGGGCAAGACTAAGGTTATCGCTGAGACAGGTGCCGGACAGCATGGCGTTGCAACAGCTACAGGCGCAGCACTTTTTGATATGGAGTGTACAGTTTTTATGGGTGCTGAGGATATCGAGAGACAGAAACTTAATGTGTTCAGAATGGAAATGCTTGGAGCAAAGGTTCAGCCTGTAACAACAGGAAGTGCAACACTAAAGGATGCTACTAATGAGGCAATCAGAACATGGGCTGAAAAGGCAGAGGATACATTTTACATCATTGGTTCTGCTGTAGGACCACATCCATATCCTAAGATGGTTAAGGAATTCCAGAGAATTATCAGTACTGAGGCAAGAAAGCAGATTCTTGAGAAGACAGGAAAGCTTCCTGACGCAGTTGTTGCCTGTGTTGGCGGTGGCTCTAATTCAATCGGAATGTTTGCTGATTTCATCAATGATAAGGATGTTGACCTTATTGGTGTTGAGGCAGGAGGCCTTGGTATTGAGACAGGAAAGCATGCATCAGCAATGGCACTCGGACAGGTTGGTGTCCTTCACGGAATGAAGACATATCTTTTACAGGATGAAATCGGTAATATCCAGCTTGCACATTCAATCTCAGCTGGTCTTGATTATCCGGGTGTTGGTCCGGAACATGCTTACTTAAGAGATTCTGGAAGAGCAAAATATGTTTCTGTAACAGATAAAGAATGTATGGATGCATTTATGGAACTTTGCAGAATGGAAGGAATTATTCCGGCAATTGAAAGTGCACATGCACTTGCACATGTGTTCAAGATGGCACAGGGCGAATATAAGGGTAAGACAATTATCATGTGTCTTTCAGGCCGTGGTGACAAGGATGTTAATACAGTTCAGAAATATCTTAACGGAGAGGAGACTAACAAGTAATGAATAGAATAGATGAAAGACTCACAGCACTTAAGGAAGAGGGCAAGAAAGCATTTATTACATATACAACAGCAGGACTTCCGGATTACGATACAACTAAGAAGCTTATGTTTGCACAGGAGAAGGCAGGAATTGATATTATGGAAATCGGTGTTCCGTTCTCAGATCCTATTGCAGATGGTCCTGTGATTCAGGATGCTTCATACAAGGCTATCCAAAATGGTGCTTCACTTGAAGGTACATTTACAATGATGGGTGAGGTAAGAAAAGCTGGTCTTAAAAGTCCGGTTGTATTCATGCTTTACTATAATACTGTATATCATTATGGAGTTGAGAACTTCGTGAACAAATGTATTGAAAATGGTGTTGACGGACTTATCATCCCTGACCTTCCATTCGAGGAACAGGGTCAGATAAAGGATGTTCTTGTAAAAAACGAGAATTCTCCAATTCTTATCCAGCTTGTTTCTCCTGTATCTAAGGGCAGAATTCCAATGCTTTTAGAGAATGCAAGAGGTTTCGTATACTGCGTTTCACAGATGGGTGTTACAGGCAAGGGCGCTAACTTCCATTCACAGATAAGAGAGTATCTTACAGAAGTTAAGAAAGAATCTAAGATTCCAGTTATGATGGGATTCGGAATAAGAACAGCAGCAGATGTTGCCCCACTTGAAGATATTATTGATGGTGCAATAGTCGGTTCACATTTTATCAAGCTTCTTGAAGCTAATAATTATTCAGAGGAAGCTGCCACAGATTATGTTGCAACATTTAAGAAGGAGCTTAATGTCTGATGGTACCTATATTAGCTAAGCAGGCGCTTGCGCGCAAATGTGAATTTTCTAATGCGAAGATGACTGGTAATTATGAATGTGCCTATGCTCTTGGAGTTGTGTCAGGGGCGTTGGCAATTCCTAAAGAGGAAAATGCTGCTAATCTTGTGGAATTGAAAAACAAAATAGAACCACAGTATAAAAAACTATCTTCTGAAAATGAACAGATAAAAAAATTGATTCTTTTGTTGTGTGATTATGAACCTTCCGATATCTTTGATGAGCAGATGATAGAATTATATAATGATGGTTATGCAGACAAAAGCATTAATCTGATGGTCTGATAATAAAGGAATATTAAATAAAATCTAAATGCAGATGTTGACTTATATTTACTATTAGAGTATATTTACAAAAGTAACTGAAATTTAACGAAAGTAAGGTGTAATTTGTAATGACTGAGACAATCAACGTTGCTAACATTGATAAAGTACATAAGAATCCAATTGCTGAGCTTGTTCAGACGGCATGTCAGTTCGAAAGCCATATTGATATTTCATCAGAAGGCAAGAATATTAATGCTAAAAGCTTAATGGGAATTATGGCATTTGGATTAAGGGACGGAATGTCTGTTACTATTTCAGCTGAAGGCAATGACGCAGATAAAGCTGTAGAAACAATCAGGAAGTTTCTTATTGGAGAGTAGTATTTTTATTAAGGAGGATGGAAACATGGCAAACAATGAGAAGAAGGAAAACATCGTATTTGGTGACGCTGTAAAGACAGCAGAGGTAAAGGCAGCAGAAGCTAAGACAACCGTTAAGAAGACTGCTAAAAAAGCGGCAGCTAAGACAGAAACAGCCAAGAAGGCAGTTGAGACAGCAGCAGCTAAGGCTGAGACTAAGGTTGAAGCTAAAGTTGAAGAAGCTAAAGAGACTGTTAAGGAAGCAGCTAAGGCTACAACAAAGAAAGTGGCAGCTAAGAAGACAGCTGTTAAGACTACAGCTAAGAAGCTGTTGCCAAGAAAGAAGTTAAGACTGAGACGTTTATCCAGTATAACGATGAGCAGACAGATATGGATGCTGTATTAAAGAGAGTTGAAGCTGACCTTAAGGCACAGAAAGTAGCAGCTAAGGATATTAAGTTATACATAAAGCCGCAGGATGGAGCATGCTATTATGTTGCTGATGGAAAGGTTGCAGGAAGAGTAGATTTATTCTAATTAATAACCAGATTGATATTAGAACGTCGTTTGATGAGTAATTCATTGAAACGACGTTTTTTATTTATTATGTCATATGACAGATAGATTTTGTTTCGAATTTCCAGTAAAAATATACTTTGAAAAAATCTTAGAAATGTAATATAATATTAATAATTGATACGGATTTAACGAAGAATTGGAAGGAAGTACGGAGAGCATGTTTGAGATTGGTGATAAGGTAGTATACGGAGTTGTTGGAGTGTGCGAGGTTGAAAATATTGATACACCACCTATTAAGGGAATATCAGGGGATTATTATTTTCTTCAGCCAGTATTTGACAGCAAGGGAATTATATATTCACCCGTTGACAGCAACAAGGTTATGATAAGAAGCATTATGACTGTTAAGGAATGTGACAAGTTAAAGGAAAGAGCCAGAAATTGTAAGAAAGATGGAGAACTTTCAGAAAAGGTTACACCTATGCAGTATGATGAACATATGAAATCTCAGGATGCTTTAAAGCTTATGCATCTGATTCGTGCTTTATATGTAATTAAGAACGAGAGAGCCAAGGATTTAAGAAAGATGAAGTCAGCAGACAGCAGGATGCTGCTTGCAGCAAGGAAGCTTTTGTATGGTGAATTTGCAGCTGCCTATAATCAGGCTTTTGATGAAGTTGCTGAAGAGATGGATGCATATTTATCGGTAGATTAACTGGACGGAATTAAGAATTATATAGGAATATTTGTATGAAAGATTTAACTAAGGGAAGTATAACGAAACTTATATTCTGGTTTGCATTGCCGGTGTTTATAGGTTCGCTGCTTCAGATGACTTATAATCTTGTGGATACTAAGATTATAGGCTATGTTTTAGGAGAAAGTTCACTGGCGGCTGTAGGTTCTACTAATTCAGTGAACACCCTTGTTATAGGCTTTTTGCAGGGACTGACTAATGGATTTGCTGTTATTGCTGCACAGTTTTTTGGGGCAGGTGATACTGCTAATTTTAAGAGAACAGTAGCAGGTTCGTTCAAATACGGAATTATGATATCAGCAGGTCTGACAGTGGTTGTGCTGATATTTTTACGACCTCTTCTAAAAGTCCTGAATACTCCAGAGGATTTACTAAAAGAAGCTTATGACTATATATTTATAATATTTGCAGGCATGACGGTACTTATGCTATACAATGTCTGTGCGGCTCTGTTAAGGTCGATAGGAGATTCATTCACTCCGCTTATATTTTTAGGAATATCAGTAGTGCTCAACATTGGCGGAGATCTGTTTTTTCTTAAGGTTATTCCAATGGGGGTAAGAGGTGCTGCAGTGGCAACAGTGCTTTCGCAGCTCATAGCACTTATCGCGTGTCTTATATATTCACTTAAAAGATACGATATACTGTGGATTGGAAAGAAAGATTTTAAGATTGATGTCAGTCTGTGTGGAAAACTTATGTCTACAGGATGTTCTATGGGATTTATGAGCAGTCTTGTATCAATAGGTTCTGTTACATTGCAGAGTGCAATCAATTCATTTGGACAGGATATAATACTTGCCCATACAACGGCAAGAAGAATTTCAGAGCTTTTTATGATGATGTTCGGTGTGCTTGGAACTACTATGGCAACCTTTTGCGGACAGAATCTTGGAGCAGGAAAGTATGAAAGAATAAGAAAGGGCATATTAACATCTATTCTTATGGGATGGGTATGGTGTGTGTTATGTGTAATCACATCTTATACGGTAGTTCCTGCATTTGTTAAAATGCTTATAAGTTCGGATAATAGAAAAGTAATAGATACAGCAACACTATATTTAAGAGTGGATTCGCTGCTTTATTTTGTGACAGCGATGATAACTATCATAAGAAACTCACTGCAGGGAATAGGCGACAGGCTTACTCCTATCATATCAAGTGGGATTGAGCTTGCAGGAAAGGTTGTTATAACATTTACACTTGTTCCGTTTATGGGATACTGGGGTGTTATTGTTTCAGAGCCTATAGTATGGGTTCTGATGGTTATTCCGCTTATTGTGCAGTTAATAAAGAATCCGGCATTTGCCAGAGGAAAGAATAACGGAGGATGATTTATGGCAGAGAATACTAAGAATGTTGAATTTAAGAATCCACATCCTGAGCTTCCTGTAAGAGAACCGATTCTTAAGCTTGGAAAGATGATTACTGACAGGGCAGCAATAAAGCTTGGATTGGAGAAGCTCACAGCAGATGACCCTGAGTACTGGGGACTTGCAGCAATCTGTACTGATGAGATGGCTGAGGTTGCATTAAAGATGGGAGTGCGTAAGCCAAAGACACTTCCTGAACTTGTTAAGATTACAGGTATGGATGAGAAGTATCTTGAGGAGCTTCTTAATAAGATGGCTTTTAACGGTGTAATCGAGTATAACTGGGAGAATCCAAAGCACGAGAAACAGTATGTGCTTCCTATGTTTGTTCCTGGAAGTGCAGAATTTGCCAATATGAATGATACTGTCTTAGAGGAACATCCTGAGATGGGAAGATTCTTTGAGCGTATGAGCCGTATTCCTCTTGAGGGACTTACACATATGGTTCCACCAGGAGGTGCCGGAATCGGTATGCATGTCATTCCTGTACAGAAGGAAGTTGATATGTGTAATGAAGCCATCTCGCTTGAGAAGATTTCATACTGGCTTGATAAATACGAGGGCAAATATGCAGCAAGCCCATGTTCATGTCGTAAATCAAGAAAGACATTTGATGAGGGATGTGCAGATGATCCTGCTGACTGGTGTGTTGCTGTAGGTGATATGGCTGATTATGTCGTTGAGACTGGCAAAGGCGGAAGATACATCACTAAGGAAGAAGCACTTGAGATTTTCAAGAAGGCAGAGGATAACGGATTTGTTCACCAAATAACTAATATTGATGGTGAAGATAAGATATTTGCTATATGTAACTGTAATGTTAATGTCTGTTATGCGCTCAGGACATCACAGCTTTTCAATACTCCTAATATGTCACGTTCAGCATATGTTGCACATGTCAACAAGCAGAACTGTGTTGCATGTGGACGCTGTGTTGAATACTGTCCTGCAGGTGCATTGTCTCTTGGACAGAAGCTTTGCAGAAAGGACGGCTCAGAGGTTACATATCCTAAGATGCCGCTTCCTTCAGAACAGAAGTGGGGCAGACACATGTGGTCAGAGGACTACAGGGACAAGAACAGAATCAATACACATGAGTCAGGAACTGCTCCATGTAAGACAGCCTGTCCAGCCCACATTGCTGTACAGGGCTATTTAAAGATGGCTGCACAGGGAAGATATCAGGATGCACTCGCTCTTATCAAGAAGAACAATCCACTTCCTGCAATATGTGGTTATGTCTGTAACAGGCGTTGTGAAGACGCATGTACAAGGGGAACTATTGATGAGTCAATTGCTATTGATGAAGTTAAAAAATATATAGCAATGTTAGATATCAATGCAGAGACAAGATATGTTCCAGAAAAGGTTGTTCCTGCAACTAAGGGATATTTTGACGAGAAGGTTGCGATTATAGGAGCAGGTCCGGCTGGTATTTCATGTGCATATTACCTTGCAGAGAAAGGCTATACTAATGTGACTGTATTCGAGAAGAATAAAGAACCGGGCGGTATGGTTGTATATGGTATTCCTTCATTTGTTATGGAGAAGAATATCGTACAGGCAGAGATAGATGTATTACGGGCTATGGGAGTTGAAATCAAATGTGGTGTTGAAGTAGGTAAGGATATCACAATCGCACAGCTTCGCGAACAGGGATATAAAGCATTTTATGTTGCAGTTGGATGTCAGGGCGGTAGAAAGACTGGCGTTGCCGGAGAAGATGCTAAGGGAGTTATGACTGGCGTTGAGCTTCTCCATATAACAACTGATGATGAAAGCTATAAGCTTACAGGTGACACAGTAGTCATTGGCGGTGGTAATGTTGCCATTGATGTATCCAGAACAGCAATACGTTGTGGTTCACCTAAGGTTTCACAGGTATCTCTTGAGACAAGAGACATTATGCCAGCACTTCCAGAAGAGATTGAGACTGCTGAATCAGAAGGTATCAATATTATTGGTGGCTGGGGACCTAAAGAAATCCTTACAGAAGATGGCAAGGTTACAGGCATCGTATTTAAGAAATGTACTTCTGTTAAGGATGCAGATGGAAGATTCAATCCACAGTACGATGAGAATGAGACTATGACAATAGAATGCAGCAATGTGATAATGTCTGTCGGACAGGCAATTGAATGGGGCAGCCTTCTTGAGGGTACTAAGGTTGAATTCTGGCATGGTAATTATCCTGTTGCTGACAAGGTTACATATCAGACAGCAGAGCCGGATATCTTTGTCGGTGGTGATGTATATACAGGTCCTAAATTCGCTATTGATGCTATTGCAGCGGGTAAGCAGGGGGCTATATCTATTCACCGATATGTACAGCCACACAGCTCACTTACAATAGGCAGGGATCCTAACTATTATGTTGAACTTGATAAGGATGATTACAGCGTTGAGAAGTATGACAATACAGGCCGCCAGCGACCAGCTAAGAAGTCAGGAGTTGATAAGCTGTCATTTAGAAGCAATGCAGGTGTATTCACAGAAGAACAGGTTAAGAAAGAAACTGCAAGATGCTTGGGCTGTGGTGCAACAATCGTTGATGAGAACCAGTGCGTAGGCTGTGGTATCTGTACAACAAAGTGTGAGTTTGATGCTATTCATCTTCAGAGAGACCTGCCAGAGTGTTCTACAATGAGAAGAAGTGAGGATAAGCTTAAGTATATTCTTCCATATGGTGCAAAGCAGGCAATCAAGATTAAATTCAAAAAGAAAAAGGACTAAAATGTATGCATGAATTAGGCGTAGTATTTCACATAATAGATGACCTCAAAGCAGTAGCCTTAGATAATGATGTTTCAAGCATATCTAAAGTTACAATTGAGCTTGGCGAAGTATCAGGAGTTGTAGAAGAATATCTTACAGACTGCTGGAAGTGGGCATGCAAGAAAGAAGAACTTGTAAAGGACTGTGAGATGGAAGTCGAGATAATTCCGGGTATAACTTACTGTGAGGACTGCGGGGAAACTTATGAGACTGTGAAATACGCCAAAGTCTGTCCGAATTGTGGCAGTAAGCACACATATCTTATTCAGGGTAATGAATTTAATATTAAGCAGATTGAAGTTCCTGAATAAAATGCTTGCAATTTTTCTTGTCAGATATTAAGATAGAAAAGAATTTTATATTTAAAGGCATTGAAAAAGAGGAGTACATATCCTTATCCGACAGAGAGAACCGTTCACTGGCTGGAAGATGGTTCAGGTAATAATGATATGGAAGGTAGCTTTGGAGCCGCATGGCTGAACGGTTGATTTAAGTAGGCTGTGACGTATTCCGCGTTAAGGAGTAATGAGGATTATCACAAGATAATTAAACAAAGGTGGTACCGCGTTAATAAGTTTATTTACGCCCTTTGCAGAGTATATGCCCTGCAAAGGGCTTTTTTGCGCGAGCAGCGATGAGAGAAGTCATGGAAAGTTCGCAGTCGTGCTTGCACGAACTGAGAACTTTGTATGGGTTCTCAAGGAGCGCCGCGACAATGCCAGAATGAAATTCTGGCATATGAGCAGCGAGCGCATAATTGGGAAAGAACCCGGAATGCAATATTAAAAAGGAGATTAATAATGAGCAAGGAATTGGAAAAGAATTATAATCCGTCTGAAATCGAAGACAGATTATATCACAAGTGGCTTGAAAAGAAGTATTTTCATGCAGAAGTAAACAGAGATAAGAAACCATTTACTATTGTAATGCCACCACCTAATATTACAGGTAAGCTGCATATGGGACATGCACTTGATAATACTATGCAGGATATTATCATCAGATTCAAGAGAATGCAGGGCTATGAAGCTCTCTGGATTCCTGGAACTGACCATGCTTCAATCTCAACAGAGGTTAAGGTTACTAATGCTCTTAAGGACGAAGGAATTGACAAGCATGAGCTTGGAAGAGAGGGCTTCTTAAAGAGAACATGGGAATGGAAGAAGGAATATGGTGGAACTATCACAAGCCAGTTAAAGAAGATTGGTTCATCATGTGACTGGGACAGAGAGAGATTCACTATGGATGAAGGCTGTTCTAAGGCTGTTCAGGAAGTATTTATAAAGCTCTATGAGAAAGGACTTATATACAAGGGCTCAAGAATTGTTAACTGGTGTCCGGTCTGCAACACTTCTATATCAGATGCAGAAGTTGAGCATGAGGAGCAGGCAGGACATTTCTGGCATATTAACTACCCTGTAGCTGGTGAGCCGGGAAGATTTGTTGAGATTGCAACAACAAGACCAGAAACATTACTTGGAGATTCAGCTTTAGCTGTTAATCCGGATGATGAAAGATACACAGACCTTGTTGGAAAGGAAGTTGAACTTCCACTTACAGACAGAACAATACCTATTATTGCAGACCCTTATGTTGATAAGGAATTCGGTACAGGTGTAGTTAAGATTACACCTGCACATGACCCTAACGATTTCGAGGTTGGTAAGAGACATAACTTACCAGAGATTAACATTTTAAATGATGATGCTACAATCAATAATCTTGGTGGAAAGTACGCCGGTATGGACAGATATGAGGCAAGAAAGGCTATGGTTGCAGACCTTGATGCACTTGGACTTTTAGTGAGAGTTGAAGACCATACACATAACGTTGGTACTCATGACAGATGTAAGACAACTGTTGAACCAATGATTAAGCAGCAGTGGTTCGTTAAGATGGACGAGCTTATCAAGCCTGCTGTTGAAGGCGTTAAGAATGGTGATATTGAGCTTATTCCAGCTTCTATGGATAAGACATATTATAACTGGACAGACAATATCAGAGACTGGTGTATTTCAAGACAGCTCTGGTGGGGACACAGAATTCCTGCATACTACTGCAAGGATTGTGGTGAGATGACGGTTTCAAGAGAGACTGTATGTACATGCCCTAAGTGTGGAAGTGCTAATGTTGAACAGGATCCGGATACACTTGATACCTGGTTCTCATCAGCATTATGGCCATTCTCAACACTTGGCTGGCCAGATAAGACACCTGAACTTGACTACTTCTATCCTACAGATGTGCTTGTAACAGGATATGATATTATATTCTTCTGGGTAATCAGAATGATATTCTCAGGATATGAGCATATGGCAAGAAGCCATTTGGCAAGGTATTATTCCACGGCCTTGTAAGAGATGACCAGGGAAGAAAGATGAGTAAGTCATTAGGAAATGGTATTGATCCGCTTGAGGTTATTGATAAATATGGTGCAGATGCATTAAGATACACTCTTATCACAGGAAATGCACCTGGTAATGATATGCGTTTCTACTGGTCAAGAGTTGAGGCTAGCCGTAACTTTGCTAATAAGGTATGGAATGCTTCAAGATTCATTATGATGAATGACCCTGACAATAAGATAAAAGCTACAGATGCAAGACCTGCTAACTTAACAGATGCTGATAAGTGGATTCTTTCTAAGATGAATGGACTTATCAAAGAAGTTACAGATAATATGGAGAAGTACGAACTTGGTATTGCTGTTGCCAAGCTTAACGACTTTATCTGGGAAGAATTCTGTGACTGGTATATTGAGATGGTTAAGCCAAGACTTTACAATGATGCAGACGAGACAAAGACAGCAGCTATCTGGACATTAAAAACTGTTCTTATAGATGCACTTAAGCTGCTTCATCCATATATGCCATTCATTACAGAAGAAATATTCTGCAATATTCAGGACGAGGAAGAGTCAATCATGATTTCTTCATGGCCTGTATATGATGAAGCTAACAACTTCGCAGCAGAGGAGAAGGCCATTGAGACAATTAAGGAAGCTGTACGTAACATAAGAAATCTTCGTGCAGACATGAATGTCGCTCCTAGCCGTAAGGCACTTGTATATGTTGTTTCAGCAAGTGAAGATGTTAAGAACATATTTAACAATTCACTTGGCTTCTTTGGAACACTTGCATATGCAAGCGAGGTTAAGGTTCAGGCTGACAAGGCTGGAATTCCAGATGATGCTGTTTCAACAGTTATACCGGATGCTGTTATCTATATTCCTTTCGCAGAGCTCGTTGATATCGACAAGGAAATAGAGAGACTTAAGAAAGAGGAAGGCAGATTACAGGGCGAAATCAAGAGATGTAACGGAATGCTTAACAATGAGAGGTTTACATCAAAAGCTCCTCAGGCAAAGATTGACGAAGAGAAGGCAAAGCTGGTAAAATATACACAGATGCTTGAGCAGGTAACTGAGCGTCTTGCAACACTTTCTAAGTAGTTTTCACGGATAAGGAGAATAATTATGGCAGAAGTAATGAAAGCAATTCCTTTTACACAGTTTTCTATGGAGATGAGAAGCGGTAAGATTATTGATATTGATGATGGATTTACGGAGCTTCTTGGATACACAGAAGATGATTTTGAGGCGGGAATTGTATTTAAGCAGTTCGTACCAAGCGTTGAGTATGAGGAAGTAATAACAGAGTTAAGAGAAAAGTTCATAGATAAGAGATATGTAAGCTATGTACAGGAGTTTGTTTCTAAAGATGGCAAGCCTCTTAAGGTAGTTGCATTCTATAAGATTGAGAATAAGCTCTTAGCTGGACACAGAGTAATAAAGGTCAGTGCAGCCGTAATTGAATAAGCATATATAAGGAATAATAAGACCTCTGCCGGTTCATAATAGATTTATGAATGGTGGAGGTTTTTTATGTTGGAAGATGAAATAAAGAAAAAGGTGACAGCAATATTATTGGTATTGGTGGTTATTATAAGCATGATAACAACGCTGGCAGGATGCAATGAGCCTAAAGAGCAGGAAAGCGGCGTGACACTTGTGTATCAAACGGATAATGAAAAGTGACTTTTTTGTGACCTTTATTGTAAATATAGACCTTGTCTGATATAATTTTAATGTTTGACAGAAAGAACATATATTGAAAGAGAGGGAAAATTGAAAGACGGATATATAAGAGCAGCAGCCATGACTCCGAAGATTAAAGTGGCCGACTGTGAGTATAATATAGAGAATATTAAGAGACTTATGAGTGAAGCACATAAGAAAGATACTGCGATAGCTGTTTTTCCAGAAATGTGCATAACAGGTTATACATGTAATGATTTATTCTTACATGACAGATTGTTAGATTCAGCATTAGAAGGTCTTGTTATATTAAAGCATTTTTCAGAAACTGTAAAAGGAATGATAAGCTTTGTAGGACTCCCGTATGAGATGAATGGAAAGCTTTATAATGTTGTTGCAGGTATTATGAATGGATGTATTCTTGGCATGGTTCCTAAGATGTATCTTCCTAATTACGGGGAATTCTATGAAAGAAGACAGTTTACACCTGGATTTAACGAATGTGTATATGTGGATGTTGATGGTGAAGAGGTTCCCTTTGGAAGTGAATTATTATTTACATTTGATAATAACAGAAAGGTTAAGATTGGTGTTGAGATATGCGAGGATTTGTGGACACCACAGCCACCAAGTATAAAGCATGCAATGAATGGGGCAACAATTATTGTTAATGCATCTGCAAGCAATGAGACAATCGGCAAGGACACTTACAGGAAACAGCTTGTTTCAGGGCAGTCTGCAAGACTTGTATGCGGATATGTGTACTCAAGTGCTGGAGGAGGAGAATCCACTCAGGATATTGTGTTCTCAGCATATAATCTTATATGTGAGAATGGTACAGTTCTTGCAGAAGCACATAAATTTGCTGATGAGTCTGTATATGCTGATATCGATGTCCAGAGAATATGCTCTGAGCGAAGAAGAATGAGTACATATGCAGTTGATGAGAACAGCACATATACAGAGGTGCAGGCACAGAATCTTATCAATAAAGAACTAGAGCTTATAAGATATTTTGATAAAGCTCCTTTTGTACCTTCTGATAAGAAGGAAAGAGATTCAAGATGTGAGGAAATTCTTAATATCCAGTCATATGGACTCAAGAAGAGACTTGAACATACGAATTGTAAGAATGCAGTAATCGGAATATCGGGCGGGCTTGACTCTACACTGGCACTTCTTGTAACTGTAAGGGCATTCGACCTTTGTGGTTTTGACAGAAGCGGAATACATTGTATTACAATGCCATGCTTTGGTACAACTGACAGAACATATAATAATGCTGTCAAGCTTACTAAGCAGCTTGGCTGTTCGCTTAGAGAAATCAATATCATGAAGGCTGTAAGACAGCATTTTGAAGATATCGGACATGATGAGAATATTCATAATGTGACTTATGAGAATGGACAGGCAAGGGAGAGAACGCAGATACTTATGGATATTGCCAACCAGACTAACGGCATGGTGATTGGAACAGGCGATATGTCAGAACTGGCACTTGGATGGGCAACATACAATGGTGACCATATGTCTATGTATGGGGTTAATGCATCAGTTCCTAAGACACTTGTAAGACATCTGGTACAGTTTTATGCAGATACATGTGGCAATGAAGATTTGTCAGCAGTACTTAATGATGTACTTGATACTCCGGTAAGTCCGGAACTGCTTCCGCCTAAGGAAGATGGTACTATTGCACAGAAGACAGAAGATCTGGTTGGACCATATGAGTTGCACGATTTCTTTATGTATCACATGCTAAGATTCGGTGCAGAGCCTGAGAAGATATTCAGAATAGCAAAGTACGCATTTGCAGGTGAATATGATGATAAAACTATCTATAAGTGGCTAAGAACGTTCACATGGAGATTTTTTGCGCAGCAGTTTAAGCGCTCGTGTCTGCCTGACGGACCTAAGGTTGGTTCGGTTGCAGTATCACCAAGAGGTGATTTGAGAATGCCAAGTGATGCAAGTTCACATGAGTGGATGAAGCAGTTAGACAGAATTAAAGAAATTAATGGATATGAATAGGGAGGACATTATGGCAAACAATAATACAGCATCAGAGAAGGTTGTTACTAAATACGACCGTAAGATGCAGAAAAGAAAAGAAGAAGAAAGAAAAGAAGCTAAGAGAAGATTTATTACCAAATGGGTGTGTATTGCAGTTGTAGCAGGAATAATACTTGGATGCGGTACAGCAGCCGGAATTAAGATTAACAGCATTTATAATAATTATATTGAAGTTAATGATGACAAGATAAGTCAGATTGAGTTTGATTTCTATTATGGAATTGCCAAGACTAACAATCTTAATTCTACTTTATATGGAACTATGACATATGGCGATTATTATTCATCTTATATGGGATATAAAACAAGCCAGTCAGATAAGAGCCAGGAATATTCAACTGATTATACATGGTATGATTTCTTTGCTAATACTGCAGTATCAACTATTAAAGAAACTAAAGCTTTATTAGAAGATGCAGATGCTAACGGATTTACATATGATAATGCTGATGCAGATTATGATGAGTTTATAGGTAAGATTAAGGATGCAGCTAATGAAGCTGATACATCATATTCAGATTACCTTAAGCAGATGTTTGGTAAGAGAGCTACAGAAAAGAGAGTTAAGGAGTTCTTAAAAGATTATCTTAAGAGCACAGCATATCAGAAGCAGTTAACAGAAACTCTTGCAGCAACAGATACTGAAGTAAGTTCATATTATGAGGACAATAAGGATACATACGATAAATTCGAGTACAGAACCTTTACAGTAAAAGCTAACAGTTCTGATACAGATGATATGACAGCTGCTAAGGAAAAAGCTAATGCATTTGCCGCAGGTGTAAGCACAGAATTAGATTTCATCAGCCAGTGCAGAGTATATGCAGAAGCTGGAGATGATACATATGCGGATGATGGAGCTTCTTTAGTTTCAGAGACTAAGAAGAGCAATATTGAGGAAGCTTGTGCAGACTGGATTGCTTCTTCGGAAAGAAAAGAGGGTGACCTTACAGTTATTGAAGATGATGACAATTCATGCTTCTATATTGTATATTACATAAGCAGATCATATGATGGTTCAGATGATGATACAATTAAGTCAACACTCATTAATCAGAAATATTCAGAGTATATCAAGAAGTATACAGATGAATATACAGTAGATGTTGAGAAAAGATTTACTTATAGATAATTTTGGAGGATATATCCATGTTGAATCTTAGTAATTATCAGTGTATTATATTCGATCTGGACGGAACGATACTTGATTCTACGCAGGTATGGGCTAAGGTTGACATGGATTTCCTTGGAAAAAGAGGAATTCCTGTTACCAAAGAATACATGCAGGAAATCAAAACACATACATTCGAATCCGGTTCAATATACACGAAACAGAAATATAACCTTCCGGAATCAACAGATGAGATAATGAAGGAATGGTATGAAGCGGCACTTGAAGCGTATACAGATAAAGTTATATTAAAACCGTATGTGAAAGAATTTATTGAGAAAATGCATAATAATGGTCTTAAGATTGTTTCGGCAACATCATCAGACAGGGCACTTTTTGAGCCATGCTTAAGACGTAACGGAATATATGGTTTCTTTGATGCATTTACACAGACTAATGAGGTCATGAGAGGAAAGAAATTTCCTGATGTCTATATTAAGGCGGCTGGAAAAGCTGGATATGATATAAAGGACTGTATTGTATTTGAAGATGTTCTTTCAGCAGCAATGGGAGCTAAAAGCGGTGGATTTACAGTTGTTGCAGTGTATGATGAGGCCTCTTCAGATGACTGGGATTTAATATGTGATGTGGCAGATTATAATATTAAGAATTATAGTGAACTAATGAGATAATGGAGCAGATATGACTAAGAAGTATATATTGTTTGATTTGGATGGAACACTTACAGATTCAAGCGAAGGAATTACTAAATGTGTGCAGCATGCATTGAACAGGCTTGGAATTAAGGAGAATGACCAGGCTATGTTGAGAAGATTTATAGGGCCACCACTTGATGAAAGCTTTGAAAAGTTTTATGGCTTTGATAAAGAAACTGCACTTAAGGCGGTTGACTATTACCGTGAGAGATATTCTGACACAGGTATCTATGAGAATGTGTTATTTGACGGAATAGACAAGCTGCTTGCGGACTTAAAGAATGACGGATATATTGTTGCTCTTGCAACATGTAAACCGGAGATATATGTTCCAAGAATACTGAAGCATTTTAATATAGATGGATATTTTGATGTTGCAGTAGGAAGTGAATTAGAAGGCGGAGAACGCCGTCATAAGAATCAGGTTATTAATGAAGTATTCGTAAGACTTTCTGAAGCAGGGTTAACAGGAGACGATGATATTACTATGGCTAAATCCAAGGCTATAATGATAGGTGACAGAAAGGATGATATACTGGGTGCGAAAGCTTCTGGAATTGATTCTATGGGAGTAAGATACGGTTTTGCAGAAGAACAGGAGCTTGAGATAGCAGGAGCAGATTATATTGTTGAAACGGTAGAGGATATAAGGGGAAAATTAAAGACATTATAATTGTTCCAAAGATTAATCAATAATATACGGGAGGAAAACATAATGAAAAAATTTATTCAGGAATTCAAAGAATTTGCATTGAAAGGAAATGTTATGAACCTGGCAGTCGGTGTTATTATTGGTGCTGCATTCCAGAGTATCGTAACAGCACTTACAAGCAGTTTTATTAATCCACTTATTGCCGTAGTTACAGGTGGTACTAATGGAGAAGGCGTTACTGTTGGTGGTACATTTACAATAAGAGGAGTTGTGTTTGATTATGGTTCATTCATAACAGCAGTTATTAACTTCCTTATTATGGCATTTGTTCTGTTTCTTTTAGTTAAAGCAATGAACAAGATGATGAGCTTAGGTAAGAAAAAAGAAGAACCGGCTCCAACTACAAAGGATTGTCCGTACTGCTTTAGCAAGATATCTGTTAAGGCAACAAGATGTCCTTTCTGTACAACTGAATTAGTAGATAAGAAATAAAATAAAGCCATATATGCAGGTCTCCCAACTGCATATATGGCTTTATTCATGTTTTTCATAAATGGATGTATCCCAAAACCTGTGTTCACGTCCAATTCACAGGTGTGTAAATAAAGTACAATGCTATAGTACTATTTTGCTATTGAATGTGCTTCCCCCTTTTAGTGGGGATTTTATTAGAAAAGATATATGTCTAATAAAAAAGTTGTCGTAAAATTGAGAGGAATATGTTAATATTATTAAGTATTTTTTATATTTATAAAATTATGGAGGTTGAAATGGACAAATTGTTCAAACTTAAGGAAAACAACACCAGTGTAAGAACTGAGGTTGTAGCTGGAATTACAACATTTATGACAATGGCTTATATTCTGGCTGTTAATCCATCTATCCTGTCAGCATCAGGAATGGATTCTAATGCAATTCTTATGGCGACTGCAATAGCATCTGCTATAGGTTGTTTTGCAATGGCTTTCCTTGCTAATTATCCTTTTGCGCTTGCTCCAGGACTTGGACTTAACGCATATTTTGCGTATACAGTATGCGGAAGCATGGGATATAGCTGGAAAGTAGCACTTTTTGCTGTATTTGTTGAAGGACTTGTATTTATTGTGCTTTCACTTACTAATGTTCGTGAAGCTATATTTAACGCAATTCCTACAACATTAAAGAAGGGTGTATCAGTAGGTATCGGTCTTTTTGTGGCATTTATCGGACTTCAGGGTGCTAACCTAGTTGTTGCAAGTGAGTCAACAAAGGTTACTGTTGTTAATTTCAGAACTAATTTTAACACAGTAGGAATAGGTGCTTTACTTGCAGTTATAGGTACATTTATCATTGCTATTCTTTATGTAAAGCATGTTAAGGGTTCTATCCTTATCGGTATCGTTGCAACATGGGTGCTTGGTATTATCTGCCAGCTTACAGGACTTTATAAGGTTGATGCGGCAGCAGGATTCTATTCACTTATTCCTTCATGGAGAAGCTTTGATATCACAGCTATCAGCCAGACATTTGGACAGTGCTTTAACCTTAAGGGCCTTAATATTAATATATTAGATTTTATTGTTATTATGTGCTCATTCCTTTTTGTTGACATGTTTGATACACTTGGAACACTTATCGGTGTTGCCAATAAGGCTAAAATGCTTGATGAGAACGGAAGACTTCCTAGAATTAAGCAGGCTCTTTTAGCTGATGCTATCGCAACAAGTGCAGGTGCCATCCTTGGTACTTCTACAACAACAACATTTGTTGAGAGTTCATCAGGTGTTGCAGAAGGCGGAAGAACAGGACTTTCTTCAGTTGTAACAGGCTTCTTATTCCTTATTGCAATTATATTTGCACCTGTATTTACTACAATTCCTGGATTTGCAACAGCTCCGGCACTTATTTTTGTAGGATTCCTTATGGTTAGTGCGGTTGTTGAAATTGATTTTAATGATTTAACAGAGAGTATACCGGCTTACCTCTGCCTTATCTGTATGCCACTTATGTACAGCATTTCAGAAGGTATTGCAGTTGGTGTTATTTCGTATGTTATTGTTAATGTTGTTGCTGGAAAGGCTAAGAAGATTACTCCACTTATGTACGTGCTTGCATTGCTGTTCATATTGAAGTATATTTTCCTTTAATTTTTAGTGCAAATTAAACATAATAATGATACAATTTTGGAGTCACTGCTTTAGCAGTGGCTCCTTTTTAAGTTAAACGATAAGAACAGGGGATTGATTATGAAATATTCTAATACAGCAGGATTGCTCGAAGAAAGATTAAAGAGTTCAAGAATTAATGCTGATGGTGCATTTGGTACATATTATGCGAAGATATATGATGAAGGAAGCCTTCCGGAGATGGCCAATGTATCTGCACCAGCCAGAGTTTTTGCTATTCACAGGGCATACATTGAGGCCGGTGCACAGATTATAAGAACGAATACATTTGCAAGTAATACAGTAAGTCTTGGACAGGATATAGATGATGTACGAAACAATATAAGATGCGCCGTGAAGATAGCACGGGAAGCATGCGAGGGGATGGGGGTTCTTGTTGCAGCAGATATAGGTCCGATACCTGGTGAGAATATGTTTGATAAAGAATATATAGAGAATGAGTATGTTGATATCGTTAACACATTCAAAGAACTTGGTGTTGATATATTTGTGTTCGAGACATTCCCTGAGCTTAGTTTTATTAATAAAGCTATTGAAGCAGTGGGGGATAAATGCTTTGTCATTACACAGTTTGCGATTAATCAGTTTGGGTACAGCAGTTCCGGATACAGTGCAAGAAAACTGATAGACGAGGCTGCAAAGAATCAGTATATAGATGCCTGCGGATTTAACTGTGGTGTAGGACCAGGACATATGAAGAAGCTTGTCCAGAATCTGATAAACAGAAATGATAAGTATTTTGCAGTACTTCCTAATGCAGGTTATCCTCAGGTTGTAAGCGGAAGAATGGTTTTTGCGGATAATAATGCAGGTTACTTTGCACAGATTATGAAAGATATGGCAGAAGAAGGAGCTGATATTATTGGCGGCTGCTGTGGAACAACTCCTGAATATATAAGACAGATGACTGCTTTAACGGCAGAAGTTTCTCATTCCCGTGATATTAAGCATGACAATGAAGAGCAGGGGGATAGAACTTTTATAGATTGTGCGTTTTATAAGGGAAAAGAAGGAAGAAAGCTTATTGCTGTAGAACTTGCACCACCTCTTGGTGTGGATGATGAGAAGATTATGGATGCAGCATTTTTGATGAAGAAAAGTGGGGTTGATGTTCTGACATTCCCTGATTCACCATCAGGAAGAACAAGAGCAGATTCGATACTTATGGCGGAAAAGGTTTCAAGAGAGACAGGAATGTGTGTTATGCCGCATATATGCTGCCGCGACAAGAATGCTATTGCCATGCGTTCGCAGCTTCTTGGAGCTCATATCAACAATATTAATAATTTTCTTGTTATCACAGGAGATCCTATTCCTTCAATGGTAAGATCCAGTGTTAAGAGTGTGTTTAATTTTGATTCTGTCGGACTTATGAATATAATAAGTGATATGAATCAGGACCAGTTTGCAGATAAACCAGTTATATATGGTGGTGCAATCAATCAGGGAAGAGTTAATTTCAAAGTGGAACTCGCCCGCGTGAAGAAGAAAATGGAGGCAGGTGCTACATTTTTCATGACGCAGCCTGTGTTTTCTGATGAAGATATAAGCAGGCTCCGTCAGATTAAAGAAGAGACAGGTGCAAGGATTCTCTGTGGAATAATGCCATTTGTAAGTCTTCGTAATGCGACATTTATGAAAAATGAGATGACAGGTATTAATGTTACTGATGAGATACTTGCAAGATATAGTGCAGATATGACTAAAGAGGAAGGCGAAGAGACAGGAATACAGATTGCAAGGGAGATAATCACTAAGACATCAGATTTTGTTGATGGATATTATTTTTCATTTCCATTTAACAGAGTGCATATGTTAGAAAAGATTCTTAATGCTTGACGGATTAGAAATGTTTTTGATATAATATCCAAAAGTTTCGATACGGAATAATTGAATAATATGTGATGTGTGAGGTGTGGTATGGACGAGACTCAGGTTAAACATTTTATTATGATGGAACGAAGAAAAGGCACAAGTATTGATGAATTAATATTCATACTTCATGATAATGGCGTTCCAGACTATGAAATCTCTAATTTTCTGGAGATTTCCATAAAACATGTGGAAGAAGTTCTGAGTGATTATTAATTAATAAGCTTGAATTGGAAGTAAACTTGAATACTTTCACTTCAAGGCTTATAATCATTATTAAATGCTAAGAAAGGTAAGGATTGTTATGGAGATAATTGAATTACCAATAACTATAGAGGAATCAGAGAATTACAGAAAGATTACGAACAGGCTGAAAATACTGGGAGCAATTGGATGGGTGAAAGCATATATATGGGCTGTTGTATATGTGGTTATATTCTGTGCAATAGGATTCATGCTTGCTGGAAAGTATGCGCTTGGAATTATGGAGTATGTTCCCGTGTGGGTATGGCCGGTATTATTCATTGCTGTGTGGATTGTATCTGCTATAAGAAGATCAGGTAATAAGCAGCTTAAGGTGTTGTTACAGAAATATCTATTTACTGATTTTGCAGATAAAATATTTGCAGGGGAGATACGTCCGAGCAGGGTTAAGATATTAAAGGATAAGATGATCGTTTATTGTAAAGTATATAATGATTAGAACATAGAGGTTTGTAGCAATATGAAGATAGGAATATTTGACTCAGGTATAGGCGGTCTGTCAGTGCTGCATCAGGCAATGATTACACTGCCAGAGGCTGATTACATATTTTATGCTGATGTGGATAATGTTCCATATGGGGAGAAAACAAGAGAAGAAGTAAGAAATCTGGTTGATCATGCAGTCGGCTTTCTTGTTGGTAAAGGATGCCAGGCAATTGTACTTGCTTGTAATACTGCGACAAGTGCAGCAATATCATATCTTAGAGAGAAGTATAAGCTGCCAATTATAGGTATTGAACCTGCCGTTAAACCGGCAGTTGAGCATATACATGAATCAGGCAGAAGAGTTATGGTTGTATCAACACCAGTAACAGCTAAGGGAGAGAAGTTAAAGCGCCTTATAGAGAAGTATGATGCCATGCATGTTGTAGATGTAGTGGCACTGCCAAGACTTGTAAGGTTCGCACAGGATGATGATTTTGATTCATCAGATGTAATTGAATATTTAAAATGTCAATTTGCACCATACAATCTTGAGAATTATTCTGAACTTGTTCTTGGCTGTACACATTTTAACTATTTTAAGGATTCATTTGCAAAGCTGTTTCCTGATGATTTGGAGATGGTTGATGGCAATACAGGGGTATCCAATAATCTTAAGAATACTGTTATTAAGAATGGTATATTTACGGAAGCTGATAGTAACAAGAAGGGCAGCGTGGAATATTATTATTCTGACAGAAAGATGGAGAGTCAGGCAGAGATGGAGCATATAAGAAGCTTCATGACCGCCTTGAAAGAATGAGACAGATATAGAATTGCCAGAGGAAAGTAATTATGGGAAAATCAGATGATAAGACTAATGTATGCAGAGTTCTAGACCAGAAGAAGGTGCCTTATAAGACACATGTGTGTCCTGATGCAGAAGGGTTAAGCGGTGACGAGATAGCATCCGTTCTTAATGAGAATCCGGCACAGGCTTTCAAGACACTTGTCACAGTTGGTAAGACAGGCAGAAATTATGTGTTTGTTGTGCCTGTTAATAAGGAACTGGATTTAAAGAAAGCAGCGAAGGCTGTTGGAGAGAAATCAATAGAGATGATTAAAGCAAAAGAACTGCTGCCTCTTACAGGATATGTGCATGGTGGCTGTTCACCTATAGGAATGAAGAAGTTTTTTTCTACAACATTCCACGAAACTGCTAGAGATTTCGAGACTATAATGTTTAGTGCAGGTAAAATCGGACATCAGGTAGAAGTAAAGCTGTCCGATGTAGATAAAGTTATAAGATATCAGGTTGCTGATATTGTTACAGACTAAGGAGAAGATAAGAATTATGAAACTCAGAGTTCCATTCTATTATGACCAGTTTCACTGTATAACATCAGAATGTAAGGATAACTGTTGTGTTGGCGGCTGGGAAATAGATATTGATGACGATACTTATGATTATTATATGAGCCTTGAAGGAGAACTTGGCGACAGAATAAGAGCTGATATTACCAAGAGTGAAGATGGTTCTAACTGTTTTAAGCTTATAGATGGACATTGCGGACTTTTAGATGATTGTGGTTTATGTACAATACATAAAGAGCTTGGCGCAGAACATTTGTCTGTTGTGTGTGACCAGTTTCCAAGATATTCTGAATATTATGGAGAAATCAAAGAAAGCGGTGTTGGACTTGCATGTGAGGAAGCGGAAAAAATTATATTTTCTGAGAACAAAACATTTACAACCGTGTTAAAGCCATGTGATGAGCAGTATCTGGAAGATGATGAGTTTGATAGTTCTTATGCAGTTAAGATATTTAAAGCAAGAGATGAGATATTCAGGATACTTGATATGACAGAGATGTCAGTTAATGAAAAACTGGTTGTTATATTAAAATATTGTGCAGCAATGCAGGAATATATTAATGATGATGACTTTGACGGACTTAAGGAGTATGTTAATACATTTGGAAGGAGTGATATTGAACATATTCTTATGGAGATGAATGAAGAGTCGGACAGTGAAAATTTCGAGGATGTTGATATACAGGACAGCATAAGAAGCATTATGTATTCATATGAGGATATGGAAGTTCTTAATACAAGATGGGAAGATATGCTTTCGGATATTGTTGAGATATTCCATGACAATATGGACAACGAAACATATCAGGAAACAGAAGATGAATTCATGACAGCAATGCTTGAAAGAGAATATGAGTATAGGAATTTCATAACATATCTTGTGTTCAGATATTTTGCCAAGTCGGTGTATGATTATGATGTTGTGGGTAAGGCTAAGATGTTTATAACCAATTATATTATACTTCGTCAGATGGATATGCTTGTGTGGTATAAAAAGAATAAGAGGTTCACATTTGATGACAGAATAGATACAGTTCATATATTCTCAAGACAGGTAGAGTATTCAGAGGATAATATGGAAGCTCTTTATGAGTCATTTCTGTTTGATGAGGTGTTTGAGACTGATAACCTTTGTAAGTTGATATGGATTGACAGCACGGCGTTATAGTAATACACTAAAGCTATCATTTAGATATGTTTATAGGAGGCTAAAAAGATGATTAAAGAAGCTATTGCAAGGCTTGTTAAGAAAGAGGATTTGACAGCAGAGCAGATGAACGATGTAATGGAAGAGATTATGACAGGAGAAGCTACTGATGCACAGAAAGCAGCATTTCTTACAGCACTGGCAGCAAAAGGAGAGACTATTGATGAGATTACAGCATCAGCCAGGGTTTTAAGGTCACACTGTGAGAAATTCCTTAACGATATGGATGTGCTCGAAATAGTTGGAACAGGTGGCGATGGCTCTAACTCAATTAATATATCAACTTTAGCTTCTATAGTAGTATCAGCAGCAGGAATCCCAGTTGCCAAGCACGGTAACAGAGCAGCTTCAAGTAAATGTGGTACAGCAGACTGCTTAGAAGCACTTGGCGTTAAGATAGATGCATCACCAGCAAGAATGGCACAGATTCTTAAGGATATTAATATATGTTTCCTTTTTGCACAGAAATATCATCCAGCTATGAGATTCGTAGGAAGTGTAAGAAAGGAAATTGGAATCCGTACATTATTCAATGTACTTGGACCATTAGCTAACCCTGCAGGAGCTTCTATGCAGCTTTTTGGTGTGTACAGTGAGGAACTTGTTGAGCCACTTGCACATGTATTACATAACTTGGGATGCAAGAGAGCTATGACAATATATGGAATGGACAGTATTGATGAGATATCACTTAGTGCTGATACAAAGGTATGTGAGTTTAAGGGAGATGAATTTAAGACATATACTATTAAGCCTGAAGAATTTGGGTTAACAAGATGCAAGAAGGAAGATCTTGTCGGTGGTGAGCCAGCAGTTAATGCACAGATTGCAAGAGATATTCTTGAAGGTGCAGAAGGTCCTAAGACAGATGTAGTTCTTCTTAATGCAGGAGCAGCTATATATCTTGCTTCAGATGGTATCACAATGAAAGAAGGTATAGAGAAAGCAAGAGAAATCATTAAGAGTGGTGCAGCCAAGAAGCAGCTTGAAAGATTTATAGAAGAGACTAATAAGTGATTAACAGAATATGTGTTAAGTATAACAAAACCCCTGTCGCATTAGCGGCAGGGGTTAATTGTTATTATAATTATAAAAAATTAAGCAGCTTCCTTTACTCCGTTACCGAAGAAATCTTCATACCATACAAGGAACATGTAAATTGTCCATATCTTACGTGAATTATCTGCTTTACCTTCTTTGTGGTCATCAAGATATTTAACAATCTCATCAGTGTTAAAATATTTTTCAGCAGCTTCACTTGTGAAAGCTTTTTTAATCATATTGTAATACTTCTCATCCTTGAGCCAGATTCTGATAGGAACAGGGAATCCAAGCTTCTTCTTCTCAGCAACCATGTCTGGAAGATGTCTGTGAGCAGCCTGTCTCATAGCATACTTGGTATTGCTCTTATTAACCTTATACTTAGTTGGAATGGTACGGGCAACATTGAATACTTCCTTATCGAGGAATGGAACTCTTACCTCAAGAGAATGAGCCATACTCATCTTATCAGCCTTAAGCAAGATATCGCCTATCAGCCAGAAATTAATATCTATATACTGCATCTTAGTAACATCATCCTTATCAGCAACCTTATCATAGAAAGGCTTTGTGAGTTCCTTATGGTCATACTTGCCGGTAGGATTCTTTAATATCTTGGCACGCTCTTTTTCGTTGAACATGAAAGCATTACCGATGAATCTTTCTTCAACCGTCTTGCTTGCTCTGTTTAAGAAGCTTTTTCCCTTGAATTTGAATGGAACAGCGTTAGCAATATTGGCAAGTCCTTTTCTTAAGCCCTTAGGGAGCTTCTGAAATTCTGCAAGGTCAAGTGGTTCTCTGTAAATGTTATATCCACCGAAGAACTCGTCAGCACCTTCACCTGACATGGCAACCTTTACGTGCTTGGCTGCTGTCTGGCTTACAAAGTAAAGTGCAATGGCAGCAGGGTCAGCTAAAGGTTCGTCCATATGATACTGTATTTTAGGGATTGCAGCCCAGTATTCTTCACTTGAAACAAGCTTTGAATAATTGTCAATCTTAATTTTGTCAGATAAAGCTTTGGCATAGTCAATCTCGTTGTATTTTTCATAATCAAATCCAACAGTAAATGTTTTGTCACCGTTAAATGTAGCAGCGACATAGCTTGAATCAACACCACTTGAAAGGAATGAACCAACCTCAACATCACTAATCTTATGGTGTTCAACTGAATCATGCATAACATCGTCGATTTCATCAACAAATTCATCTAAAGACTTGCTCTCATCAGCATCAAATGTAGGCTCCCAATATCTTTCAATGTTAAGCTCACCCTTGTGGAATGTAAAGCAATGGCCAGGCATCAACTTGAATATTCCTTTGAAGAATGTTTCATCAAGTACTGAGTACTGGAATGTGAGATAATTCTCAAGTGCAACAGGATTAACCTCTTTCTTATAAGCAGGATGCTCTAAGATACTTTTAATCTCTGAACCATATATCATGTTGCCGTCTGCAACTGTGTAGTAGAAAGGCTTAATTCCGAAGAAGTCTCTTGCTCCGAAAAGAGTTTCTTTCTCGCTGTCCCAGATTACGAATGCAAACATTCCACGAAGCTTGTTAAGCATGTCCTTGCCATACTCCTCGTATGAGTGAATGAGAACTTCAGTATCTGAATTGTTAGCAAATACGTGACCTTTCTCAATAAGGTCTTTTCTTAAATCCTGATAGTTATATATCTCACCGTTAAATGTTATTACTATCTTCTTATTCTCGTTAAACATAGGCTGGCTTCCGTTATCAAGGTCAATGATAGAAAGTCTTCTAAAGCCCATGTATGCTTTATCATCAATGTATTTACCAGCACTGTCAGGGCCTCTGTGAATAATTTTGTTCATCATACGTTCAAGAACAGCATCACCATCAGCCAAGTATCCAGTAAAACCTGCGAATCCACACATGTATCTGTACCTCCATAATTATGACTGCACAATCTGTGCATTGTTAAATGTAGTGTGTAAAAATTACTTATGAATTATAACAAAGTAATCAGGCTAATACAAGTCAGTTTCTGTTTACAAAACATTTGAAATAAATTATAATAATTAATCAGGTAAGAAAAAGAAAGAGAGGTTCTTTATATTATGGACAAAATTAAGATGACAACTCCACTTGTAGAGATGGACGGAGATGAGATGACAAGAGTATTGTGGAAGCTTATCAAAGACGAGCTGCTCACTCCTTTTATTGACCTTAACACAGAATACTATGATTTAGGTCTTGTACATAGAAATGAGACTAATGATCAGGTAACTATAGATTCAGCAGAAGCTACAAAGAAGTACGGTGTTGCAGTAAAGTGTGCAACAATTACACCTAATGCAGCAAGAATGACAGAATATAACCTTAAAGAGATGTATAAGAGTCCTAACGGAACAATAAGAGCCATGCTTGATGGTACAGTATTCAGAGCCCCTATTATCGTTAAGGGTATTGAGCCATATGTTAAGACATGGAAGAAGCCAATCACAATTGCAAGACATGCATATGGTGATGTATATAAGGCATCTGAGTTGAAGGTTTCTGAAGCTGGTAAGGCAGAACTTGTATTTACTAATGAGGCTGGTGAAGAGACAAGAGAGCTTATTCATAACTTTAAGGGTGCAGGTGTTCTTCAGGGAATGCACAATCTCAACGATTCTATAGAGAGCTTTGCAAGAAGCTGTTTTAATTTTGCACTTGAGACAAAGCAGGATCTTTGGTTTGCAACTAAGGATACGATCTCTAAAAAGTATGACCATACATTTAAGGACATATTCCAGGAGATATTTGATGCTGAGTATAAGACTAAGTTTGAAGAAGCAGGAATAACATATTTCTATACACTTATAGATGATGCAGTAGCAAGAGTTATCCGTTCAGAGGGTGGATATATCTGGGCTTGCAAGAACTATGATGGAGATGTTATGAGTGATATGGTAGCCACAGCATTTGGCTCACTTTCAATGATGACTTCTGTTCTTGTATCACCTCATGGATACTATGAGTATGAAGCTGCACACGGAACAGTACAGAGACACTATTATAAGCATCTTAAGGGTGAAGAAACATCTACTAACCCTATTGCTACTATATTTGCATGGACAGGCGCTTTAAGAAAAAGAGGAGAGCTGGATAATATTCCTGAGCTTGGAAAATTTGCTGATACTCTTGAGCGTGCATGCATTAAGACTATTGAAGATGGAAAGATGACAAAGGATCTTGCTCTTATTACAACAATGGAGAATCCTGTAACACTTAATACACAGGATTTCATCAGTGCAATAAGGCAGACTCTTGAGGGACTTCTTTAATTAGAAGTCCGTTGGTTTCCATTTAATGATGGAGGGGCGTTATGTCACATTTATTGGGTATAACATTTAGAAGCATGAATATAAGCCAGCTGGTTATATGGTTCTTCATATACAGCTTTCTTGGCTGGTGTATGGAATGTGTAGTTATCAGAAAGCAGCTTGGGTACTGGGAAAACAGAGGGTTTGCCAAGCTTCCTTTCTGTATAATATACGGATTTGGAACACTCATTGCTTTTAATATTTTTAAACCTATAGAGCATAATTATATTGCACTATATATTTTCGGATGTATATGTGCTACAGCATTTGAGTATCTTACAGCACAGGTTATGTTAAAGCTGTTTGGTGAAGTGTGGTGGAATTATGATCATCTTAAGTTTAATTACAAAGGCATCATATGCTTACAGTCAACACTTGCCTGGGGGTTTGTTGCCGTATTTATATTCGGATTTTTGAATAAATTTGTGGAGCGTTTTGTATTCTCAATCGATTACAGGATTGCCAGCGTTATGGCAATGATTCTTGTCTTTTCATATACTGCGGATTTTATGCAGAGTTTTTCGGAAAGTCTTAATATGCAGAATATGGATATCAGAGCGGAGATGAGAAAGTTTATTAAGATGTTTCACAGATAATCAGCATCTTATTGACAATTGATTCGGGGATAATTATATGATTTTTAAAAAGTTACGAAACAATTTTAGTCTTTTAATTGACAGCAGCAGGCATGTATGGACATTTGAACTGGCATACAAGCTTGTTGCTTTTGCTGTTATATTCCCCATTGTTTTATTCGCAATTAATTTTCTTATGAAGATAGCAGGAGTGAATTATCTTACTAATGAATATATTCAGAGAGCAATGACACATCCTGTAGTCATATTTGCAATTTTTCTTGCTATTGGTATATTTGTATTCTATTGCACTTATGAGATGACATATCTTTCAGTCTGTTTTGAGACAAAGAGAACATCATGTAATGCATCTCTTGTTGATATATTTTATAATTCTTATAAGGTTTTTAAAAATGTTTTTAAGCCAAGGCATGTTGGACTGAGTATATTTTACTTCATATCAATTCTGGCTTCCAATGTAACTGTATGGTTTAATGTCTTATACAGTGAGACTAATACTAATTTAATTAAAATGTATATCATTAGGAATCACTGGTATATTAAGGTTGAAGTTATATTTGTGTTTATTATTATATACGCAATTGTTATTCCGGGAATATATGCAATGAATATATGCATGATGGAAGGACTGGGATTTAGGGAAGCATATAAGAAAAGTGCTCGTATGGTTAAGAAGCATCCAATGGGAACAATATCAGCACTTGTTGTGTATAATCTGGTTATGCTTGCAATTATTGGAATAACTTATGTGCTTATATCAGTATTTCTTGTTGCAGGTGTTAAGATTCTTAATATGGCATATCTTGGTAATGCTATATTTCTGTCTGCATTAAGAACAGAAAGACTAATTATAAAATGTATTCTTGTATGTGTTGCAATACCACTGTCTTTTTCGGCTATTTCTCATATGTATTACAAATATACTGATGTGGACGATATTACGTTTGAGTTCACAGATATACAGGAAGGTCCTGCAAAAAGAAGAAAGATAATATATAGTATTGTTTTAACAGTTGCTGTTGTTGCAGATGCATTTTATCTTATAATGACATTTAATGATAATCCATTTGAAAATGTAGCTATCTTTCATGAGACTAAGGTTATGGCTCACAGGGGGGCTTCAACAGAGACACCTGAGAATACAATGGCAGCATTTCAGAAAGCTATAGATGATATGGCGGATTATATTGAACTTGATGTACAGCTTACAAGTGATGGAGAAGTTATAGTGATGCATGATTCTAATGCATATCGTACAACAGGTGTGGATGAAAACATTGCAAATATGACATACAAAGAGGTTAGAAGGCTTGATGCAGGTTCATGGTATTCAGTTGAATATAAAGGTGAGAAAGTACCAGGACTTAGAGAAGTACTAGAACTTGCACAGGGAAAGATAAAGCTTAATATAGAATTAAAGCCTGCTGATAATAGTGAAGAACTTGCAAGGAAAACAGTCGCTCTCATTGAAAAATATAATATGGAGAATGATTGCGTAATAACATCATTTAGCAGTTCAGCTTTATCGGCAGCAAAATCATGTGATGAAAATATTAGAGTCGGATATATATTATCTGCGGCGTATGGCGATTATTATGATATGAAGAATATAGATTTCTTTAGTGTTAATGCAGCATTTTTATCAAAGAGGACTATAGATGCAATTCATAATTCAGGTAAACAGGTGTATGCGTGGACGGTTAATAATAAGGATTCTATCAAGAACCTGACTAATAAAGGAGTTGACGGTGTCATCACAGATAATCCGGTTCTTGCAAGGGAAACAATTTATTCAAGAGATACTTCTGAAACAATTATTAATATGATCAGATATGTGTTTAATCAGTAGAATGGGGGCATACGTATGGAAAGAGGAATAGGAACTTCCAGAGGAATAGGCATTGGGCATGTACTTGTAGTGTCTAATAATAATGCTGTTGTAAACAGAGGAACACATTATAACGCAAATGAAGAGAAAGCAAGGTTTTTTGAGGCAAGGAAAATATTTATGGAGCAGACAGAGAGCCTGCTAACTGACCTTGAAAAGAAGCTAGGAGAGTCAGATAAGGATGCACTTGTACTTAAGAACCAGATATATCTTGTGAAGGATATTACAACAGAAAGTGAGGTTGTCGCTGCAATTGAGAATAATAACATCTGTGCAGAGGCAGCATTTGAAGATGTATGCAATAAGCTTATTAAACTGTTTTCTTCAATGGATAATTCTGATATGCAACAGCGTGTTACAGATATTCAGGATATGAAGGAGCGCATGATACAGATATTACAAGGAGAGAAAGCATTTGACTTAACTAATCTTCCTGATAATACTGTTATTGTGGCAGATGAGATTAAACCATCTATGACAGCTTCAATGGATATAGCACATGTTGCAGGTATTGTTGCGGAAAAAGGTGGCGACACAGCACATGCTTCTATTCTTGCCAGGGCACTTGAGATTCCGGCAGTACTTAGCGTAAAAGGTATTCTTGAAAAGGTGGGTAATGGTGATTCTATAATAATAGATGGAGCGTATGGAGAAGTATTTATTAACCCTACACAGAGAACTCTTTCTATCTATGAGAAGAAAAAAAAGAAATACGAAGAACATATTGAAGAATTAAAGACATTTATAAATAAAAGCACAGAGACAGCTGATGGCAAAAAAGTTATGCTTGCTGCCAATATTGGAGGAGCTGAAGAGGCTGCCAAGGCAGTTAAGGCGGGAGCTGAAGGTGTGGGACTTTTCAGAACAGAATTCCTGTTTCTTAACAAAAGTGCGCTGCCTACAGAAGAAGAGCAGTTTGAGGAATACAAGAAGGCAGCAGTGCTGACAAAAGGTATGCCACTTACAATAAGAACACTTGATATTGGTGGTGATAAGGATATTCCTTATATGGGCCTTACTAAAGAAACCAATCCATTTTTAGGATACCGTGCAATAAGATTTTGTCTTGACAGAGTTGATATATTCACGACACAACTCCGTGCGATATTAAGAGCCAGTGCATATGGTTCTATAAGAATTATGATACCTATGATTACATCGGTTAATGAAATCAGACAGGTCAAGGAGCTTATTAAGAAGATATGCAGTAATCTTGAACGTAATGGAATTAGTTATGACAAGAATATCCATATAGGCGTTATGATTGAGACTCCTGCTGCTGCTGTCATGGCAGATGTTATAGCACAGGAGGTTGATTTCTTTTCAATAGGCACTAATGACCTCACACAGTATACTATTGCAGTAGACAGATGCAATGAAAATGTAGCATATCTGTATTCTGCATTCAATCCGGCAGTATTAAGACTTATAAGAAGGATAATAGAATGTGCCCATAATGCAGGTATTGAAGCCGGAATGTGTGGTGAGGCAGCTGCAAATGCTTTAATGGCTCCTATATTGTTATCATTTGGCCTGGATGAATTCTCAGTATCAACAGGAAAGGTATTAGAGACAAGAAAGACAATTGCAGACTGGTCACTTAAAGAAGCCGGACTTGTAACAGATAAGGTTATGTCAATGGCAACTGAGAAGGAAGTAACAGACTATCTTAGTGACTATTTATCAGAAAGAAATAAAAAATAAAAGGAAATATATATATGGCAGTTTATGAAACAGATGAGATTATCGAGAAAGTTATTCTGGTTGGAGTAGCATTTGATACAGATGATGATACAGAACGCTCTCTGGATGAGCTTAGAGAGCTTGCCAAGACAGCGGGCGCACAGACAGTTGGAAGGATGATTCAGACAAGAGATAATTTTCACCCTGCAACATATATTGGCAAGGGAAAGATTGAAGAATTAAGACTTATGATTGACGAGCTTGATGCTACGGGAATTATATGTGATGACGAATTAAGTCCTGCCCAGTTTAAGAATCTTGAGGATGAACTTGACGTTAAAGTTATGGACAGAACAATGGTTATTCTTGACATATTTGCGGCAAGAGCTACATCAAGTGAAGGTAAGATTCAGGTTGAGATGGCACAGTTAAAGTACCGTTCAATAAGACTTGCAGGCTTCGGAACATCAATGTCAAGACTTGGTGGCGGAATAGGAACAAGAGGTCCCGGTGAGAAAAAGATTGAGACAGACAGACGACTTATAAGGGACAGAATATCAAAGCTCTCAGCAGACCTTAAGGATATGAAGGAGCACAGAGATATCCAGAGAAGCAAAAGAGCTAAGACCTCAACACCTGTTGCGGCTATAGTTGGATATACCAATGCCGGCAAATCAACGCTTCTTAACAAGCTTACTGATGCAGGTGTGTTGTCGGAGGACAAGCTTTTTGCAACACTTGACCCTACAACAAGAAGTATGGAACTTCCTAATGGAGAGAAAGTGTTGCTTACTGATACAGTCGGATTTATAAGAAAGCTTCCACATAATCTTATTGAAGCATTCAAAAGTACTCTTGAAGAGGCAAAGTATGCAGACATTATAGTGCATGTTGTTGATGTATCCAACCCGGACTATGAACAGCAGATGTCAACAGTATATGCAACACTAAAGCAGTTAGGTGTTGAAGGAAAGCCTGTTATTACATTATTTAATAAATGTGATGTTTTACCGGAGAAACCGGCAGCTAAAGATTTACACGCAGACTACACATACAATATATCTGCCATAAGAGGCAATGGCCTTGATGCATTTAAAGAGTGCATACAGGAAATTATTCTTAAGAGCAGAATAAGAATTGAAAGAGTATTTCCTTACAGTGAAGCAGGCAAGATACAGCTTATAAGACAGTTTGGACAGCTTGAAAGTGAAGAGTACACAGAAGATGGAATCAAGGTGCTTGCCTATGTTCCTAAGGAGATAGAAGGGAAGTTGTAATTATGAATCTGATAGCAACAGTAGATAAGAACTGGGCAATAGGGAAACAGGGACATCTTCTTGTTAATATTCCAGAAGATATTAAGCTTTTCCGAATGGAAACAGCAGGAAAAGCTGCAATAATGGGAAGAAAGACTTATGAACAGATTACAGACAGAACAGCACTTATAGACAGATATAATGTTATTCTTACTAATGATTTGTCATATAAGAAGGACGGAGTTGTTGTAGTACATTCAGTAGAAGAGGCACTTGAAAAGGTTGCATCATATAAGTCAGAGGATGTATATGTAATTGGCGGAGAATCTGTATTTGAACAGTTTCTTCCATATTGCGATGTGGCACATATAACGAGTGTTGATTATAAATATGATGCAGATGCACATTTTCCTAATCTGGATAAGATACCAGAATGGAAAGTCACACAGATGAGTGAGGAACATACATACTTTGATTTGTGCTACGAATTTAAAAAGTACTGTAAAATGTAAATTGTTCTTTGAATCGTGCAGAAACGGATATGATAGAAAAGTTTCTTGCATATTTTTTTCATTGAAAATATACATTTTATTTGATACTATAATAAAAAAACAAGAGAGGGGAGAAATGTTATGTTTTGCACAAAATGCGGATATAATGCAGGGACAGCTAAGTTTTGTCCAAAGTGTGGAAATCCTTTAAATCCACAGCCAGTACAGGAAACACCTGTACAGAACGAACCGGTTGTACAGACGGTACAGAGTGAGCCGGTTGTACAGCAGCAGTTTGGAACTCAGCCACAGTCAGGGGCAGTTCCTCCAGTGAATGCAGACGTACCAAGATATCAGGAAGCACCTCCTATGCAGCCACAGCCTAGGAAGAAAAAGAAGAAATGGCCAATTGTTGTTGCTATAATAGCAGTTATTGCGGCAGCGGCAGCAGTAATTGGATTTGTAGTACTTCCTAATGTGTTATCACCAGATAAGCATGCAAAAGCAGCTATCAAGAAGCTTGGAACAGGTCTTGAGAATACAGCAAGCAGTGCGTTTGATAATATGTCATTTACATCTGTATCAGATAAGAGTCAGATAACAGGTACATTAAAGATTGATACTGCCACAATTGATGGCGAGAAGTATTCAGATTATATAAAGGCTGATACAGTTACATATGATATTCAGATGGATGCTTCTACAGAGAAGATGGCAGGAGAGATTAAGTTACAGAATGGTTCAGCTACAGCACTTACAGCTACATTTTATTCAGATGGTAATAACATGTATTTCAAAGTTCCTGAGTTGTTCTCAGAGTCATTCGTGATTTCACTGGCACAGCTAGAGGATGAAATTGATTCAGGCTTTTCTTATGGAAGTATGGGCAGTATTTCAAAGTATTTCTCATCAATTGATACAAGCAATATTGAATTGTACAGAGAACCTGTTAATGCTGCAGTTAAATGTGTAGTTAAAGGTATTAACACATTTGCAGAAGAATGTGAATACAAGAAGGGCGATAAGCTTACATATAATTCTGATAACGGAGACATCAAGGTTTCTGAATATAGCATAACAATAACTAAGGATGCTGTTATTAAGGCATGCGAAACAGTCATTGATGAATTATATGCAAGTAAAGATCTTTCTTCTTATATGACACTTCTTACAATGGCAGGTGTTTCACAGACAACTATCAAGAGCAGTATTGAGAGTTCATTAAGTGATATGCAGCCAGTTACAATATCAATGTATGTTAATAAGAAGGATGAGATTGTAAGGCTTGCAATTGATGCGGCAGATTATAACACAAGCGAAAAAGGATTTATTGCAATGTCATTTCTTGGCAATGACAATCCATTTGAATATGTTGTTATCGAAGCAGATGTTGATGATATTAATATGAAGTATACAGTAAAGACACAGGATAATAAGGCTGCACTGGCATTAGAGATGACTCAGAATAAAGAGTATATCAAAGCAGGAGCAGAGCTCAGTGCATCAGGAACAACGGTAAAGATTGATAATCTTTATGTGAATAGTAATATTGATGGCAGCAATATAGATATGAAGCTTTCAGGTGAAGCTACACAGAAGGAATTCAGCAAGTTAAAATATTCTGCATCAGATTATTCGGGAGCTTATAATCTTGCTAATCTTACTGATACACAGAGCACAACACTGGCATATGAGCTTATGAAGAATTTAAATGTTTTATCTAATGTGTTCAGTGATAATCTATATAATGAATTGTTTAATGGAAAGAGTTCTTCTGGTAGTGCAAGACTTGGGTTTTAATGGCAGTTATTAACTAATGAGTAATTAGAAAGATGAGGGTATATTTTATGGAATTAGCAATTATTATTGGGGTAGTTGTGATTTTATTTATCGTTTTTATTCTTGCAAGTTATATTAAAGCACCAACAGACAGGGCACTGATTGTTTCAGGTCTTAGAAAGAATCCTAAATTTGTTATTGGTAAGTCAGCATTAAGAATTCCATTCTTACAGAGAGTTGATAACTTGAACTCAAGATGATTTCTGTTGATGTCAAGACAAAGGAATCAGTTCCAACCAATGAATATATTAATGTCAATATTGATTCTGCTGTAAAGATTAAGGTTGGTTCTTCTAAGGAAATGCTTGAGAAAGCAGCAAGCAACTTCCTTAACAAGAACGAAGATTATATCAGAAACTCAGTAGGAGATGTATTAGAGGGTAATGTTCGTGAGATTATAGGACAGATGAGGCTGGAAGATATTGTTCAGGACAGAAAGATGTTTGCTGAGAAGGTACAGGAAAATGCTGCTCCGGATATGGCAAGAATGGGTCTTGAAATAGTAAGCTTTAATGTCCAGAATGTTACTGATGAGGGAAATGTTATTGAGAACCTTGGTATTGACAGGGTTGTAAGTATCAGTAAATCAGCACAGATATCAAGAGCAGAATCAGAAAGGGATATTGCAGTTGCCAAGGCTAATGCAACAAAGCAGGCAAATGATGCAAGAATCGAAGCTGAGACTGCTATTGCAGAAAGAAATAACGAACTTGAGATTAAGAAACAGGAATTAAAGAGATCAGCAGATGTTAAGAAAGCTGAGGCTGATGCTGCATACGAAATCCAGCAGCAGGAACAGAGAAAAACAATCGAAATTACAACTGCGAATGCTAATATTGCAAAGCAGGAGAAAGAGATTGAGTTAAGAGAGAAAGAGATTGCTGTTAAGGAAAAAACACTTGATGCAGATATACGTAAGCAGGCAGAAGCAGAGAAATACGCAACACAGCAGAAGGCTGATGCACAGCTTTACCAGAGACAGAAGGAAGCAGAAGCAAAACAGTTCGAAATTCAGAAACAGGCAGAGGCTAAGAAGGCACAGGCAGAAGCAGACAGATTTGCAAAAGAGCAGGAAGCTGAGACTGCCAAGGCACGAC
>NZ_QSEK01000100.1 GCF_003464165.1 Eubacterium sp. AM49-13BH | reverse complement strand
AGCTTCTGGTGGCGATACGCTTAGGGGAAACACCCGTACACATCTCGAACACGATGGTTAAGCCTTAAGCGGCCGAAGATACTATGCTGGAGACGGTATGGAAAAATAGGTGGCTGCCAGATTACAGATGGGGTCATAGCTCAGCTGGTTAGAGCGCACGCCTGATAAGCGTGAGGTCGGAGGTTCGAGTCCTCTTGACCCCACTTAACTGGAAACAGTTAAACAGATGTAATATACATCAGGAAGAAACTTAAGACCTATAAAACATTTTGATTCTTTGAAAGAAGAAGCTTAATGGGGGTATAGCTCAGTTGGGAGAGCACCTGCCTTGCAAGCAGGGGGTCAAGGGTTCGAATCCCTTTATCTCCACTGTGAGTGAATGATAATAAAGCCGCTCACAACATTGTTCTTTGAAAACTGCATATTAAAATATCTTATAAAACATTGTTTTAAATAATGTTTAGACATCCGAGGTGCGACATATACTTAAAGTAAATGTCAAACCAAGAAACAAACCAAGGTTGAGAAATCAACCAAAACCGAATGATGTAACGCTATACATCATTATCAGGTTAAGCTATAAAGAGCATAGGGTGGATGCCTAGGCACTGAGAGCCGACGAAAGACGTGATAAGCTGCGATAAGCTGCGGTAAGGAGCAAATATCCATTGACC
>NZ_QSEK01000010.1 GCF_003464165.1 Eubacterium sp. AM49-13BH | reverse complement strand
GTGCACCGGTTGCATTGCCAAATGCATAGCCGGGTAGCCAAGTCGGGACGGGATAAACGCTGAAGGCATCTAAGCGTGAAGCCCCCCTCAAGATGAGATATCCCATAACATAAGTTAGTAAGACCCCTTGAAGACGACGAGGTAGATAGGCAGAAGGTGGAAGTGTGGTGACATATGGAGCTGATCTGTACTAATAGGTCGAGGGCTTAACCAAAAGAAAAGGTTAAGACGGTTTGGATAGAACAAAGAGAGTTATTCTTAAGAGTAATTGGATGAAAAAGTATTTGCAAAGACAGATACGATATGATATATTTAATGTGCAGTTTTGAAGGAGCAATCCTTTTAAAAGTAAGCTGCTATGTAGCTTACATTTTTTCACATAATGGAAACATTAGTGATAATCCTCGATAGCTCAATGGTAGAGCACTCGGCTGTTAACCGAGTTGTTGTAGGTTCGAGCCTACTCGGGGAGCTAAGAATAAGTGGCGTTCACTTGCCCATGAATTCTTTAATGCGGCTCCATGGTCAAGCGGTTAAGACACCACCCTTTCACGGTGGTATCAGGGGTTCAAATCCCCTTGGAGTCATTTATCAATAATAAGGCGACATAGCCAAGTGGTAAGGCGTGGGTCTGCAACACCCTGATCACCAGTTCGAATCTGGTTGTCGCCTCTGTAAGCTTTAATCCTTAAGGATTAAAGCTTTTTTTAATTTTACTGTGAGCGGAATATTGAAGAATAATTAAATATTTTCTTTCTGAATAATAACAGGTATGTTATAATTATGAAAAATGTGCAGTATGGAGGGGAGAATGAAAGGACTTGGAAAATATAAGGCCGTAATTGCTTTATTGTGTTTTACTGCAACAATTTTTAGTGGTTGTGGAAAAAAAATGGATGCTGTAATCACAGATGGGGGTGACGTTACAGTAGTAAGTGCAGAGCATGAGACGGTGGAAAAAAGCAGTGCAGATATATTTACGTATAAAGATCTTAAGATAGGTAATGTATCGTATTTAATGACAGAGTCACAGGTAATGGCAATCCTTGGCAAACCTACAGAGGAAACTGAGACTAATGGAAAGAAAATCTATTCATATAATGAAATGTCCATAGGATTTCAGAAATTGAATAACAATAATAAGCCCGACTGGAATGGTACATACAAAGTAGTACAGGCGGCATCAATAGGAAATAATGATGTGTTTTCAAGAGATTTACGGGTTGGTGATTCTACAGAAGATATATTGAAATGTTATTACAGGGACACAGATTATCAGGATAATTTATATACATCAGAAGATAAATCTGTTGAATATGGAAAATTTTTGTATGGGGACAGTACTATTTCTGATTTGAATAAGACTGAGAAGACAGATACATTTGCATATGGGTTAATTAATTATAAGGGCTATAGCAGTATGGAGACAGCCGAAAGCTATAATATTGAATTCACATATTTTGATGGAAAATACAAGAGTGATAAGGCAACGATTTATGATGATTATGCCACGCTTGATTTTGAGATAGACAATAATGGTAAGATAACAGCAGTTTCGTGGGTTTATAATCCAGAACGAAATTGATATGAGGAGGACAATTATGAAGAAATTTGCCAGATGTGTATTGATACTTATATTAGTTGCAGTACTTAGTGGAGTTGGAGGATATATATATGAAAACAATACAATAACTCCAATGTATGAATCAGTTGCTAAACTCTATGTTGTGCCTGGTTCACAGAATGAAGCATCTATAAGAGCTAAGAATGGAGGACTTAATCAGGATTTTACAATTATATTCTCTAGTAAAGTTGTAATTGAATCAGCACAGAGAATTGCAGGAACATCAGAAGATATATCAGAATATCTTACAGTGTCTTCACCAGCAGATAGTAATATTGTAGAACTTAAGATTACTAATCCGGATCAGAATACTGCTAAGACATACGTAGATGCGATTGCCAAGACTGCAGTTAAGACGACAACTATAATCCCAGTTGAGTCAATCCAGATTCTTTCAGAAGGTACAAGTGATGGTGTGGCAACTAAACTACATTTATATTATAATACAGCACTTATTGTAGCTGCAGCCAGTGCGGCATGTGTATTTATTGAGGTGGTGGTGTGCCTGATATTGTGTGCATTTAAGAAGAAAGAAGATCATAGTGATGACGAATATGAATATGAGGCAAGATTTGGAAGATATGCATATTCAGGAGCTGGATATATAGAGGATAAAGCAGATTCTACGAAGAGAATTTCCTACGATAACAACACGCAGGGGAGCCATAGAAAGATTAAGACTGATGATATTCTGGCTGAATTTGATGATGAGGATGATGACGAGGAGTATGATGATTCATTCTTATATAGAACTTCAGATAAAGCGGAAGATAAAGTTGATATAGATTCAGATATGGAAGCTGCTGCAGCAAAGGAAGAAGATACAGCAGATGTACAGGATGCAGAGCCGGAAGTTACGGAACCAGAGGAGCAGAAAGCAGAGCCAGAAGTTGCGGAACCAGAGGAGCAGAAAGCAGAGCCAGAAGTTGCAGAACCAGAGGAGCAGAAAGCAGAGCCAGAAGTTGCAGATTCAGAAGAAACAGAGTGGGTATCAACAGAGGTGGAACCAACATTAGTTGACGAAGAACCAGCTCCTATCGAAATTGAAGAACTTGCAACAAAACAGGTTGAATCAGGGGTTAAAATCCTCGGAAGAATATACAGATAATATGTGGGAGGAGGAATGATATGTTCAGCGTAAATATAGACAAAATTGTTAATATGACAGACAATGAGAAGAGATGTCACGATGAAGTCAGAGAAACTGTGAAGTCTGAGTTAAATGGTGGAAAAGTTCTTGCTGTAACAAGAAATGGAATTGGAGCATTTAAGATAGCATACAGTTTTGTAAGTGATGGCGAGAAAGTCCTTTTTATTGATGCCGATATTATGTCTGAGATTTTCCTTGGAAAATATAAGCTTGGAAAGAACCTGAAAGGTGTTGCAGATTTTCTTAAAGATCCATCTGAAACAGCAGATTTAATATGCAAGACTAATAATCCTGATTTTGATATTATATTTACTGGAGTATTGGATGATGGTGTTATTACAGAAGATGAAGAGGCTGTTATGAAACAGCTTATTGATATGTATTCTGCTGAATATGACAGAGTTGTTGTAAGTTCAGATGAAGATGGCAGAATAGCAAAGTATTGTGATGGAACTGTTATCATGTATGAGGAAAGCGAGTTCGGTGAATTATCAGCAGAGAAGTATACTAATGAACTTGAGAACAATAAATGTAATGTTCTGGGTGTGGTAATTAATGAATAATATTGATACATTTGTGCAATTAGTGCAAGAGTCTGACAATATTGTATTTTTCGGTGGTGCAGGGGTATCTACTGAAAGTGGAATTCCTGATTTCAGAAGTCCAGATGGATTATATAACCAGCAATATAAGTATCCACCAGAAACAATTATCAGTCATTCCTTTTATCAGAGATATCCTGAGGAATTTTACAGATTCTATAAGGATAAGATGTTATATCCTGATGCAGAACCGGGGATAACACATTTGGCATTGGCAAAGCTAGAAAAAGAAGGAAAACTTAAGGCTGTCATAACACAGAATATTGATGGACTGCATCAGAAGGCTGGTAGCAGCAATGTAATTGAACTGCATGGTTCAGTTCTCAGGAATTATTGTGAAAGATGTCATAAGTTTTATGGTATTGATAAGATTATCAATTCTGAGGGCGTTCCGATGTGTGAATGCGGTGGAAGGATAAAGCCTGATGTTGTATTGTATGAAGAAGGTCTTGACGATAACAATATAACAAATGCTGTGAATTATATAAGACATGCTGATATGCTTATAATAGGAGGAACATCTCTTGGGGTATATCCGGCGGCAGGACTTATAGATTATTACAGGGGAGACAAGCTTGTTCTTATTAATAAATCAGCAACTCCTTATGACAGCAGGGCTGATATTCTTATTAATGAGCCGCTGGCTGATGTATTCAGGAATTTTATTTAATTAATATATAGCGGAGGTTTTGAATGGCGGGAATTATTCCATACGAAACTGGTGATATTGTGGAAATGAAAAAAAAGCATCCATGCGGGAGTAGCGAATGGGAGATTCTCAAAGCGGGTGCAGATATTAAAATGAAATGTTTAGGATGTGGTCATGAAATTATTATAAAAAGATCACTCGCACAAAAAAATACAAAAAAATTGAAAAAAGCTTGAAATTAACTTCTGGATATGATAAGATTTTGTCTTGTGATATATTTTTAATCCTTGTTCCTTCATGTACATTTATGTGTATAAGGATAGAAGGGACCAAAAGACCAGAAGGAGGTGCGACGTAGATGAATAAGTATGAATTAGCATTAGTTGTTAGCGCAAACGTCGAGGATGAAGTAAGAACAGCTACTATCGAGAAGGTTAATGAGTTAATCACTCGTTTCGGTGGTACTATTACAGATCCAGGCACAAGCGAGAAGAAGAAGCTTGCATACGATATCCAGCATATGAGCGAAGGATTCTATAGTTTCATTAAGTTTGAAGCAGAAGCTACTGCTCCAGCTGAGATTGAAAGCAGAATCCGTATCATGGATAATGTATTAAGATTCTTAATCGTTAAAGACGGAGAGTAATTTATTAATCCCGATTTTTAAAGATGACGTTTGACTTACAACTCTTTATAGAAGAGGAGATAAAGTATGAACAAAGTTATTTTAATGGGAAGACTGACAAGAGAACCAGATGTAAGATATTCACAGAATGCAGACGGTTCTATGGCAGTTGCTAGATATACATTGGCTGTAGACAGAAGACGTGGAAGAAACAGTGATAATGAACAGTCTGCTGATTTCATAAGCTGTGTTGCTTTTGGAAGAGCAGGGGAATTCGCTGAGAAGTATCTTCATCAGGGAACTAAGATTGTTGTTACTGGCAGAATCCAGACTGGTAGTTATACTAACAAAGATGGTCAGAGAGTTTATACAACCGATGTAGTTGTTGAAGAACAGGAATTTGCAGAAAGCAAATCCGCAGCAGCAAGTAATGGAGGAGACTCTAATTATGCTGCGTACACACCATCAAGACCAGAACCAAGCCAGGCGGCTGGAGATGGATTTATGGCTATTCCTGACGGAGTAGATGATGAGGGTTTGCCTTTCAACTAAGATAGGAGGTAAAAACCATGCCAGATAAGAAGGCTGAGAGACCAGAGGGTCAGATGAGAAGAAGACCAATGCGTAGAAGAAAGAAAGTTTGCGCATTTTGTGCAGATGCCAACAAGGTATTAGATTATAAGGATGTTGCTACACTTAAGCACTATGTTTCTGAGAGAGGAAAGATTCTTCCTAGAAGAATTACAGGAAACTGTGCAAAGCATCAGAGAGCTCTTACTGTAGCTGTTAAGAGAGCAAGACACGTAGCTCTTCTTCCATATTCAGTAGACTAATATATATTAAGACTACGAGCCGTAGCAGGGAAACCTGCTACGGCTTTTTTGCGCGGGCAGCGATGAGAGAAGACATGGAAAGTTCCCAGTCGTGCTTGCACGAACTGAGAACTTTCCATGTCTTCTCGAGGAGCGCCGCGACAATGCCAGAACGAAGTTCTGGCATATGAGCTGCCCGCAGCAGTGAGCCGTGCAATCCAGAATGTGCTTGCACAAAGCATACTTGTAGTATATTTGTATACATGATATAATTATTTTAATTTGATTATGGAGATGTGTGTTATGCCAGATAACAAATATGGGAAAAAAGCATTTAAATATAGCGGACTTCTGAGGTCATTTTTCGCATGGCCATTATATATTGGGGCGGTTCCGATTATAATATGTGCAATTATGTTCTGTGTTAATGTGACAGCAGCGACAGTTGTAAGCATTTTCATGGTTATATATCTGATGGCATGTGGCCTCATGTATTTCTATATGAGACCAAGAATAATGTCGGGAATAGTGGAGTTTGCATCCAATTATTCTCAGGTTCAGAAGCAGCTTTTGTATAATCTCAGTGTGCCATACTGCCTTCTTGATAATAACGGCTATGTCATGTGGACTAATAAGGCAATGCAGGATTGCTTAGGCATTAAGAGAGATTTCAGAAAGAATATTAATACTGTTCTTCCAGAAGTTACATCAAGTATATTCCCAGATAGTGAAATTGGATTTAAGGAGATAAGACTTACATTTCAGGACAGGGATTATAAGGCTGAATTAAAGAATATTGACGCAGATTCTATAGCAGAGGGTGTTGATATAATAGAGAAAAGCATGGATTCTTCAATGTATGTAATGTATCTTTTTGATGAGACTGATATTAACACATATATACAGAAGTTAAAGGATGAACGATTCGTTGTGGGACTTGTGTATATAGATAATTATGAAGAAGCTCTTGATAGTACTGACGATGTAAGAAGGTCGTTGCTTGCAGGTCTTATTGATAAGAGGGTTAATAAGTATTTTTCTCCGGGTTCAGCAATTGTAAGAAAACTGGAAAAGGATAAATATATCGTTGTATTCAGATATAATTTCTTAGAGAAGCTTATGCAGGACAGATTCAGTCTGCTTGAAGAGATTAAGAGCATCAAGATTGGTAATGAGATGACGCTTACCCTGAGTATGGGTATAGGAACCGGTTCGGCAGAGTATTCTAAGAATTATGATGTGGCTAAGGCAGCGATGGATCTTGCTCTTGGACGAGGCGGAGACCAGGCGGTAGTCAAGGATGGTGAGAAGATTCTTTATTATGGTGGCAAGAGCCAGCAGATGGAGAAGAATACAAGAGTTAAGGTACGTGTTAAAGCTCATGCATTAAGACAGATTCTTGATAATAACAGTAATGTGCTTGTTATGGGACATACACTTGCAGATATTGATGCATTTGGTTCAGCATTGGGAATATATGTTATTGCCAAGAAGCTTGGCAAGGAAGCACACATTGTCCTTGGTGAGGTTACAAGCAGTGTACGGCCTTTTGTGAACAGATTCATAGACAAGGAGGAGTATCCGGACGATATGTTTATAAAGCCGGATGATGCGCCTTCTAAGATAAATGCATCAACAGTTGTTATTGTTGTTGATGTCAACAGACCACAGAGAACAGAGTGTCCAGAGCTTCTAGAAAAATGCAAGACTGTTGTTGTATTTGACCATCACAGAAGACAGAGTGACACAATTACTGGTGCGGTTCTTTCATATGTTGACCCATATGCATCATCAGCTAGTGAGATGATAACAGAGATGATACAGTATGTAGATGACAATATTAAGCTAAAGGCATTTGAGGCAGATGCGCTGTATGCAGGAATTAATATTGATACTGATGGATTTAACAGTAAGTCAGGACCAAGAACTTTTGAGGCAGCCGCATTCCTAAGAAGACATGGTGCAGATGTAACAAGAGTAAGAAAAATGCTAAGAAGCAATATGAATGAATATAAAGAGATTGCAAGGGCTGTAAGCCGTGTGGAGGTTTATAAGGACGCATTTGCAATATCAATATTTAATGGCGATGGAATTGACACACCAACTGTTGGCGGCGCCAAGACAGCCAATGATTTGCTTGATATATCAGGAATTAAAGCTTCTTTTGTTATCACTCCTTACGAGGATAAGATATATGTGAGTGCAAGGTCTATTGATGAAGTTAATGTACAGCTTGTTATGGAAAAGCTTGGTGGTGGTGGTCATATGAGTATTGCAGGAGCTCAGCTTACCGATTGTACAATTGACCAGGCAATTAATAAAATTAAGCTTACACTTGATAATATGATTAAGGATGGTGAAATATAATGGATGTTATTTTGTTAGAGGATGTTAAGACATTAGGAAAAAAGGGACAGATTGTTAAGATTAATGACGGTTATGCAAGAAATTATGTGCTGCCTAAAAAGCTTGGAATTGAGGCAACAGCTAAGAATCTTAATGACCTTAAGTTGGCCAGAAAGAGAGAAGAAAAAGAGGCAGCAGAAGAGCTTGCAGCAGCAAAGGAGCTTGCAGCTAAGATTAAGGAGTGCACAGTTACTGTTTCTATGAAGACAGGTGAAGGTGGAAGAACATTTGGAACTGTTTCAACCAAGGAAGTTGCAGAAGAAGCTAAGAAACAGTTAGGTCTTGATATTGACAAGAAGAAAATGAAGCTTGATGTGCCAATTAAGGCTTTAGGTAATTATATTATCCAGATAAAGCTCCATAAAGATGTAACAGCTGAACTGACAGTTAAGGTTGTTGAGAAATAAGTTTTAAGACACATTTGTAAGAAAGGGAATTACTATGGACGAGTCAGTGGTAACACGGGTGATGCCTAACAGCATAGAGGCTGAACAGTCTGTTGTTGGTTCAATGATTCTGGACAGACAGGCAATTATAACTGCCGCTGAAATCTTAAGGCAGGATGATTTCTACTACAGGCAGTATGGAACTATGTTCCAGACGATGGTAGACATGAATAACGAGGGAAAACCTGTAGATATAGTTACTCTGCAGGCAAGATTGAAGGAGACAGATGTACCGGCTGAAGTCTATAGTATAGAGTTTGTAAGAGAACTGTTATCATCAGTACCAACATCAGCCAATATAAGACAGTATGCTGGTATTGTTAAGGAAAAAGCAGTACTCAGGAATATAATAAGAGTTAATGATGATATTGCCAATCAGTGTTATGCGGGCAAGGAAAAGACTGAAGATATTCTTGCTGATACTGAGAAGAAGATATTCGAACTTGTTAAGAATAAGGGTGGTAAGGAGTATACACCTATTGATAAGGTAGTTCTTGAGGCACTTGACAGAATATCTGCGGCAGCAAAGACCAAAGGTGCTGTAACAGGTGTTCCTACAGGGTTCAAGGACTTAGATACTTATCTGTCAGGTCTGCAGCCGTCAGATTTTATTCTTGTTGCAGCCAGACCTTCAATGGGTAAGACAGCATTTGTCCTTAATGTTGCTGAAAATGTAGCTATCAGGCAGCAGATTACAACAGTTGTATTCAGCTTGGAGATGTCCAATGTCCAGCTTGTAAACCGTATGTTATCACTGGAATCAACAGTAGATGCGGACAAGATAAGAAAAGGACATCTGGATTCTAATGACTGGGGTAAGCTTATTGAGGGTGCAGACAGTATTGCAAAGTCAAAGCTTATAATTGATGATACTCCGGGTATCTCAATCGCAGAATTACGAAGTAAATGTAGAAAATACAAGATGGAGAATAATCTTGGACTTATTATTATCGATTATCTTCAGCTTATGAGTGGTAGCGGAAGCGGACGTTCCGAGGGAAGACAGCAGGAAGTATCTGACATATCAAGAGCGTTAAAGGCACTTGCGAGAGAGTTAAATGTACCAGTAGTAACACTTTCACAGTTAAGCCGTGCAGTGGAGCAGAGACCTGACCACAGACCTATGCTTTCAGATCTTCGAGAGTCAGGAGCTATCGAGCAGGATGCCGACGTTGTTATGTTCCTTTACAGAGATGATTATTACAACAAGGATACAGAGCAGAAGGGTATTGCGGAGATTATTATTGCCAAGCAGCGTAACGGTCCTATTGGAACTGTTAAGATGGCATGGTTGCCAGAACAGACAAGATTTGCAGATCTTTCAAGAGACTTAAGACAGTAATTGAACATGATATTAAAGGAAAACCCCGAATCAGTATTAAACTGGTCCGGGGTTTTATGTAAGTACCGTTAAGGTACATTGAACACCATCTGGTGAACGTTAATCTGTATCTTGTTCAGACTACTGTGGGTTAGGAGCGCCAACTGGACATGTTCCAGCACAAGCACCACAATCAACACAAACATCAGCATTGATTTCGTAATGAGCAGCACCCTCGCTGATTGCTTCAACAGGACATCCTGCTGCACAAGCACCACAACTGATACAATCATCATTAATTACATATGCCATAGTATATATCCTCCTTAATAATCTCTTTATTAACTGCCTTGGCAGTTGCTTTAGTGATATTATACGATAGCATTTGATAAAATTCAATATGAATTTTTATCAATAAAATATATTATTGCTGTTAGGTATAACTAACTCAAGGTAGAATAATAAAGTGAAATTAGTGTATTATTGACATTTATTCGGGGCAATATTATAGTAGATATGTTGAGCGGTACAAAAGTACCGATAATATTAACCTAATAACAGGAGGTCAGTATGACAAGAATTACTAAGGACACTACAATTGGAGAAGCTCTTCAGATAGATGCAGGAATTATACCTATTCTTATGGGAATTGGAATGCATTGTGTTGGATGCCCATCATCAGCAGGCGAGACATTAGAGGAAGCTGCTATGGTTCATGGTATTGATCCAGATATGCTTATTGAGGAGATTCAGAATTATCTTCAGTCTGTTGGATAATTAAGAGAATAACAGATAATAATAAAGCCGGGGCAGTTACTGCTCCGGCTTTACTAATATAAGGACACAGACTATTAAATATAATCTGTCATTATAATGTGCGTAGTATATGAAGGGCGTGTTCTGCGATAATACAGTCGCAATGCTCGGTAAAGAATCCTGTGTGATTATCGAATCCAGGCTCTTTCTTACCATATTCAGAAAGTATATTACACACTTTGTTAAAATCCTTCGCACTGCATCTGTTCTTAGTGATACAGAGATAATATTTTCTATCTGATGGATTCTTGTATAAAGAATTATTGTCATGGTAGAAAGTGTCAACAATAATTGCAGCACTGCTTATATCATCCATGGAGTCAAATGAAAATACTCTTGAAATATTCTCTTTAACAGAATTGTCATCTTCAGCCCTGGCAGCAGTTTTAGCTGATTGCGTGGCTGGTTTACCAGTCTTGGAATCAGAAGATGCATTACTTAAATCCTTGTTAAGATATTCTTTCATACGGTTGAATATATTCATAAGTTCATCTTCAGGTATTCCCTCTTCTTCTTCTGCAGCTGAACATTCATCAAGCTCGTCATCAGCAGTTGGAAGGGAGTAATCAGAATAACTGTCACCTTCAATTGTTTCAATATCATCAAAATTGAATTCATCATCATCTGAATCAGATGGTGAGAAACGTGAAAATCTTGTATCGAGTTCTTCAGGGTTGTCCACCTTGGTAACAATAAGGACAATACATTCTGAAGAAATAGGAATTGCCTCTATCATAACAGGCGTATCCTCTGCCTCAAATCCTAATTCATATGAAGCCTGCTGCATCATATCCCGGAAGAGTTCTTTCGCTTTATCACTACCATAGGCAAGCTCATTAATCTTTAATTGTCTTGATGCCAGATCAGACTTGTTAAGTGTACATCTTATCTGGTTCTCATTAAGTCTTTCTATTTTCATAAGCCACCTCTGACTATACTTCATTAATATTATTAAAGATATAATACCCATTTTTGATGGATATGTAAAGGTGGTGTGATAACGCATGAATAAAATAAATATAAAAATTTTAAAAAAATATATTGAAAATTAAAAATATTATAGTGTACTATCTCTTTAGGAGATGTTTTTCATGTATCGTCGTAAGAGGAGGTGCATAACGAATTTTACGACAAATATGAAATCATAAAGGAACTATCTTGTTCCACACATTCTAAAGTTTATCTTGTAAGACACCGTATACTTGATGTGTACAGAGTAGCCAAGATATTTTCGGGTAACCAGCAGGATGCCAGAAGGCTCATGAAGGAGGCCCATCTTATTAAGAATTTGAAACATCCCCATATCCCCGTTATTTATGATATTGAACAGAATATTGGAGAAGATGATGATAGTATCTGCATTATCGAAGAATATATTGATGGTAAATCTTTGCGGCAATATGTTCATGACGAGACAGATACCAGAGGTTATCTGAGTGTACATGAGATATGTCGTATTGGCATTGAATTGTGTTGTATACTGGAATATCTTCATGGTTATAATGGCAATGGAATCTTACACATGGATATTAAACCGGATAATATTATGCTCGATAAAGACGGGAAAGTTAAATTAATAGATTATGACAATGCGGTTGAAGGTAATGCCGGATTGACAGTTGAAAGCGGAAGTCCGCTTTATGCTGCACCGGAACAGTATAACAGGGAGAAGGCTGTAATCCAGTCAGATATCTATAGTTTGGGGATGGTCATTTTATTTATGGTATCTCATGGACATATTGTGACAGATGAGAATCATAAATTGTCTGAAATATCTTCCAGATATTCCAGTTTGTACCATGTTATCAATAAGTCACTGCATCACGAATGGGGACTTAGGTATAGCAGTGTCACATATTTAAAGCAAGAATTACAAAGTATAATGAATTGGGGCGGCGGTACGGATGAAAAACTCTCTTATATAATACAGGTTGCAGGGGATAAGGCAGGTATAGGAACTACACACACTGTAATGTGTATGGCGCATTTTTTAAAGAAAAAAGGCATTAACTGTGTTGTGGCAGACAGGTCCGGAAGCAGAAGGGTTATACCGGCATTTGTTAAAGAAGGGCTGATGGATGACGGCTCTTATATATATAAGGGCATCAGAATAATTCCAGATTATAACAATGCGATATCGGTTACAGGAATAAAAGCAGAAGTTATTCTTGTTGATTCGGGGCATAACATGAGATGTCTTATGCATGATAAATGTATTGTGGACATGGTGGGGGATAATTATTCATACACGATGGTTTATGTAACAGGAAAGCACATATACGAAGAGAAGAAAAGATTTGCAAAATGTAGTGAGGATATCGTTTATATGCTGAATCTGGTGAGTGCAGAACAGTTTTATGAATTGTCGGTGATGTTTAAAGGAAAAAAATGCTACAGGATGCCATGCATATATGATTGGTGTGGAGATAATCCTATATTTGACGAAACAATGAATGATTTCTTACAGGATAATCTTTCTGGATTATGGAAAGTTTACAGGCCTGGTAGAATTAAGGAGTGTATTGGCAGGTTATATGAGAAGATTAGTAGTATCAGATATATTAAGAGGTTTAAGAAAAAGAAAAGTGAATAATGATGAAGCGGCTATGAATTATAAGACTGTCGGACTGATTGGCTTATGCAGCGGTGCCGGAACAACGCAGCTTGGTATCATGCTTGCTAACTATTTTTCTAATGGACTTCATCTGAAAACAGCTATTGTGAGTTCTGGCTTTGATGACTCATTTGACAGAATTAAAGAAGAAGAGCATGTGGGGAAAGTTAAGAATTATGCAGGAAGCAGACGAGGGTTTTCATATAAGGGGATAGACTTCTTTGGGGGAGTCAGAGAAGGTTTCGTTCATGTTATATCGGAATATTATGATGTGGTTATTGTTGAGGTTAATCTTGCGGATCTGAAAGAAAAGCTTGCTGATGGTCTGAGAGATGTTATGTCTTGCGAGTGTCGTATTCTTGTTGGCTCAATGGTTCCGTGGAAGTATGGTGAGTGTGTGAAAAGACTGGAAAGAATCAGAAGAATCTACAGTGTAAGAAACATGCCTATAGTTTCAGTTACATGGCAGGAAAAACGGGCAAAATGCATGGAACGTGAATTTGAACTCAGAGCATATAAAGCACCTATGGAAGAGAATCCTTTTGAGATGAAGGGAAGTGTCATTAAGATTCTGAGTCAAGTTGTAACCTGATAATTATTCTACGTCTAAAACTTCTAAAGAAAATATATCACAAATCATGCTCTATGGGAAATCCCTTTTGCGTAGCGTATGATTAGGTTTATGGCATATTTTTATTGTTGGTAATTCCGGGAATAAAGGTATGCCATTTTTATTGTAATATGATACAATGTCAGTATCTTAGTGCAAAGGAAAGGCAGATAAATGGAAACACACGGTAGAAAAAGAATTAAAGGGATTATCATTGCCGCTGCGGCTGCAGGACTTGTTGTTATTGTAGCAGCAATGTTTGTTATAGTCAGATATACTCCTACTAAGGAGAAGATGAGCGGATATAAGTATTTTGATATAGATAAGAATACGGACAAAGTACTTGTAATGATTGATGGGGAAAGTTATCCAGACACAGGAATTAATATAGATGGAAGGTTGTATCTTACGCAGGAATTTATAGCAGATAATATTAATGTCGGGTTTTATTATGATAAGGAGTCTGATGCAACGTTGTATTCAGACACTTCATATATCTATGCATTTAAGAAGAATCAGAATGATTATTCAGATGATACAGGTAAGATTTATACGATGGATTATAGTGTTATCCGTGATGTTGACGGGGAGTGCTTTATTGCGTGGGATTACGTTGCAGAACGCACTGACTGTGAATACCAGTATGCTTCAGAACCGGACAGACTGAATGTAACTCTTAAAAGCGAAGCTAAGCAGTGTGTAACTGCTGGTAAGAAGGCTGCTGTAAGATACAGAGGCGGAATCAAGAGTCCGGTGCTTGAGTATGTGAGCAAGGGCGACAGACTTGAATATGTTGATGATATTGATGAGTGGATTAAGGTCACAACAGTTTCAGGATATACAGGTTATGTGAAAAAGTCCGAGGTGTCTGATACATTTGAATATGTAAGAGAACAGAAGGCTGTCGAAGAACATAATTTTCTTCTTAAGAATGAAAAGATTACACTTGCGTGGTTTCAGGTGAGTGGAACAGCAGGTAATTCAAGTATAGATAATAATATGTCCACTATATCAGGAGTTAATGTTATTGCTCCAACATGGTATTCTGTGACTGACGCGTCAGGTAACATGTCAAGTTATGCATCAGCAGATTTCGTCAGCAAAATGCATCAGAGAGGTATTGATGTGTGGGCACTGGTAAGTGATTTTGATACAAATGTTGATTTTGCACAGCTTTATTCAAGCAAGGCGGCAAGAACTAACATGGTTAACAAACTCGTTGGTGAAGCTAAGAGCTATGGCTTTGATGGAATTAATCTTGATTATGAGAATATTAAGAGTGCGTATGCAAAGGATTATCTGCAGTTTGTAAGAGAATTATCTGTTGCATGTGAAAGAAATGGAATTGTATTATCGACAGATAATTACAAGCCGGAGGCATATAACAGATGCTATAATCTTAAGGAACAGTCAAAATTTGTGGATTATGTTATCGTAATGGCATATGATGAGCATTATGCGGGAACTGATGCAGGCTCGGTAGCTTCACTTCCATTTGTAAAGGAGGCAGTTGAGGATACAGTACAGCTTGTTGGTAAGGAACATGTAATAGCAGGTATTCCATTTTATACAAGAATATGGACAACAACAGATGGAAACACAACAAGCAGAGCTGTTGGCATGCAGGCAGCAATCGATCAGTTAAACAGTGATGGACAGGTAGCATTATGGAATGACGACTGCGGACAGTATGTGGCTTCATATACGGTAGGAAGTTCTACAAGACAGATATGGTTTGAAGAAGAGAAATCTATAGAAGCCAAGATGCAGGTTATACAGCAGGAGAATACAGCAGGTGTTGCATGCTGGAAGTTAGGACTTGAGAAATCCACTGTATGGTCTGTTATCAGCCAGTATAACAAATAAGTATCAGGTAATAGTAATAAGCGGCTGAATTCTGTAATAAATTAGTAGAGAATTACAGGTTTCGGGGAAAGTATGCCAGAAAAAGCCAATATAAGCAGGACACTGATTCTGCCATTAATGTCAATAATACTTCTTGTGTCTGTATATATGACAGCTAATGTACTTTTGCCGCTAAAGGCAGATGGCAAAGGAAACGGGAAGGATGATTATGTGAGTGATAATCAACATTTGTCAGATGATGCAGGAAGTGGTGAAGCCGTCGAGATGAATATTAATTTCTCAGAGAAATGTATAGTTATTGACAGCGGTCATGGCGGGGCTGATCCGGGAAAGGTTGGAGTTTCCGGAACGAAAGAGAAAGAAATTAATCTGCAATTGCAAAAAAATTACAGGAACGGCTTGAAGATGCTCAGATTAATGTTATTATGACAAGGGACACAGATGATGATTTAAGTGTGGAGTCCGATAAGAGTAAAAAGAAAGCTGACCTGGAAAGAAGATGTGATATAATCAATAGCAGTGGTGCAGATATGGTAATTAGTATCCATCAGAACAGTTATGTCACACCTAAGGCAGAAGGTGCACAGGTATTTTATTATAAGAAGTCTGAGGAAAGTAAAAGAATAGCGCAGATAATGCAAGGGATTCTTGGTGAGAAGTTAGGTACAACAAGGCAGATTAAGTCAGATGTTAATTATTACATACTGCTTCATTCCAAGCTTCCGACAATTATATCAGAGTGTGGTTTCTTGTCTAATCCAGAAGAGGAGCAGAGACTGTGTACGGAAGAATATCAGGAAAAAGTGGCTGATGCTCTGTATTGTGGTATAATAGAATATCTGATGATGAATATGAAATAATGAAAGCTGGCGAAAGGTTTTATGGAAACAATAATAAAGAAGATAACACACACAGAAGAAGATAAGAAAATATATGAACAGGCAGGACAGATTCTAAGAGCGGGAGGGCTTGTGGCTTTTCCTACAGAGACTGTATATGGACTTGGTGCGGATGCACTTGATGCGAAAGCTTCAGCCAAGATATATGCAGCAAAGGGAAGGCCATCTGACAATCCTCTTATAGTCCATATTGCGGATGTCAATGCATTGTATGATCTGGCATCAGAAGTGCCAGAAAAGGCACTTGTACTGGCTGAAAAATTCTGGCCGGGTCCACTTACTATGATTCTTAAGAAACAGGATAAAGTACCTGATTCTATCACAGGCGGGCTTGGAACGGTTGCGATAAGGATGCCAAGTCATCCTGTGGCAGCAGAGCTATAAGACGTTCAGGGGTGTATATTGCGGCACCAAGTGCCAATACATCAGGAAAGCCAAGTCCGACAAGGGCAGAACATGTAATTAATGACCTGTCAGGACGTATAGATATGATTATCCAGGATGATACTGTAGATATAGGTGTGGAGTCTACGATTATTGATCTTAGCGAAGAAGTTCCGACTATATTAAGACCTGGATATATTACTCAGGCTATGTTTGAGGAGGTTATAGGAAAGACAATAATCGACCCTGCTATTATGGGAAGCCTTAAAGAAGGCGTTGTTCCTAAAGCACCGGGAATGAAATACAAGCATTATGCACCTAATGCAGATGTGACTATTGTTGAAGGTCAACATGAAAAGGTTGTTGAATATATTAACAGCCAGATAGCTGAAAAAGAAGCAGAAGGACACAGATGTGCAGTTATGGCAACTGATGAAACTAAAGGTAAATATATCTGCAAGGATATTGTTTCAGCAGGTCATAAGGATGACGAGCTTAGTGTTGCAAGAAATCTGTATGCAATATTAAGAGATTTTGATAAGCAGAATATAGAATTTGTATATTCTGAGAGCTTTGAGACGAAAAATGTAGGGCAGGCTGTTATGAACAGACTGATTAAGGCGGCAGGTCACAAGATAATTAAGCTGGATTAATACATTTTTATTAAAGAAGATATGAGGGTTTACGATGAACACATTTGATAAAGTGATATTCGTATGTAATGGCAATACATGCAGGAGTCCGATGGCGGCAACTGTCATGGCTAATCTTAAACAGGATATTATATCGGAATCCAGAGGAATGGTTGTGCTTTTTCCAGAGCCATATAATCCGAAGGCTGTTGCGGTTGCAGCAAAGCATAATATGATAATTCCGAATAATTCAGCAAAACAGTTGTTGAATGAGGATTTCGGAAATGATACACTTGTACTGGCTATGGATTCATCTATGAAGCAGAAGATATATGATGAATACAGCGAGGCAATTAATGTATATACTCTGAGTGAATATGCCGGTGAGCCAGAGCAGGAGATTACAGACCCTTATGGCAAGGGAATTGAGGAATATAATGTCTGTTTCGAGCTTATATACAGGCTTGTTGGTAATGTTGCAGAGTATCTGGATAAGTTATCAGAAGAAAAAGAAGATAAAGGAGAAGAACAATGATAGCAATTGGTTGTGATCATGGAGCATTAGAATTAAAGGAACAGCTCATAGAGCATCTTAAGAAGAGAGGTATTGAGTGCAAGGATTATGGCACATATACTAAGGATTCATGCGATTATCCTGTATATGCCAGGAAGGTAGCTGAGGCTATTCTTTCAGGTGAGTGTGAGGAAGGAATTCTTCTTTGCGGAACAGGAATAGGAATGAGCATGGCGGCTAATAAGATTAAGGGAATTAGAGCAGCATTATGTAGCGATTGCTTCTCAGCACAGGCTACTAAGGAACATAACAATGCCAATGTATTATGCATGGGTGCAAGAGTTATCGGACCAGAGCTTGCTTTCAGAATAGCAGATACATTTTTAGATTCTAAGTTTTCTAATGATGAGAGACACATTAGAAGAATCAGCATGTTAGAGGATTAATAAATGGGCGATAAGAGAAAAGATTATATATCATGGGATGAATATTTCATGGGGATTGCAACACTTTCCGGTATGAGGTCCAAAGACCCTAATACACAGGTTGGCGCGTGTATAGTAAGTCAGGATAATAAGATATTATCCATGGGATATAACGGGCTGCCAAGGGGCTGTTCTGATGATGAGTTTCCATGGAACAGAGATGGTGAAGATAATAAGTATTTCTATACAACTCATAGTGAGCTTAATGCGATTCTTAATTACAGAGGCGGAAGCCTTGATAATGCCAAGCTTTATGTAACACTTTTTCCATGCAATGAGTGTGCGAAGGCAATTATTCAGGCAGGGATTAAGACTGTTGTATATGACTGTGACAAATATGCAGATACTGCATCTGTAATTGCATCAAAGAGAATGCTTAATGCCGCAGGTGTCAGATATTACAAGTATGAAAGAACAGGTCGCACAATAACGATTGACATGTAAAAAGGGAGCTGGAAACGAATAAGGTTTCCAGCTCCCTTTATATGTTATTCATGCGATTCAAGAATCCTGATGTATTCACTAAAGGTTCCATTATAGATGGCAGTAAGAAGCTTGTTAAGCTTGTGAAGCGCATCAGACATAAGCTCACAGCTTATGATATTATCTGTAAGTGCATCGCCTAATTCATCAAGGTCGACAACACGAACACGCCCGTTATTCTCAATTATGACATCTGCAAGAAGATCTGTGAATATATATGTATCAGAGACAGCATCATAAGAAGTGTCAATAATGTCACAATAGATATATGCAAGAGAGTTGTCTGCTTTATAGAATTTGCTTATCTTAAACCCTTCATTAATAACATAATATGATGTTCCATGTGTGAATTCAGCTTTGGGACGGAATGTGTTCCAACTGGTCACAATAGCATCGGAATCTAAGAATATTATGTTATCATTCTTAAGATTAACACATTCATCAGGAATAAGTCTTTTTCTGTATAATGTAGGCATATAAAATCCCCCTTTTCGGTATAGTTAATAATACACAAAATATAATGACAAAATTATATCAGCAGATTAATTAAATTTCAATAAAAAGGGTTGAAAAATATACCTATAAATTGGTAAAATTAATGCAGACTTTTGTGAGGAACATGATATGAAGAATGATAGCAAAGCATTACGAAATATTGTACTGATATCTCAGCTCGCTATATGCGTGATGGTGCCAACATTTTTATGTCTGGCAATTGGAATTTGGCTTGATAAAAGATTTGGAACATGGTTTACGGTTCCACTGCTTTTTATTGGGATGGCAGCAGGTGCAAGAAATGCATATGTTCTGGCAATGGACACAGTAAGGCAGGATAAAGCTAAGAAAGATAAGGCACAGCAGGATGAAATCAACAGAAAGGTAGAGGAATACAGAAAGAGGCAGGAAAAAGATTCCAGTGAAATTAAGAGGTGATTTATGTTAAAAAGAATTAAAGATATTAATGAAGCTCTTCCGGGAATGCTGCTTATAGAATGTATTTATCTTGTTGTTGCACAGATAATTATATTTATCGCTGTTCCGAATAAAATAATGTGTGCAGTGGGACTGCTTGTGGGTGTTATATATGCTGTATTCAGTTCATTTCATTTAAGCTTTACTATACGAAAGGTTGTGTATGGCGGGCATAAGCAGTCTTCAACACTTGTATTTGGGTATATTGTAAGATTTCTTGTAATGATAATACTGCTTGCATTATTGTATATCTTCAAGGCAGGAGATTTGCTGTGTGCAATTATTGGCATGTTCTCAGAGAAGATAGCGGCATATCTGTCGCCTTTACTGGACAAGAACAGGTCCGTAAAAGGGGAAAACAGTACTGGGGAGTTTCCTCAGACTGATAAAAATATAATAGAAAAGGAGAGTGAGTAGGTGGGAAGCGAGAGTTTGACTACGATGGTGGCCGGAGATTCAAGTTTCATGATTAAGACGCTGTACACATTTAAGCTGAATGGCGTTTCATTAAACATTGACACAACACATGTGGCTCTGCTGCTGGTATCAGTCTTTATTCTTGTTATGGCTGTAATAGCAAGGATTAAGATTAATAAAGTCGATGCTTCAGATACACCGGGAATGTTCCAGAATGCCATAGAAATCATCGTTGAGATGTTAGGCACTATGGTTGATGGTATTATGGGTAAGAATGCCAACAAGTTTGTGAATTATATATCCACATTATTCTTGTTTATAATAATATCTAACATATCCGGTCTGTTTGGGTTAAGACCACCAACGGCTGATTATGGTGTTACTCTGTGTCTTGGTCTGATAACATTTATACTGGTTCAGTTCAATGGTGTCAAGAAGAACAGGATTAAGCACTTTACAGCATTATTCCAACCGATATGGTTTTTATTCCCGATTAACCTTATTGGTGAATTTGCAGTTCCGTTATCATTATCATTACGTCTTTTCGGTAATGTAATGTCAGGAACAGTTCTTATGGGATTGATATATGATTTGCTCAGTCCATTCACAGTTGCATACCCGGCAGTTCTGCATGCGTACTTTGATTTATTCTCAGGCTGCATTCAGGCGTATGTATTCTGCATGTTAACTATGGTTTATGTTAACGACAAGATAGCCGATTAACGGCAAATATTTTTATTAGACGGAGGATTTTTAAATGAATATTTCAGGAAGTGAATTTATTAGTGCTATGTCAGCAATTGGAGCAGGTATTGCAATGATCGCAGGTGTTGGTCCTGGTGTTGGTCAGGGTATCGCAGCAGGTTATGGTGCGTCTGCAGTAGGACGTAACCCGGGAGCTAAGTCTGATATTACTTCAACAATGCTTCTTGGACAGGCCGTAGCCGAGACAACAGGTCTTTACGGTTTTGCCGTAGCTATTATCTTAATGTTTGTTAAGCCTTTCGGAAACTAAGAAGAGGTGCGAAGATAATAGAAAGGAGGCCTACAATTGAATTTGTCAGGAAATACATTTGTTGCCCTAGCGGCTGATGGACGATTATTCGGTCTGGATCCGCAGCTCCTTTTTGATGCAGCAGTAACTGCAGTCAATGTATTTATACTGTTTCTTTTACTTACATTTATTCTTTTCAATCCTGTAAGGAATATGTTAAAGAAGAGACAGGACAAGATAACAAGTGACAGGGAGAACGCTGAGAACGATAAGAAGGAAGCGGGTGCCCTTAAAGCAGAATATGAGGCTAAGTTAAAGGATGCCCACAAGGAGGCAGAACAGATTCTTAGTGACGCAAGAAAGACTGCTATGCACAATGAGACCAAAATCATTGATGAAGCCAAGGCTGAGGCAGCAAGAATTATAGAAAGAGCTAATGTTGAAGCTGAACTTGAGAAGCAGAAGGTTGCTGATGAGGTTAAACAGCAGATTGTAACTGTAGCAGCTGTTATGGCATCTAAGTTAGTTGCCAGATCTATTGATGAGAAGGACAGCAATGCTCTTATTGAAGAGACTTTGAATGAAATGGGTGAGAAAACATGGCTAAGCTAATTGAAGCAACATACGGTGATGCTTTATTTGAGCTTGCCGTAGAAGAGTCCAGAGTGGATTCTCTGTATGATGAGGCCGGGGCTGTCATTGAAGCATTTAATGATAATCCGGAGTTTGGCAGACTGCTCAATCATCCAGAAGTTGAAAAGGGAGAAAAGGAAGGACTTATTAATAACATTTTCTCTCAGTTTGTTTCAGGAGATATGACGGGTTTGTTGATAACCATGGTCTCAAAGGACAGACAGAAAAAGATTGTTGATACACTTGAGTATTTTCGAAAGAGAGTTCTCGAATACAAGAAAATAGGAATTGCTTATATAAGCACAGCAAAGCCACTCACTGATGAACAGAAGAAGGCTGTTGCTGGGAAGCTGTTAGAAACTACAGGATATGTAGATTTCCAGATGAATTATACGGTTGATGAAAGTCTTATTGGCGGAATGGTAATAAGAATCGGTGACCGTGTAGTAGACAGCAGTATTAAGCATAAAATAGACGAACTTTCCAGAAGTCTGATGAAGATCCAGTTATAGGAATATCAGACAGGTTAGTTTAATTAATCAGAAAGCGGGTGCATAGAGCTAATGAATTTAAGACCGGAAGAAATCAGTTCAGTTATAAAAGAACAGATAAAGAGATATTCTACCGAACTTGAAGTATCAGATGTTGGTACTGTTATTCAGGTAGCAGATGGTATCGCACGAATTCATGGATTAGAAAAGGCCATGCAGGGAGAACTTCTTGAGTTTCCAGGAGAGGTATATGGAATGGTACTTAACCTTGAAGAGGATAATGTTGGTGCCGTTTTACTTGGTGATTCAAGAAATGTTAATGAAGGCGATACTGTTAAGACAACTGGACGAGTTGTTGAGGTTCCAGTTGGTGACGCATTGACAGGACGAGTTGTCAATGCATTAGGACAGCCTATTGATGGCAAAGGACCAATCGTTACAGATAAGTATCGTAAGATTGAGAGAGTTGCATCAGGCGTTATTACAAGAAAATCAGTAAGCGTTCCACTTCAGACAGGTATTAAAGCTATTGATGCCATGGTTCCTATCGGAAGAGGACAAAGAGAGCTTATTATCGGTGACCGTCAGACAGGTAAGACGGCTATTGCTATTGATACTATTATTAACCAGAAGGGTCAGGGCGTACATTGTATATATGTTGCTATCGGACAGAAGGCTTCAACTGTTGCAAGTATTGTTAAGACTCTTGAGGAATATGGTGCAATGGCATATACAACAGTAGTGGCATCTACAGCCAGTGAACTTGCTCCATTACAGTATATTGCTCCTTATTCAGGATGTGCTATTGGTGAAGAGTGGATGGAGAACGGTGGAGATGTATTAGTTGTTTATGATGATTTAAGCAAGCATGCTGCAGCGTACAGAACACTTTCACTTCTTCTTAAGAGAGCACCTGGACGTGAGGCTTATCCTGGTGATGTATTCTATCTTCATTCAAGACTTCTTGAGAGAGCAGCAAGAATGTCAGATGAATACGGCGGAGGTTCACTTACAGCACTTCCAATCATCGAGACTCAGGCAGGGGATGTTTCAGCATATATTCCTACTAATGTTATTTCTATTACAGATGGACAGATATATCTTGAGACAGAGATGTTTAATTCAGGTTTCAGACCAGCTATTAATGCCGGATTGTCTGTATCACGAGTTGGTGGTTCAGCACAGATTAAGGCTATTAAGAAGATAGCTGCTCCTATTCGTACAGAGCTTGCCCAGTACAGAGAGCTTGCATCATTCTCACAGTTTGGTTCAGAGCTTGATGCTGATACCAAGGAAAAGCTTGCACAGGGTGAGAGAATCAGAGAGATGCTTAAACAGCCACAGTACAAGCCAATGCCGGTTGAGTATCAGGTTATAATCATATATGCAGTTACCAAGAAATATGTTATCGATATAGATGTTGACAGGATTCTTGATTTCGAGCAGGGATTATTTGACTTTATTGATACTAAGTATCCACAGATTCCAGAGTCTATCAAAGAGACTAAGGAACTGACAGCAGATAATGAGAAGGCACTTATAGCTGCCATCGAGGAGTTTAAGAAAACATTTATCCAGTAAATGTTTTGGAATGGAGGTAATAGTTTATGGCCTCAATGAGAGACATAAAAAGACGCAGAGATAGTATTCAAAGTACCGGTCAGATTACCAAAGCCATGAAGCTCGTATCTACTGTTAAATTGCAGAAAGCTAAAGGAAAAGCGGAAAGTACCAAGCCGTATTTCGACCTCATGTATGATACTGTAAAGAATATGCTTGCCAAGTCAGGTAATATCAATCACAAATATCTCAAAGCCGGAGATTCAAGTAAGAAAGCAATTATCACAATTACAGCGAACAGAGGACTTGCCGGAGGATATAATTCTAATATTACCAGACTTATAACAGGTAGTGATATTCCTAAGGAAGATGCACTTATATATGCAATAGGAACAAAGGGAAGAGATTTCCTTTCAAGAAGAGGCTATCAGATTAAAGCAGATTATTCAGATATGGTTGAAGAACCTGCGTATACAGATGCCAAGTCTATATGTAATGAGGTGCTTGATGCATTTACAAGTGGAGAAGTCGGAGAGATATATCTTGCTTATACATCTTTTAAGAACACTGTGGTTCATGAACCTAAGCTTATCAAGCTGCTTCCTGTTGATGCAGATTCAATGAAACAGGATGGAGCAGAGACTGATAATACACCTATGAATTATGAGCCGGGTGAAGAGGAGGCTCTTAACCTGATTATACCTAAGTATGTGTGCAGTCTTATATATGGAGCTATGGTAGAAGCTGTTGCCAGTGAGAACGGAGCGCGTATGCAGGCAATGGACAGTGCTACAAGCAATGCAGAGGATATGATATCAGATCTGTCGCTTAAGTTTAACAGAGCACGTCAGGCTTCAATTACACAGGAACTTACAGAGATTATAGCAGGAGCGAATGCTATCAATTAATAAAACAATGGAGGGAATAATGGCAGAGAATAATATTGGTAAGATTACTCAGGTTATCGGTGCTGTAATTGATATTAAGTTCACAGACGGTAATCTGCCAGAAATCAATTCGGCCATCAATATTAAGACTAATGACGGCGGTAAGCTTGTTGTAGAGGTTGCCCAGCATCTTGGCGATGATGTAGTAAGATGTATAGCCATGGGTCCTACAGATGGTCTTGTCAGAGGTATGGATGCAGAGGCGACAGGTGCCCCAATTTCTGTACCGGTAGGTGAACAGACTTTAGGAAGAATGTTCAATGTATTAGGTGATCCAATAGATAATAAGCCAGCGCCAGAAGTACAGGAGCATATGCCTATTCATAGAAAGGCACCTGCATTTGCAGAGCAGGCAACTAATACAGAGATTCTTGAGACTGGTATCAAGGTTGTAGATTTACTTTGTCCTTACCAGAAGGGTGGTAAGATAGGACTTTTCGGAGGTGCCGGAGTAGGTAAGACAGTACTTATTCAGGAACTTATCAGAAATATTGCAACTGAGCATGGTGGATATTCAGTATTTACTGGTGTTGGAGAAAGAACAAGAGAGGGTAACGACCTTTATCATGAGATGATGGAATCAGGCGTTATCGAGAAAACTACCATGGTGTTCGGACAGATGAACGAACCACCTGGAGCAAGAATGAGAGTTGGTCTTGCAGGACTTACAATGGCTGAGTACTTCAGAGATAAGGGTGGAAAGGATGTACTTCTTTTCATTGATAATATCTACAGATTTACCCAGGCTGGTTCAGAGGTTTCAGCACTTCTTGGACGTATGCCTTCAGCCGTTGGTTATCAGCCAACATTACAGACAGAGATGGGTGCTCTTCAGGAGAGAATCACATCTACTAAGAACGGATCTATTACATCTGTTCAGGCTGTATATGTACCAGCCGATGACCTTACTGACCCGGCTCCGGCTACAACATTTGCACATCTGGATGCTACTACAGTTCTTTCAAGATCAATTGTTGAGCTTGGTATCTATCCAGCCGTTGACCCGTTAGAGTCTACATCAAGAATTCTTGATCCAAGAATTGTTGGTGAGGAGCATTACAAGGTTGCAAGATCAGTTCAGGAAATCTTACAGAAATACAAAGAATTACAGGATATCATCGCTATCCTTGGTATGGACGAGCTTTCAGAGGATGATAAGCTTGTTGTTTCAAGAGCAAGAAAGGTTCAGAGATTCTTATCACAGCCATTCTTCGTTGCAGGACAGTTTACTGGTCTTGAAGGAAGATATGTTCCTGTAAGTGAGACTATTCAGGGCTTCAAGGAAATTATCGAAGGAAAGTATGATGACATTCCAGAGAGTTACTTCCTTAACTGTGGTGGAATTGATGATGTTTTAGCTAAGGTAGAGAAGTAGAAAAGAGGTTGTAATGGCAGATTTACAGACAATAAAGCTTCTGGTTAATACGCCGGACAGAGTTTTCTACGATGATGACGCTACATTTGTTGAACTTTCTACCAGTGAAGGCGATATAGGTGTTTATCCGGGACATATTCCGCTTACTGCAGTTGTTGTTCCTTGTGTTCTTAGCATACACAATGGTAATGATGTAAAGAAAGCTGCGGTACACGGTGGAATTATAGAGATTCTCAAGGATAAGATAACTATTCTTGCTGAGGTGGCAGAATGGTCAGATGAAATCGATGTAGAAAGAGCTAATGAGGCGAGACTGCGAGCTGAAAAGAGACTTGCCAGCCATGATAATAGTCTGGATATGGTAAGAGCAGATGCAGCGCTTAAGAGATCGCTTGCGAGAATTAAGGCTGTTAATTAAATAATATGTATAAACCTTCCATTATCTGGGAATATTTCAGGTGATGGGAGGTTTTTTATATGGTAAGGATATATAGATTTCAGAGGCTGATGATAGCAGCCGCAGTAATTATATGGGCAGTATTTGCCGGCAGACTTGTATACAAGGGCATAAAGGGTGAGGCAATGGATGTTGTAGATACATTCTGTGAAAATGTTTACTATGATATAAGTGCCGACATATCAGCGACAGGAAAGCTTGACAATGGGATGTCGGATACAGCAAAGAAACTTATGATGACACAGATGGCAAAGACTCTGGGGCTTAACAGATATAATATAACGGAGGATGAAACAGGAATATATCTTACACAGCAATCAGTTAATGGCAGCGCAGATATATCAATAAAAAAGAGCAGTACAGGAGAATATTTTATAACTGATATAGAACTGTATAAGGGATTTGAGAGCACTTCAGATTATGAAAAGCTGATGAAACAGGTTTTAGAGGAATATGGAATAGATACTCATGTAACAGTCAGCATGAAAGGAAGCATTGCTGGGGATATGTCACAGTATGATAAGAGCGAGGTCAGCGGCAGAATGCTTAAGATGCTGGGTGCAAAGACTGTGACTACGGGACAGATACAGGATTCATATGTTGTGTATGCTTATGCTAAAAGCGTTAAGGATTCTGTAAGCATAGGAAAAAACAAGATAAATGTTAATATAACAATGAATTATGACGAGACAAGGGGAGTGACGGATATACAGCTTTCAACACCGATATATAATGAGGATTTCTGATAATGATTTTTAAGGCATGAAACTTGCTATTGTGGTTTTTGTCTAAAGAGATTAAAATAACCATGTATATCCAGAGGATAAATCAAGAAAAGATGAGGCAGATATGGAATTAAAAGAGCTTTTAGATAAATGTATTAATGACAGGCTTATTGATCTTACAATAAGCGGACAGAAGGTTAAGAATGAAGAAGGTGTGATGAGAGTTAAGATTCGTCCGGTCCAGCTTAAGGATGAGATAAAGTATCAGGCATCAGAATTCGTGGGAAGAAAAGTGCTTCACACCAATTATTCAGAAGAAGAGATTAAGACAAGAATTACAGAATATATGGAGAACACATTTAAACAGGCGCAGTTTAATATGACAGATGCGACTGCCACGGTGCTTAGTTCAAAGAAGGGCGCATGTACCTGTAAGTATAAAAGGCTTGCACAGATAAAGAGTCAGAAGGATATGTCACACAACAGAACCAAGACATATATTCTTAAAGAGGGCGAGAAGGTGGATTTTCTTGTTGATCTTGGAGTTATGACTAAAGAGGGGGCAATTGTAAGAACAAGATATGATAAGTTCAGGCAGATTAATAGATTCCTTGAATTTATAGAGGATATTCTGCCACAGTTAGATAAGGATAAAGAACAGACAATAATTGATTTTGGATGTGGAAAATCATATCTTACATTTGCAATGTATTATTATCTTAAGGTTCTTAAGGGATACAATATAACAATAATCGGGCTGGATTTAAAGAAAGATGTTATTGAGCACTGCAATCAGTTAAGAACCAGATATGGCTATGACAAGCTGGATTTCTATGAAGGAGATATTGCTTCTTACAAGGGTGTTGAGTCTGTAGATATGGTTGTAACACTTCATGCATGTGATACGGCTACAGATTATGCACTCGCCAAAGCAGTAAAATGGGGTGCGAAGGTTATACTTTCTGTGCCTTGCTGTCAGCATGAGGCAAACAGAACAATTGCAGATGAAACTCTTTCACCTGTCATGGATTATGGAATCTTAAAGGAAAGATTTGCAGCAATAGCGACAGATGGTGCAAGGGCAAAGCTTTTAGAATCTAAGGGTTACCAGACACAGATACTCGAATTCATAGACATGGAGCATACACCAAAGAATCTGCTTATAAGAGCTGTTAAGACTGGAAAGCCTGATGCAAAGGCTTATGAGGAAGTACAGAATATGAGCAGGGTGCTTAATATTGACCTTACGCTAAAGAAGCTTTTGGAGGATTAAATTGAAAAGAATCAGGAATTATAGTATATCAGGTTCTAAGTATTTTATACTTGGAGTTATATTTTTAGTTACGGTTATCATAACATTTATATCAATGAAATTCGAACAGATAATGCCGTCAGCAACCACTATGGCAGATGCAACTCTTCCAACAGTTGCAATGGATACAGAGGCAGGCACACAGTATAATGTGCTTCATGGTTACACTTCGGAGCTGGATTCAACATTGTTTTATGGCAATATTACACCGGTTAATAAGGATAGAAAACTTGCGATAACAATTAATACATATGGAGAAGATGTTGAGTCGGTCGGCTATAAGATACGTTCTTTAGAGGACAAGTCTCTCATAGAGAATACAGAAGTAAGTGGATATCAGGTAACTGATAATAAGATAAATGTTACATTGAACATAAAGAACCTTCTTGATACCGGAAAAGAGTATGCTCTTGAGGTTGTTCTTAAGACAAAGAAACATGATGCAGTTTATTATTATACAAGAATTATGTATGGAACAGATTACGATCTGCAGAAGAAGCTGGATTTTGTCAGGGATTTCAATGCATGTACATTCGATAGTGCAAGACTTAAAGATATAGGAGGATATCTTGAAACTTCGAGTGTTGGAGATAACACTAATTATGGAAAGGTTAATATCAACTGTTCACTGAGTCAGATTGGATGGGGAGATCTTGAACCATATATAGAAAGTGAGATAACACCAGAAATTATATCTATTAATGACGACGTTGCAATAATAAGGCTTGATTACAGAGTAGGAGCTGCTAATGATTATTCTTCAAGTGATACATATAATGTGAATGAGTATTACAGAATACGTCAAACTAATAGTGGCTTTTATCTTCTTAATTTTGAAAGAGAGATGAATCAGGTATTTGATGCGAAGAATGACCTTACTTCTTCAGCAAAGATTAATCTTGGAATTAATTCTTCAACATATGTTAACTGTACTTCTGATGAAAAGGGAATATATACCTATTTTGTTAATCAGGGGTCACTGTGGTGTTTTAACAGCAGTTCACAGACATTTACAAGGGTATTTTCATTCAGGGGTGAGGAAACTGATTCTGTCAGAGAAGATTATGATGCCCATAACATTAAGATAATGAAAATAGAAGATAACGGAGATGCAACATTTTTAGTATCAGGATATATGAACAGAGGAGAGCATGAAGGACAGGTTGGCGTATCTTTATGCAGATATTCATATTCAGATAATGATGTTACTGAAAGATTGTTCATTCCAGTGGCAATTCCTTATAACATTCTCACACAGAATGTTGGCGGCGTTTCTTATGTTTCTAATGACAAATTCTATATACTTATAGATGAGACTCTGTATTCTGTAGACCTTGTAAGTAAAGAGGTCATGACAGAGATAACAGGACTTAAAGAAGATGCTTATGCAGTGTCCGATGCGGGAGATGCTATTGCATACAGTGTTTCGGGAGATATATATAACACAGATACTATAAGAATACTTAATATGAGCAATGATAGTGCATATGAGATAAATGCAGATGAAGGTGATACATTAAGACCGCTTGGTTATATTGATTCTGATTTCATATATGGAATGGCGCATAAGGCTGATATTATATCAGGAGCAGATGGAAGCAGGACTTATGCAATGTATAGGGTTGGAATTATTGATGTCGACTACAATCTGATTAAGGAATATGAGCAGCCGGATATATATGTTTCCAGTACAGAGGTTCAGGGAAAGCGAATAACACTTTCACGAATTGTGAAATCTGGAAGCGGTTATGTATCGACAAGTATAGATCAGCTTATTAATAAAGATGAGAATGTAATAGAAAATGCTGTAAAAGCCGAGACAATAAGTACAGATGCAAGGAAACAGGAACTGTATATTGAACTTATAACCAAGATAGGTGATATATCGGTTACTTATAGAACTTCTGGAGAGATAATATTTAAGGATAATACAAAACTTGAACTTGAGGATGAATTTTCATGGGATGGAAGATATTATGTATATGGTTATGGCAAGTTCCAGGGAAGCAGAACACAGCTTAATCAGGCAATAACCCTTGCATACGACACATATGGAACAGTAGTTGACAGCAATTCCAAGCTGGTATGGAAGAGATATAAGAGTACACAGGCATCAATAGATGGCATTGTACCGGTTACATCTGGAGATTCAATTACTAATGCAGTTGCTGCGGTAAGTAATTATCTTGGTGCTGATTTCAACGCAGTGTCTTATATGGAGCAGGGACATACCGCTGTTGAGACATTTGACAATATAAGCGGTGTACATGGAATCAGTCTTACGGGAATAACTTATGAAAAAGCACTCAGCTATGTAGGGGACGGAAGTCCTGTGATAGCAAGGATTGGAGAAGACGAATATATAATTATTACTGCATATAATTCAAGTGAGATTGCATATATTGAAGCGTCGACTGGAGCACAGAAGACAGCTTCAATGAATGAGGCAGGTAAGATGTTTTCTCAGGGTGGTAATATATATGTAACTTATTACAAATAATGATATTCATAAGGATTTAAGTTTATGGCTAAGAAAAAATTATCTAAAAAGAAAAGAAGACGCAGATTAATAAGAAGGCTTGTATTATTAATAATATTACTTGCTTTTGTAGTAACTCTGGCGATATTTTCACCAAAGATAGTAAAAGTTATACAACTGGCACAGGATGCCAAAGAACTTGTAAATGATAGTTCAGCAGACACATTTATGGCATCAGGAACAACACTAATATATGACACTGATGGCAATGAGTTATGCTCAATGATGGAATCAAAAGACATGTATTATATAGATATTGGGCAGATTCCTGATACACTGGCAGATGCATTTGTTGTAATGGAAGATAAAGATTTCTATAAACACAAAGGAATTGATATCAAAGCCATAATAAGAGCTGTAATAGCTAATACGGAGAATGACGAAATTGTCCAGGGAGCCAGTACTATAACACAGCAGCTCGCCAAGAATATATTCTTAAGTCAGGAAGTTACATGGCAGCGAAAAGTCAAGGAGATATTTGTTGCGACATATATAGAGAAGAAGTACTCGAAGAATGAAATTCTTGAGTTTTATCTTAATAATATCTATTTCGCCAATGGATATTATGGCGTTGGAGCTGCGGCAAGAGGATATTTTGACAAGGAAATTAATGAACTTTCTCTTGCAGAACAGGTATTTATCGCGGCAATACCTAACAGCCCTACAAGATATAATCCGCTTACTAATTACGATAATACGATGACCAGAAGAAATCTTATACTTGAGAAGCTTCTTGAGAATAATAAGATAAGCCAGGAAGATTATGATACAGCAGTTAATACCCAGATAGTGCTTGCACAGCAGCCGGAGGTATCTAAGAATAATTCGGTGGAAACATATGCAAGACATTGTGCTATAGAGGGTATGATGCAGGCTAACGGATTCGTATTCAGAACGGATTTCAGCAGTGATGATGATTACAACCAGTATAAGGATCTATATGAACAGAGTTATACATTGTTCCAGCAGAAGCTTCTTTCGGGTGGATATAAGGTATATACAAGTATAGACATGGATTTACAGCAGAAACTCCAGGATGCAATAGATGACAATCTTAAAGGTTATACGGCCATGAAGGATGATGTCTATGAGATGCAGGCGGCAGCTACATGTATAGATAATGAAACTGGAAATGTAGTGGCTATTGTGGGGGCAAGAAGTCAGGAACTTGAAGGATATACATTAAACAGGGCATATCAGAGCTACAGACAGCCAGGAAGCTCCATTAAACCAATACTTGATTATGTTCCATATCTTGAGCGTGGCAATACACCTGATACAATCGTAAAAGATGAGTATATTGAGAATGGTCCTAAGAATGCTGATGGAACATATATGGGCAGTATTACATTAAGGACGGCAGTAAATCTGTCACGAAATACAGTTGCATGGAATGTACTTAAAGAAATTACTCCGAGAGTTGGAAGTTCATATCTGCTTAATCAGGGATTCCATAAGATATGGATGGATAAAGATTATGATGCAATATCAATAGGTGGCTTCACATATGGAGTATCGACAGAAGAAATGGCTGGTGCGTATGCAACAATTGTTAATGACGGACAGTACAGAAGAGTTACATGTGTGTCACAGATAAAGAATGTGCGTGGAAAAGTTATATATGATTCATCTAACAGACAGCAGAAGATATATGATTCAGATGCATGCAGAATGATGACTGACATGCTAAAGACAGCAGTAACTGATGGAACTGGACGGGAAGCAGCAACGAATAATGCTATTGTCGCAGGAAAGACTGGTACAACTAATTCTAATTATGATTCGTGGTTCTGCGGATATAGTGCTTATTATACAGTTGCTGTATGGCAGGGGTATGATTATCCTGCAACAATATCACAGATCTATACTAAGCAGATATTCAGGCAGTTTATGGAATCTGCACATAAAAATCTTTCAAAGAAGGATTTTCCATCATATGGAAAGAAGAGTGATGTGCAGGAGACAACAAAGGAGACAGAATCTGAGACTGAATCGGTAAAGGAAACACAGAAACAGACACAATCAGAGACACAGAAATCTTCACAGACACAGAATCCAAGCCAGTCACAGCAAGAATCACAGAGTGGTTCATCAAGTGGAAATACTGGTACTAATCCAGATAATACAGGTTCAACACAGGAGACAACACAGAGTAATAATCACACAGATAAAAAGCCGGACGCATAAGCGCCCGGCTAAATTATTATAACAATTAAGCTGTAAGTGAATAATTACTTACCGTAATGAAGTTCGTTATATTCCTTAACTCTCTGCTGGATTCTTTCAACAGGGCTTAAGAGGTTACTGATTGAAGAATCATGGTTAAGTGTATCAATAAGGAGAGCCATGTATTTGCTCATATCAACATTGATGTACCAAGGCTTAGAGAGAAGCTCTGATGGCTGGTATACAAGGTTAGTTGTAAGGATTCTGTCGATAATACCATTCTCATATGCTTCATCAAATTTCTTGAATCCGTTAGTGAAAAGACCGAATGTAGTTGCACAGAATACTCTGCTTGCACCACGCTTCTTAAGCTCAGAAGCAACATCAATCATACTTTCACCAGAAGAAATCATATCATCAATGATGATAACATCCTTACCTTCAACATTAGTTCCAAGGAACTCATGTGCAACGATAGGATTACGTCCATTAACAATCTTAGTGTAATCTCTTCTCTTATAGAACATACCCATATCAAGACCAAGAACATTAGCAAAGTAAACAGCACGTCCCATACCACCTTCATCCGGGCTGATAACCATCATATGCTCGCTGTCGATGTGAAGGTCGTCCACATTAAGAAGGAGATACTTGATAAACTGGTATGTGCATGATACAGATTCAAAGCCCTTAAGAGGAATAGCATTGTGTACTCTTGGGTCATGTGCGTCAAAAGTAATAATATTCTCAACGCCCATATCTGTAAGTTCCTGAAGCATAAGTGCACAGTCAAGAGATTCTCTTCCTGTTCTCTTGTGCTGTCTTGATTCATAAAGGAAAGGCATGATTACATTAATTCTTCTTGCCTTACCACCTGCAGCAGCAATAACTCTCTTGAGGTCAGCATAGTGATCATCAGGAGACATATGGTTCTTGAAACCGCAAACAGTATATTCAAGACTGTAGTTGCAGACATCAAGCATAATATATAAGTCATGACCACGGACAGAATCTACAAGAACGCCCTTTCCTTCTCCTGAACCGAATCTAGGAGTCTTAGCGTTAACAATATAACTGTCTCTCTTATATCCTGCAAAATTAAGGGTGGAAGTATTCTCATTCTGACGCTGCTCTCTCCACTTTACAAGGTACTCGTCAACTTTCTTACCCATTTCAGTGCAGCTTGCTAATGGGATAATACCTAAAGTTCCGTAGGGAATAGTTTCTGTGTGTTTTTCATCACGTGGCATAATAAATAATCCTCCATAAAAGTATAATAATTAAACATACATATAAAAATATAAACATTGACGCGAAATAAGTCAATGATATATTTGACATAAATAATCGTTAAGACCTTTTAGTTGGTGATAATTTCTTCATACAGCGGATATCATCTCCAAAGAGTCTTAAAATTGAATAGGCACTTACAAGTCTTGAGAAAATTCTCTGTGAGTACCTTGTCTCAATATCAGGCATCTCAAGGTTAGAAGATATAATAATACTCTTTCTTCTAAGAAGCCTTTCATTAATAGTATTAAACAGATTAGAAAAATTATAATCTGAAGCTTTCTCTGTTCCGAGATCATCAATAATAAGCAGGTCACATTCAATAAAAAATGAAGTGTCAAACTTGGAACTTCCGAATTCCTTAAAATCATCGCTCTTGAAAGAATCAAAGAATTCCCCGGCAGTAAGATATATTATGCTGTGGCAGGAGTCCATAAGCGCCCTTGCAATACAGTTGGAAAGAAAAGTCTTTCCAACACCAGTCTGTCCAATAAATAACAGATTAGAAAAATTGGTGTCAAAGTTATCGACGAAATCGTGACATACTTTGAGAACTTTCTGCATATTATTATAAGGTGTGAGCCCTGTTGCTGGATCAATATCAGTATTGTTGTACCAGCTAAAAGAGAATGTGTCAAAATTCTCGTCAGTAGTTATGTTCTTGAGATTAGAGTCCTTATATATAAGATCTATAGCTTTTTTGTTAAAGCACATGCAACGTTTACCATCAACATAACCGGAATCCTTGCAATAAGGACATGTAAATATATCATCAAGATAATCAGCGGGCTTGCCTATAGAAGCCAGAGCAGCCACTTTTCTGTTGTTGAGTGACTTAAGGCTGGAAGCTAATTCATCAGTAGTCGTGTCCGATGAGTCAGCTTCTATACGCGCTCTGGCAGTTTTTATGGACAAGTCTATAATCTCAGAGTCAATATCTGCTATATCAGGACACAGGGCAGTGACTTCTTTATAACGGTCACTCTGCAGGTGCCTGTTGGCTGTTTTAATATCATCATATTGTCTCATAATAGAGGCATATTGTGTATTGGTCAAAGGCATAGCACCACTCCTTATAATTAATTATTATTACTTAGCAGAGAGTTATACCAGTCGTCAGATTTCTTAGGACGCTGCTGGTAATTATTAAAACGGTTAGCATTCTGTTTAATGACATTAGATGACTTAGCTGCTTTGGCGGCCTTACCGGCTTCGTACTGTGCATCAGCTTTCCTGATATCCTCAGAACTTCTGATGTTAGAAGTATGCCACTTGGTAAGAATAGAATCGGCATATTCAAAGCTTGGCTGGTGAGTAGCCTTCATGGTTCTGTTACATGCTTCGACAATTATGTCAGTTTCGAAGCAGTATATATCAGTCCACTTGATAATAAGGTCTTTCTCAACCTTACCAGGTTCTCTGCTGTTAAGTCCAAATGCTTTCATGACACTGAAGACAGCTTCATTATGATTGGATACTTCATCTTTGGCAGCATCAACAGTGCTGATACCTTCATCAGCCCATGCAAGAGCAACCTTCTCTATGTATCTTATTGAAGTCTTACCCTTGGATACGCAGTATTCAAAAAGGTATTCGATAAGGTCAGCAGAGAAATGTAATGTGTCATAGAAATACACAATAGCATTAGTCTCAGGCTGAGAAAGGGTCTTTCCAAGATAAGTCTGGATTACGAAAAGCAACATTGAAAAATCATCATTGGAATTAAGCTCGCTAAGCTTGTCAGCAGGAGCAGTTACTTTCGAAGGCTCTATATTGTGTGCTGAAGATGCCGTGGCAAAATCCATAGAGACAACATTAGATGATGAATCAGATGCAGAACTACAGGAAACGGGTTTGTTATCTGCGGCAGCCTCTGAAACAGAATTGTCAACAGCATCGTTATTAATCTCAGGGGCAGCAATGCGGTCATCAGGTTCAGGTGAATAACCGTGATTAGCAATATCCTTCAAAGTGATACCGCAAAGCTGGTTATTGTCGTCGTAAGAAAGCTGGACAAGACAGATCTGTCCCAGTATCTTAAAGCACGCATCACATCATTCTCAGTCTGGTTAAAAGTATCAGCAAGAGAAGAGATGCTTAAGTTACTGTTCTTTCTTGTGAAAAGTCTCAAAAGATAAAGATAGACCTTAACAAAGTCTCCGTTGGCTGATGGTACATATTCGTCTATGAAAATATCAGAAACTGCTGTATAGCCAGAAACAGTCTCTGAATACAAGTTCAGATTATTCATGGTATTAGTCTCCCCAAAAAGTTATGAGCAGATTATACCACTGAAAAAAATAAATGCAAAGCACGTCCAGTGCGGAAAGGAGAAATGTGGATAATGTGGAAAATGTGGATAAATAAAAAATATACATAGGAAAACCGCATAAAATGTGGGTTCAGAAAAATGCCAGAATAAAAAATTATCCACAATCATTCTGAACAATTTAGTAACAGAAAATTGTGGATAATGTGGATAACTTTGTTGAAAAAGTTCGTGCGGGTGGAAAATGTACTATTTAAGCAAGTCTTCGCCGATTTTATATACGTCACCTGCACCCATAGTTATTAACAAGTCACCGTTGATACAATTTTTTAATAAATATTTTTCAATGTCCTCAAAATTGTCTATATATATACATTCTTTACCAAGAGACTGTATCTTTTCACACAGGTCAGCAGAGCTGATTCCGAGAGTGTCAGTTTCTCTTGCAGCATATATCTTGGCAAGGACAACCTTATCAGCGTGGCTTAAAGCATCAGCAAACTCATTGAATAAAAGCTTGGTACGCGAATATGTATGAGGCTGGAAGACTACCCATACATGATTGTGTGGATAGTGGGCAGCAGAAGCTAAGGTAGCACGGATTTCGTCAGGGTGGTGAGCATAGTCATCAATAACAGTAACTCCGTTAAATGTGCCTTTCTTCTCAAATCTTCTGTTTGTACCTTTAAAGTTAGAAAGACCTGTTTTGATATGTACCATATCAACAGAAAGCTTTCTGGCAGCGGCAATAGCAGCAAGAGAATTATATACATTGTGAAGACCAGGTACACCAAGAGTTATGGTGTCAGTCTTCTCACTATTAATAAGAAGAGAATATGTGCATCTTCCAAGTTCGTCGTAAGTGATATCAGAAGCACTGTACATGCTCTTTGCTGGGTCAGAACCAAATGTTATGACCTCGCAGTCAGTATCCTGATAGAAATATTCATAATTATCAATGTCAGTATTGATGATGAGAGTTCCGTCAGAAGGAAGCTTTTCAGTAAAAAGCTTGAAAGAATGGCGGATGTCATCAATATCCTTGAAGAAATCAAGATGATCTTCCTTGACATTAAGAATAATGTTCATTGTAGGATTAAATGATAAAAAGCTGTTAGTATATTCGCAGGCTTCTGCAACAAAGTATCTATCACCGCCGACTCTTGTATTGCCGCCAATGCTGTTAAGGATACCACCTACAGAGATAGTAGGATCCATGCTTGCTGCAAGTAATATTTCAGAGACCATGGAAGTAGTCGTTGTCTTTCCATGAGTACCTGCAATGTTAATGGCATTCTTGTAGATAGTCATAATCTGACCAAGAAGCTCGGCACGGGTAAGCATTGGAAGACCAGCCTCCTTAGCTGCCTTGAATTCTGGATTGTCCGGATGAATTGCTGCTGTATATACAACAAGATCTATATCATTAGTTATATTACCGGCGCTCTGTGGTACGGATACGATACAGCCGTCCCCGATAAGTTCGTCAGTAAGAGCTGATGAGTGAGCATCAGAGCCTGAAACAGTAAAACCTTTAGATAAGAGAATCTTGGCAAGTCCGCTCATACTTATACCGCCTATGCCAATGAAGTGAATATGGATAGGGTTGTTGAAATCAATCTTGTACATGATATTGTCCTTTCTTGAAATTAGTGTTTGTTATATTGTATGTCTTATCGGCTTATTTTTCAAACCTTTCTTATTATATACTATACGATTTAGAAAATGTGCATAAAAATGTGTATAAAAAAAGCGAAATTCTTTTTACTTAATGAAAATAGTATGATATAATCAGAATATCTAAAAGCAGTAAAAAATTAACATCAGAGGTGATAGCATGATTAAAAAAGAAATGATTGCAATGCTGTTAGCTGGTGGCCAGGGAAGCAGATTAGGAGTACTTACTTCTAAAGTGGCAAAGCCGGCAGTAGCATTTGGAGGAAAGTATAGAATAATTGACTTCCCTCTCAGTAACTGTATTAATTCAGGAATCGATACAGTAGGTGTTTTAACACAGTATCAGCCACTCCGTCTTAATACGCACATAGGAATTGGTATTCCTTGGGATTTGGATCGTAATGTTGGAGGGGTATCAGTTCTTCCACCTTATGAGAAGAGTCAGAACAGTGAATGGTATACAGGAACAGCTAATGCCATTTACCAGAACCTTGAATATATGGAGCAGTATAATCCAGAATATGTACTTATTCTTTCTGGTGATCATATATACAAGATGGATTATAAGATAATGCTTGATTATCACAAGGCTAATAATGCAGATATAACAATAGCTGCAATGCCTGTACCTATAGAGGAAGCAAGCAGATTCGGTGTAGTTGTAACAGATAACGATAATAAGATTACTGAATTCGAAGAGAAACCAGAACATCCAAAGAGCAATCTTGCTTCAATGGGTATATACATATTCAGCTGGAAGGTTCTTAAGGATGCACTGATCAAGCTTAAGGATCAGCAGGAATGTGACTTCGGAAAACATGTAATTCCATACTGCTTTAATAATAATAAGAGAATATTTGCTTACGAGTATAACGGATACTGGAAGGATGTAGGAACATTAAGCTCATATTGGGAAGCTAACATGGAGCTTATAGACATTATCCCTATATTTAATCTGTATGAAGAATTCTGGAAGATATATACCAAGACAGATACAATTCCACCACAGTATATAGCTAAAGATGCATATATTGAGAAGAGTATCATAGGTGACGGAACAGAAGTATACGGACGTGTATTTAATTCCGTAATCGGTTCAGGTGTAGTTATTGAGGAAGGATGTGTAATCCGTGATTCAATAATTATGAATAATTCCCACATCGGAAAGAACACAACAATAACCAAGTCAATAATCGCAGAAGATGTAACGATTGGAGAGAATGTTGAACTTGGAGTTGGTGAAGAAGCAGAGAATGTTAAGTTCCCTAAGATATATAATTCTGGACTTGTTACCGTCGGTGAGTGGTCTGTTATTCCGGACAATGTTAAGGTTGGAAAGAATACAGCCATATCAGGGGAGACAACATTACAGGATTACCCTAATGGTGAGTTACCAGGCGGAGGCATAATAATTAAGGCAGGTGATAATTAATGAAAGCAATAGGTATTATATTAGCTGGCGGAAATAACAGAGCGATGCGTGAACTCTCTAATAAGAGAGCGATTGCAGCCATGCCGATTGCCGGAAGTTATCGCGCCATAGATTTTGCATTAAGCAACATGACTAATTCAAGAATCCAGAAAGTAGCTGTTATCACACAGTATAACGCAAGATCACTTAATGAACATTTAAGTTCATCTAAGTGGTGGGATTTCGGAAGAAAACAGGGAGGATTATTCGTATTTACTCCTACAATTACTGCTGAGAGCAGCAACTGGTATCGTGGAACAGCTGATTCATTATATCAGAATATACATTTCTTAAAGCAGAGCCATGAACCATATGTAGTTATTGCGTCAGGTGATGGTGTATATAAGCTTGATTACAATAAGGTACTTCAGTATCACATTGAGAAGAAAGCAGATATAACAGTTGTTGTTAAGAAGCTTGAAGACCGTTCAGACATAGGTCGTTATGGCGTTGTAGCCATGACAGAAGAAGGCAGAATCACAGATATTGATGAGAAACCAATAGAGACTAACCTCTCAACAGTTTCAACTGGTATCTATGTAATAAGAAGAAGACTTCTCATAGAGCTTCTTGAGAAGGCTGCTGAAGAAGACAGACATGAGTTTGTAAGAGATATTCTTGTAAGATATAAGAATATCAAGAAGATATATGGTTATAATATTGATTCTTACTGGAGCAATATTTCAACAGTGGATGCATATTACAAGACTAATATGGATTTCCTTAATAAGGATGTAAGAGATTACTTCTTCAAGCAGTATCCGGATGTATATTCTAAGGTAGAAGATCTTCCACCAGCAAAGTATAACTTCGGAGCTAACGTAAGAAACAGCCTTGTTTCAAGCGGATGTATAATTAACGGAACTGTTGAAGACTCAGTGTTATTCAAGAAGATATATGTTGGTAATAACAGTGTAATTAAGAATTCAATTATTCTTAATAATGCATATATTGGAGATAATGCTTATATTGAGAACTGTATTGTTGAAAGCAACAGTACAATCAAAGCTAATTCAAGATATGTTGGAGAGAATGGTACAAGGATTGTTGTGGAGGATAGTCCTTTATACTATTAATAATAGTTTCAACAGAAGGTGTTTGAACCAAAGTATAACGAGGTTAATATAACCTAAAAAGGGGTGCGTTATGAATATAACAGATGTAAGGGTAAGAAAGATTGCTAAAGAGGGCAAGATGAGAGCAGTTGTGTCAATCACAATAGATGATGAGTTCGTGGTACATGATATTAAGGTGATTGAGGGAGAGAAGGGCTTGTTCATTGCAATGCCAAGCAGAAAATCATCAGACGGAGAGTATCGAGACATTGCTCATCCTATCAACACTCAGACAAGAGATAAGCTGCAGAAGCTTGTTCTTGAGGCCTATGATAAGGCAGAGGATGTAGAGGAGTAACAATTTAACACATTTAAAAGGTCTGACTTTGATAGATGCGTTAGCGCATTTTCAGAGTCAGACCTTTTTTATGCAATATAACCTTTTGCTTCCCTGAATTTGATAGGGGAAATACCTTTTGTTTTCTTGAAAACATCCCCAAAATAATTACCGGATTCATATCCACATAATGAAGCAACATCTGACATTGGAAGGCTGGTTTCAAGCAATAATCTTTCAGCATGGGTAATTCGTGTCCTATTCAGAAAATCTTTAAATGTCATTTCAGTTTCATCTTTAAAAAGCTTGGACAGATAAGAAGGGTTCAGATGTAAATGTTCAGCCAAAGTAGTCAAAGAAATATTGGCGGAAAAGTTCTGTTCTATGTAATCAATAGCATTCTGAATAATTATATTCTCTGTTTGTAATGAGTTCCTGACATTTAATGATGCTGTTATATCAAAACCGGAACGGATTATACACAGAATAATTCCCTGAATTGAATGCCTTATAGTTAATGAAGATATAGAATTGTGTTTTTTAGATTCTAAAAGAATAGTGTCGAAATAATAATTAATCAGGTTAGATGCTGACAGATTAAAAGTAAAGAAATGACAGCAGTATTTATTATAAAAAGTTAAGTCGGGGAAACCTGATATAATTGGTGATACATAGTCATCCCCTAATTCAATTACAATTCGCTCATTATCTGTACTGGAATATATGGCTTTATGAGAAATGTCATGTGGAATCAGGAAGATGGTTCCTTCATTTATTTCATATAAAGCATCTCTTATTAAAATGCTGCAGCTTCCTTTAGTGAGGTAAAATAATTCCCAGAAAGAGTGCGTATGAGAAGATGACATTGAATTTTTTGGAGTGCGATATAATTTTGAAATGTTAAAATAATTTGAATTCATACATTCTCCTGAAGTTATATTTAAAGATATATTAACACAGAAAAATAAAAAAATAAATGGACTTAAAAACGGAAAATTTTAGAGCAAAATAAGCATAATATATACATTTTGCACAAAAAACACATAAAAATATTGCTGTAATTAACAAATGAATAAAAATTTAAACCAAAATTATATGTAAAAACAACTTAAGAAACAAAAAAAGCGGTAGCAAAACACATTACATAAATGTATTATGATAACAAAAGCGGAAAACTGCCGCGAAAGACACAATCGTGTGCAAATATATTTAAGGAGGATAATTATGAAGTTTATGAAAAAGCGCAAGATCAGAAGAATTGCATCATTATTCATGGCGGTTCTTATGGTTGCAGCTCTCATGCCAGGCAGTATTACTAATACTAAAGCTGATGATAAGACCGCTGATTCAGGGGTTGTAGTAGACGCTGGTACATGGGAGAATAACGAAAGAACAACAACCTGGGATTTTTCAAAATACTCAGGAAGCAGTTCACTTACTTTAGCAGAAGGTGATGAGGTTGGCAGAATAAAGGTTGCTGCCGGTACAGCATATGTTAAGACTGGTGGAGCAGGATTATCAGCTCAGAAAACAAAGGATGCTGTTATTGCTGTTCCTGTTGACCCAACAGCAACATCAGTTACACTTACTTTAAAGTTTTCTAGTAACAACAATAACAGATATGTTTATGTTGGTGACAAGAGCGGAGAGAATGCAGTTATCTGTCTGAATACAGCAGGTAGAGAGGAACTTCCTAATGCAGTTAATATCAATGGTGATAAAGAAGCTACTGTAACAGTTTCATCAGCAGCTTTTGAGGATGGTTATATTTTACTTACACCAGATACACTTGCAAGCGGTGATTCAGGTGAGATGAAGATTAAGAATTTAACATTAGTAGAATCAAAAGATAACGGAGACAGAACATGGAACTTCAGAAGCGGTTCTGAATTAATGGGTTCTAATGGAAAGCTCATTCAGGGAACTACTGGTGAAGTTAATGGCTTAGTTATTGATGCTACAACTGGTAAGTTTGATTCTACAAGAGGTGACTGGGCACAGTTTAACACAGGAGCTGTTGTTAAGATTCCAGTTAAGGGCTCATGTGAAATCACAATTGGATCATATGATGTCAGTCAGGCTACAATTGAAGGAACAGATGTCAGCACCAAAGAATTCAAGTATACATACTCAGGTGCAGCAGGATATGTAGACTTAGTTGCAACAGCTGATGGATATATTGGAAGCATTGAAGTAAAGCATATTGCAGAGCCAGAGGCTAATGTAGAAAACTTTACATTTGTTATGGATGAGCAGGCTGTAGATGGTGTTGTTAAGACTGGTGAGTACAAGTTCGGAGACAGCACACTTACATTAGGTGGACAGACAGTAGGCGGAGTTATTACTCAGTATACAGTAAAGCCAGATAAGAAGGTTACAATTAATGGTGTTGAACATGATGCTTATACATCAGGTAAGAGACATGCAGATGCCAATAATATTCCTAATCTTCCAGGAGAGGGTGATGGATGTTTAGCTACATTTACACCAGCTGCCAAGGGTATGATGACAGTTTACTATAATTCAACATCATTCCTCAGAGTACATACTTTCAATGCTGATGGAACTAAGGAAGGCTTTGTTGATTCAGAAACAGGATTAACATCATATTCATTTAAAGTTGTTCCTGGTAAGACATATGTTATGTCAACAACAGGAAAGACTAATAATATGTTCTATGCTGGATACAGCTATGTTGCAGATGAGAAGATTACAGTTCCGGTAACTGTAAATAATATTGATGCAACAATTGGTAGCGGATTAAAGTTATCATTAGTAGATGACCAGTTAGGTGGAGATGAGATATCTCTCAGCACAACAACAAAATCTCTTAAGCTTCTTAAGGGACACACATACAGAGTAAGCTCTAACGATGGCGGTGTTAAGCCACTTGTAGGTGATTCACAGACATTTACAGTAACAGGTGATGCAGTTACAATCACACTTAATAATGTTCCGGATGTTGAACTTACAGGTAAGATTGTAGGTACAGATTCATCTAATGTTACAAAGCTCGTGTTTACTAATAATACTAGTGGAACAGTAAATGAAGCAACAATAACAGGAGATTCATACAAGGTTTCTGTAAAGCCTGGTGAATATACAACAAGCGTAGAGACTAAGGATGGCTCAACAACATATGACAGAGCATCTGTTAAGGCTGGTGTTGATAATGTTAATGATGTATATGTAGAGAAGGATGATCCAGCATCTAAGAGAGATTACAGCTATACAAGAGTTCCATCTCTTACAACAACAGGTAGTATTGCAGTAGAGAATGGAAAGCCTCACACAGTAGCAAGAGCTGATTCTTCACTTACAATTCCAGTAAAGGGAAAAGCTAAGGTTACTATTTCTACTTACTATGCATTCAACTTTACAGTTAATGGGGAGAAGTACGATAGTACAGAAACAGATAAGGGTTATACATCAGTTGGTACAACATCTAAGACAGATACATTTGAGATGGTAGTTGAAGGTGATGCTGTTGTTAACTTCGGTGCAACAACATATATTACAGGAATTTCAGTTGTTCCTATGACAGAATTCAAGTCAGAGATTAATGTTCCTGGCGATTATGATACATTAAATGAAGCTTCAGATGCTATTCTTGGTATGCAGAACAGACCAGAAGGCGAAGCAGGCAGAGTAACTATTAACCTTACATCTGATGTATTTGAACAGGTAGTTATGGCTGCACCATATGTAACACTTAAGGGTAATGGACATACAATTTCATGGTATTATGGTGTTGGAACAAAGTATTATTCAATAGATCCAGCAACAGGTCTTTACAATAAGACACTTGCTATGGACAGATACTCATCTGAAGAAGGAAATGGAAGTCTCTGGGGTGGTGTATTCATTGTTAGAGGTAATAATTTTGTTGCAGAGAATACAACATTCTTGAATACATACAACTATTACTTAACAGAGGCTGAGAAGACAGATATTGCAGGTTCAAATCTTTCAGTAGACAGATTAGCAGAAGGCGCAGATGTATCAGATTACAAGTTTAAAGAGAGATCAAATGCTTTCTATATTGAGGCTGATAATATTGAAGTTTTCAACTGTTCAATTCTTTCATCACAGGATACACTTGGTAGAAATGGTTCAGCAAATTATGGATATCACGCATATTTCAACGGTTGTACAATCGGTGGTAATGTAGATTATATCTGTGGTGAGTTTGCAGCTGTATTTGATAACTGTAAGTTACAGTGGAAGACATATAAGAATGATGAAAATAATAATGCAAAGATTGGTTACATTGTTGCACCTAAGACAAGCCCATATGTATTCAGAAACTGTGAGGTTACAACAGATGGAGCACATGGTGATGCAGCAGTATTAGGTAAGTATGGTAGAACATGGGGTGCTAACTCTAATGCATCATTTATTGAGTGTGAGACTAATGGATACATTGACTCAGAAGGCTGGGCAGAAATGTCTAATGGAGAGAAGGCTTCAGCAATCTTCAATGAGTACAATAACACAAACAAGGGTGAAGCATTTGTGACAACAGGCTGCACTAATAGTACATTAGATGCTGTTGTTAATTATATTGATTCAGAAAATGTTTCTGCTGTTGATACAGTTCTTGGTACATGGAAGCCAGTTCATTATAAAGAAGTTATCTCTAAGGATGACGGTTCATCAAAGGGCGATGTAGCAGACGGTGGAGAAACAGGAAAAGACAATAATGTTAATGGAACAACAGAGTCAACAGGTGAAACTGTAAAGACTGGAGATACAGCTCCAATTGCATTATATGTAGTATTAATGCTTTGTGCATTAGCAGGAATTGTATTTGTATCAAAGAAAAGAAGAATATCTGTTAAATAATTATAATTAAATAATTGTTTAATATAACAAAAAGTCCCGCGGTCGTTATGACTTGCGGGACTTTTTGGATAAAGATAAGGTTGTCTTAACCTGTCAGGTTACAGATGATGCGTTAAGATAGCCAAAAGAAGAAATATGTTATATACTTGCTAATATATGATAATTAATCAGGAGGATGTTATGTATATAATAGCGGGACTGGGTAATCCGGGTAAAGAATATATGGGAACAAGACACAATGCAGGATTTTCAGTAATAGACGAGCTTGCAGACAAATATAATATCAGTGTGGACACAGCAAAGCACAAAGGACTTATCGGAAAAGGCGTAATAGCAGGTCAGAAAGTAATACTTGTTAAGCCTATGACATATATGAATAATTCAGGCGAGTGTATAAGAGAAGTTATGGATTATTACAAATGTGATATAGATGATTTTATTGTTATCTTCGATGATATAAGTCTTGACGTAGGTAAACTAAGACTCCGTGCAAAGGGAAGTGCAGGTGGACACAATGGAATCAAGAGTATAATAGCACATCTTGGAAGCGACAAGTTCAAGAGAATAAAGTTCGGAGTCGGCGATAAGCCTAAGAACTGGGATCTTGCAGACTGGGTGCTTGGGAAATTTCCTACAGAGGAATATGCAACATTAAGAGAGGCTAATAAGAAAGCCTGTGAAGCTGTAGAATGCATACTTACAGATGGAATAGAAAGTGGTATGAATAAATATAACGGATAACTGGTGGTATAATATGAAAGCAATATTTGAGCCGGTGTATAATACAGCCGGTGTGGAACAACTTAATAAAGAGCTTGCTAAAGATGGCGGCAGAACAGTAATGGTAAGTGGCTGTATTGACACGCAGAAGCTGCATTTTTCAAGTGCCATAGCCAGCAATTATAACTTCCAGCTTGTTATAACCAGTGATGAGGGGAAAGCAAGGGATATGGCGGAGGATGCCAGATTCTTTAACAGCGGTAATGTAATGTATTATCCTGCGAAGGATGTAATATTTTATAACGCAGATGTGCAGGGACGACAGATTGCCGGAGAGCGAATCAGATGTATAGCAGCCATAATTGACAGATTGAATAAATCGGACATCGCCAAATCCGGAATGGAGAAATCAACAGAGAAAGTTTCAGATGGACCGCTTACAATAGTGACAACCATTGATGGAATATCAGATATGCTTCTTCCAGTCGACAGATTCAGGAGGGCAGTAATTAACCTTAAGAAGGGTGACATACTCGATGTAGAGGATATGGCAAAGAAGCTTACTGCTATGGGATTCGAGAGATTCGGAATGGTTGAAGCCAGAGGACAGTTTGCCATAAGAGGCGGAATAATTGATATATTTTCATATACAGACGAAGCACCTGTGAGAATTGAATTGTGGGACGATGAGATAGACTCAATAAGGGCATTTGATGCAGACAGTCAGCGTTCCATTGAGAACTATAAGAGTTATACGGTATTTCCTGCAACAGAGTTTCTTTTTACAGAGGATGAGATAGAGCAGGGAATTGAAAAAATCAGACATGAAAAAGATGAACAGATGAAGCTGTTCGGAGCAGATAAAAGAAAGCGTACTAAGGAACAGATAGAGGCTGGCAATCATCTTAACAGAATGTTTGATGACGCGTTAAGGACAGGAGATTACAGCAAATTCATATATACATTTGCAGACAGAGTGAGCAGTCTGGCAGAGTATTTCCCTAAGGGAGATACTCTTATTGTCGTAGACGAACCTGCAAGGCTTAAGGAACACAGCGACATGACTTTCTATGAGTACAGTGAGAGTATGAAGAACAGATTAGAAAGCGGTTATGTGCTACCAAGTCAGACACATATGTTTATGGATATGGAGACAGCCGTTCTTTCAATGAACGGACATAAGCAGCTTGTGCTGACAACACTTGAATACACACCTGAATTCTTTGGGATAGATTATTCAATGCATATTGAAGCGAGAAGCATAAGCTCATATAATAACAGCTTTGAATATCTTTCAGATGACATAAGGAAGTACAAACGCAATAAATATGCAGTTCTTCTTGTGTGCAGCTCAAGAACAAGAGCTAACAGAATTGTTGATGACCTCGGAAGGCTTGGGATTGAGAGCTTCTATACAGAGGACAGCAATAAATCCATGGCAGGCGGACTTGTGATGGTTACTTACGGAAGTCTTCACAGGGGATTTGAGTATCCGCTGCAGGGCTTTGTGTGCATTGCTGAGAATGACATATTTACAGAGAAGAAGCGCAAGAAAGTAAAGAAGAAGGAGTACGACGGCAAGAATATTGCAGGCTTTAATGAACTTAATATTGGCGATTATGTTGTTCATGAGAATTACGGTATAGGCCAGTACAAGGGCATTGAGAAGATTAAGGTTGAAGGTGTTGAGAAGGATTACATCAAGATATCTTACGCAGATAACAGCAACCTTTATGTGCTCGCAACACAGCTTGACCGTCTGCAGAAATTTGCGGGTTCGGATGTTGAGAAGAAGCCGAAGCTTAATAAGATTGGCGGTTCAGAGTGGGGCAAGACTAAGTCAAAGGTTCATTCAGCTGTTGAAGAAGTGGCTAAAGACCTTGTTGAGCTGTATGCCACGAGACAGAGAATAGAAGGATACCAGTTTGGACCGGATACGGTATGGCAGCAGGAATTTGAGGAAATGTTCCCTTATGAGGAGACAACAGACCAGTTAAATGCGATAGAAGACACGAAGCATGACATGGAAAGCCGCAGGGTAATGGACAGACTTATATGTGGAGATGTGGGCTATGGTAAGACAGAGATTGCGATAAGAGCAGCATTTAAGGCGGTTCAGGAAGGAAAGCAGGTTGCTTATCTTGTACCGACAACAGTACTTGCAAGTCAGCATTTTACCACATTTGAACAGAGAATGAAGGACTTTCCGGTTACGGTAGCCCAGTTGTCAAGCTTCAGAACTTCGGCACAGAATAAGGAGACTATTGAGGAACTTAAGAAGGGCATGGTTGACATTGTAATAGGCACACACAGGCTTCTTTCTAAAGACGTGGTGTTCAAGGATCTGGGACTTCTTATTATTGATGAGGAACAGCGATTTGGTGTTACACACAAGGAGAAGATTAAGAAGTTAAAGAATAATGTTGATGTACTTACGCTTAGTGCCACTCCGATTCCAAGAACGCTTCACATGAGCCTTGCGGGAATCAGGGATATGAGTGTTCTTGAGGAGCCTCCGGTTGACCGTGTTCCGATACAGACTTTCGTTACAGAGCATAATGATGAGATGATACGAGAGGCAATCACAAGAGAGCTTGCCAGAAACGGTCAGGTATACTATGTATACAACCGTGTAAGAAGCATTGATGAGGCGGCTGCACACATTCAGGAGCTTGTTCCTGATGCAAATGTGGCATATGCCCACGGTCAGATGGCTAAACGGGAGCTTGAGAAGATAATGTGTGATTTCGTTAATGGTGAGATAGATGTGCTGGTGTCTACAACTATAATTGAAACAGGTATGGATATATCCAACTGCAACACAATGATAATTGAAGATGCAGATCGTTTTGGACTTTCTCAGCTTTATCAGCTAAGAGGAAGAGTTGGCAGAAGCTCAAGGACTGCGTATGCATTTTTGCTGTACAGAAGAGATAAGGTACTGACAGAGGTAGCGGAAAAGCGACTCAGCGTAATCAGGGAATTTGCGGATTTTGGTTCGGGCTTTAAGATTGCGATGAAGGATCTGGAAATCCGAGGTGCAGGAAATGTGCTTGGGAACAGCCAGCACGGTCACATGGCGGCTGTAGGATACGACCTGTACTGTAAAATGCTTAATCAGGCGGTCAACAATCTTAAGGGAATTAAGAATGAGTATGAGTTTGAGACAACAATAGATGTAGATGTGGATGCTTATATTCCGGCAACATATATTAAGAGTGAGTACCAGAAGCTTGATATATATAAGAGAATTGCTGCACTTGAGAACATGGATGAATTATCAGATATGAAGGACGAGTTATCAGACAGATACGGAAGTGTGCCATCATGCGCCGACAATCTGCTTATGATTGCGCTTATCAAGTCAAAGGCACATAAGCTTGGCATGATAGAGATAAAGGGCGGCGTGACACATCAGGAATCAGGAACTGCGGTATGGCGTACGGTGATGACAGTTTATCCTAAGGCTGAATTAGACCCGGATGCTATAAAGAAGCTTCTTGACGAGTATGGCGGTGCAATACAGATGAGAGTAGACGCCAATCCTGCATTCATATGGACTGTAACAAAGAAGAAATTCACTAATGCGAAGGAATATCTTAAGGGGCTTAATGCGTTGATGGATGTGTTTATTGAGAGGCTGACGGTGAAGTCGTGATGGCATAATGCGGAAGCAGTTATGGAAGATTAGTAGGTCAAAGCTAAAAATCTTACATCAACAGTTGACAACCTCAATAGATGTGTTATAATTCAAAACAGTTTAGTACTTTAAAGCGTAACGGTTTAAAGTGAAACAATTCTGAATGGGAGCAATTCCGAAAGGAAACAATTCCAGGAGGAAATTTTACAGGAGGAAACAGGTTATGGCAGAAAACAGGGGTAATTTGACTTCTTACAGACCAGACATCAAGGTTATGGACTGTACATTAAGAGATGGAGGTCTTGTGAATAATTTTGAATTCACTGATGAGTTTGTTAAAGATCTTTATGAAGCTAATGTGGCAGCAGGCGTTGATTATATGGAATTTGGATATAAGGCTGATAAGGATATATTTAATGAGAAAGAATTCGGAAAGTGGAAGTTCTGTAAGGAAGAAGATATCAGAGCTATTGTTGGCGAGAATGATACACCACTTAAGATATCAGTTATGGCTGATGTCGGAAGAACTAATATGAAGAGAGATATTCCACCTAAATCAGAGTCAGTTGTTGATATGGTGAGAGTTGCAACATATATTAATACCATTCCGGCAGCTATTGAGATGGCTAACTACTGTTCAGATATGGGATATGAGGTTACAGTCAATATTATGGCGATATCAACAGCAGGTGAGAATGAGTTAGACCTTGCATTAGAGCTTCTTGCATCACAGAGCAAGGCACAGTATATATACCTTGTTGACAGCTATGGTTCATTATACCCGGAGCAGGTAAGAAGACTTGCTGACAAATACATTAAGATAGCAGAGAAGTATGGAAAAAGTGTTGGTATACATGCACATAACAACCAGCAGCTTGCATTTGCCAATACAATCGAGGCATGCTCAATCGGCGTAAGCCTTCTTGATGCAACAGTAAGCGGAATGGGAAGAGGTGCAGGTAACTGCTATTCAGAATTATTATTAGGGTTCTTAAGAAATCCTAAGTTTAATATAGTTCCAGTGCTTAAGTTTATTGAGAAGCATATGGTTCCACTTAAAGCATCAGGTGTTGTATGGGGATGTGATGTACAGTACATGCTTACCGGTCAGACTAACCAGCATCCAAGAACAGCAATTGCATTTACTAAGGCAGAAAGAACCGATTATGCTAAATATTACACAGAAATTACCGGAGATGAATAATGAAATGTTGACATGACATTTTTAAGAGCGTAAAATATGCTCAAAATCGTGTAAAACATTTTTTACATCAGTATCTTTAGATGAAAGGAAGTACTAACAATGGAAAAGAAGAATATTGATTGGTCAAGCCTTGGCTTTGGTTACATCAAGACTGACAAGAGATTCGTAGCCAACTATAAAGATGGCGCATGGGATAACGGAACACTTACAGAGGATGACAAGGTTGTCATTAACGAGTGTGCAGGTGTCCTTCAGTATGCACAGACATGTTTTGAAGGTCTTAAGGCTTATACAACAGAGGATGGTCACATTGTTATGTTCCGCCCAGATCTGAATGCAGCAAGAATGAAAGATTCATGTGAGAGACTTGAAATGCCAGTTTACCCAGAAGATAAGTGGGTAGAGGCAGTTGCTAAGACAGTAGAAGCTAATGCAGCATGGGTACCACCTTTTGGTTCAGGTGCTACACTTTATGTCCGTCCATACATGTTCGGAAGTAACCCTGTTATCGGAGTTAAGCCTGCTGATGAATATCAGTTCAGAGTACTTACAACTCCAGTAGGTCCTTACTTCAAGGGCGGTGCTAAGCCTATTACTATCAAAGTTTCAGATTTTGATAGAGCAGCACCACACGGAACAGGACATATAAAGGCTGGACTTAACTATGCAATGAGCTTACATGCTATTATGACAGCACATGAAGAAGGATATGCAGAGAACATGTACCTTGACCCAGCAACAAGAACTAAGGTTGAGGAGACAGGTGGTGCTAACTTCATCTTCATCACTAAAGATGGTAAGTTCGTAACACCAAAGTCTAATTCAATTCTTCCATCAATCACACGCCGTTCATTAATGGTTGTTGCTAAGGAATATCTTGGATTAGAGGTTGAGGAAAGAGAAGTTCTCTTTGATGAAGTTAAGGATTTTGCAGAGTGTGGTCTTTGTGGTACAGCTGCAGTTATCTCACCTGTTGGAAAGATTAACGACCATGGTAAGGAAATCTGCTTCCCAAGCGGAATGGAGAAGATGGGTCCTACAATCCAGAAGCTCTATGATACATTAACAGGTATCCAGATGGGCAAGATTGAAGCTCCTAAGGGATGGATTTACACAATCGCTTAATTGATATTCTTTAAATGTTTATTCGGTCTGGACAAGTGTTCAGACCGATTTTTTAATTTTCTAAAGTGGATTTTACATTAAAAATGTGATAACATACTAATATAACAGACGTTAGTAAAGAGGTGCAGCAGTATGTCAGAAGTCGGAACTAATGAACGTTTATTGCGTTCTGATGTAACATTAGAAGAAAGCAGAAAGATAGAGAGAGTTCTTAGAAGAAACAATATATCATATTTTGAGAAGTGGAATTTCCACACAGGCGTGTTCAAGTTCCTTAATAACAGCAAGAATTCTAAGTGTGATATCTATGTTCATATGGATTCTATGGACAAGGCAAAGGAATTGCTTGCTGATATGTAGAATATATTTATAACAGAATATGTCTAAAATAATGGTCAGAGTGATTTACTCTGGCCTTTTTTTATGCTATAATTTTTTCACTTTGTGTGAAAGGATAGAAATTATGACAAAGAAAAGGATAGCATTGAAAATAGTAAGGAGAGTAGGAATATGTATTCTTACCACAGTGGTTCTGCTTCTTATAGGGCTGTTAGGCGTTGTAAGAATTATGGAATTCGGACCATCAAAGACAGCAAGAAATCTGTTTGTTAATTCAGCAATGGAATCAAGTGCAGGAGGAATACTTGTAACGCTATTTTTTTCAGATGAAGAGATAGCCAGAATAAGAGCAATCAATTCCATACAGAAGACAGATGAAGTGACAGATTCTTCGCTTATATCAGATACAACAATTCTTACACAAGAAGAAAAATCAATGATAGAGGTTATTGATATAGAGAAGGATACTTACAGAGGTAAGATGATGATTGTAAGAGACCCATCAAGAGTTATGGTAGGAACAAGCGGAGAATATGGGAAAAGCTGTAAGGGAAAGAAAGTATCAGAGATAGCGGAAAGCTATGGCGCAATAGCTGCGACTAATGCCGGCGGTTTTCGGGATGCAGGAGGAGTAGGAACAGGTGGCGAGCCGGATGGACTTGTTATATCAGAAGGCAGGTTAAAGTGGGGGTCACTGGGAACAACTTATGGAATTATAGGTATAGACAATAATAATGTACTTGTAGTGGGAGATATGACAGCACAGGCGGCACTTGACCGGGGAGTAAGAGATGCCGTAAGCTTCGGGCCGGTGCTTGTTGTTAATGGAGAAGCGGTTGAAGTTAATGGGAGCGGAAGCGGTCTTAATCCAAGAACAGCAATCGGACAGAGAGAAGATGGTTCAATACTGCTTGTAGTAATAGATGGACGCCAGGTAAACAGTCTGGGAGCGTCATATTCAGATGTGATAGAGCTCATGCTTGAGTATGGTGCAGTTAATGCGGCTAATCTTGATGGTGGTTCATCATCACTTATGTATTACAATGGAGAATACATCAACAGTTGTGCATCAATGTATGGACCAAGAGATTTACCGACAACAATAATTGTTAAATAAATGTTTAAAAAGGGGCAGGCCGGAGGCTGAGAAAATAATGATTAAAAAGACAATAAAAATCCCGTTATTCTGGAAAATATATATAATAGTTGTCACCATAGTACTGATAGGATTTGTTGTACTGTGGAGCATCCTGTGGACAGCTTTAAAAAAGTATGAGCAGTCACGACCAGAGTATGCTATGGATAAGATAACTGAACAGATACAATTACAGGACACAGGAGATTTCACAAAGTATGTACACACGGGAGAAAACGCTTATGAAGGCAGTGAAGCGTTAGATGAAGCTGTGAGAGAATATATTAAAAATGTATTATGTGAGGGAGAGTGGGCATACACTAAGAAATCTGGTGAGTACACTAATGATAATCCAGTATATCAGTTAAAGAAAGACGGGCAGAAAACAGATATAATAATATATCTTGAGAAAAACAGTAAAAATGAGTGGACAATTGCGGATGTGTCAGGACTTAGTTGTGAAGGAAAGACCTATGAGATAATAGTTCCGGAGAATTCAGAAGTGACAGTTGATGGCAATAAGCTAGGAAGTGAATATGTAACAGAAACTAAAGATGCAGAAGTACTAAGTAATGTTGCCAAACACATTAATATGCCTAAGACAACAACATATCATATAGAGAATGTATATAAAGAACATGAAATAAAAGCAACAGGTCCTGTGTATAACAGTGAACTGGAGCTTATAAGCAGCACAGATAATGTATATGAATTTGGATTTGAAGCTAATAGCAAGCTGATAGAGGAACAGGAAAGCCGCATAAAAGAGATTACAGAAATTTACGGTAAATATGTAGTTAATTATGAAGGCTTTGCAAAGCTTTCACCATACATACTGCCTGGCTCATATGCATACTCATACCTGTCCAGAATATCAAAGACTAATATATGGTTAGAGGTAAGCAGGGAACCAGCATTCAGTGATATGAAAGTATATAATTACCAGTCATATACAAAAGATTGTTTTTCATGTGAAGTAAGTTTTGATTTACAAGTATCCTATAACAGTGGCAGTTTCAAAGATTACCCTACTCATATGGAGTATATATTCGTAAAAAGAAGCGGCAAGTGGTATATAGCGGATATGGTGATGTTGAAGTAATTGCCAGTAATTTAGGAATTAGTTTATATTTCATAAAAAATCGTTTACAACTGAAGCTCGATTTATTACGAGCTGTGTGGGAGTTAATGCCGTTATATGCATAAGGTCTGTGAGTGAAAGCTCGTTCAAGCGAAGCGCGTTTGCTTTCACTCACAGTAATAAACATTGCAGATGACGGCATTTACTCCCACTAAGCGTAGTAATCCATGAGAGCGTAAGCTGTAGACGATTTTTTTATGGCAAAATGTAAACAGCAATCCCTTTATTCACTATCTTTCGGCAGAGACTGCATATACTGATGCATTGATTCTGCCACTATCTTGCTGTGTGCGACAGCTTCTACTACGGTTCTTGCACCGTTTACAACATCACCTGATGCAAATATACCAGGACGGCTTGTGTGACCAGTCTCGTCTGCGTCAAGAAGTCCCCTTGCAGTAGCCTTAAGACCTGTTGTTGTGTTGACAATACGGTTCTGAGGTCCCTGACTGATAGAGATGATAACACTGTCTGAGTGGTGAAGTGTATCAGTTCCTTCTACATCAGTGAAAGTTCCATCCTCATTCTCAATAATATCCCTGAATATAACACCGTCATCCTTAATCTCAACAGGGCGTTTGTTATATTCAAATGTGATTCCTTCAAGCTGTGCATAGCTGAATTCATATTTACTTGCAGCAACTTCCTTAGTGATAGAGAAACAGATGACATTGCGAGAGCCCTTTCTCTTGGCAGTTCTTGCAACGTCCATAGCGGCATTACCGGCACCGATAACAATAACAGTTTCACCGAGGTGGTAGCTGTCAGGGTTATTGAGGTAATTGATACCAAAGTGGACATTACCGAAAGTCTCTCCTTTAATATGAAGAGAGTTAGGCTTCCATACGCCAGTACCAATGAATATAGATTTGTAGCCGTCACGGAACAAATCATCAATTCCGATTGCACCACCGATAGTGGTGTTAGGACGAATTTTGATTCCCTTTAAGGCAAGATGTCTGTATTCAATGTCGTCAAGAACAGTCTTAGGAAGTCTGAATTCCGGAATACCGTATCTTAATACGCCGCCAATCTTGTCCTTTCCTTCAAATATAGTAACCTGATATCCGTATCTTGCCAGAATAATTGCAATAGTGATACCGGCAGGACCTGAACCGATGATTGCGACTCTCATGCCGTTAGAAGGCTTAGGACCTTCAGTCATCTGGTTGGCATATGTACTTGAGATATAATTCTCAATAGTAGAAAAATGTACAGGAGCGCCCTTTCTTCCAAGTACACAGTGACCTTCACACTGGTTCTCGTGATTGCAGATGAGACTGCACACGGTAGTAAGCGGGTTGTTCTCGAAAAGCATTTTACCAGCTTCGTTAAGCTTATTCTCTTTAAGTAAACGGATTGCCATAGGAATGTTAGTGTTAATAGGACATCCCTTCTGACACTGAGGCACTTTGCACTGTAAGCAGCGGTTGGCCTCGTCCATAACATGTAAAGCCATAATATATCCCCCTTTAAAGATGTTATATAGTAGATTGCATGTGTGCGTCCGGTAGGCCGGCTGTCCGGCACCTGTCTGTGGCGCGGGAACTCAGGTTTTCCTCGCTTAGCAGGAGTAAAAGCCGCTGTCTGCAGAGTCTATTACATCGCTCAAAAGCAAACGCGCTTCGCTTGGACGAGCTTTTGTGCAATGAACTTATGCAGACAGCGGCTTAACTCCTGCACAGCTCGTCACAATTCATTCCTGCACCACAGACAGGTGCCGGACAGCCGGATACACACGCGCAACTTAACTAACTAAATCATAGCATTTTTTAATATGGAATTAAAGGGGAAGTTTGACGAAAGAGCGGAGAAAGGTTGGGAGTTTCCTAGATTTTTTGAGTGAAATATAGTATTATATAGCTTAATGAAATTGCATGCTGTCGGGGGCAGCAGGGAAGGAATTATTATGCCAGTTACAGAGTACTTAGAGCGCAATGCAAGAGAATATCCAGACGAGGTTGCATTGGTAGAGCTTAATCCTGATGAGAAGGATACAAGAAGGATGACATGGAAGGAGTTCGGGCTTATTGAGCCTACAACTTATTCTCCATACCGCAGGGAGATTACATGGAGCGTATTTAATGAGAAAGCTAACAGATTCGCCAACATGCTTATCGGCAGAGGAATCAAGAAGGGCGATAAGGTAGCTATTATTATGTATAACTGCCTTGAATGGCTTCCTATATATTTCGGAGTGTTAAAGACGGGTGCGATAGCAGTGCCTTTCAACTTCAGATATGATTCAGACGAAATCTATTACTGTGCAGAGCTTGCAGAGGTAGATGTTATTGTATTTGGACCACAGTTTATCGGACGAATTGAAGTAAATGCTGAGAGATTATCAAAGGGCAGACTCCTTATCTATGTTGGAGACAATTGTCCAAGCTTTGCAGAAAGCTACAGAGAGCTTGTTGCTGACTGCTCAAGCAAAGCACCTGATGTGACTATAACAGAAGACGATTATGGCGCAATATATTTTTCATCAGGAACAACAGGATTTCCTAAGGCAATACTTCATAAGCACAGAAGTCTTACACAGGCTGCCGAGATGGAGCAGAAGCATCATGGAACTGGAAGATATGATACATTTTTATGTATTCCGCCGCTTTACCATACAGGAGCTAAGTTCCACTGGATGGGAAGTCTTGTGGCAGGAAGCAAAGCAGTACTTCTTAAGGGAACTAAGCCGGAGACAATTCTTAAGGCGGTATCAGATGAAGAATGTACAATAGTATGGCTGTTAGTGCCTTGGGCTCAGGATATATTAGATGCACTCGACAGGGGAGACATCAAGTTATCAGATTACAGACTTGATCAGTGGAGACTTATGCATATAGGTGCGCAGCCGGTTCCACCTTCACTTATCAAGAGATGGAAGGAATATTTCCCTAAGCACCAGTACGATACCAACTACGGACTTTCAGAATCAACAGGTCCGGGCTGTGTACATCTTGGTGTTGAGAATATCAATAAGGTTGGTGCTATCGGAATTCCGGGTTACAGATGGGAATGTAAGATAGTTGATGAAGACGGTAATACAGTAAAACAGGGAGATGTCGGAGAACTCTGTGTTAAAGGACCGGGTGTCATGACATGTTATTACCGCAACGAGGAAGCTACTAAGGAAGTTCTTAAGGATGGCTGGTTATATACAGGTGATATGGCTATGCAGGATGAGGATGGCTTCTACTTCCTTGTAGACAGAAAGAAAGACGTTATCGTAAGCGGTGGAGAAAACATTTATCCGGTTCAGATAGAGGACTTCATCAGAAGATTTAATAAAGTTAAAGATGTAGCTGTTATCGGACTTCCAGACCATAGACTGGGCGAAAAGACAGCGGCTATCATAGAAGTTAAGGACGGAGTTACATGTACTAAGGAAGAGATAGAAGACTTCTGTATGGAGCTACCAAGATACAAGCGTCCGAAAGAGATTATATTTGCAGATATTCCGCGTAATGCTACAGGAAAGATTGAGAAGCCGAAGCTTCGTAAGATGTACGGCGCAGACAGACTTGTAGAACAGGAAAATAAAGGCTGATAAGAATACATAGAATGGAGAATGTTATGAGAGAATTAATGCTGGGCAATAAGGCAGTTGCAAGAGGAATGTATGAAGCAGGCTGTAAGGTAATATCAAGTTATCCGGGAACACCAAGTACAGAGATAACAGAAGAAGCAGCAAAATACGATGAGATATACTGCGAGTGGGCGCCTAATGAAAAGGTTGCATTAGAGGCAGCACACGGAGCAACACTCGGTGGAGTAAGAGCAGCATGTGCAATGAAGCATGTTGGTTTAAATGTGGCAGCAGACCCGTTATTTACAATATCATATCAGGGACTTAACGCAGGACTTGTAATCTGTGTAGCAGATGACCCGGGAATGCATTCATCACAGAACGAACAGGATTCAAGACATTATGCATTTGCAGCCAAAGTACCTATGCTTGAGCCTGCAGATTCAGAAGAATCAAGACTTTTCGTTAAGGAAGCATATGAGATATCAGAGAAGTACAATACACCAGTATTTATCAAAATGTGTACAAGAGTTGCACATTCACAGAGTGTTGTATGTCCTGAGGAAAGAGTAGAGCCGACACAGGTTCCTTATGTAAAAGACCCAACTAAGGTCATGATGACTAAGAATTCAAGAGATGCACATGTAAGAGTTGAGCAGAGAACACTTGACCTTATACAGTACGCAGAGACAAGTGGAATTAACAGAGTTGAAGAGTGTGCAGAGGGAAGCCTTGTCAATGGCAAGAAAATAGGTGTAATCACATCTTCAACATCATACCAGTATACTAAGGAAGTATTTGGAGATAAGGTAAGCGTACTTAAGCTTGGTATGGTATATCCACTTCCAGAGAAGCTTATCAAGGATTTCGCACAGGGCAAGGACGAAATCTATGTAATAGAGGAGCTTGACCCAATTATTGAGAACCACTGCAAGCAGTTAGGAATACAGGTTCATGGTAAAGATACATTTCCAATATGCGGAGAATTCTCACAGAATCTTATTAAGAAATGTATGGGAATGGAAGAACCTGAATACACAACAATAGATGCACAGATTCCGGGCAGACCACCAGTTATGTGTGCCGGCTGTCCACACAGAGGAATATTCTACATTCTTCACAAGAAGAAGATTATGGTATACGGAGATATCGGATGTTATACATTGGGAGCAGTTGCACCACTTAATGCAATGGATCTTAATGTCTGCATGGGTGCGTCATGCTCAGGACTTCATGGCTTTAACAAGGCTATGGGAGAAGCTGGTGAGAGTAACAGCGTAGGTGTTATCGGAGATTCAACATTTATGCATTCAGGAATGACTGGAATTACAGATATATCTTACAACATGAGTAATTCAACAGTAATTATTCTTGATAACTCAATCACAGGTATGACAGGACATCAGCAGAATCCTACAACTGGTAAGAACTTAAGAGGAGAGCCGGCAGGTAAGGTTGATCTTGAAGCATTATGCAGGGCTTTAGGCTTTAACAGAGTAAGAGTTGTTGACCCATACGACCTCGCAGCAGTTGAGACAGCAGTAACAGAGGAGCTTGCAGCTAAAGAGCCATCTATAATCATAAGCAGAAGACCATGTGTAATGATTAAGGGAACTGTACATAAGCCTGCAATCGCAATTAATCAGGACAAATGTAAAGGCTGTAAGGCATGTATGCAGATTGGCTGTCCTGCTATATCATTCAAGGATAAGAAAGCACATATTGACCCAACTTTATGTATCGGATGTGAAGTGTGCAAGCAGATGTGCAGATTCGATGCAATAGGAATGTAAGATTAGACAGGTAACTGAAGGGAGATTCAATATGACAAAGAATATTATGATAGTTGGTGTTGGCGGACAGGGAACACTTCTTGCCAGCAAGATGTTAGGATATGTATTATTAAAGCAGGGATATGATGTTAAGGTTTCCGAGGTACACGGAATGAGCCAGAGAGGCGGTTCTGTTGTAACTTATGTAAGATATGGTGAAAAGGTATATTCACCGGTAATTGATAAAGGTGAGGCTGATGTTATCATTTCATTTGAGCAGTTAGAGGCTGCAAGATGGGTTGAATTCTTAAAGAAAGACGGAGTTATCATCACCAATACGCAGAAGATGGAGCCAATGCCTGTAATTACAGGGGCAGCAGAGTATCCGGAAGGACTTATTGAGAAGCTTACAGCAGCAGGCGCCAAGGTTGATGCGAAGGATTTCCTTGCACTCGCTGAGGAGGCAGGTTCTTCTAAGGCTGTTAATATAGCACTTATGGGAAGATTCTCAACATACTTCCCTGACATAACAGACGAACAGTGGCAGGATGCCATAGAGAAAAATGTTCCTGCTAAATTCCTTGAGCTTAACAGGAAGGCATTTGAACTGGGAAGAAATGCTTAGATAATACACACAGGGGGAAGGCATTTGACGAGATTTACTATATGTGATGATGAGCCTGGGCATGGCGAATTAATAAGCAGATATATAAAGACTGAATATGCAAAGCATGTTTCAGAGACTGATATAGCAGAAGTTGTGGTATATCAGTCTCCGGAGAAAATGCTTGAGGAAGCAGTAGAAGATACGGATATATTCATACTTGATATTGAGTGTGGAACGGTGAATGGATTTGATATTGCAACGAGGATACATGAACGAAAGAAGGATGCAGGGATAGTATTCTGTACTTCACATGATAATTATGTGTATCAGGCATTTGGTTTCAGACCAATAGGGTTTATAAGAAAAAACAATATGAAAGATGATATTGTGCATACGATGTACAATATCATGAGTTATCTCGGAGAAAAAAAGAAGATACTTGTAATTGAAGATGGTGACATAATAAGGCTTTCGGATGTTGTAGCAGTAAATGTGATAAAACATAATCTTATATTCAAAGGCGAGAATGGTGAGAGAAAAATAAGAGCGAACTTAAGTAAGTATGAAGACAAACTAAAACCATTAGGATTTATTAAAATATCATCAGGAGAGATGGTTAATAAGGATTATGTAAAAGAAAGAAAAAGAGATAATCTTATTATGAAGGATGGTACAAGCTATCACATAAGCAGGAGCAGAGTCGATGAGATAAGGAGAATGTTTATATGATGCATATAATATTTGAAAATGTCATAAATCTGTTTCAGAGTGTGGTTGTGACAGTATTCCTTATGGCTAGTCTTGGATGTAAGGATAAGTATAATAAGAAATGCATAGGCATAATCGGGATAGTTACCACATTCATATATCTTACAGTATCTAATCATATTGCATATTTTGAGAGTGTGGGAATATACATATATATGATTTATTCTCTTATATTCAGCTTTTGGGTATTGGGCGGTACTATTATTGAGAAGCTATTCTATAATGTTATGATGATAGGTTGTCTGGCTGGAAGTGCATTATTAGGTGTTGGTTTAATATCACTGGTTATAAAAAAAGACTTTCTCAATGCTATTCCATTCGGTACAGCTTCTAGATATGTAAGTGGTATACTGGTACAGTTATTACTTATGTTGTTTCTGGGATTCTTTATAAAATTAAAGAAGGTTTTAAAAGAAAAGATAATAAATATATGTTTACTATGTCAATGATACCAGCAATTTCAGTGGTAATATGCTGTTTTATGATATATCGTTCAGATAAGAGTTATGAAATGAATGTGATATATACATATGTAGCTGTAGTTGGTATAGTAATAGTTAATGTGATTAGTATATTACTGCTTATTATGGAACAGAAATTATATGAACAAAAGATACGGCAGCAGGTTATGCTTAGTGCATATCAGCAGAAAGAGAAAGATATAGAATCAATACTTGATATGCAGAAGCAGAACAGTAAGCAAAGACATGACATTAAGAATGTCCTGATACTTATCAGTGAGCTTATTCAGGATGAGAAGTATTCAAAGGCACTTGAGGTGCTTGATAAATACCGTACAGGCTATAAGAACATTAATGTTACAGAGATTGTAAGTAATAATATTGTACTTAATTATTTGTTGAACAGAAAGATTAACGAGTGTCGCAATAATGGAATAGATATGGGGTGTTATGTACTGGGAGATATTGAGGGTATTGATGATATGGATCTGTATATACTTCTTGAGAATCTGTGTGACAATGCTATTGAAGCGGCAGGACAATGTAATAATTCGACAATAAGGTTACAGATATCGGAGGATAAGGAGAAGCTGTATATAGATATAGGCAATACAACGTCAGGCAATGTATTAAAGAGTAATCCTGATATGAATACAACTAAGAAAGATAAAGATTTGCATGGCTTTGGAATTATGATATCAGGGATATTATTGATAAATATAATGGAACTATCAATTATGAAGGACAGGGAGATAATTATCTAATCTGCAGATGCATACTGGAAAGAGTTTGTCAATAGCTTTTTTGAAAATAAAAATGTGCAGATTATGCCATATATTACCAAATACGCCAAACTACTTTTTTAAAAAATTAAATCAGCTATAATCAATGTATAAAGTGAAAGGAATTATGTATATGATTCATTCAGTTGCATTGGTTATAGCTGATTTTTTTGTGTCTAAGGATGTGATTACTGAAGAAGAAAGAGAAGTGTGTGCATATGGAGTGGAATTAATAGTAGCAGGAATTATAAGTGTAATACTGGTACTTATTATAGGATTAATAACGGGTAATATATGGTATGCAATTGTATACAACATAATGATGATTGTCATAAGGAGGTATACGGGTGGATATCATGCGGATACGCATCTGGGATGTAATATATGTTATTGTGGAGTTTTTCTAATTTCATTGATTATACTTAGAATCCAGTTGCTTGTTAAAGGAGATGTTCTGACATGGATTATAGCCGCAGCAGGATATCTGATAATCGTACTTAATGCACCACTAGAACATCATAATAAGAGGCTTACTTTTGAACAAAAGCACAAATATATGATTATAAGCACTGTCTTAGGAATATCATCTATGCTGATATCATTTATGTTAAATATTATGGGCATGGTCATAAGATATGGGGAATATACAATCTTATGTCATATAAGCCTGTATATTAATACAATGCTTCTGATAATAGGACTGTTGCTGTTATTAGGCATGCGAAAGGAGGGTAGATTTCATGAAACAGATTCTTAAAGGAATGGCAGAAGCAGCTAAGAAGGTTGCTAAGACTTCTGTTAATTCTGCATCGTTCTTTACAATATATCAGCCGAAAGAGCCTGATATGTTAAAGAAGAAAGAAAAGTAGTAACAGTGTAAGTAATTAATTACACAAAATAACTAAAAGCTGTTGACACTAGACGCGTCAACGGAATATACTTTAAGGAGGAATTTGGTATGAAAAAGGTTTTATCAATAGTTACTTTAATTATGGCGTTAATTATGATTATTCCAACAAATGTGTTTGCTTCGGAGAATGACAATGGAATAATGCTAACTGAATATGATGGTAATGAAAACTTTAATCAAAATTTTACATTATATGACACGCTATGGGGAATTAGACATGAAATTCATATGAATGTATATTTTGAAATTAGTTATGAGTATGAAGAGGATTCATGGTCAAGAATAAAGGATTATACAATACATATTAATAGTTTGGATATTGATGGCAATGGGGTTTCATATAGCGTCGAAGATACTTATTTGGGCATGTCTGCTGTATATAAAATAGTTAAAATCAATGATAGTCAATTGGTTAAAATCGGCATGTCTGTAGATAATTATGGGGATGTGAATGTATATGCGCAGCTTATTTAGAAAAACTAAAAGTTTTACAATGATAGCGTTAAGTATATCAACAATATTATGTGGATGTACAACGGCTAAGGATGCAGACAATCATGTTACGCAGGAGCAGACAATTAATTACACATATAATCATGATTTATATGAAAAATCTGTGAGCAACAGTGCGGCATTTACTGATAACGGATTCATTTTTTTGACAAATGGAATTCTGTATTTTTATGATATGACTGATAATGAAGCAGTTCCGATGTGTCCGGATATGACATGCTCACATAAGGATAGTAAGTGCAAAGCATTTGCAGCAGATAAGATGGATTATGATCCATATGACTTAAATGGTGTATCAGTAAATTGTCTTGGTAATATGGTATGGTATAAGGATAATCATATTTATATGATAAAAAGGGACGAGTCTGGCGATTATCTTATGGAATATGATGAAAAGTTTAATAATGAAAGTAAGGTAGCATGTCTTGCGTCAGACGGAAAGATTGTGGGAATAGCATCTGCGAATACTTCAACGGTGGCTGCCATGCATGAGAATTACCTGTATTATTATTCTGTACAGCCAACGAATGCACAGAATCTTGTTGAGGATGATTACAATACTAAGGTGAGCTGTAACAGAATTGCAATTAATGGTAATTCTAAAGTGGAAGAATTAGGCAGCTTTATATTTCCAATAGATTACGAATTGTTTAATATGGCATGCTGTAAGGTATGCGTCGGAGATAAGTGTGTATATTATATAGCCGGTGGAGATACAAGATATGGTTCAAAGAATACTCCGGTGCAGTACAGAATCTACAGATATGACATCTATAATGGAAAATTTGAGGAAAAGCTTAACATTAATACTGATAATGCAACAGATATACTTGGCAGCCAGACAGGTATAATAAGTAAAGTGACTTCTATAACAGCGGATGATAATGATTCGTTATATTTTGTTACAGACAATAAGCGGATTATTAAAGTATCAGTTGATGGAAAAACAGAGGAAATATATAACAATCCGGAAGCATTAGAAATATCATCACTAAGATATATTAATGGGGATATATACTTCTATGAGGCTTTACATAATGAAGGGAATATAAAGGCTGTAAATGCGGATAAACAGGTAGTGTGGACATGCAGTTTTGCTGGTGACGGATCAAGCGATGGAACATTTTCCGGCATAGAAATTAAAGGTATTGATAACAATAATATCTATGTAGGAATGCAGCGTAATAATGCAAAAGGCTGGAAAAATAATAATATCGAATTTTTTGATAATAAAGTTGAACCATATGTGAATACATATTCTGTCTACGCTATAGATTTATCTGATAAAGATATGCAGGGAAGTACTGCGAAAAAAATATATCAATGGAGTAAATAATAAAATGCCAGTCTTTCGTGAAAACGGTAAGGCTGGCATTATGTAAATTGAGAGGGAACAAGGGGGATGCGAATGGAATTAGTTAAGGTAATATCTTTAAAAAGAATTCTGACAGCAGTTCTCATAATTGTGCTTAATATAGTTTTATTCTGCATTATTAATAACGGACAGTATTCATACAAAATATATGATAATATGCTGAAAGAATATAACAGGGAATTAAATGAGGGAAATATAAGTGATTATCATGGATATATAAGACAATATGAATCAGATAATCCTGATATTACAGATAATGAACAGTATATAGAGCTAAAACGCTCTTTTCTGAAAAAGTGGAATTTGTCAGAAATTATAAGATTAATATAGAGAATAAGCTGGTGAATATAGACAGATATAAAAATAATGCCATGTATGCACAATCAGGGGAAAGCAGACTGGAATTAATAAAGACACAGAATGATTTGCAGAAGGCATATGATTATGATGTAGATTATAGTAGTGATGTATGGCTGAGAAGTATGGCAGAATATAAATATATGGGATATTTTATCATTGTAATAATGCTTATATTTATCTATGGAATGCAGTCAGATTCGAAAAAAATGCAGTATATTGTAAAAAGTGCTCCTAATGGCAGGATGATATTAGAGCTGAAGCGTATAATCGTGCTGCTTATATTGTCTATTGCTGTAGTACTATTATCGTATACAGCGATTACAATGACTTCATTATTTGTATATAATGACTGGAGTTCAATAAATGGAATGTCAGGGTCGGATTCAGAAATTTATCTTGTTTCTATGGGGATGAGCAGAGTGGGACTGGTTTTGACTGTTGCTTTTAAGACAGTGGCAGTTACATTTGCAATGTCAGTATTTTTATATGCTTTAATTAATTTATTTGATAATAAGAATATAGGTTTATCATTTTCTGTAATAATAGTTGGAATAGAACTTCTGCTTGCTAAATTGATTTCAGCAAAAAGCATATTCAGAGGTATTAAATATATTAATATCAGTAATCTTGTAGATAATACAATATGGTTTAAATATGAGAACTGGGGTTACAAATATTTTATAAGTGATGTACAGGAGAGTACAGTATGGGTAGGTTTGATAATAATATTATTATCAACAATGATGGCTTTCGCATGTAGTCTCAAAAAGACACAGCGTAAGGCAGGGGTTATCGAGAGGCTTCTTGGGAAAATCAGCCTACAGTTTAACAGGATATTTTCAAATTTTCCTGTTTTTATGAAGGAATTGTGGAAAATTCTGATAAAACGGCGGATGCTGATAGTGTACTGCCTTATGATTGTTATAGTCAGCAGTTATACATTTGCATATAAGCTCAAGTATAATATGGTTGAAAGTACGGTGTATACATTTTGTCAGAATAATAGTGCCTTATCAGAAAGCGAATTATATAGTCTGGAGGAAGAACTCATACAGGAATATCAATTAATGCAGGCAGAGAAAGACAATAATGCACAGATGGTAATACTTAATCATGAAATTAATCTGGTTCATTATGTAAATGAAAAGCATGATGACGGCGTAAATGTTTCTCTTATAAATCAATATGCATATAATAAATTATTTGATGAAAGACAGCGTGATAATAAGGAACTATTGATGTGCATATGTCTTATAACAGCATGCCTGCTTAATGTAGGAGTAATTTCATTTGAAAAGGACGAGAATGTTCTTGCATTGGTAAGGACAGGAAGGAACAGAAAGAGGTGGATAATAAGGAAGCTGCTTATTAATGCAGTGGTTAATACAGTAATGTGTGCAGGTGTATATTGTTACTATTATCATAATGTTACCAAGGTGTTAGATATTCAAAGGTATGATATATTAATTCAAAGCATTCAGGTATTTGCAGATTATCCTTTTAACATATCTGTAAGGGGTTACATAATTGTTAATATAGTGACGGCTATATTAGGAATAAATATATTTGCATCAATTGCTACATATTTGTCGGCAAAAATTAATTACAGAGTGGGCGTGTTAGCGTGTCTGTCCATAAATGTTCTGTATTATATTTATAAAATAGGTGTTAATGTACTGCATTATTATACATTTCCGGGAATTATAACATATATTGATTTTTATGGTGGAATATCGTTTTTGCAAATATGCATAATCGTTGGAGTGGTGCTTGCCGGAGTGATTCTTAATTCAAAAATTGTAAAGAAATTTTAAGTAGAAATTAGATTAAACGAATAAACAATAAGTATACAGATAAATGGAAGGGGAATCAGTACTTGTATATATTGCAAATAAACCAAATGACTAAAATGGTTGACTTTATGTAAATCAATATGATATTTTATAAAAAAAGAGAGTGCTAGTGAAGTAGTTGTTAAGAAATAGGGATTTTAAATGGTGTAATTAGATATATACAAAGATATCATTTGTGTAGATAATGACATTTAATTGCATTCATAGTGAGCGTGCTAATTAAACAGGTTACAATGAAAGATGGGCTTATCAGTTACTGATAAGCCCTGTCATGGCAAAGGGGGATGCTTATGAGAAATGGAAAAAAGAAGAAAATAATAATTAGCGCGGCATGCATAATTGTTGTGGGATTGCTGATAGCTGGAGTATATATGTACAGGTTGAGAAACCGGGAATATCCGGTAATAAAGAATATAAAGCTTAATGGAGAGAACTATGTAAGAGAGATATATCCTGAAGTAGAGATAAGATATCCAAAAGTAGTAGTGGATGAGGATAGTAAAGAGTATGTGGGAACATATAAGCTTGAAAATAGATGTGCTAATTCAAATGATAATGAAAAAATTAATAGAAGAAAAGTAAAAAGCTATTATTGTATTGATGGGTTGTATGAAGCTGATAATATACAGTCGCTTAAAATGAGAGTGGCAAATGCAGCAGGAGTAATAACAACAAATAGAAATATTAAAAGTGATAAAGCAAAGAAAGAACGGTATACCAGTACATGGATCGATATAGATATGGAGACCATGAGAAGAACAGAAGAAAATAAAGAAGATGACATAGGACCGTGGATATGTTTTATAGCAAGTGTGCCTGGTAAAAGAATTGCAGGAGACTTTAGAACTATAGAATCTAATGAAGAGAATGCCGTAGAAGTAGAAAATGTTAATAAATGTGTAATAGAGGCTAAGATAACATATACGGATGGAAAAGAAGAAACACAGTATCTTATAATGGAAACTGAAAGCAAATATATAGTCACGGCTGTTAATGTTTATAAGGTAAATATAAAATAGTACTATGTGATAAGGGGGGGATTGTTATGGGTAAGAAAAAATGGCTGGTGGTTGTGGGAACGCTTGTGGTATTAGCAGCCGCCATAGGAATATATGCAAGAGTAAACAAGGTGAAAAATTCAATATCGGAACCAGACTATTCATCAATTGGAAGTGGATATCAGCTTGATGATTCACAGAATTATTGGAGGGGGATTGGTTTCAGGGATTTTACAGCAACTGAAGATGGTTATTATTTTCTTACACAGAATATGCTTCATCTTTATTATTTTGATTATGCTACTAAGGAAGCTGTTATTGCATGTGCAAAGCCAGAATGTAAGCACAAGGATAATACATGTAATGCATATATGTGGAGTACTCCCTATATAGTGGATAATATATATTATCATAATGGATATCTGTATTATATGAAATATGAAAGTGGAATGTCGGTTCTTGTAAGAATGGATACAGCAGGCAATAACCGTGAGGATATAGCAAAGATTATGCCAAGCGGACAAGATGCATCAACCCACCTTGTTTTTCATGGAGATTATGCATATGCATATTGTGAGTATACTCATTATACACTGGATGAAGAATACACAGAGATAATTAAGAGAATATCCTTAAAGGATGGAAGCACGAATAATATATATGAAGTAAGCGGTAAGAATATTACTGTTGCCGATGTAAAGAGTTATGGAAACAGATTGTATTTTGCAGTTCAGGAACAGGTTGAAAAGAGAAGCTACAATTCTAAAACAAGGGGATTATATGCATATGACTATGATACAGAGAAGGTATCTCTTGTAAGTGATGAGGATATTTCAGATTATTGTATGATTGGAGATAAGAATATATTTGCTTACTATGTAGTGGGACAGGGATTATATTATTCAGATATTAATGAACAGACAACGCAATTGGTTATTAAAGCAGATAAAATCTATGATAGGTGTAATCTTTCATATGATGGTAATTATGTATATATGGATAATATATTATATCAGATTCGTACGAACAGCCGTGCAGATTTTGATAAAAGATGTATGGTATTAACAGCAGATGGAAGTAAGGTTAATGAAATTTCATGTCAAAATATAAGCACATTATATTACGGAGATTCAAGGTGTATGTTTGCATTGTCGGAGGATGGCAATGACCAGTACGCGTATATAGATAAGAAAGATATAGAGAATGCGGATAAATGGGTTAAATTCTATGCAAAATAATCAGACATGTACTAAAAGAAATTAAAGCTGTCAGATTGGCAGTTGAAATGGGGGAATGATGCATGTCAGAGGTGAAAAGGGTATTTAATTATAAAAAGATAATTATGCTTGCTGTATTTATGTGCATTAATCTGTTTTTATTTATGTATATTAATGTTCCTAAGAGTGCAAATGGACAAAGTGAGCGGGAGATTAACAGATACAATAAATACATTGAGTCATATCATGATGAGATTGATTCAGTAATTAAGAATGCGGATTATCTGCAGAAATTTTCTATATTTAATAAGGGGAAAACATTTACATACAGCAATATTTTAAGAACAGCCAATGATTTCAGGCGTATCCAGAATGTTGAGGTTTCATATGATAACAGCCGTGCGGTTGAATCATTTGTTAATTATTATTATTCATACTACATAGCATTTTTCTTTGTGCTTATTATTGTATATGATTTGTTTAAGTACAGGGAAAATGGGGTGTGGCAGATTACATTCTGTACCAGGAACGGAAGAGACTATATAAGTGCAGCAAATATTGTAGTTGTCATAACGGCGGCTGTATTATCAGTTGTTGTGATGGCACTTTCAACATTTGTGTGTTCTCTGGTGTTATATGGAGGAATAGGTGAACTCGGAAATCCTATACAGAATATATACAGCTTTGGAAAATTTACATATCCGATAAGCAAGCTGCAATATGTAATTCTGCTTATTGCAGCAAACAGTCTGCTTATAGCAGCTCTGGGGCTGATAATATGGGCTGTATTCGTAATGTTCAGACAGCGTAATTATGCAGTTGTGTGTATTGCTGTATTTATTGGATTAGAAAGTTTTCTGTATAAGAATATTGAATATAATAGTATCCTAAATGGATTGCATTACATTAATGTGGTCAGTGTACTGCATCTTAATGAGGTATTGCGTACATATATTAACTGGGGATTTAAAGAATATGTATTTCATGTTTCGTCTGTTGTAACATTTAGTATACTGGTTGTTTCAGCAATAGCAGCAATTATTGCATATGAAAAATGCGGTGTAATGCGCCCGTATGGAAAGGTCTCACTGTGGAGCAGAATTGCAGGTGCAGTAAACAGGATGTATCAGAGAATGTTGTCAAGGATGCCACAGCTTATGAAGGAAATACATAAGCTGGTATTTTCTGGTCATGGAGTATGGTATATAGCAGTTGTTTTATTTGTGGCTATATATTTTTCTGGCAATGGTTATATGACATATACAGATACAGAGATACTAAAGGATGAGATGTATCTTGAGCATGGTGGTAAAGATAAAGAATACATAAGGGAATATACTAATGAGAAGCTTACAGACCTGAAAAATGCAATGGCAGCATTGAATGAACTGATAGCTGAAAAGGATTCTGGAAATGTGTCTGATGACTGGGAAGACAGATATTATGACGCAAATGGAGAGTATCAGTATGCAAGAGTGCGTGCGGGATATGTTCAGGAATTTGCAGATAAACTGGAATATCTGGATGGAGTAAAGGAACAATATGGTGTTGATGCATGGCTGATATCAGAACGTGGATATGCAGAAATAATTGGAAGCAATTCTGTAGTCAGAGAGACAATTATATTAATTACACTTGTAGCAGTTATTATGCTTATGGCTCAGGAGAATATAGAAATTGAATATACTACTGGTGTTGAGTATATATTGAATAGTTCTGTTAATGGAAGGAAAAGCAGAAAAATCAAAAAGTATATATCTTTAATTATTTTTGCACTTGTCTTATGTGCTGTTACATATGGAATAGAATATTACTGCATGTATCACAGATATGGTATGCCGTATATGCAGGCACCGTCACTCAGCCTCAGGTTATATCTGACAAGCTTGGAAAAGGAATATATAGTCTGCCTGCTGTTAAGAAGCTTGTTATATCTATGAGTGTAGGCGGTTTCATCGCATTTAAGACAGTAATATACATTTTATGTGTATGTATTGCTGCAAATGCAGGTCTGTTGATGTCATATCTGACAAAAGGTAAGATTAACAGAGCATTTAATATAGCTGTTATTGTACTGATGATTGTAGTTTTTGGGTACATAAGAATTAAGCTTTTATAATGACAAATTGTTGTAATATTTAAAACTTTTTTGATTAATGTTTCGTATATATAGATAACAAGGAAACATTGATTGAAAGAATTTCAAGGTGTTATATATGAAAAAATACATATTGATTTTAATGACATATAGCGTGCTATTAGCTGGATGTCAAAAAATGGATACAGTAACAGAAGAGACACAGGTAAGCATTAGTTATCAGGAGCCGGTTATAACTGAATATGAGTCAGATGGAATGGCATATGAAAAGATGTCAGGGGAATCAATAGAAGTTGTATATCCGAAGTTGGACAAGACATTTTCTGATGAAATTTATGTTGCAGGGTGGAGAGTAAGTGGCACAGGTAAAAGTGAAATGGCAGATAATAAGTCGGCATGCTGTATAAAATATATGTGTGACTGGGAAGGATTGTATACGGATGAAAATATTCAAAGCATAAAATATACTATTTATAACAGCACCTGTGGTTTTGTATATGCGTCAGATAATATTAATAATTATAGGAAAAAGAAGAGTATAAATACGAAAAGCGTAAGTGTATCGGGATCAGATACAGATGTTTTAAAATTATTGATTATTGCCGAACTTCCTACTACAGATGATGAAATTAATTCGTATTGGCCGAGTGTCTATATGGAAGAACAGGCTAAAATAAAAGCCGTAAATAATGCATTAATAGAAGCGGATGTTATATACAATGATGGAACTGAGAAAGTTGAATACTATAAAATAAAGACAGGAACACATTACATGTCATTGTTGGATATATATAAACAGGTTGAGTAAAGGATAGGGTGCATGTGCGTAGAAAGATAATGAAGTTTGGTGTGCCGATTATATTTATAATATCGGTCATAATTGCGATAGTGGTATATATAAGCATTCATAATAACAAGAAAGCAGTAATTAATCTTGATTATTCTGATTTACGGGGGCTTGATTACAGTAATAAATCACAAAGTTACTGGAATACAGATGGTGCATTTGATGTGGCAGCTGCGGAAAATGGATATTATTATGTAACAATGGAGAATATGCTTGTATATTTTGATATAGAAACTAAAGATGTTGTTCCAGTATGTGCCAAACCTGAATGTCTTCATGATACATTTGCGTGTAATGCATATCTTGGACAGATGTGTGTACTTGACAGCATATATTACTATAATGGATATGTTTATTATATGCCTGTTAATAATGGCATGGCTGAACTATGCAGAATGGATGCAAGTGGTTCATCAAGGGAATATCCTTGAAAAAGAGACAATACAGCACGAGACATATCTGAATGAATATTCATAGAATATAGATACGATAATCAGCAATGCCGAGAAACTTAAGAAATATAGTATATTTACAAAGGCAGGATCATTTTCATATGCAAATATACTTAGAACATCTGAAGATTTTGAAAGAGTGAAAAATGTTGAAGTATTTAAGGACGAATATAAAGGTGTG
>NZ_QSEK01000001.1 GCF_003464165.1 Eubacterium sp. AM49-13BH | reverse complement strand
GTATAAATGATTTTGAAATGTCAACCAAAAATCAGTATTTTGAAATTTTTTCTGTAAAGCAAAGTATTTTAATAAATCTATATTATGAAAGAAGGTCTATTATGGCGAAACCAATAAGTGAAGACAAGAGAGATATTATTCTTAATGGTAATCTTTTCCATGCAATTCTCATGCTGGCAATTCCTGTTATGATTAACAGTTTTATACAGTCAATGTACAATCTGACAGATACTTTCTGGCTTGGAAAGATAGGAACTGAGAACCAGTCTGCAATTACGCTCGTGTCTCCATTCCAGAATATTCTGATTAATTTTGGTAACGGAATCACAACAGCCGGTGCGATTCTTATATCACAGTATCTTGGTGCAAGAGAAGATAAACAGGCCAACTCTATGGCAAACCACATCTGTCTCACTTCACTTGCATTTTCAGTATTATGCGCACTTATATGCTGGCTTGTCTCTCCGGGACTTGTGAAGTGGCTCGGTGCAGAAGGCAGCATCTACACATATGGACTTACATACATAAGAATTGTTGTTCTTGACCTGCCGTTCCTGTTCACAATTAACCTGTTCACATCTGTAAAACAGTCACAGGGCGACACAGTAAAACCAATGCTTCTTAATATGTTTGGCGTTGTTATTAATCTTATATTAGACCCGTTATTTCTTATGGTTTTCAAATGGGGTATCGGTGGTGCTGCCCTTGCAACTCTGATTGCCAAGATTCCATGTGCAGTGATTGCACTTATTGTACTTACAAGACCAGAACAGCTTATCAGAATAGATTTCAGGGGATTTAAATTTGAAGGTAATAAGATGGGTTCGATTGTAAAAATCGGACTTCCTACAGCAATCGGTGGAAGCACTATGCAGCTTGGTTTCCTTCTTATGACTAAAAATGTTAATGCTTACGGATTCATTGCAACAAGTGCTTATGGTATCGGCAACAAAATTAACAGTATCATTACAATGCCTGCAAATGGTATCGGCTCCGCCATATCAACTATCGTTGGTCAGAATATAGGTGCCGGACAACAGGAAAGAGCAGACAAAGCTTACCATTATGCTCTTCGCATGGGAGCACTGTTCCTGTTATTCTTCGGCTTGATTCTATCAAGAAGATTTATTTCACATGCTATGGTAACATTTTTCTCAGCAGACGAAAGAGTTATCCCGCTTGCAACAGATTTTCTCTCACTCATGGCTTTCTGGTGCTGGAGCAATGCATTCTACAATGTTACGCAGGGGCTTTTTCAGGGAAGTGGTCACACCATGATTACAATGATTGTAGATGCTTCAAGAATATGGATATTCCGTCTGCTAACCCTCTGGGTATGTGCCAATGTGCTTAATATGGGGGTTGAATCTATATGGTATGCTGTCGTAATCAGTAATGGAACATCCGCTGCCATACTTTATGCACTGTACTGGACAGGAATATGGAAAAAATCTACAATCAAGATTGAAAAGACAGAAAGCTAATTCTGATAATTATTATTTAACAAGTTAAGGGGTACATGTGTTTTCCACATGTACCCCTTGATTATTTACATTCCAGACTTTTATTCATTCGAATTCTTCTTACTCTCAAGCTTTCATAAGCTTCTGGCTTTATTTTCCCTATGCCTTAACTAACAGAAGTTTTGTCTTTCTCGGTATAACTACCGACTCTGACAATCCATCAGCACACTCAGGATTACTTGCCTTTATTGAATCTGCTGTTGTGTGATACATTTTAGCAACGTCCCATAATGTCTTAGTACCATCTGCAATATATCCGGTCATTGACGGCATCTGGGAAAGATCGCATTTTTCTTCTGAAATATATGCACTCTTGATTCCACAATATTCAAAATTCTTAAAAACAATTACATCCAATGAAACTGACGCTTTTACCTCTATTACACCCGCACTGTTTATTGTCGCCGAAAGCTGCTGTATTGAAGGTTTTATATTATATTCAAGTTCATCAGCACTTATCTGGGCAATCTTAACTGTACCTACAAATGGAATTATCGTATGCACACTTCCAAGTGGCTGGCTGTCGCTTGACGTTATGTAAAACACATTTGCACTGACAACTCCCTCCACTACAAGCTCTCCTGCCGAATATGTAACATCATCCAGCTGCACTGTCGCTGTACAATTACATATCTGCATAAGGTCTGCATAGTTTTCAAGCTGCAGATTACCTGATACGCGGCTTGACACATTGTTACGCACAACAAGACACCGAAGCTGTGTATCAGAAGTCTCTATCTCCATATCATATGACGGTGAATATATATCCGCTATCACATCTTTCTTCCGCTCCTCGTATGCCTTGACGTCCATATCAAGCACCACTTCAACTGCGATATCGCGGTTTTCGCCATCAAGGTCGGGTCTTTCTTCTATTGTCTTTCCGATAATCTGGAAATTAACATATGGTATCATATCTGCATTACATCCGCTTATATCCAGTCGTCCCTCAAATGAAGCTGTTGTCTCATACCACTGAACATTGCCTGCATCACCGTTTCCGATATACATTACAAATATGTCTAACTCCCCAGTCAGTGAAAGACCGTCATCTGCGAGTCTTGTATTCAAATTTCTCACATCAACATCATCCCAGATTATTTCCTGTATCTCAGGTTTACCTGCAGGAAGTGATACATTTTCCCTGATTCGGAAATTGTCACGCTGGTTAACAGCAAGCTGCACGAACTCAAGTTCCTTTCCTAACTGCTGTATATCTGTATTTTCAGTCTCTTCCACACCTGTTATCATCTGGATATCCTGAAGCTTCTCACATATAAGCTTAAGCGTTACAATAGCTTTAACACTTATTTTTCTTGAATTAATTGCCTTAATGCTAAGGTCCTCTATTGACGCCTGGCATGTTATATAATCACCAGTGCAGTCACTCGAAAGATTAACATTTTCACTGAAATTCATTCTGCCATCCATCTTAACAGGATGCATGCGTTCTATGCTGGAAGTAGCACCGATATACAACAGTGCAAATCTTAACTCTCCATCCACTGTTGCTTTATCCTTATTGACTTTAACGCTGTCCGTCTGGACATTGCCCCATTCCTTTACAATCAGTTCAATATCATCTTTCGTGTCTGGCACATTAAAATCATCATCTAGTGTAATCTGTGCCACAGTATTACATTTTAATCTGTATTCATGAATATTTTCTGTTCTGAGTCTCACAGACTGACCTCCCATACATTCTACATTTTAAATACGACGCTTTCTTCCCGCCGCTCCATCTTAAGCACTATTACCGGATATGTCTCCACTTCATTAACAGCTTCACCTGCTGCCGGACCTATCAGGTTAAGGTCAATATAAAGTGCATTATCGCCTGTGTAGACATTATTAACCTTAATTGAATATCCGCTGGTTTCCCTTGTTCCATAACCGGCCACAACATATGTATAATCCTTAGTCGTATATGTAAGCCTCATCACTTTATCTTTTTTGCTTTCAATAAGCTTCTTAAGTTCATCCGGCAAATCCGCATTTTCAACCACTGTATAATCAACACTGGTCTTATTATCCGGTTCTTTGCTACCAGAACACCCCGTCATGGCGCACACAGGCATAATTATCAACAATGCAAGCATGACAACCACAACTTTTCCCCATATTTTTCTACACATAAAAAACACCCCCACAATAAGACCTAATTAATCTTATGTGGAGGTACTTAAAATATTCATATAAAGTTTTGATTTGTGTATATAGTGTCAAATGCCCCCTCTTGGCATAACTTTCCGCTAAAAATGCTGATGTTTGTTTATGTACCTTTGGAAGATGGCAGCCAGCTCCCAGTGTCCGTCTATGGCTTATGCTTGAATTATGACGAGCTGTGTAGGAGTTAATGCCGCTATATACATAAGTTCAGTGTGTGAAAGCTCGTTCAAACGAAGTGCGTTTGCTTTCACACACTGTAATAAACTCTGTAGATAGCGGCATTTACTCCTGCTAAGCGCAGGAATACTGAAAGCGTAAGCCATAGACAGACACTTGGAGCGTGCGTGTTCACCTTACAAATGGACACAAACCTTACACAGCGTATCCCTTGCTCTTTATGACATCTATAACCTGGTCGACATATTTTTCACACTCTTCTGTGCTTCCAGCCTCAACCATTACACGCACAACCGGCTCTGTTCCGCTTTCGCGTACGAGGATTCGTCCGTCTGTACCGAGTGCATTGGCAACTGCCTCAACGGCAGCTTTAACATCTGCATCATCCTGTGCCTGTGTCTTATCTGTAACCCTGATGTTCTTAAGGACCTGTGGATAGATAGCAAGTGATGCTGCAAGTTCTGATAATGTCTTCTTCTTGGCAAGCATAACTTCCATCATCTTAAGAGCTGTGATAATTCCATCACCTGTTGTTGCATATTTAGAGAATATGATATGTCCTGACTGCTCACCACCTATGCGGTAGCCGTTCTCTGACATACATTCATATACATACTTATCACCAACTTTAGTCTTCTCGTACTCAATTCCAACTGCATCAAATGCTTTATAAAGTCCGAAGTTAGACATAACAGTTGTTACAACCTTGTTTCCTGCAAGCTTATCTCTGTCCTTCATGTAGCATCCATAGATGTAGAGAATATGGTCACCTGTTATAACATTACCTTTTTCATCTACACAGAGACATCTGTCTGCATCACCGTCAAATGCAAATCCAACATCAAGATGTTCTCTTCTTACTAAATCCTGAAGACCTTCAATATGTGTAGAACCGCAGTTCTCGTTAATATTAGTTCCGTCCGGAGCTGCATTTATAACATATGTCTTAGCTCCAAGTGCATCAAATACAGCCTTGGCAAGTGTCCATGCACTACCATTAGAAGCATCAAGACCTACTCTGATTCCCTTGAATGAATAGATTGCGAGACTCATTAGATATCCCATATATCTGTTACGACCTGCTGTATAATCTACTGTGCATCCAATCTTTTCTCTTGTTGCGTATGGAATCTCTCCCATCTCACCATCAAGGTATTTCTCGATTTCAGAGATTACATCCTCCTTCATCTTCTCACCAGCTGCATTAATAAGCTTAATTCCATTGTCATAGAAAGGATTGTGGCTTGCAGAAATCATAATTCCGCAGTCAAAATCTTCTGTTCTTGCTACATAAGAAACACTTGGTGTAGTTGTTACATGAAGCAGGTATGCATCTGCTCCTGATGCTGTAAGACCTGCTACCAAAGAATACTCAAACATATAACTGCTTCTTCTTGTATCCTTACCAATAACAATCTTAGCTTTACCGTCCTCATGATTCTTGCCATAATACCATCCTAAGAATCTTCCTACTTTAAATGCATGGTCAACAGTAAGAGTCACATTAGCTTCTCCTCTGAACCCATCAGTTCCAAAATACTTACCCATAATATTATCCTCTTCCAAACATACGCACAATTATTATGCCATCATTCTCTCGGTTGACCATACTTCAACTTCATACTTATTGCTCTTGTTGTATCTCTTTCTAAGATTCTTGAGCTGTTTTAAGTACTCTAATGTAACCTTTCCAGAAAGCTTTGACTCACCTTCAGTTCTCTGCTGGAACTTATAAGGAATCTCAACTACCTTGCTGTATGTTCCCATAGCAAGAACTTCAACCATAATCTTCCACCCGATTGGCTGAAGATCGGCATTCTCAATAACTTCTCTTCTGAACATAAATAATCCGCTTGTTGGGTCAGATATCTTTCTAAGGCATGGTAACATTACCTGTCCTATCTTTCTGGCTGTTCCAGATACAAACTTTCTATACCAGTTAAGTCCGCCATCATCACCACCTGGAATAAGACGGCTAGGTATACAGAAATCTGCACCGCTTTCCATAGCCTTATACATATATTTAAGAACAATTGGTGGGTGCTGTAAATCTGCATCCATACATGCCATATACTCGCCCTTTGCAAGCTTAAATCCATCAAGAACAGCTGTTGCCAAGCCTGTTCCGTTCTTTCTATGTTCCATTCTTACCTGTGGATATTCTTTAGCAACTTCCATAATTACATCAGGTGTATTGTCCTTACTATCATCAACAAAGACAATTTCATAATCAACACCTTTCAAAGCAACATCAATCTGTGCAACCAGATTTCTGATATTCTTGCTTTCATTAAATGTTGGTATTACTACTGATAACATGTTTTTATCTCCTTTTAATAAAGAATTCTCTGGTCATTATACATCAAAATCCGTCAAGCGCAAACATTTTTTATACTCTGGTAACAATCATTGTCGCCTGCCCCTTAACAATTATGCCTCTCTGACCTGCACTTATAAAGAAACTTTCTCCTGCCTTGAATGGCATTACTTTCTCATAATCATCTGTTTCGATAGTTCCTTTTCCACTGATAAACAGTACAGATACAAATGATGCTTCATCTACAGCTATCTTAACTTCATCTGTAACTTCATACTTGAATACTTCAAAATATTTACATTGTACAAGCCTTTGTTCTGTAAAATGTTCATTCCTTGCCAGAACTATCTCTGTCTTATTATCTTTGACATACTTATGATTATCTACAACATCAAGTGCCTTCTTGACATGAAGCTCTCTTGGGTTACCGAACTTATCCCTTCTGTCATAGTCATACATACGATATGTACAGTTAGAATTCTGCTGTATCTCGCATATAAATACTCCGGCACCAATCGCATGAATTGTTCCTGCTTTAACCATAACAACATCACCGGCTTTAACCTCTATCTTGTTAAGTATATCAGTTATTGTATTGTTATTGATTCTTTCCAGAATCTCTTCCTTGGAAGCATCTCTTGAAAGACCACAATAGAGGTATGAACCGGGCTCACTGTCCACTACATACCACATCTCGTTCTTTCCATACTCATTCTCATTCTCAAGTGCATATTCATCGTCCGGATGAATCTGTATAGAAAGTGCCTGTTTTGCATCAATGAACTTAATAAGAATAGGAAATCTGTCCTGTGCCTGACATTTCCAGCCAAGTGCATCTTTTCCTATAATATTAAGATACTCATTAAAGAGCATTCCCTTGTATCTTCCTTCTGCTATACGGCTCTGTCCGTCAGGATGCGCTGAAAGCTCCCAGCTTTCACCTATAACATCATAATCGCATTTTTTGCCATATACATCACGTATCTTGGTTCCGCCCCACAGATTATCTTTAAATGCAGGCTCGAGCTTTATAATAGGGCTCTTATCAAGTCTTACATAACTAGATACCTGCTGATTATCCTGATTATATATCTTTACAAGATCATTATCGGAAATATTGTCTCCTATACCAACCTCGATAACAACAACATTCTTATCCGTCTTATTAGCTATCTTATGCTTTGCTCCAACTGGTATGAATACACTTTCGTATTTATTATAATCCGCTGTCTCATTACCAACTGTAATTGTTGCAACACCCTCGACTATCGACCAGTGTTCCGTTCTTTTCTCATGCTGGTGAAGAGTCATTGACATTCCAGGAAATATCGTAAGTTTTCTTACTTTATACCCTTGGGAATAATTAAGTATCTCCTGCATTCCCCACTCTTTATAAGTAGTTCTGTTATAATCGAAAAATGCTTCATATGTCTCCATGTTATCTTTCATAATCTGCTTAATATTATCGGCAGACTTCTTAGATGAAACATATGTTGCATCATCTGTGTTAACAACAACTAGATCTCTTAAATCATTAGCCACTACCAGTCTTCTCGGTGCATTATTGATAATATTAACATTATCACAGTCGTATTTAATAACACATTCTGACTTGATATTATTGCCAAATTCAGCCAAATCACTGGCATTACCTACATCAAGCCACTCAAACTTTGCTTCTACTACTTTGATTGAATCACATTTTTCAAGGAGAAGCGTTTCAATGCTTCCATGTGGCATAGGCTGCATTATACTCTCAGAAAAACGAACTGACCTTCTGATTGCAGGTACTTTTCTCTTGGCAGTCTTACATGTTGTATAAAGCTCATGCGACAATTTTCTTGCTGCATTAGTCATATCTCCCGCTGTGAATACAAGTATTCCGCTGTTCCAGAGATATCCTTCATCATAACCATAACCTAACAGACCCTCTGTCTCATTCTCATCAAAATCAATTCTTGCAATGAATTTCTTTACATTCTCTTTATCACGTAATATGTATCCGTAAGTTGATGACTGCGATTCTGGTTTAATTCCAAGTACCGCAAGATAGCCTTCTTTTGCATATTCTTTAGCAGCAATAACTGCTTCTTTGTATCCTTCGCCTTCAATCAGGTTGTCCGAATTAACAACCAGAACCAATTCTGATGGATTGGCAAACATAGTTCCTAACAGTACAGCTGCTCCTGTTCCCTTCGGTGTGCCCTCAAGAATAACTCTGTACTTAAGACTCTGAAATGCCTTCATCTGTCCATTAACAATATTCTTATAGCTCTCATTGGTAACTATTATGAATTCCTCACAGAACGGCATATTTCTTACTACAGTTTCCTGTAACAATGACCGGCCCTCTTTTATTTTCATAAACTGCTTTGGAAACTGCCTTCTGGATAATGGCCATAAACTGTCACCACTACCTCCAGCTAATATTACACATTTCATAGCAATCCTTTCTTAAAATATCTGTTATAGATAGTATGTTTTTTAGTTATCTGCTGAAACATTCTCTGCTGATGCCTGTGTAGCCTCAGTTGTTTTTTCTGTAACACTTTCAGATGTTGATTCTGTATCTTCTGGTGGAGCAGTAGTCTCCGGTGCACTTGTCTCTTGTGGTGTGCTAGTCTCTTCTTCAGTTGACTCTTCTTCTGACTCCTGCTGTGTTTCCGCATCTGTTCTTCTTGTAGAGGCTTCCGTTGCTCTCTGTGTAGCAGCCTGTGTCGTCTCCTGCTGTGTGCTTGTACTTTCGGTTGTCATCTCTGTACTTGATTCCGCAACACCTGAACTTTCCTTATTCACAACGGTCTCAGATGGTGCCTTGGTTGTATATTCAGTAGATGACACTTTATTATCTGACTTATTACCGCCTCCTGACATTGCAATTATTGAAATAATAATAACAATAACAGCCGGAACCATAATCATAATAGAATATATTATATTACGTCTTGCTCCTCTTGAAGTATCTGGAAATATTCTTCCTGTCATATCGACAAGTCTGTCTATAATGTTACGTTTTCTTCCAGCTCTTTCATAATACATAGGGGCATCATTATAATCATCTTCTTCATACTCTAATGTAACGCCCTCTTCTTCATCGTCCGATTCTTCAACACCAATGTCAGATGCCTCTTCAACTGGACGTTCTTCCGTACTCACAGATTGAGGCTCTTCCTCAATTTCATCATGAGGCTCTGCCTCAGATTCAGAATCTGTAATGTTCTCTGGGATTATGATATCCTCCGGTGCTATGGCTACAATTTCATCACCTTCATCTGTCTCAGCTTCAGCCTCAACATTTCTCTCATCAAAAGCTTCATATTCAAGTACGTCCTCATCCTCAGAGGTTATACCTAACATATTATTCTTCATCATTCCAATAATCTTAGAAATTGTATCTCTGTCAGTGTTAAGCAATGACTTGATTTCATCAATGGAATGCATCTCATATCCATAAAGTTCCATCATTATAGTCTGTACTCTTGATAAAGACTTAATATTGTCTGAAACTGAATCGTATGCCTTGAAATCCTTGAACATCTTGGAATTATCCCTGATAATACCAAATAGTTCTTCATCTTCCTTAATACGGTTGTACTCATATACACAATTATCATCTATTCTTATAGTAGAATCATCTATAAGACCGAACATATACACCGATACTCTTGTTGCAATCTGCCGCATAATATTCTTATCAACATTAATGTTGTCAAGATTCATGCATATATCAATTATTGCCCTAGGCGAAATTCTCTTGTAATCCTCCCCAAACACAGGATATATAAGATTATTAACATCTTTCTGAATTGCTTTACATAAAGTCTCTTTATCACTCTGACCAGACCTTATGGCTTCAATCAATTCCTTCATCTGTTCCTGATTCTTACTCATACTTTATCTCCTCGTGAATATACACTCCGATTGATTATACCACTCTGTTAAAGAAATGTCACGTTTTTCAGTTGTTTTATATAGTCACTTATATAGTCATTTAATGTTTCCATACACTCATATCAACATATCCTGATATTCCATTAACTCTTGCTTTATCAGTAAACTGCCACATTGAAAAATGACCTGTGTAAGTACACTGGCTTCTGTACTGTGCAAGCCATACGCTGCAGCTTATATTACCAGCATACATACGGTTATTCATCCAGTCTTTATTCGCATATACAACCGCTGAATATCCACAATTATTCACAGTCTGTGCAAATGCATTAACAACTGCTGTTCTCTGTGATGATGATATCTTATCTCCTCGTCCACTTCCATTACCTGCGCTTTCTACATCTATAGCAAGCGGAAGTGATATGTTATATCCACTGCAGGCTGATACAATAAAGCTGGCCTCTTCAACTGCCTCAGTAGTATTCACCGCCTGGGTAACAATATATGCACCTACTTTAACTCCTGCTGCGATTGCCTGGCTCATGTTCTCATGAAATCTGTTGTCTAGGACAAGATTAGCTGTCTCATATCCCCTGTAGCCAACTCTTATCATTGCATAATTAATACCGGAAGCCCTAACACTATCCCAGTCAATACTGCCATTATATCTTGAAACATCAATTACAAGTGATGAACCAAGTGAACCATCCTCATTGAAATAGTACTGTACTCCGTCGATATTCTTCCATCCTGTTACAGCATTAGAGTCTTCAAAGTAATAATTTTTTCCTTTGATATTCTGCCATCCGTCAGCATATATATATTCTATCTGTGCTTCAACCTCCATAACTATATACGAAACTTTCTTACTTTCGGTTGAACTTTCTGATTCCAATTGTGAAGTTTCTTCTATATTTGATAAAGTCCTTATATTTTCTGATGTTTCCTTTGTCTCATCATTCTTAGAATCATTCTTCATAAGAAATGTTGTGACAACCTTTTCGCTTCCACCAGTAACTTCTACCACTCCAGTCTCATATATATAGCCTGTATATTTATTTTCCTGCTCATTCTCCTGTACAAGAACAGAACCTTTAACACATCCTGCAATCTGTTTCTCTGTGAAATCCTTTGCTTTCCTGCTCTTCACAGTATACACAATATCATCGCCAGATTTCTTAACAGATGATACGCTTACGCTTCCAGAAACAGCATTATCAACATAGGAAACTGGCTTTATAACTTCGCCTGAAGATTCATTATTCCTATTCTTAATCGGATCTTCCTTTTGCGTAACAGTGCTATCCTTAACAACCTTAGTCATGATATTCTCTATCACCTGATAAGTCTCTTCCTCTGTTGATTCTTCTTCTGTCTCTGTCTCTTCGGTTGTTTCTTCCTGTGTCTTAGTCTCTGGTTGAGTTTCTGTCTCAGTCTCTGCTGCTTCAACTATTTCCGGCTGATGCTTCTTAAGTGTTTTATTGATATTAACTCCTACTACAATTGCAACAATTGCCACTATTAAAGCTACTGATGTCAGCACTGCAGTCATAATAACATGCTTCCTGACTTTGAAGAAGGCTGCCATCTTTTCCTTATAACTCTCAGGTACTTTATCTACCTCAAGCACCTCATACTTTTCTTTTTCTTCTATCTCTTTGCCTTCTGGCTCAGTCTCATTTGTATCTGTTGTATTAATCTCTGTATCGTCCATATCTGCTTCTCACTAAACCTCTTCCTTTGTTTCCTGCTGTGTTGATTCCTTTTCACCTGACATAACAATAATTTCCAGTCTCGCAGTATTTTTTATCCAGCCTGATTTCGGATCTTTAAACCTGTATTCAACCGTATATGTTATCTTATAATCTTTAGCAAGGTTAATACGATAACTTGCCTCATCAGATGCAACAGCTCCTGATTAATCATAATAGTGTCTGAAATAAACTCTCCCGAATATTGCCCATGTATCGCAGAATGCCTGCCATATATCTTTCATTCCTATACGCTTTACACCGGAATCCCTGACATATACAACCTCCACAGGCATCTGTGCTATCGAAAATCCTCTTCTGTGAATTGCCACTAAAAGTTCTATATCATATGCAAAACCTGATGTTCTTATAAGATGTGCAACTGGCTTGATTGCCTCAACCCTGAATACCTTGAGCCCGGTCTGCGTATCCTTAACATTAAGATGGAACAAGACTAGAAGCATTATATAATAACCCATGCTTATCACTTTCCTCTTAAACGGATAATCAAGCTTGGAATCCTTAAGGAACTTACAGCCTATAACAACATCTTTATTATCATCAAGCATTTTCTTAAGATAACCTTCTAACTGTGATGGATTAAGTTCAAGGTCTGCATCAACAAATGCGACATACTTTCCTTCAACCTGCGACACTCCGGCAATTATTGCATTACCCTTGCCTCTGTTCTTTTCAGAACTTACCATACGCACACGGCTATCCTGCTTGATAGCTCTTTCTATCTCAGCTTTGGTATTATCCTTACTGCCATCATTAACCGCAATAATCTCCAATTCAGGAACAAACTTTTCAACAATTCTCAAGGTTTCCATGATACTGTGATATATAAGTTTTTCCTCATTGTAAGCCGGCATAACAATAGACAGCATACCATTTAGATTTAACATTTATACTCTCCCTCTGATGTTTACACACCCTTTAATATTACAATGCTATGCCATGTTTTTCAAGTATAGACAGGGAATTAATGCAGATAATATCTTATATAAAAAATATCTTATATATTATAATGAGGTGAATTTATGAATAACTCAGAAAATCTTCCAACAGACAACAACAATAAATCTATCGTAAAAGGGAAAACTATGTATAATTGGGAAACTCACGATAATCAGGACAAAGTGATTGTCGACAGCATTAATGCAATCGAAAGAAGACGTGAGCATATGACTGACGAACAGTTAAGAAAAGCCTACACAGAATTACAGACAGGACTTGGTCCTGATATATATAGTCAGTTATGTGACCGCAAGGCAAGTGACAATTTTCAGGGGTGACTTTATTATGGGTCACCCCCACCACCTGCAATTATATATTATTTGCGGCACAGTCAAGTGCTGCTGCCACAACAGCATCCATGTCATAATATTTGTACTCACCAAGACGTCCGCCGAATATAACTTTGCTTTCAGCGTCAGCAAGTTCCTTATACTGTGCATATAAAGCGCCGTTCTTCTCATCATTTACAGGATAATATGGCTCATCACCCGGCTTCCACTCAGAGCTGTATTCACGGCTGATAACAGTCTTAGGAATGTCGTCGCCATTCTCATCCTTACCGAACTCAAACCATTTGTGTTCAATAATTCTTGTCCATGGAGTTTCGGCATCAGTATAATTAACTGCTGCATTACCCTGAAAATTAGGAGTATCCAGAGTCTCTGTTTCAAACCTTACTGAACGGTATTCAAGATTACCAAGCTTATAATCAAAGTATGCGTCTATCGCACCTGTATATACAACCTTTTCAGCCTGACTGTCTAATTCTTCCTTAGCATCAGCAGATGCAAGATAATCAACGCCAAGTCTTACCTCAATGCTTCCGGAAAGCTCGCTATCATTAAGCATATTGGCGACCATCTTAGTATATCCGCCCTCAGGGATTCCCTGATAAAGCGCGTTAAAATAATTATTATCAAATGTAAGTCTTACAGGAAGTCTCTTGATAATAAATGATGGAAGCTCATTACATGGTCTGCCCCACTGCTTCTGTGTATATCCCTTAATAAGCTTCTCGTATATATCAGTTCCGACAAGACTTATAGCCTGCTCCTCAAGGTTCTTAGGCTCTGTGATTCCTGCTTCCTTTCTCTGCTGCTCAATTCTTTCTGCAGCCTCCTGTGGTGTCACAACGCCCCACATCTTATTGAAGGTATACATATTAAATGGCAGTGAATACAGTTCCCCCTTATAATTAGCAACAGGTGAATTAGTGAATCTGTTAAATGTAGTAAACTGTGAAAGATACTCCCACACCTTCTTATTATTGGTATGAAAAATGTGCGCACCATATACATGCACATTAATACCTTCCATCTTCTCTGTATATACATTACCGGCAATATTATTTCTCTTATCTATTACAAGAACCTTCTTTCCTGCTCTTGCTGCCTCATGTGCAAACACTGAACCGAAAAGTCCGGCTCCTACTATTAAATAATCATACATAATCCTGTTCCTTTTCTATCTTAAATAATGGGATGATGCCGACGCACCATCCCATTAATTATACTTATTATATTACATTATTTCAACACAAAAAGTAATTAATAATCAATATCAGATATATAATCTTCTGTCCTTGTATAACCATCTAACTGTATAATAGCATCTGCCAGAACAGATTTACCGTTGTCAGGATTATACTTTTCATAATTCAATACAATACAAGGATTATCTGCATTTATATTTTTATTAAAATTCTTCTTGTCAAGGGACTCTATAAGCCCATTTAATACTTTTTGTGCTCTTTCTTCATCTTTTCTTACATACGAATCCAGGTCAATATATGTTCTGGTATCATTATATACAAGAACTGCTGAAAGAGTTTCATATCCACTAGTATATTTATCCCATGTTCTGGAACTGTCATTTAAATACTGCTTTAAAATGTCGCTCATTGTCCCAAGCTCTTTTTCATTATTCCTAATGGCATATTCATTCCGTATACTAATATACTTATTATAAGATTGTGGCATATTCTTACTGATTGGAAGAACCATATCATAAGTAACGCCATTTTTTGAAAACCGTACTGACATCAAGAATGTATCAGCATCTGAAGTAACTATCTGATACCATTTCTCAAAACCAATCTGTTTAATTTCACTTGTAATTGTTTCATATATATCCTTACAGTCAGAATCCTCCATATTACCTTTTATATAATTAACAGAAATCTTGTCACTATCCGGAAGTTCCATATAAGCCTTAACAAAATTCTCATCCTTCTTTAACAGACTTGCAAGTTTATTGGCATCACTGTCTGTAAGCTGAATCCTTCTGTAATGTGTAACACCGTTCTGTCTGAAACCAACCTTATAATTAGTCACTGAACCTCTGCCGTTATAAATATAATTATGAACACCATTTGATATACATTTATCTTTATATGCCCCAAATTTCTCCGATACATATTTGAGAATCTCTTCATCTGTAAACTGAACCTTCGATGATATAGAGCTGAAATATCCGTTATCTGAAGCATAATACATATCCATTGGCTGGATTGATACATACGCAAGTTTTGAAGCATCCGGTTCGTATGATGCCTCATATTTGCCAAATGAATTAGCTCCTGTTCCAATTACCACTGCAAGAACATATCCAAGAAGAATTGATGGAATACACTGCTTTATAACATTCATCTTCTTACTTACTATACATTCATAAACAAACACAACCAATGCACTTACAATAAACAGCACAACAACTGCTATTGTCTCATCATTGTCTATACTTGTATATGCTATCATTACACCTATAAACGCAATTGAAAAGCCGATAAGTGTTCTGATAATCATTGGCAGAACCTTTCCATTAGCTGCTTTTCCTGCTGTCTCACTTTTTCTCTTTACAAAGAGAAGTGCGCCAAGCGCTATATATATAAGTGCAAGCACGAGTGTATATAAGTTACTTGTAAGGCTGAGAACCATATCTGCAATTCCTGATGAACCATTGTACATATCAAATACAGAAAATACCCAGCCAACAATCATATTGTTGGAAGAATCAAGTAACCCCACACCACTGTTACTTATCATGTAAGTTTCTCCATGAAACACAGTCAGTTCTGTAACCATTAACGCAATAAATCTTGGAAGAAACATTATAAGTCCTGTAACACATATATTGCTTAATATGTTTCCTGTAATGGATATTGATACATTTATAATTGCCATGCATAAAAGGCTGCATATAAATATTGAAAGATACATACGGAACATTGTTGCATAATCAACATTAAAATACTGCCTGTTAGCCATGAATAAAACTGCCTGTGATACATATGACACAACAAGTATTCCGGCAATCCATGTAAGTATTGCTGCCGTCTTGCTAAGATATATGCACAATCTTGTATATGGAATTGAATGATAAAAATCACTGCTGCTTCTCTTATTAAGAAAACTCCATACTATCAATGATATAACAGGTACAACAATTATGAATACTAATACCAGAAAATAATTCCCCGAAATTCCACCTACATTATTAACCTGTTTATATTCTTTAATATAGCTTAATGATGAAATAATCGGTACAACTGATATAAGTGTAATTACCGCCATCATTATAAAGCCTGCAAGCCTTGTCTGCTTCAATGTCTGTAAAAACATATGAAAGCTGAATACTTTCTTATTATTCATGCGTCTTATCCCCCTTCACATCAAATGTATAACCGAGCGCTTCCATCTCATAAGTAAATACCTCTTCAAGTGTAAGCGGGAGGACATCAAATACTACCGGATTCATGGCATTTATAATGTCAATAGTCTGTTCCCTGTCACCACTTACTATCATGTTGGCAACTGAACCCTCCTGACGGTATCTAGTAATCCTAATGCCCTCAAACTTACTCTCATCAAAATCATCCTTAAAAGCTACCTGTACCTTGAACTGACTCGTCTTTAGTTCAAATACATCGCTGTCTAGCACCAGCCCGCCTTTGTGAAGAAGTGACAAATGATCACATAAGTCTTCTAACTCTCTTAATGAATGTGATGTAACTATAACAGTAGCGTTATTATCTGCAACATCACCACATATTAACTTCTTGACAAGATTACGCATAACAGGATCAAGCCCGTCAAATGTTTCATCAAAGAACATATACTTAGCTCTGGTTGAAAGTGCAAGTATTATAGCTGCCTGTCTCTTCATTCCTTTTGAAAAGTTTGATATACTCTTAGATGGATCAAGTCCAAATTTTTTCGTAAGTTCTGCGAATCTGTCCATATCAAAATTATCATATATTGAACTATAGAACTTAGCCATGCTCTTCATGTTCGTGCCTGCAAGAAAGAATAATTCATCTGCAACGAACACCAGCTTATTCTTCATGTATGTATTCTCATACACATTAATTCCATCGATTATTGCTTCTCCCTTATCTGCCTTATATATCCCTGACAGGACTCTTAGCAGCGTAGACTTTCCTGCACCGTTAGAACCAACCATACCATATATACAGCCCTCCGCTATATTACAGGTAACATTGTCAAGTGCTGTAAAGTCATCAAATGATTTAGTAACACCTTTTACCTCTATCATATTTTCTTATAAACCTCCTCAATCATATCTGTTATCTCACTCTTACTCACCCCTGCGTATGCAAGCTTTCTTACAATCGCCTTAAGATCTGAAAGCTTTTCCTTAGACTGATTCCCGACAATCTTTAACGCTTCTGCCGATATAAAAGAGCCCTTTCCCGGTACACTCACCAGAATTCCTCTTCTGTCCAGCTCCATGTATGCTTTCTGGATTGTATTCGGATTAGTAGACAGTTCCATCGACAAAGACCGTACCGATGGCATCTTATCGCCTTCCTTCATAATCCCTTTAAGCACCTGGTCTTCCACCTGCTTAATGAGCTGTTCATAGACTGGCACTCGCGACATGACATCTATAGTGAACATGTTCCATTCCTTTCTGTGTTTATTTTAACTGGTTACAAGCTTGCGTAATAACTGTACTATATTGATTAGTACAGTTATAGCATACTATTATAATTAGATATTGTCAACTGTTATTTTTAAGGTTTTGCAAATATGCCAAGTTCAGGCGCACCATACGAGCATGAAACAAATGCTGCTGCCATCACAAAATCAACAATTGCCATAATCCATGTTCCAAGTACAAAGCTCTCATGCCCGGCACATCTTAACACATGATACTCCACAGCGAAACCGATTAGCACTGCCACAAAAAATGTTGCAATATCAAGCCACATTTTTGAAAATCCGAGTACTCCCATATATGTGTAGTACAGAAACGGAATTGCCCATGTTGCCACATTTGCACCGAGTAAAACCGCAAAGCCGCTTGCTTCGTATCTGTCCTTTAATGCATACCATGTATAGATTCCATACAGATTCATAGGCAGGAACGTCAGCTTCATATGTTCCCATGTTGATTCATTAGTTGGAAAAAACAGCCCGACAAATGTATTCCTTCCCGTCCAGTCATACACAAAATGAAACAGGGACCCTGACACCCATACTGCCAGAATCCCTATTATCATTGTTATATTAAGTTTTTTGATTGTCTTGTTCACAATGCACACCTCCATTATTGTTGAATAATAGAAGTATATGCTTCCATCTATTGTACTATTCCACTTCAACAGTCATAGTTACATCAGACACTTCTATGTATGTTCTTCCATCACTTACATTAATCTCTGTTCCATCTGCATATGTATACACTGTCTTGGAATAACGGTCTGACTTACTCCACTGGATTGGAACAGCATAACCGTTAGTTATGTAATAGCCTTCCCCTCTGCCAACAGTATGAAGATTCCAGCAGTAATTATCATCCATCATGCTGTGTGTAATCTTCTGCACAATAATATTCTTAGTATTAAACTGCTTGCCTGTTTCGTGGTCAATACTTGGCTCGCCACTCGCGAATCTTAAGTAATTGCCTGACGCAGCATCATATGTAAATGTTGTGTACTGATAACTGCTGTAAGGCACATACACAGAAGATGCACTGATTGCATCTTCTCTTTTTGAAAGGTCAACATCTGATACATCATAATTAAGCAGCACTGTATCCGATGCATTCTCAGCCTCAGCATTAAAGCCTTTTTCTTGTACTGCACTCTTTAACCTGTAAAGCGATGTATATGCTGTGTGCTCTGTTGCAAGTCCTTCCGGATTATGTCTCCAGTAATATGCACTGTTGTAGAAGCCGTTAATCCAGTTAATTCCAGTCTTTGCCTCATCACTCTCAGCGTAAGTGCTTCCGCCAAAATGTACAAATATCGCATCTGATTCAAAACAGAAATCAAGGAAATTATGTCTTGCACTTCTTATTGTTCCAATAACCGTATCTGTCTGACTTACATTGCCTGACCCAACAATCTCCTGTGGTGCTTCATCTGTAACATCTGAATCCTCTACCTTGAACAAGGCAAGAAGTCTGCATGTATAACTCTCTGTTGGAAGTTCATATACAATATATGCCTTATTAAGTCCGGTCTGCACCTGTACAGCTACTGGTGTATTATTAACAGACACTGCAAATGGTCTTGTCTTCGAATTAACGTCAATTATGTCGACCGTATTATCTACATACACAGTTGGTTCTTCTGTCTGTGAAGAAGACTCTATCGGATTAACATTCTGTGATAAAGCCTCTCCTGTAGGATTACCTCCTCTTATTCTGCGTGTCATAACAACACACATGATAGCCGCCACAACTGCTGCTGCACTAAGAACAGAAATTATAATAATGCGTTTTCTATTATTAATCATTGATTGTCCCCCATCGTAATAATCTTCCTTAATTGTACGACTTGTACTTCTATATAGCAAGAAAAAAGAGCCATACATAACCATAGTTATGTACAGCTCTTTATTAATATGCCGGCAACGGGAATCGAACCCGTATGGGAGTATAAGTCCCGCAGGATTTTAAGTCCTGTGCGTCTGCCAGTTCCGCCACACCGGCGTAAAGTGCCTGCATAGCAGGCGTATTATTAATACATATGACTTCCTCTGGCGCAGCTAAGTGTCCCAAATGCAATAACAGATATGTAGTACATCACGACTCTTTACTACCTGCAGATTCAACATATGCAGTGAATGAAGTTTAGCACATTGTTATGTTTATAGCAAGCATATTTTGTCAGTTTCACTGTTTTGTCACATAATTTTCATAAACTGCCAGCTCTAACTGTGCATAAGTACCATAAAAAGCGGTACTTTTGTCACATTTGTCAAGAAGAACTGATGCCAGTATATCTGAATATCTGTCGGCAAGTTCTCCAAGCATATGACCTTCTTCATCAAAGAAGTCATCATCTGTTCTTGGAAGTGTATCCATTGTTAACAGATTGAAATCATAATATTCAACACCATATTCTTCACAAAGCCTCGTAAAATACGCTCCTGCCTGTTCCGAATAACCGTTAACTGATGTTGTCGGCGTAATAGGTGATGTAACGCATACCAGTTCAATATTATTCTTCTTACAATATTGGACAGTCTTTTCAAATGAATCCAGAACCTTATCACTGATTCCACTCTCATCCCATGCAACAATATCAGATGGCACGAGGCTGTCCATCTTCATATCTCTATAGAAAAATCCTTTGGCTGAATAAGGTCCTCCGGCATCATGTATCTCAACTGCATCCATACTGTAGTTGCGGTACGCCGCGCTGTTCTTAACCTTAAGATTATTCATAATAGCAGACGGTGATATCTCATAAGCCCATCTCTTTGAATATACCGTACGAAAATCCTTTGTGAGCAGATTATCAGCTATATACTTAAGCTTTACATTACTGAAAGGAAGCCATGTGTATATGAAACAGTCTTCAAACTCCCTCTCTGCATAATTGCACCAGTACTGATAATCAAGGTCATATATAACTCTTTTTACATTATTATGTCTGTCACTCTCCATTAAAAGATAATATGAATCCGTTACAGTCTCGCCTGGTATTGCAAGATTAAATGCATTGTCAGATGCCCCGGCTTCATCGAGCTTTACTGGATTTATAGCAGATCTTGCATGTGAAGCTCCAATTATTATATTGTCATATCCTTCATCAGTATCTGCATTGTCAGCCTCATGTATAATGTATCTTATATAGCCTGATGGCATCATCGCATAATCCATACATTTGATAAGCCCGGCCACTATGGCAATAAACACCACAGCCCTGACATATTTTAATATTCTATTACTCATTGCCCCTCGCTTTAATTGCCTCTATGCACTCATCATAACTGCTGTAAAAATATTCTGAACAATCATCCTTTTTAAGTATATCTGTGAGTACCTCTGAGAACTGCTCAGCAAGCTCTCCGTTCATATGGCCTTCCCAGTCAGAGAAATCATCATCACTTACATTAAGAATCTCATTCTTAATAAGATTGCCATCTATATACCTTACATTATTCTCATCACATATCTGCCTAAAATATGTATCAGCCTCATTGGCACCACCCGAAACAACCGACGATGGTGGAATTGGTGCAGTAACACATATAAGCTCAATTCCATTGTCCTTACAATACTTAACTATCTTCTGAAAATATTTCTGCACCTTAGGATTAAGATCATCATATGTCCATGATGATGGATTAAGCTTTCCCTTCTTATCAGTTACCTTGGTTCGATAGAAAAATCCCAATCCCTGATATGGTCCTTCTGTATCAATTCCGGCAACACCCTCAATCTGGAAATTCTTATATTCATCAGTCTTCTTTATAGCCATATATTTCTTAGCCGTTTTCCAATTTTTTGCAAATGCATATCTTCTGAAATATATTGTCCTGAAGTCTTTATCCATAAGCTGGCTTACTATATACTCCATTTTAAGACTTGTAAACGGAAGCTGCCCATATACAAGAAGATCTCCAAAATCCGAATCACGTTTCAGATTCTTATTCCAGTACTGATAATCAAGTTCAAGAATTATCTTCTTTACGTCATTATTATTGCACGCTTCTCTGATCATATAATAATTATCAATAACCGTGGCGCCCTGAATACACATATTAATTGGATTAACTGCATATTCCATTTCCAGAAAATAATGTGGGTCAATTGAAGCCTTCCATGTGAAGCTCCCACTACAATGCAATCATAATCAGAGCCATCATCCGGATTGTCAACTGTATGGATTATATATCTTGCATACCCCGGCTGAACCATTACATAATTAACCGCTTCAACAAGTATAGTTATAACCGCAAAGAATACTATCACCCTCACATATTTTAATATCTCTCTAAATGCTTTCTTCTTCATGGTATCCTGCACCTCTGATTAGAACTGGGCGTACATAAATCCACCCGATGTATTAGAAATATAGCCAAGCATTGCAACCGACATAACAAGAGCTATATATACAGCCCATCTGATAATCAGCGGCTTTCTGTCAAGAGCTTCCCTGATTACAATGCCTTTCTCTTTAAGTATGCTTACAATAAGCCATACAAAGCAGCCTGCAAGTAATATAATCAAATCCAGCTGGCTTCCAGACATTTTTACAACTGCATCCATGCTGAATGATGCATGTTTAAATGTATTTCCCATAAGTCTGAATGCATCTGTAAGAGTAGCTGCGTTATCAAAATACCAGCTTATATTAACAAGTATAAATGTTCTTATTATCTGCCATCCTCTGTACCAGCGTGCAGTCTTGTTAATATGTGTTATTTTAAACATTTTTTCATAAACAGGTGCCATAATACTGCTAAAGCTCATGATTATACCATTGTACATACCATATACGATATACTTCCATGCTGCCCCATGCCATACACCTACTATAAAGAATATGAGTAAATCTGCCAGACATATAGGCAATGCCTTCGCCATATATTTACCAAATCTTGTTTTGCTGTGTTTCTTGAAGAACTTACCCAGCTTATTCATGGCTTTACTCAGGCTGAACGGATAGAACACATAATCCTTCATCCATGTACCAAGTGTTATGTGCCATCTGCGCCAGAACTCTCCAATAGAATGAGAGAAGAATGGCTGCCTGAAATTATCATCCAGGTGGATTCCAAACATCTCGGAAGCACCCATAACCATATCGATTCCACCGGCAAAATCTCCGTATAGCTGTGCACAATACGCTAGAACGCCTATTATTACATATATTCCATGATACTGGCCTGGATTATTAAATACCAGATCAGACACGACTCCTGCACGGTCAGCTATAATGAACTTTTTGAAAAGTCCCCAGGCCATACGCTGCAATCCATGCTGGATAACTGCAAGATCATACTTGTGCTCTGCCAGAAACTGTGGTGCAAGTCTGTCATATCTCCCGATAGGTCCCTGTGTTATCTGAGGAAAATACGAAACAAACAAAGCATATTTAAAAATGTTATTACATGCCTTTACCTTGCCTCTGTATACATCAATAACATATGATATCGACTGGAATGAATAGAAAGATATTCCAAGTGGAAGAAGCAGTGTAAATGTTGATATCCTGCCATTGCCACCAAATGCCTTAATTATGCCATTAACATTCTCAATCGCAAAATTATGGTACTTAACAACTGCAAGCACACCAAATACCAGAAGAAGAGCAATAACTACAACCCTCTTTTTATATGTCTTTGCCTTTTCTTTTAAAGCCTTTTTATCCTCTCTTGCAAGCCCTTCTGCTTTAAGGCTCCTGGCAAGATTATCCTCTGTTCTCTCTAAAAGGATTCCTGATGTAAAAGTAACAATTGTTGTAAGTAATATAAATACAACCGTCTTATATCCCGAACATAAATAGTAGGCATAGCTTAATATCAAAAGCCATGCCCACTGTGCCTTCTTAGGTATAAGATAATATACAATTACTCCCACTAATAAAAATACCAGAAATCCGGTAGAAACTAGTGACATATTATTTTACCCCGCTTTCCGGATTAATCCTGCAGACGCTGAATCATCTCCCACATAGCTTCTGCTGAATTAAAGTTCTCAGGTACTATATCAACTGGTGTGATATCGATGTCAAATGCATCGTTTAACTCACCAACAAGTGATACAATATCAAATGAGCTGAATATACCATCATCGATAAGAGTATCACAAATTTCATAATCCACATCACTGTTAATTTCATTCAAAATGTCTAATAACTGATCCATAATAAACCTCGCAAATATTAAAATCTATTGATCACACATCTGTGAACAGAAAACATTCTATCTTCTCATTCGCATATAGTCAATCATATTTTGTTACAAAATTGTAAAATTATTGTGTATTACTGCTATTTATTAAAAATGTTTCAATAGGTTTTCTTATAACTCTGTAACCATTTTTCTTAGAATACATCACAATTGCCGGCATTCTGCGGCTTAAGAAAAGATAAATTCCCTCTGTGACAGAATATGCACCAATATTATAAAACGCTATCATATCACCAATCTTAGCATCCTTTAATTCAAGATTCTTAACAATTACATCTCCTACTGTACATAATGAACCGCATATGTTATATGGCTGCACTCCCTGTGAGTACACTTCCACATCATGATCTACGCCATCAGCAAACTCTTCTGTGTACTCCATTGGAATGAATTCACATCTTGGTTTCTTCATAGCCATAGCCTGTCCATAATAATTAATATGATTAATTCCGCTGTCAATAATTGCATATCTTGTTGTGTCATTCATCTTCATATCAGCAATTCTGCTTATAAGAACTCCACAGGTAGCTGCAATATATCGCCCCATCTCAAGAGTAACATTGAATTTTTCGGACATTTCTTTAATCATCGCAGCAAACTCTTTAAGCTCGTCAAAATCAGTATTCATTGCATCACATTTATCTGTAACGAAGTAATCGACTGAAAGACCTGGTCCATATTCAATCTCATTAAGCTTAACACCATGTTCAGCCTCACATGTATGTGCTATTGCCTGTAACCACACAACCTCTGACTCTATCTGGCTTAATTTTTTCTTCTGTGTTCCCGAATAGCACTGGATTCCCTCAATAATAATTCCCTTAAGTTCATCCTTTCTGTCTGCAATCTCATATACCTGACGCTCATTAATACCGAACTGGTTGCCGCTTGTAACTCTTATAAGGACCTTAACTTTAATACCACACTCAACTGCACATGAATTGATAAGTTCAAGCTGGTTAAGCGATTCCACAGTGTAGATTCCAACAGCACCTGTCTTCATTGTGTAGAGGATATCTTTCTTTTCCTTATTAACACCCGAAAGGACTATCTTCTCCCTGTTTATGCCCTCTTTTTCGCATATTGCAAATTCACCTGGAGAACATACCTCGAATTTATCAAGCTTCTTGTCAAGCACGCTTATAAGAAACGGATTGGCCTTCATTGCATAACACACTGTAACTCCACATCCTAGAATCTGCTGAATGGCATCAATCCTTGCACATAGCTCATCTGTGTCAAATATATACGATGGTGTTCCACATTTTATGGCAATCTCTTTTAATTCATTAACTCCTAACATTCTATGCCTCCTGTTCTTTATATATCTTCATAAGTTCTTTTCTGTCAATCTTACCATTCTTAGTAAGAGGCATTGTTTCCACCTTAACAAGCACATTTGGAATCATCCACTGTGGCACTTTATCTTTGAGGGCATGTGTTACGCCCTTTCTGTCAAGCTCACTTGCTCCTTCTATCTCAAAGAATCCGAGAATCTTATTCTCATCTGTATCAAATATACAGCAGCTTCTAAGGAGTCCCTCTATAGCATTCATGTATGTCTCAATTTCGCCAAGCTCGATTCTGTGTCCCATATGCTTAATCTGGAAGTCTTTTCTAGATGAGAAGAAAAGTTCACCGTCTTCACTATAGTAACCAAGATCACCTGTGCGGTATATAGTTTCCAGATATCTGTCATTAAGAGGATTCTGTACAAATGCTGCTGCTGTCTTTTCAGGATTACGCAGATACCCCATGGTTACAGCTGTTCCAGATACACATATTTCTCCTAACTCTCCTGGTCTGCCTGCATCAACAAGCTTATCCTCGTCATCTAACAGGAATACTCTTTCATTGGCAAATGGCTTTCCCATCGGAAGCTTCTCGTCAAGACCAAACTCTCTGTCAATAACATAATATGTACAATTACATGTTATCTCTGTTGGTCCGTAAAGATTAACAAACATTGCATCCGGATACTGCACTCTCCATGCATTAAGATGCTTTATAGGCATAACCTCTCCGCTGAACATAATCTTGTTAAGTGAAGATGGTCTCTTATACTCGAATCCATTAAGAGTTGTTACAATACATAACGCTGATACAGCCCATATAATAGTTGTAACCTTTCTGTCATCAAGGAAATCAAGCAGCTTGGTTGGAAATGAGAAGCACATCTTAGGAATGAGCTGTAAGGTTGCGCCTGTCTTTAAACTTGAATATATATCCTTAACTGATACATCAAAGTCAAAAGGTGCCTGATTACCTATAACATCCTCATTAGTAATTCCAAATGTTTCCGTAAAGCAATCAATAAAATCTATTGTTGAACGGTGATTGACAATAACTCCCTTAGGAACTCCTGTTGAACCTGATGTAAAGATTGAATACAGAGGATCTGTATCAAGTGCCTGTTCTCTTATCTTTCCCAGTCTTTCCTGAGCCTCTGAATCCACAGCCTGTCCATCGTATTCTTCAAGTAATTCGTCAAGATTAATAATCTCGCCCTGAAATCCGAGCTTTTCTGCTTTCTTGGCTGACTTATTATCTACAACCAGAATATCTGCCTTAATCGTATCTAATATAAGATTAATTCTCTCAGCCGGATGAGTTGTATCAAGCATGCAGTAATATCCGCCTGCATACACAATTCCCATAAATAAAGATAATGTATTACATGTCTTATCCATATACACAGGAACTCCCTGTGTAGGCTTAATCTTAAGTGAGAGACAGCTTCCTATGAACTTTGCCTGATTCATAAGCTGTGTGTATGTAAGTTCATTATTCATGTCCGCACACGCTGTCTTTTCCCCATACATTCTCTGTGAGTTTTCAAGAAACTCTAATACATTCTTTTCCATTACCTTCTCCTTTTACTTCTTACTCTTATCTTTTCTGAATACAAGCAGCTTGCTTATAACATAATTAAGTATAATTACAACCACCTGCGCAATAAACTTTATTAACATACTGTTGAAATGCAGCATTGTAATGAATACAAGAAGAATTATCTCCTCAATTACAAGAGTTAATACTCTTCCACCTGCAAATGAAACTAACTGTTTCATAAATTCTTCCACAGTCTTAGTTGGTGCTGCAAACACCCATATCCTGTTAGTAAAGAATGCAAAAAGTACTGCAAGCACCCATGAAATAACATTTGCAATAAGCTCATTAATTCCAAGTGTAACATTAAAGAATGCATATGAACCTATACTCACCACTGTTGTAAGTACTCCAAAGAAAAGATACAGAAGTACTTCCTTATACTTCTTATACAATGGTTCAAACACCCTCAGACCCGGCAGATGCATAATCTTATCAAATATATCCGGCTTAATTTCCTGCATATTATTATCTGTATTGTTACTCATAATTACCTCACTGTTTTTATTGATATAACGCCATACTATTTTATACTTTTATCAATAACAAATCAAGAAAAAGACGCCGTGTTGAAACGGCGTCCTGAAAATTCATTTATTATTTTGATTCGTTGATAACGATATCATCTGTCTCAACTTCCTTGTTTCTGTTTTCATCAATGCCAAGCTTGTTATTAAGCTTTTTCTTTGCCTTTCTTAAATAAATACCAAGAAATGCACCAACAGCAATTATCACTCCGGCAATAGCCTGAATGGCATAAGTCATAACAGATGGGTCAATGTAACCTGCTACATTTAAATTTAATAATGTCAACATACTTTTTATCTCCTTTTTAATTAAGTTCCTTTTTTAATGCTTCAAGCATCTTGTTGTTATCTGCATCATTTCTGATTGCAATTCTTATATACTGTTTTCCATCATGTACTTTTGATGTAAGATCCTTTATAAGCAGATAATGATTCTTAAACAGTTTTATCATAAGTTCTTTTGCTGTCATTCCATTAGTTATCTCAATCATAAAATAATTAGCCTGTGATGGGATAACTCTTATACCAGATATCTGCTCCAGTTCATTATAGAACCTTTTTCTTTCTACGCGGAATTTGTCCATTGCAGCTGCATAATCTTTCTTATACTTTTCTGCAATCTGAAGATAATACTCTCCAAATGAATTAATATTCCATATTGCAACATCTTTTTTCATTGCTGCAATCGCTGCTGTATCTGAGGAAACAAGGATTCCAAGCCTCAGTCCCGGTACACCGTATGATTTAGATATACTTTTCATAACATATAATCTTCTATATGTTTCGATAAATTTCTGTTCTATAAGAGAATTATCCGGTTCATCTGAGAAATCAGCAAATGACTCATCAACCACCAGCTTTATTCCCTGACTGTCTGTCCATTTTATTAATCTTATAATTTCTTCCTTTTTCAGATAATTACCAGATGGATTATCAGGATTAATAATAATAATATTATCTACTTTGTTGCATGTATAGAACTCTATCAGTTCTTCAACTGAATATGTATAATTATCATTTGACGGTGTAAATACCACTTCGTCTTCAACAGCATATCTGTTAGGATATTCTTCAAATGTAGGTCTGATAACGCCTGTCTTTCCAGAAAAGCTCTCCATAAGTGACTTAATAAGTTCTGCGGCTCCATTTCCAACTATTATGTTGTCTTTATGAACACCAAAATTCTTAGCTGCAAGTAAAGAATTAACTCCCATACCTGAAGGATATTCTGTCAAAAGTGTATCAAAGCTTGCACGCAGTTCATCCTTAAGCTTTTTAGGCGGATAATAAGGATTAACAAGATAACAGAAATCCAACAATCCCGGATATCTCCAGAATCCTCCATATCTTTTATGCATAAGGTTAATTCTTGTCTCATCATCTGGAGCAAAAAGTGTTGTTGCTATATCAAGATCCTGTTCATCATCTATTTCATACCATTTCTGACCTGATAATCTCATACCTTTAATTCCAGGTGTGTCCAGCATCGTTATAACTCTAAGAACCTGTTCATAATATTCATTTTCTCCTAATGCACTACAATATGCCTCAAGGAAAGGAACATATATATCCTGTGAAAAATGTTTGCTGAATTTGTAGATATTTACAGTTTTATAGTATTCCTCTTTTTCCTTAAAATCAAAGCTCTTTCCTGGAACAAATGCAACAATATTATCATATTCGTCAAGCTTTACACATGTACCATCCATCCAGCTCTCATATTTATCTACCATGGCAAGTATATCTCTCGGATCTTTTACAAGTTCATCAATTGCAGAATCCTCAATAATTACATCTGATTCAAAAAGCAGAGTATCTTCTTCCATAAGATAATTCTTTGCCAGCGCAAGTGAATAAATATTGTTTGTCTTATCATATACCGCATTATCAATATATGAAATTGGTGTCTTAATTCCCAATGTCGCTATATAATCAATCAGCTTCTGTCCTTCATAGCCCACAACAATCACTATTCTTGAGAGATGTTGTTTCTCAAGCTGATGCAAAAGCCTGTCTATAAGCGATACTCCATTAACCTTTACCATACATTTGGTATTATTCTGGGTAAGTTCCTTTAAACGCTTTCCCATTCCCGCTGCTAAAATAATTGCCTGCATAATCCCCTCCTAGTAATCTGACGTTACTCTTGTTCCTTATGTCTTTTAATTGCTTTTTGAATTTCCTGAATAATATATTTAGCTCCAACCGATGCACTACTGCCAAGATTATACACATATTCTTTAACAAATCTGTCTATGCTGTCCTTATATGTATCAGAAGCTGCCAGCATCTCTGCTGCTGTATCAGCTGTCTTATCAATTTCATCAAGCTTAAGTACACGCCCGATTTCATATCTCATCCATATATTAAGTGGCTCAATTCCAATCTTTTTGTATTCAGGATTCATTATCTTAATTGGTGTATCAATGAAAAGAACCGGTTTACATGTAGTATAAGCATATTCATATGCTATACCTGACCAGTCTGTAATCATAAGATCTGCCTCAAAAACAGTACTGTTTGATGAAAAATCAGTCTGAATCTCTATATCTGTATCATCCTTATATCTTTCTTTAAGTCCTTCCATCTTCTCAGGCATATGTCTTACATGCTGTGGGTGTGGTCGGACTGTAATCTTATAACCATGTCCCTTAAGATTATCAAGTATGTCCTCAAGACAGCTGTCTACAATATTATCTTTCTGCCATGATGGAGCAATAAGTATTGACTTAATATCATTTTCCTTCTTTGGCATCTTTGCATAATCCTCACGCATCTCATCAAGCAATGAATATCCCCACTCGACAAGCTCCTTCTTAGGAAGATTATACACTTCTTCAGTTTTTTCTATTTCTTCTTTCTGAATCTTTCCTGTACATAATACAGAGTCATAATGATCCATTGATCCGGTTCGCATTGTCATATTAAGGCTGTCCATGCCATGAGGAACATAAACATAATTAATATCTTTTCTGATATAACTTCTCTTAATGTGATAATTCTCAATATCAGGCATAGTCATAACAACAACATCTGCATCCATCTTCATCATAAGTGTTATAAGTTTCTTTTCCCCTATATAATAAGGTTTAATCTTACTTTCTTTTTCTGCAATTCTGAATATCTGATCATCTGGATCACTTGTTACATAATGAATTGTAATATTCGTATTATTAAGTATGTATTCAATTATCCCTTTAAAATACTTATAAAAACCTGAGCCCTCTGAATAGAAGACAAGATGTTTATTAACAACAGAGAAAAACTTTTTATAATCAGCTTTTTCTCTCTTAATATCTTCTTTGTTTCTTTTACCTTTTTTCGTACCAAGAGCTTCAATCTCTGCAAGTTCTTTCTTAGTTTCCTCAAGAGCCTCATAATCAACATAATTCTTAGGATTAATCGCCCAGTTAAGAAGATATAACTGAAGAATTGCAAATATGTTGCTGGCAGTCCAGTAAAGAGCTACTCCTGCATATACAAAGCATCCTAAATATAACGACAGACCTACTGAAAATATCATCATACCATACTTATTAAGCTTACTCTGTTCTGCCTGTAATACGTTACTTGCATTCTGTGCAACACATAAAAGCCATGCTGAGACACCTGCTATAATTGGTGTTATTATTGATAATCCCCACTGTTTTGTAGTAATCCATGTAAGGTCATAGCCACAGAACTTCATGTTCGCAACACCTTCATTAATTCCGTCTTTGATAACTGCAACAACTCCAAGCAGAAGTATTATCTGTATAATAAGAGGTATAAGTGATGCCAGTGGATTATATTTTTCTTTTTTATAAAGCTTAGACTGTTCCTCTGCTATCTCATCCTTATCCCCATAATGCTTAATAAAAATCCTGTTAATATCAGGCTGCATCTTAACCATTTTAATTGAATTCTTCTGTACCCAGATTGATACAGGTAAGAGAACAATCTTACTTATCAGAGTGAATAATATAATTGCCAATCCATAATCATGCAGCAATTTGTAACAAAAATTCATTACATAACCTAAGGCTGTCGATAATATTTCCATAAATGACTCCTCTTTTGAAGATTTTATTGATTGTGTCAGAGTCATCCAACACAATAATTAATCATATCACTTATTATCAATTATTGAAAGGTGTTTTTACATATCCGATATACTTTTTTTACATACCCAATATAAATTTTACATGTTTTGCACACAAAAAAGGACACTGTTCTTACATAATACAGTGTCCTTTTAATATTATTTATTTCAAAAGGTACTCAGCATATTTAACTGCCATGTCTCGCCAGTTCTCCAATGCCTCTCCCATATCTGCACCACATGATTCCCTGTACATAGCCCATACAAACCAGTAGTACGCAATAATAGCAATATATGCCATATAATGAAATCTTGTTGTCTCATTATAATCTTCCTGAGGTATTCCTTTATGAATTCCTCAGCCTTATCAAAATCATACATGGCATCAACCACATAATATCCAACATCAATTCCCGGGTCAGAATATCCAGAATACTCCCAGTCAATAAGTATGACACTTCCATCCGGTCTTATCATCCAGTTCGGCTTATATGTATCTCCATGACAGAAGCATTTTTCAATACCATCTCCAAGAGTCATCTTATACAACTGTCCTATGCTGTTCTTAAGTCCTTCATACTGAACGAAGCACACAGGATCTTTCTTCTCAAGAAGCTTCTCCATATCAAGTGCATCTTCCCAAGGTTTCATTCCATAATCAGCTGTTATATCTGCCTTATGCAGCTTTCTTAAAACAGCCAATATCTTCTTTGAGTCCTCAAAAGAATTATAATCAGGTTCTCTGAATTCTGGAATGAATATGGATATCTTCCAGCCCTCATTAACATCTGCATATATGTATGTAGGATCTACACCTGCTTCTTTGGCTTTGATAAGTGATTTTTTTTCATTTCTTCTATTGATTATACTTTCTGTTCCATCGCCCGGATGCCTATATATATAATCAACTCCGTCAATCTTGAATATAAATGATGTGTTGGTCATTCCTTCGCTTACATTTCTGAAATCAATTATATCTTCCTCATCACATCTGAATACAAGCTTGATATTTCTTATTATCTCACTGTGCGTATGTCCAAGATACTGTGAATCAAACTTTCTAAGCTCATCAAAATAATCAAATTCAAATATATTACCCGGAAGATATTCCTTAAAATAAATATCAGGCATTTCATCCAGCTTATCCTTTACAAGAATCTCCCAATAGCAGTTATTATATATTCCAGATTCCCGGACAGCCTCAACCTGATTAATAAATGCTTCTGAGAATTCTTTTCTCCAGAATGAATGTCCCATAAGAACATAGCCATCAATCTTATTATCCTTAGCAATTCTTGTTATCTTTCCAAATCCATCAGCTCTTGCATATACTTCATCTGTTGTTTCCTTTCCATAATAACCTGAATAAAATGTATGATATTCAAACTGATTAAACGGATTCTCTATATAATAACTGTCACTTACGCATATGTACGTATTCTTAAGTTCTTTTCTTGCAAGATAAAGACTTTCAATATTATTCTTTATATTAAATGAATCATTAATAATGAACTTTACACCATACTTGTCTTCAAGATAGTAAAACATCTCCTTCTTATAGCCAAGTACAACTGTAATATTCTTAATACCAGCATCCTGAAGCTGCTTTATCTGTCTCTCAATAAGACGTTCACCCTTTACTTCAAAAAGACCCTTTGGCTGTTCGAGTGATAAAGGAATAAATCGTGTAGATGCGCCAGCTGCAAGAATAACGGCATTATTAACCCTGTATGGTTCAAGCGCCTCTAATCCAGTCTTTGTAATACTACCAGACTCTTTTTCAATATACCCTGTTTTTACAAGTTTATTATAAATATCTGTGTCATTAAGAGCTTTTGTCTCCTCAACATCATAAGTGCAGCCAGCTCTTCCAATGCTTCCATTATACAAACTGTTCAATACATAAAACTCTTCTTTTCTCATTATACATATCTCCTTATGCCATGTTTCCTGAGAACATTCCTCGAATCACTGCTTTGATTACATTTTCTCTGCATGATTCATACTTTTTCCCCGAAAGTATAAGTCCCTCTACCTTAATGTTCTTTATATCCTTCTTGTCAACTGAATACAAATCATCTGAAAGAACCACCATATCGGCAATCTTTCCTGCCTCAAGGCTTCCTCTTTCTTTCTCGTCAAATGTTACATAATATCCATTATATGTACACATCCTTAGTGCTTCCTGAACCGATACTGCCTGAGACTGATTCATATTATTAACAGCTTTGTCAATCCATACGATAGGATCCGGTGATGTACATGGAGCATCAGAACCGCACGAAACAACTATTCCATTCTCATTAAATGTTCTGAGCGGATTAAGCCTTTCTGTTCTTTCTTTACCCATAATACTTTCAAGATACTCATCAGGTTCCTGTTTCCAGTTAATAAAAGCACTCTGTACAGGCATCTGTATATTATAGTCCCTGCATATCTTAATTCCCTCTTCAGTTGGAAGACAGTCATGTATAATTCCATGTCTGTGGTCTTTTCTTGGATAATCGTCAAGTGCCGCCTTAAGTGCCCTGCATGCCTGGTCAAATGCTTTATCCCCAATCGCATGCATCTCTATCTGCAGTCCGGCTCTGTTAGCCTTCTTGCAGAAATCAATAACCTTTTCATCATCATAATAAAGTACTCCGTCACCGCCTAAAGAATCAATATATGGTTCATTCATAGCTGCATCGTGTGAACCGAAGCATCCGTCAAGCGCACATTCAAAACACCCGCCTATTCTTGGCAGTTTTCTCTTTAATGCGACATCAACATTCATTGACTGTGGGAATACTCTTACCTGAAATCCATTAGTTAAGGATTTTGCAAATATTTTTTCAAATGTAATATCAAGATTGCCTGTAAAACCCACACCACTTACAGTATGAATACAGCCAATTCCATGAGACGCCTGAAAATCAATGGCAATCTGCATATTCTTAAACAGTTCAATAATAGAAAGTGAATTAGTAATGTAATCAGAGCATTCAAAGAATGCCTCCTGATTCATCTCACCGGTATCTTCGTGATAACCTCTTAACTTACTTACTTTCCCCTTCAGCTTATCAAGAAGCTTGCTGTTAATTATGCACGCATGTCCATCATATTTGACAACCATGATTTCCTTATCAGGGCATACCTTATCTAATTCTTCCCTGCTTATAAGTCTTCCTTCTTTAACTGAATATGGTGACGCACCGAATGCTATAAGTGTCTTTTTATTACCGCTTGACTGCACGAATTCTTTAACCATCTGTGCAATCTCTTCATTGGACTCTGCATCCATAACATTAAGTCCTGCGTGAAATGTAGAAAATGATGCCATATGCTGATGTGTATCTACGAATGCCGGAACCAGCACCTTCTTTCCAAGTTCAACTGTCTGCACATTCTTATACTGTTCTGGCAGTTCATTACCAACATACACGATTCTTCCTTTATCCTCAACGAGATAACCGGCTACTGTATCATTGCTGTCTACTGTAAGAACCTTTCCCTTATAACATATCATAGACATTTACCTTCCCTTTATATCTGCATTTACTGTTCCTGTCCCGGATAATCCTTATAAGAAGGATCTAACTGTACCAGCTCATAAAAATTATCTATCTCCATAATATCTGATTTCTCGCAAGGTCTTACCTCTACCGCATATCTTTCCTTGCGAAGCACAAGTGGAATGAACTCCCAGAAATAATCATTGCCCTCCGGCTCTTCATTATATACCTGTGCAAAGTCTTCTCTTAATCTTGCGCTGTCTTCCTTAGTCCAGTACGATATTCCATAATAATTAAAGCAATATGTATTCCCCTTCTGGTAATCTGTTATATGTCCATTATCAAGCTTAAAACTCCAGTCATCAGTCTCTAACGAATAAGAGCCAAGGATATTGCTGCAGTACTGATACTTTGTGATAATAGCCGGATTAGATATATACAGGTCTGCCTCACATAAATAGCACTGGTCAATATGTTCTAATGCTGCCATTGCTGATGATATATTATTGGTTTTATCATATATATCGTTATCAATAAGATTGATAAATGGATATTTATCAAGAATCTCATCAAATTTTTCTTTCTTATAGCCCCTTACAAGAGTTATATCCTTAATTCCTACAGAAACAAGTGCATCAAGTAATGTATCAATAATTCTTACTCCATTCACAGCAACCATAGGCTTTGGTCTGTCTAATGTAACCGGAACCATTCTTGAACCAAATCCTGCTGCCATAATAACCGCTCTTTTTACACGATATGGCTCAAGTGCCTCAAGACCTTTTTCAGTAATCTCCATCTGGTCTCCACATTTTTTAATAAGCATGTCATTTTCTAATTCATCCAGAGCCTTAGATATAGCTGTTCCTGAAATCTTTAATGTATCTGAAAGAGTTCTCATCGGATAATCTTTCTTACCATTCTTTTCAATATATGTAAGTACTTCAAACTGATAACGATTCATAATTCCTCCTTACAGCACCATTGGAATTATATAGATTCCAAGTGCAATGCATGTGACAATAATTGTGCATACCTTCCATATGGTGTACTGTCTGTCCATCTTAGCTTTAGTCTGCTCATCCGGTTCTTCTATAACACCAATCTCTTCCTCAATTGTCGGCATAACACATTCTTTTCTGTGAGAATATGCAAAATAAAATATTACACATATTACGGTTATAATTCCGGCTGTAATAAGAGCTGCCTTATCTGCAAATATTAACATGAAGCAATACACAACAATTGTAAATATACATCCAATAACTCCAAGGGGCGCCTTATAAGGTCTCTTCATATCAGGATACTTCTTCTTAAGCCCCATATATGAAAGGCAGCCTATCATATAACATATAGCAAGTGATATAAGCGATACTGATGCTATGTAATTAATTGAACCTGTTGCAATAAGTATAAAATTGATAACACCAACCACAATAACAGCAACATATGGTGTCTTGAACTTAGGATGAATCTTTCCAAGGAATTTTGGTAATGCGCCATCTTCTGCCATTGTATAAATGTATCTTGCAGGTGCAGCAATTCCCGGATTAATAGTAGATAAATCCCCACCAAATGCAATTCCAATACATAAAAGTATAATAGGGAATCCGACAAGTCCGACTGCCTTAAGTCCTTCTGCATATGGAGCATCTGCCGCTGCAAGAATTCCATAAAACTCCTTAGGCACAAGACCTACAAGAAACCACTGGAATAATGCGTTAAGTGCAAATACCATAAATACCGAAATCTTTAATGCTCTTGGAAGTGTATACTGTGGATACTTAGTCTCTGCTCCCATAGATACGCATGTCTCAAATCCTGTATAGCACCACCATACAAGACCAAATATATACATCATCTCATTAAATGGAGGCAATGAATTCATTGCTATTCCACCAAAATATTCAACATGAACCTTAGGTATCATATAAAGGAACCAGCACACTGAACAGCCCCAGAAGAAAAACATGAATGCTGTCTGTGCCTTACCTGACTGCTCAATACCTCTGAAATTAAGAATAAGGAAAACTGCAACAAGGATAATAGCTATAATTCTTGAATCAAGCTTAACGATACTTATTCCAAGCTGTTCCATAAGAATCTTAAAATAATTGGCAAATGCAAGCGTTTCACCTGCACCAATAGCTACAACAGATACTATATAATGCCATCCTGCCATATTAGCCCATACTCTGTTAAGTCCTCTCTTGGCATAATTATATGTTCCACCAGCACAAGGAAGTGCTGCAGACATCTCTCCATATATAAGACATGGCCATATAGATATAAGAAGTGCAACAAAGGTAAATCCTATTATCCATGAGCCTACACTTCCTATCTGTGCTGAACCACAGGTAAAAAGTCCTACACCTACAACGGTTCCAATTGTCATACTAATTGATTCTTTAAGCCCTAAAGCACGAACCAGCTGATTATTCTCATTCATAAATATCCCCTCTCACAGTTTATTCGTTCGGTCATATTTTTGTCCATCTGCGTGAACAGAATGGATTATATCAGATAATAAACTAAATTACCAGTATAAAAATAAGCAGCTATAAACCTTTCATGGCTATAGCTGCTGCTTCATCATTAATTATTAATATTCTTCATCTGCTGCTCATCTTTAATTACAGATATCTGTGGATTAACAGCGTCCCCATCTATTCTAAACACCGAATAATCTCTGTTTTTAAGATATTCATCTGCCGGGTACATACCTTTTGACACATCCCATGGTGCTACATGATATCTTGACTGAGAAACACCAGCCATATCAAAAAGCGTATTTCCATAATTACTCTTCTGTCCAAGTGCTGCCTTGCCATAAGTAGCATACAGATTCTTAAATGTTACAGAATCTGAATTAACCTGCATTACATCATTATGAGTATCAGCCATTTTCACAAATACAGCAGGACGTTCATACAATCCATATCCGCCGTGGTCAGCTGTAATTATAACTGTGCTGTTATCATATACACCTTTATCCTTCATCTGCTGCATATATTCATTAATATATCTGAATACACCCTGTATCTGCTTATCAAGAGAAGTCCCTGTTTCTCCCACATCTACACACTGTTCATTCATTTCATATGGTGCATGTGCTCCTACCATATGATACAGTGTAAATGTTTTATTTCCAGCATCAACTGTTATACCGCTATTATTCTTAAAATCAGCATACAACTGTGAATCATCCAGTTCATATTGAATAATATTGTTATTCTTTGGAGCCTGACATGCTGCAAAATCATCACCATAAAACCAGAAATACTGTTTTATAATCTGTGGAAATGCATAGAATGCCGACATTTTATATATATTCTTAAAAAATTGAACTTTGTCTGATATTCTGTATCTCTGTCCACCTGCAGTATTGGCTACTGCCTCCTGATTAACTCCATTAAGATATTCACTTGAAGTATACAACTTAACATCATATCCGTTATCTGACATATCCTGAATAAGCGTACCTTCTTCATATGCTTTCTTTCTGTAATCAGCCAGTGACTGTGTGGTATCATACTGATAACCTGTAAGCATAAGCGGAACTCCAAGTGCTGTAGGTGCACCGCCGCCTATCATATTATCAAAATAAGTAAAATCCTTTAGTTCTTCACTGTATCTGTCAATAACATAATTCTGTGCATCATCATTATCAAGTGTATCAACAATGAATACCACTACATTGCCCTGCGAAGATAACACAAACTCATTATTCTTAGTCACTACATATGAATAATCAACAGTTCTTTTTGAAGATATAATAAGGACCACAAGTGTGACAATCTGTATGCTTGCTATAAAAAGGCTTCCCCACTTCATTATCTTGGTCATGATATCTTTCTTAAAGCATACAATAACTGCCGGAACAACTATAAGTACTATCCATACAACTGTACTTATTATTCCATTAACCCTGAACTGGCTCCACTGTATCTGCCTTCCATTAAGGACACCAAAATCCGGATTAAGGAAATTACCCTGCACATAAGCAGCAAGTGCACCGCCAAATATAACTGCTGCATATATGTTATATATCTTCTTTGGCACAATCAGACCTATCAGTATAACAACTGCCGCCGTAATTAACGACGCTGCCATAAGAAGCGGTATAAGTGCTGTGAATCCCACTGCAAATTGATCAATATTGCCAAGAAATAAAGATGATGGCATAAATATACAGAATGTCACAATCAAAAATATAAGCTGTGGACACAGCAGTTTTATCTTTTGTTTCATTATCTTCATAAAAATACCATCTTCCTTATCCATGTGTAATTACACATACAACCAGCTATTCCTTATCCAGCATAAATACAGCTTTTGTAAGTGAGAAATTCTTATTATAATATGGGTCTCCTGCATCAAGCTGTTTTTTCCATTTCTCCTGAAATCTGTCTACTTCGCCCTTGAATCTTTCCATTTTTTCTGCTGTATCATCCAATCCTCTTGACTTTGATTCATAGTGATACCACTGTGAAAATGCATCATATACAACAAGGTATCCTTTTTCTCTTACCTTCATGCAGAAATCTACATCGTTAAATGCAACTGCATATTCCTCAGAGAAACCACCCACTTCATTATAAAGCTCCTTAGAAATCATCATACATGCAGCAGTAACTGCACTATAATCACAACTTAAGAATGCCCTTGCAAAATAACCAGGGTCACGTTTGTCAATTCCTACGCATGCATGTCCTGCAACTCCACCAAATCCAAGAATTACTCCGCCATGCTGAACAGTATCATCATTATAGAAAAGCTTGGCACCGACAATACCAACTTCCTTACGCATACAGTTTGCAAGCATATCTTCTATTGATTCTGGGTTAATGATTTCTGTATCATTATTAAGAAGTAAAATATACTCACCATTAGCAAACCTGACACCAAAATTGTTAATTGCAGAATAATTAAATTCTTTCTCCCATTTAACAACTCTGACATTATCATACTGTTTCTGAACAGAATCATAATACTCAAATGTTTCTTTTTCCGTACTATTGTTTTCTACAACAATAAATTCAATGTTTCTATATGAACTCTTCTCCTGAACAGAATCTATGCACAATTTAAGATCAGCAATATGATCTTTGTTAGGTATTACAATTGAAACTAATGGGCTGGATTCTCTTTCATACTTTACTCTGTATGTACAGAATACTTCACTCATTATTACCTCACCCTTAACACCAACTCTGTCAAGGTGATCCTGTATAGCCTTCTGTCCTGCAACATGACAATAAGATTTACTCTGTGGATTAGCAGCTGTTGAATTAGGATGCATTCTCCAATGATAAAGAATCTTAGCTACATGCGCCACTTTTCTTGATTTCTCATAACATCTTAAAATAACATCATAATCCTGTGCACCATCATATTTCTCTTTAAACCCACCTACTGATGTAATAATCTCTTTTTTAGCACAGAAGAAATGTGTAATATAGTTGTTTGATCTTAATAAATCAAGATTAAAATCCGGTTTAAAATGCGCTTCAACATTTCTCCAGTCAGGTCCAAGGATTTTATCTTCATCTGTATATACAGCATCAACTTCCCTGTCCTGAAAACATTTTACAACTTCATAAAGAGCATCCGGCTCCAATGTATCATCATGATCAAGAAGCCCTAATACATCTCCATCTGCCATGTCAAGTGCAGCATTTGTATTTCCAGCAATACCTCTGTTACTCTCAAGAATCTGATATTTTACTCTCTTATCCTTATCAGCATACTCCTTAAGAGTCTTTTCAAGAGCTTTGTTTCCGCCACTTCCATCTGCAATACATAACTGCCAGTGTGGATATGACTGGTTCACTACAGAATCAATCATCTCTCTTAAATATTTAATTGGAGTGTTGTATGTTGGCACAACAATGCTGATAACAGGTTCATAGTCAAACTTGTGCTTTGCCTGTTTTTCAAGTTCTTCTTTTGTGACTTTATGCTTTTCAAACCAATTCTGATAAATAACCTCTTGTGATTCTTCACCATTAGTTATCATTCTGTAAGCTTCTTCTCTTAAATCTCCGAATCCGTGCTTAAATCCATATCCAACAAGATGTGCAACATTGCCAGGTGTTGCAATTGATGTAAACTGTCTTATGTGTGCTCTCTTTCTTGCTCTTGCCTGTTTCCTGATTTCCGAGAATATATCAGCATCTTTTTTATATCTGCCCATACTAAGATGAATAACAGCGTCTTCTTTATCAGTTAAAATCTCTGTTTCAAAGCCAATTTTATCTTTAGGATCATCTGCATATCCTCTCATATAAAGGTCAACTCTGTTAAAATATTTGCTTGTATGCTTAAGTTCATTTCCAGCCTTATCTGTAAACTTTACTGAAAGATCTCCACCATGTCCTACAGCCCATCCTGTAACCTTTAATCTTGCTTCTTTTCCTTCAGAGTTGATAAGAATTGCCTCATCAATATTGTATTCTATAGCTGTCTGGGCAACTATATTTTTGATGTTTCTTTTATTCATCTCTAATAAAAGCTCATCTTTTCCAGCATTTCTTACCCTTAGCTGCAATGTTTCTATAGCTTCATATCCATCTATGTCACTCACGAGATTAAAACCTATTCTTTTACCGCTGCTCATATTATTCTGGCTTGCAATATCAAAACGGTCAACTCTCTCAAAATGTGATTCTGCTTCACGGCCATCAACAACCACATAAAACTGATGATCGTCTATCTTTCCACCTGTATACCAGCCGACAATATGTGCATGAAGCTTATTATTATTTTCACTAAACTGAATATTATCTATATATTTACTTCTATTCATCTTTCACTCCAACCTTTTCGAAAACTATCTTATCTTTGAAACATCCCAATCATGTTCTACAAGCGCAATTCCCATATCTTCAAGACTTGAAACTATCTCAAACTTTGCTGCGTGCTTAAGATAATCTTCAGGAAGCCCCTCAGAATACTCTATACTTATATCAAGATAATACTGTCCTTTAATAATTGGCATGTCCTTAAATGTCAGGCTGACCGTTCCATCCTGTTTTATTTCAAAATTCTTGAATTTATCTATTCGTGTATCTGTACCATATACATACACGCCATCAATTCTATTGATTTTCACACCAATAATGGCATTCTCGACCGGATTATTAACATGATAATCAAACTGCACAGTCATATTACCACCGCATTTGAACATTCCCTGTTCGTCTCCATTATCATCTAAAAGTCTGACATTAGTACATCTTACGTTACCTGTTCCAAAACGGTTCTCATCCTCAAGTCCGGATTCAATTCTTTGCTGTTTAACTCTTGCTCTTTCCTCTTCATCCATTCTCTCATTATTCATATAATCAAGATACTCAAGATGAACAGACTTAGGATCGCCTTCTTTTTCAATCCTGCCATCCTTAATCCATATAGACCTGTCACATATCTGCTCAATCTGACCCAAAGAATGGGATACAATTACAATTGTTGTTCCCTGTCCTTTGATTTCTCTTATCTTGTTAAAACATTTTGTCTGGAAATTCGCATCTCCAACAGCAAGTATTTCATCCACAAGAAGAATATCTGCATCAACGTTAATAGCGACTGAAAATGCAAGTCTCATATACATACCTGATGAATATGTTCTTACCGGATTATCAATATACTGGCCTAGTTCTGAAAAACTTATAATATCATCCAGTCTGGCATCAATTTCCTTCTTTGTAAGTCCAAAAATAGATGCATTGGTGTAGATATTTTCTCTTCCTGTCATATCTGGATGAAACCCTGCTCCAAGCTCAATAAGTGAAGAAACTCTTCCATGCATTGTGATTGAACCAGAATCCGGATAAATAATTCTTGTTAACATCTTAAGTGTTGTACTTTTACCACAACCATTCTTTCCTACTAAACCGACAGCTTCACCTCTTTTGATAGTGAAGCTCACATCATCGAGAACAACACGGTTTTCGTATCTGTTTCTCTTCCAGAAAAGCATTTTTTCTTTTAATTCTTTTCCCTTATCATAGTAAACCTTAAAGCTCTTAGTGACATTTTTTACTTCAATTGCTACCTGATTTTCCATGGTAATCTCTCTTTCTTTCTATATGCATATATCTGTTAAAATTCTTCTGCAAATCCTTTTTGAAGCTTCGTAAAAAGTAATTCTCCAATAACTATAAATACAATTCCCATAACAAGTGATAATAAAAGGTCACTTAATTCCGGAACGACTTTATAATAAAGAATCTGCCTGTATATCTTAATAATTGATGTCATGGGATTAAGGTTAAACATTGTAATCAGCCATTTACCAACATGTGCATTCTCAACAACATCAACTCCATACATTACAGGTGTAAGATACTGCAGTGCCATGACAATAATTCCAAGAATATATTGTAAATCTCTAAGATATACTGTTACTGATGCTACGATAAGTCCAACACCAAGACAGAGAATATATTCAACTATCATAACAACAGGAAGGCATAATAACGCAACCGGATTAATTCCCCTTCCTGAAAAAATCAGGACAACAAATATAACAAGAAACGTAAGAAGCATATTCACAAATCCACTTGTTACAGTTGCAATAGGCAGTACTTCTCGTGGAAAATATATCTTTTTAACCATTTCTTTATCTCGTAAAACACTGGTTGAGCCATCCTGTACACTCGATGCAAAGAACATCCATGGTACAAGTGCAACAAATAAGAATATGTAATACTGCTCGTATTCCTGTTTCATAATAATAGAAAATACAAGTGTAAATACAACAAGCTGTAACAAAGGGTTTAAAAACGTCCAGAAAAATCCAAGAACTGATCCCTTATATCTTCCTCTCAAATCCTTTCGAACAAGACTTATTATCATTTCCCTGTATTCATATATTTCTTTAATCTGATTCATACTCTCTCCATTCTACTGATTAAAATGCCGCGTACATAAATCCACTGTTATCTGTTACATAACTAAGTATTATTATTGCAGCAAAAAATGCATAATATACTGCCCATCTTACTGGCAATGGCTTTAACGCAAGAGCCTCTCTTACATTAATTCCCATTTCTTTAATTATACTGACAATTAAGACAACTATGCAACCTATTCCAATTATCACATAATCTCTTGTCTCCAAACCAATTATAGCAAATGTCTGTGCATTTACCTGTGCAAAGTCAAGATTTACAATAAACATCTTTAATGTAGTTATTGCGCTATGCATTCCGCTGACACTTACATCAAATACCCATCCTATATTTATAAGTATAAATGTTCTTAATATCTGAAAAACCTTCCATATCCTGCTTTCAGAATTAATATGAAACACCTTAAAACCTTTCTTATAAACAGGGGATAAAAGATTACTTAATGCAATTATAACACCATTATACAATCCATATACAATATATCTTGCCTCTGAACCGTGCCATACACCAACAATAAAGAATATAAGCAGATTGGCAAAACATATTGGAAGCATTTTTCCAAGATGATCTCCTAAATGCTTCTTTCCCCATTTAGCAGCCTTATTAGACCACTTGGATAAAGAAAATGGATAGAATATGTAATCCTTCATCCATGTTCCCAGTGTAATATGCCATCTACGCCAGAATTCTCCTATGGATTTAGAAAAATATGGTTGTCTGAAGTTTTCGTCCATACGAACACCAAACATCTGTGCAGAACCGATAACTATATCAATTCCACCAGAAAAATCCATATATAACTGTACTGAATACATAAGAAGTCCTATTATTCTTATCATTCCATGAAACTGGTTGCTATCTGCAAATGCAGCATTTACAAATACTCCAGCCCTGTCTGCCATAATAAGTTTCTTAAAAATACCCCATCCTATTCTCTGGATTCCAAACTGGATATTCTGTAATGAATAGCTGTTCCCCTCAAAAAGCGTTGGCGCAAGTCTGTTATATCTTCCTATTGGTCCCTGCATTATCTGTGGAAAAAATGATACAAACAGTGCAAATTTAAAGAAATTTTTTTCGCATGCATATTTTCCCTGATATATATCAATTATATATGACATTGCCTGAAATGTAAAAAAAGATATTCCAATTGGAGCAGCTATTGTAAATAATGAAAACTGTTTCTGAGTTCCAACAGCTCTTAATATATGATTAACTCCACTTATAGCAAATCCACTATACTTTATTGCTGCCAGCATTCCAAAATTAAGCAATAATGCAATAACAAGATATATTCTTTTTTTATGCTTTATCTTATTCTTGTAACTTTTCTTTTCTTCTCGTGACAGCACCTGTTTATTCTGTGCCAGATACGCATCAGCTCCATTCTGGATACGTTCAAGCATGATTCCTAACAAATAAACCGTTATTGTCGTAAATAAAATAAACACTACTGCCTTAAGTCTATATGACAGATAATAAATATAACTCATAACGAGCAGAACTGTCCATCTATAATTTTTAGGAATCAGATAATAAAATACTAGTCCTATTAATAAAAACACAAAATATACTGTTGTTGTGAATGACATATCTATTCTCCTATACTCTGATACATCTTTTCATATGTATCATAAAAATAATCTGAAGTATCAAGCGTCTTTTTCTCATCCTCTTCAAGAACCTCTGCTAATACAGCTGAATATCTATAAGCAAGTTCGCCTCCCATATGTCCTTCTTTATCGATAAAATCTGTATCTTTAGTTTCTAACACTTCTTGTAAGCATAAGTTAAAATCATAATATCTGACACCAAGTTCATCAAATAAGAGTCCCAGCTTTCTGTAAGCCTCTTCTATTCCAAGTCTCTTTTTACTTGATGGTGTTATAGGTGATGTCACACAGACTAAGTCAATATTATTATCTTTGCAATATTTGACAAGTTTTCTAAAATATTTTTCCGGATAAGGATTAACATCTTGTTTTTCAATCCCCATCTGACCTTTGACATATTCCTCTCCAACTGGATTTCCTGCCGGAAGCGGTAATGCAAAGAATCCCTTACCTGTATATGGACCACCTGCATCACTTGTATCAAGTGAATATATATTGGCATCCTTATAGTCTTTCGACATTTTCTGTTTCACATTAGCTTTTATGTCTTCTAATTCGTATTTATATACAAATTTTTTAGTAAATGCATTTCTGAAATCCATCATATCTGTATTTTCAATCAGGTACTTCCATTTTACCGGTGAAGTCCACCTATACTGGTTATACAGAAACGGTTCAGCAAAACATCCTTCACCTAAATTTCCATACCAGTAGTTATAATCTATATCCAGTATAACTTTTTCCACATCGTTAGTTCTGTTAAGTTCCTGTATAAGATAATATGAATCTTTTATTGTTTCTCCTGGTATAGACATATTTAATACTCTGTCATCCGAATTTTTCTCAATAGCAGCCGGATCTATCGCACACCTCGCATGTGATGCACCAAGAATAAATACATTCTCATTATTCTCTTTAGAATCTGCTTGTCTGATTATATAATTAATATATCCCGTTTTTGCAAAAAAGAAATCTGATAATGCCACAATAACTATCAATCCTGCTATAAATATCAGACATTTTATATACGGCTTTATCTTCTGCTGCATGATTACTCCTCCATCTATACATCTATACCATTATAAAAACATAATATCATTTACTCACTATATATATATTTTCTGCCTGTTGCTTTCAATGTATCTAAATCTCCCGCATATCCTTCCTGATAAAATTCCTCAAGAATTTCTTCATGTTCATACTCAAAATAAAGATATCTGCGCTTTCTTTCGTCTCCCTCTTTATAATCGAATACTTCCTCACCCGTTGCCCCATCAAGAAGTCTTGAAAAAGCTTCCTGTAAATCATCATAAGATATAGGGGCTTCTGACACTGTGTAATCATGACTTTCATTCTTTCCTTTTACGAAAAGAACTGGATGCTGTCTGTTTCTTGGTCCATAAGATAGCCCATATCCATGATCAGCCATAACAATAATAACAGAATTATCATATACACCATTTTCTTTAAGTTTCTTAAGATATGCATCTGTCATTGTCATACATGCTTCTACATTCTGTGCATAAGTACCTTCTTCTATTCTGTTCATGTCTTTGTCAAAGACAAATGGAACATGTGCACCCCATATATGTATAAACTTAAATGTTTTGTCATTAGTCGTTGTTAGTTCAGAATTTTTAGCTTCATCATAAAATGTTTCGTTATCATATGTATATGCCTTACAATCATCAGGATTAGCTCTGAAATCCTCAAAATCCTGAGCTCCTACCATGCAGAATCTCTTAAGTACAAATGGTGCATACTTATATCCGCTTATCTGTATTTCCCTCTTTAAAAATGTGACATATGAACTTATTCCTGTTTTATTCTTTATAATGTTACTGAATTTATACATTTCCTCATCTGTTGTATATAATTCAGGCTCATAAAGAGACATTTTATAACCTTTCTGGGTTAACTTTGTAAGAAATGGCGAATTAGTATATGCATCTGCCGCATATTCCTCAAAAGGTCTCTCATTTTCATACCATATTCCCGATAAAATAAATGGAATCGATTGTTTGGTGAAAGTATATCCGCATACTGTATTATCATAATATGTAAAATCTTTCATTATCTCTGCATATTCAGGATGGTTTTGGGCAACCTCATTATACGTTCCACCTTCCATTGCATCCAACAGTAATATTATAAAATTGGTGTCTGAAGACATCTCAAATTCATCCTTGTCTGTAACAACCATTTCATAATCTTTATCAACCACCTTAGTTGTAAGAACTACAGTTACCATAGTAACAGCAATCATAAGGAACATACATACTGATACTATACTTACTGCTTTTCTCATAATTACCGGCTTGAATTTTATTGAAAATGCTATAACTACTGCTGATACAACAACCCATACAACAATGGTTTTTATATCTTCAGATATATAATCCTTCCATACCGGCTGTGTACCATCTAATCCCGGAAGATTCTTAACAAGGAAATTTCCCTGAATATATGAACTTATAAATGCTATAAAATACATTGCAAGTCCAATATTATAAACCTTTATATTTATTAAAAACATTATGCCTAATATAATAAGACTCACAATAAATAAAAGCACAAAAAGGCATACCACAACCGGAATCAGCTGTTTTATCTCAAACCAGAACTGATCCTGATTGGAATAATATATCTCTATTGGTGCAAATACCATAAGCATAAAACTTGCTGCTAATGATACCAAAACAGCAGGAATAAAATCTTTTATATTCTTTTTTTCTTTCTTTTTATCCATTTTTACATCCTCATATATCACACTTAATACTTACTAAAAACATGTATTCCACATTCCTGCCATGAAAAAGTAAGACATTATACTTATTGATACAACTGTCATTACATTTTTATTAATCTTTGTCTGAACTCCGTCAACACCTATAAAATATGCTGTCGGGAACAGGATAGGCAACAGATATCTCGGCTGACATCCTGCGATATAGTTGGCACCAACCTCCGTAAATGATACATATAAGGCCGTTGCTACTAAAATTATGCATACTGCAGCACTAAAGAAATAAGCACCTCTTACACATGGCATTTTTATCTTTTTCTCATCCCTGTCAATATACATCAATACAGCCATTAACATCAAAGTTATAGTTGTTCCCATTCCATAACCCATGTATGCCATTGAAGTAATAAATTCTTCGGCATAGTCAAGATCAAGATATTCTTTAAGGAAATTTAACAGGGTTCCTGTATACTCACCCGGATTAGATAGTATATATTTAATCTGCTCTATAGAATTAACATCTTCTCCCCCTCTTGTGTCACCGGTTCCTGAGGAACCAATAAGCATAGGAAGCAGGAATGTCATCATAAGAAATACTGCTACACCTACAATTAATGTATAATATATCTTTCTTTGCTTTTTATCAACAAATTTATCCTTTGGCATGAATAAAAGAACAAACATTAATACAAAATATATTGCCTTTGGTGCTATTCCCAGCAAAAAGCAGATATTCATCATTATCATATTTTTATATTCTAATTTTTTATCCCTGTTCTGAAGTTCAGAAATAAAGAATGAGTACCCCAGAGTTGTAAACCCTATTACCCAGTAATCATATGACATTGTCGATGCCATGAACATCGTTGTGGATGATAGTCCAATTACAGCCAGAAGAATCTTACCATTCTTTAGCTTTTTAATCGCAAAGTACATTACTAACACATAAGTGAATAATATTACCATTTTAGAAAGCATAAATGTATGGAAAAATGACAGTCCCAACGCCCTTCCCATAATTATGCCAGCTGCCGCCGGAATATATGCAACAAATTCTTTTCCTATTTCACTTCCAAATCTGTTATCTGTTAATCTCAGTTCATATTCATATTCGACATTATTAAGAATTGCTTCGTATTCTTCCTCTGTTATTTCCCCCTGAGAATACAGATATGTTGCTGCCTGTGAATCATAAAATGAGCTTTCTGCATTATACTTGGTATTATCAAAGGCATCTGCTATTGAGACACTTCTTAAATAATGAGTTTCATCATCCCATGTTACAAGAAGATTTCTTGGTGAAACCATTATATAAGTAATCCCCATTATAAGAGCTGCTGCTGCAAATATTACCTCCACACGCTTATATGCAATCTTTCCACACAACACAATTGCAAATATAAGTATTCCTGCACCCATACAGAAATACATTCTATGATCTGAATAGCTGCCAGATATTCTGCTTAATATAAGTTTTTCTGATAAAACAGCTGCTATAATAATAACCACAAAAAGTGCTGTATATAACAGCACCTTTTTCAAGTTATCCTTTAATGCTTCAATCTGATTTATCTTATTGTTTATAAACATATCGATATAATCAGATACTGATTTAACATATGTAAGAAATAATGGCATTCCAATAACACCTGTCAGGCTTATTACTGCTACCATAACTTTGTTTTCCATGTACTGAATTCCGTCCAGTACATAGCTCTGTTAAATAAAAATACTAATATCAGCATTATTATAAATGTCACTATCAGTTTTTTCTTTTTACTAATCACCTTAACCTCTGCCATTATATCCTCCGATGTTATTACATTCTAATCAACATTTATTTCTTCTTCAAATGGTCCGAATTCTAATATTTCTGATAAGTGATTCTTTCTTTCGCTTTCAGGTGGAATCACCATATAATCACCAAACATACGCTTTAAATACACATCATTATTCTTTGGTATCTTAACAACAATATCCTCAAAAGGACCTTCTGCAAGTGGAAATAAATCATCATATCTTATGGCCTGCTTTAACGGATGCATCTCTCCAAAGAAACATGATACCCACTCTGTCTTCTGTCCATTATATTTTGTTGCACTCTTTAAATATCTTTTGTTAATAAAATTTCTTGAAAAATGAGTCCACTTAAGAATTCTGTTAGCTATTATACAGATTGCACTTACAAGTTTTCTCTTCCATCCCTTTAGAAAAAGCACCGGTCTGTCAAACTCACGTAAAATTCGAAGTTTACTCCAGAAAAATACTGACATAGTCTGTCTTTTTCGTGCCCCTTTATCATCAGGAACATTATCAAACGGATAAATTGCCACATCTATTCCCATAGGAACATTAGCATCTCTAAAAACAAATGGTATATTCTTTGTTCCTTTTCTTGCAATTTCAGCATTATAAAACGGAAATGTTTTGTAAGAATCTATGTCTAATACATTATATTTGTCACTATATTTTTCTCTTATTATCTTAATTATCTTGTCATAATCTTCCCTTAGCATTCCTATATCAATATCATCATCCCATGGAATAAACCCCTGATGTCGTTCTACACCAATAGCGCATCCGGCAAATAAGAAATACTGTAGATTGTTTTCTTCACATATTTTTATAAAATCCTTAAAAACTGACAATTCTGACAGCTGTAATTTTCTAAGTATTTTAGGATCATACTGTTTATTACTATTCATTTTTTGTATTCCTCCTGGTCTGAATAATGATATACACTAACAATAATGCTGCCAGCAATGATACAAGTATCAGATATCCTAATGATGCTCCCGTAAGTCCCATTTTTACTGTCATAGTATCCATTATTAAAAATGATACCAGACATACTATGATATACAGAATTGTCATATATTTTTGCTTACGCATAATTGCAAGAACGTAATAAAAAATAATATTAATTGCATTAATTCCACCACACAATAATAATAATAGCAGTGTAAGTTTATATTCTTTAAGATTAACTCCGTACAGCCATGATAAAACCGGAATTCCTAACACATATGCTCCAACCTCACATACGAATGTAAATCCTGTTATTATTAAAATCATTTTGCTTATAATATGCCAGAAATTTTTATATTTCTTTTCATAATAATTAACTGCCATGCAGTCTGCATCGGTTTAAATATTATTCCACTAAAAAGATTAATCACCATATTTGGCATAAAAACTGCAGTGTAATACAATTGTGCTTCATCACCAAGAACCCTGTCAACTGACAGCTTTGATGAATTAATAATATAAGTACTAAGAAATGTGCTGACTGCTAGTGGAATACACATTTTTACAAGTTTCCATAATCTTTTCATGTCCCCTGTCATTCTTACACTTACACGTTTAACAGCAATGCTGATATCAAGGAGTACAATCATTCCATATGCAACTACATTCATAATAATAAGTGACAATATAAGATTTTTGCTTACTGCAACAGCTATAACAAGAACCAGTATGCTGAAAAACACTCTGTAAAATTCAGACTTTCCTGAAATATCTATTCTGTCTTCCTTCTGAAATTCTCCTTCAAATGTATCTGCTATAGAATCCGATATCTTATATAAGCAGACAAGCAATATAATAATCACTTTCTGTATATCATAATTATTAAATACAACATAAACAATACTAGCCAGAAATGTTATTATACACATTAAAATTCTTAATGTCAGATAATACTTAAAAGAATATTCATTTCTTACATCTGTAACCTGAAATGTTCTTATTTCAAAATAAGCAATTGTAACAAGCCACTGTGCAATTGATAAACCCACTGAAAACATTCCAGCCTGTGTTTCTCCTAGTAAACGGCTTATTACGATTGTCATTACCAGTGTTGCTAAAGCAAAACAGGCTGTTCCCATAGTGAACCAGATATATTTATATTTATCATCCGGTTTTTTGTCAACACCCATTATTTTGTATATAAAATTCATTCAAACCTCTTAATCATTGAATTCAAGTTTATATGGATAATGATTTTTTCTCTTTTCCACTGGTGGAAGTTCCATATAGTTACCATACATTTTTCTCAACTTTTTATCTTCGCATGCTGGCAAAGGCATCTTGACATCCTCAAAATCATATATCTGTAAAGGAAATGCCTCTTCTTTAACCATTATGTGCCAATATGGATTAGTATCAAACAAAAATGCCATTCTCTTTGTTTCTTTATCATTATACATATTGGCTATCTCAAGACATTTTCCTGCAATCCATTTATGAGATATTCTGAACACAACCATTCCTGCATGGATAAGCCCCGTAACTGCATGTGTAAGCTTTGCCTTAAAGCCTTTATACGGAAGCACCGGAAATGCAACATGTCTTAATATAAGTACTTTGCTCCAGAACCATGCACGTTTTGCCTGTTTCTTTAATTCCTCATCACTGTCCGGAATATTATCATATGGATATATGTCAAGGAATATTCCTAATTCGCATTTCAGATTTTTCAATGGCTCTTCAACAAATTTAGTTCCCTTTAACATAAGTCTTGTCGTCATCAACGGATAATTTTCCATAGTCTCAACATTAGCTATAGAATATTTATCACTATAATCTCTTTTAAAGACTTCTATCATCTTGTTAAAATCTTTTCTTGGCAGGACAACATCAATATCATCATCCCATGGAATAAATCCTTTATGTCTTAATGCTCCAATTCCTGAACCTGCATCGCCAAACCATGTAAGATTATTCTCATCACATACCTTAATAAAATCCTTAAGTATTCCCAATTCGGTCTGCTGTACTTTTTTCAAAGTTGCTTCATCGTATTCCTTCATTGTTAATTATTCCCTTTTACTTGATATTATTTGACTTTTCACTGCTGCTATATAACTTAGTCAATATACGTGCTATACCAGATGGCCAGAACTTACGATACATTGCATAATCTTCTTCTGATCTTTTACTGTCATGTATTATCTTAGATGTTTCTGAATCTTCATGTATCCTGTGATATGTCAGAATCTTGTTACAGAATATGAATTCTCCATCTAATTGTGATATTCTTTCCTCTGCCTCCCAGTCTTCGTTAGATCTGAACCCATTTAAGAACACCGGTTCCATAAGATTTGGTTTATAGTATGTTATAGATGGACAGCATATTGGAGATCCCATAGAAAGAACTCTTCTTCTTGCAAATCTGCTTCCCCACATTGACTTAGGCCTCAATATGAATAACATGATTCTCTTAATTCTCAATAATTTGTTAGATTCAACAATCTTTCCATCACGAATTTCTGCATAATCTGTAAAGAAAATTAATGGTTTTTTCGCATTTTTTGTATATGCCATAAGATTTTCCACATATGAAGGATTATACTTATCATCCTGGTGTGCAATAGTCACATAATCTGTTTCAGCTTTAGAATACGCAAAATTCCAATCCTGTGTAATTCCATGTTCCCCATGATTGACATATACCTTTAGATTATATTTTGCTGCAATATCATCAATATACTTACTTGGTGTTGCTGTAGCTATCAATATATCAGACTTAACAGTCTGATTCATAAGAGATTGTATACACTCTTCAAGGTATGGACTCTCTTTATACGCACATATTGCAAATGTGTGATTAGTATTTATGTCCTTATTCATAACTATTTCCTTCCTTAGCTTACTTTTTCTCTGACATATTATTTCTGACAGCTATTTCTTCTGTAAGATTTCTTAATTTGTCTTCAAGAACTGATATCTTAATAGACATAACGAAAACCCTTAATATCAACAGAAAAATAACAACAACAAATACGAAATTAACATCTGCCTGAAATCCTAAAACATCTGCTCCCCAGCTTGCAATTCCCGGAAATACACTTAATAACACAAGCACAATTGCAAAAAATATCCAGAAAACAGTGTCATTAATATTCATCTGTGATTTTCTTAACTTTCTTGCAATATAAAAGCATGTAAGTATCGAAATAACTATTAAAACAACTTTTAAACTTAATGTCATACTTACAGCCCTCTCTTTCTAAACCACTGTACAAAAAGTATAGATGTGGTCATATTAAACATATACTTCATACTGTTTATTGGATTAAGATAACTTTCTCCAGCAATTCTGTCATTCATCTCAACCTGATATTCGCCAACCTTAGCCCCACAGCGTGTAAGATATGCCACAGTATCTGGTTCTGGTCCAAAATTCATGCTTGTAGCAAGTTTGTGAATCATTCTTCTGTTAAACATTCTCATTCCTGATGTTGGATCTTTTATTCTCTTATGGCATGTAACAAGTATACAGAATTCAATAAGCCTGCTTCCCAGCATTCTTGCGGTAAATGGCTTCTTCTCTGATGCGAATCTTGATCCTATGACAATATCAAGATTGTCCTTTTCAGCCATCTGCTCCATACCTTCTATGAACTGTGGATTATGCTGACCGTCCCCGTCAAACTGGATTGCATAGTCATAATCATTAGCCAGTGCATATTTCATACCAGCCTGAAATGCACCTGCCAGTCCAAGATTAACCGGAAGATCTACCAGATTATATCCATGTTCCCTGCATAATTTAGCAGTGTTATCTCTTGAGCCATCATTGATAACAACATAATCCAGCTGCCCATAGTTATTGATAAGATTATCAACCACTCTGACAATATTCTCTTCCTCATTATAAGCTGGAATAATAACCAGTACTCTTTTATCCATAAAATTCCTCTTTCTAATTAAAGATACTCATTCTTTCCTTCTTCACGAAGCTTTGCAAGTACCTGCTTGATTTCTCCTGCATTCTCTTTAGTTGTAATAAGAGTTGCATCTTTAGTATCAACAACTACGATATCTCTTAAACCAACTGTGGCAATAAGTTTTTCGCCACCTTCTATTACACAGCCCCTAGTATTAACTGCAACTACATTGCCGTTAATTACATTGCTGTTATCATCATTCTTCTTGATTCTTCCTACTGCAAGCCATGAACCTACATCATCCCAACCGAAGTTGCCTGGAAGTGTGTAGATAGAATCTGCCTTCTCCATAATACCGTAGTCAACTGACTGTGACTCAAGATTAGGGAATTCTGCCTCAAGCACTGCATTTTCATCTGCTGTTCCAACTGCTGCCTTAATCTTTAATAAGCCTTCATATGTATCCGGCATGAACTTCTTAAAGCAGTCTAATATTGTAGATACCTTCCATACGAACATTCCACTGTTCCACAGATATGTTCCGTCAGCAAGGTATGATTTAGCTGTCTCAAGGTCTGGCTTCTCAACGAACTTTTCAACTGAATAAGCATTATTCTTCTTGTCATCCTGATTATACTTAATATAACCATAGCCTGTCTCTGGGTAATTCGGAGTAATACCTACCGTTACAAGGTTAGCCCCCTCTTCTGCAATCTGAACTGCTTCTTTAAATGTATCTGCAAACACTTCATTATTCTTAATAAGGTGGTCTGATGGAAGTACAATCATAACTGCATCATCATATTTGCTTGCAACATGAACTGCTCCAAGACCTACACATGGTGCTGTATTTCTTCCAACAGGCTCACATAAGATATTCTCCTCCGGAATACCTGGAAGCTGCTGCTTTACAAGTTCTCTGTAGTTCTTGTTAGTAGCAACATAAACATCTTTAATATCAACCAATGGGCTGATTCGCTCTACCGTGAGCTGTATCATAGTCTTTCCGTCATCTGTAAGAGAAAGGAACTGCTTTGGCATATTAACACGGCTCTTTGGCCAGAATCGCTCTCCCTTACCACCTGCCATAATAAGTGCTGTAGTTTTCATATCGTCCTCCTTATTGTGCAATACCATCATCATCATTAATCACGATACATGTCTGTGCATCATAATATCTGCCATTAGCTCTGATAGCACATCTATATGTTCCGCTTTCCATATCTGTTGTATCTATTCCACAAAAAAACGGTGCATAATTAATGTTCTTATCCACACCTTTTCTTAAATGAAATACTCTGTCACATACTGACTGTGCCTTAATCCTATAACAATTCTGTTCATTCCACAGAAAAATTACGGGATTATAATACACTTTATTTCCGTTATATGCAAATCCCCTAAGCTGCATATCATCATGATATCCTGTTTCTGTCACCTTAACTGTAGGTGATACTTCCATATATCCTGCAGCCGGCTTTAATCTGTCAGCTTTCTGAGGTTTTCTGTATATTACAGAATATATCTCATCTCCGAATCTGTAGTTATTCTCCGTCTGCGTAAGAAGCGGACTATAGAAAGGGTCATATTTCTCAAGCTTGGGATGTTTTTCATATGTCATATCCCTTGCATGCATATTACGTCTGTTCTTTTCTTCATCAATCTCATCATCACCTCTTGAGAATGATTCATGATGAAAAAGAACCACATCATTTCTTAAGACATTGTAATATCCCTGTTCATACAGAGTCAGGCATATATCAACATCATTATGTGTTACTTCAAATGCTTCATCAAATCCACCAGCTTTATCGAATTTAGCCTTCTCAATCATAAAGCATGCTCCTGTAACACACAGGCAGTCATAATCGGCGTAATTCCTGTGAGCCTTGATATTCTCATCATCAACTGCCTTTGCATACAGATGTGCAAAACAGCTTGATTCATAATTAATTACACCCACATGCTGGATATATGATGAGTCCGGATACAAAAGCTTTGCACCAACCGCGCCGGTACTTTCCTGCTTTGCCTGTCCGGCAAGTACTGAAAGCCAGTCTGTATCTTCATAATCCTGTCCGATTATTTCAATATCATCATTAAGAAATAATAACATGTTTCCAGTCGCTTTCTTTGAACCTATATTACACATTTTAGAAAAATTGAAATCAAATCTTTCGTATGTGTACGAAGCATTTTCTCCAAATTCAGCTATCAGCTTTTTATATTCATTTCTGTTGTCTTCATTACTCCCATTATCAATAACAACAATTTCATATTTCGTGTATTTCGTGTATTTTTTTATACTTTCAAAACAAACCTTAAGAATTTCCGGGTTATCTTTGGACGGAATAATGATGCTGACACAATCATTCTCAGAAAGAGGATAATGTATATGCTGTACATTTTTATTATGTTTATCAGTAACCACACATACATTTTTGTTCTTTAATTCAGGCAGCAAACATTTATACTCAGAAATATCTGATTCTTCTTTATAATTCGCCTTTTTATGAGCAAGAATCTGATGAATGTGTCCAACATTCTCTGCTGAATTATCTGATAACAGGAACAATGATGTCTTGTAACTGTCAAACTTACTATCAGAACCAAAATTATCTACAAACTCATTCATTCTATGAAGAAAAAACTGTCTTTTTACAGCAAACACATTGCCAATATAATTAAATGAAAGCAGTGTGTTCCATGAATAATCGGGTTTACAATCTGGATTTTCCCGTTTTCCATTGTCATTAATAGTATCTGAATCACTATAAATGTATTTTAGATTTCTGCCAGCTTTTTTCTGAATCAATATATAATGAGACACTTTTTTCTCATAATCCTCACACAATTCGTAATCAGAACTACACAATACAACATATTCTGTAGATACTTTTTCTACCGCTTCCATCACTTGCTTTACAGTATTATTTTCTTTAACAGACACTACCTGAACACATTGATTTTCTGATATGACGTTCTGTCTTGGTTCTACATTCTTTATATATAACTGATAAATCTTTTCATCAGTCATATTCTCACGCATTTTCTGCCCTAACGCATACCTGAATGTAAGAACACCCTCTTTATTGATTATCTCAAATGCTCTTGTTAAAAACATCAATTCTCTCCATGAATTTTCTTCAACCTCTCGCTGACTATATCCGCAGAACGCTTATACGCCAGATGTTCCCTGGCATATTTCTGACCGCTATCAGCAATTCTTTCGTAGAAGTCCTTATCCTCATAAAGCCTTCTCATATAGTCTGCTGCCTCATCAACATGTGCATCAGCCCATACATTGCCCTTCTTGAACGCTCATAATCCTTATCAAGCTCTATCATGTCGTAACCGACCATGCATGCTGTATCACTGTTCATAAACTCTGTATTGCCTGACCAGTCAGTTGCAATAACAGGTGTACCAACATACATTGACTCAGCCATAACAAGTCCGAAGCCTTCTGAACGGTGAAGTGAAACATACACATCCACATCTGCAAGAAGTGTATTAACCTCACATCTTCCCATATGACCGCACATATAATAAATGTTATCGCAATCCTCTATTACAGAACTAATAATCTTTTCATCTTCTGCAGATAACTCTGCCTCACTTATCTTGATAACAAGTCCGACATCCTTGTATTTTTCTTTCATCTGTTCATCTTTGCAGAACGCTTCTTTAAATGCTTTAATAGCGGCAAGCGGATTCTTTCTTTCCATAACGCTTCCACTGTTATACATTACAAGGAATAAGAACTTATCTTCTGGAAGATTAAAATGCTTTCTATCAAACTTCACAGTATCCGTCTCAGGTGCAACACAGTGTGGAACTGTTATTACAGGCTTGTCTGTGTATTTCTTCAAAGTATTCGTAACGAAATCCGACGGTGTCCAGACTTCATCAACAAGCTTGAATGCCGGAAGCCACTCTTCTGGAAATGTCTCCAGCTCCCATGCCCAGTATCCTATGTTATATCTGTAATCCCATACTTCTTTTCCAAGGCTTAAATATGCCACCATGAATTCACTTGCATTAACATGAATAATATTCACATCAAAAGGAAGCTCCTCTGTAAGTCTGTCAGCATAAGTATCATTACTCCTTGAACCTCCTGGTGGAACAAAGAAATCTCTTATAACATGAGGTTCTTTATTCTCATCAAGCAGCCTGCACATGATTCTTGCGCTCTGTCCAAGTCCGTTATCGCCCTTAATATTACCTATTATATTGGCACCACATTTGTATCTTCCTGCCTCATATTTCTCAATAGAGTCTGCCGACAGCTTGTCTGTGGCATTATTAATTATTCCTGCTTTCATCTTACTTAATAGCTTCATAGGAATAATCTTGGTCAGCACTGGTCTCAATGCTTCTCCCGTATTAAGAAAAAATTTTGATAAACCCATATAAACCTCAACATTCTATCTGTTATTCATCTGGCTGTTAATAAAGTCTCTCACCATACCACCAAGTCTTTCCGGGGTATACTTGTCCAACGCATGTCTGTATGCATTCTCATCAACAAGTCCAGAATTAATCTTCTTATCTATATTCTTCATTCCATTTGCAAGACTTATAACCTTATCATCATCATCACCTGCAAGACTGAATCTTTCAACACAGTCACCTACTACCTCGTCAAATATTTTAAGATTACTTGCAAGTATTGGCTTGTTATGCTTCATAACCTCTAATATAGGCATTCCGAAGCCTTCTGCCATAGAAGGAAACACAAAGCATGAACAGTTGTTATACAGGTCATATCTTGTAGTGTGTGACACATATCCAAGATAGGTAAGACCTTCAACCTCTGTAAGTGCAGTCTCAAGAAGCTGCTCAATATCATCCTCCTGCATCTTACCGGCAAGAATAAGAGGTCTTGTTCCGCCTTCTTCCCTGTATCTTCTGTACGCTTTAATAAGGATATCAACGCCCTTACGCTTCTCCATATTACCTATATACAAGAAATAATTCTCATCCTTAGGCGGTACATATCTTGTAAGCGGATTAGATATAATGTAGGCATTGCAGCTTGGAATCTTCTTAGCCTTTGGAAAATACACCTCTGTATCATCCTTAGTCTGCTCCGAATTATACAGAATCATATCTGTATGTCTTAAAGTCACACCAAGATTAAACTTAAAATAATAGCTGTATATTTTTCCAAAGTATCTTACATACTGAATAGGAAACATATCGTGTATTGTGATAAGTGTCTTAAAGCTTCCACCGAGATTAATAGGAATAATCGAATTAACCTCCCAGAATATATCCGGCCTCACCTGCTTTAATTCTTTCTTAATAAATGCAAAATATGCATACACACCCGCACTTCTATATACAGGCTTTCCCCATTCAATAACCTTGATTCCTCTAGCCTCAAATCTCTTAATATATTCACTCTCTTTAACATCTGTAAACAGAATCCATTCAAATTCATCATATGTTATGAGCTGTTCTAAGAAATCATTAAGATACATGCCCACACCGCTTGGTCTGCTGCCTAAAGTTCTTGCATCAACAGCAATCTTTAATTTCTTCATAACTGTATTCTCTGCCCCCAATAAATAATCTTTCATTCTATCAGAGTATTTCCATAATATGCATGTTCAAACTACCCCTGTAACAAAACATGTTTCTTTTGATTTTACCATATTATAGATATAATTGCTATACATTATTTTCTACACACAAATACACCAGCCTCTTTGGTTATTGTCATAGGTTTCACAAGCTTTTTCTCTACATATTTTTTAAAATCTGTATACTTATCCACAAGGTACTCTTTCTGATTGCCATGACATGATAGTATATAATCTACCAGCGGTTCTGCTTCATCAACAACAAGCGCATCTTTATAATCTCTTCTCTCAACATCTGAAAAATGTTTTTTTAATATCTTATCTCCATTATCAAGTCCGAATTTTTCAAAAAGCTTATCTGCTTCAAGTGCAATTCTCTTATCGTATCCCGACACAAGGCGGCTTATCTCCTGCATATGCCTGCTGCCATATGTACTGCACACAAGCACTCCTCCAGGCTTTAACACCCTCACAATTTCATCAAGTGCCTTATTGACATTTTTACAATAAAACAGCACATGATTAGCAATCACCAGATCATACGATTCATCTTTTGCCCCTGTCTTTTCGCATGAAACCACTCTGAACCTGAATGACACATCAATATCTCTTTCCTTCCAGCTCTCTGTTGCTTTTTTTATATTTCTTCTCGCATCACTTATCATGCCTTCTGATATATCTGTAAGCTCTATATATATGTTTTTTTTCTTCCCTGAAAATTCATTTCTCTTTCCTGTCATGGCAAGCTGACCTATATTGTCAACCCACAATGTTCCATCACCACACCCAATCTCAAGAATTCTCATCCCCTTAACAATACCACACTGCTCATATACCCACGGAAACCATCCCTGTTTATTAACTGAAAACCTGTTATGAAGATTAATTCTTGCAGATATATTTCCAGCATTAATGTACTGATTCTTCATGCTGTCTTCCATATTAGTAAGATGGATAATCTCCAGCATATTACTCCAGTCAACTCCTTTTCCCTCTTTAATAGAGTCTTCTGTTTCTTCAATAGCTTTACATACAAGCTGCATCTGTGCAATCTTGTCTTGTATCATTCGCTTTTGAAGTTCAAGTGAATTCTTTAGCACATGATAATCTGAATCACCAATTGTCATATTTCTTATATCGTCCAGTGTAAATCCAAGATATTTAAGCAATAATATCTGCTGTAACCTTGTAAAATCTGAATCAGTATAAAATCTCACTCCCTCATCAGTAAGAAGTGAAGGCTTTAATATGTTCTGCTGGTCATAATATCTTATAGTCCTTACTGAAACATTTGATTTCTTCGCAAATTCGCCTGAAGAATAATACCCATCTTTATGCATATATTACTCCTTGTAAAAATTTTTCAAAAAACACTTGAAGGTGACGTTACGTCATCTTTTATTATATACCTGACTTAAAAAATGTCTACTTGAAAATTAACATAACATTTTAACAAACAAGGAGGAACTTCAATTATGAAGGGTATTATTTTAGCTGGTGGTTCTGGCACACGCCTTTACCCACTCACAATGGTAACTAGTAAACAGCTTCTTCCAATCTATGATAAGCCAATGATTTATTATCCACTCTCAGTTCTTATGAGTGCTGGTATCAGAGATATTCTTATCATCTCTACACCACAGGATACTCCTAGATTCAAAGAGCTTTTAAAGGACGGAAGCCAGTTCGGTGTCAACCTTACTTACGCTGTACAGCCAAGCCCGGACGGACTTGCACAGGCATTTATTATCGGTGAGGAATTCATCGGTGATGACACTGTTGCCATGGTTCTTGGTGATAATATATTTGCAGGTCACGGTCTTAAGAAAAGACTTAAGGCAGCTGTTGAGAATGCTGAATCAGGAAAGGGTGCAACAGTATTTGGCTACTATGTTGATGATCCTGAAAGATTTGGTATTGTTGAATTTAATAATGAAGGAAAGGCTGTCTCTATCGAAGAAAAGCCAGCGCAGCCTAAGAGCAACTACTGTGTAACAGGTCTTTACTTCTACGACAACAAGGTTGTTGAATACGCTAAGAACTTAAAGCCATCTGCAAGAGGCGAGCTTGAGATTACTGATCTTAACCGTATCTACTTAGAGAAGGGTACTTTAAATGTAGAGCTTCTCGGTCAAGGATTTACATGGCTTGATACAGGAACACATGAAAGTCTTGTAGAAGCTACTAACTTTGTTAAGACTGTTGAGACTCATCAGCATAGAAAGATTGCATGCCTTGAAGAAATCGCTTACTTAAACGGCTGGATTAACAAAGATGAAGTTCTCAAGGTATATGAGGTATTAAAGAAGAACCAGTATGGTCAGTACTTAAAGGATGTCTTAGACGGCAAATATGTCGACAAGCTTCATGAATAATTAAGTACATTTAGTTAAAACATTTTTCATATTAAGAACACATTTTAAATATTAAGGAGATTAATTATGACAATTATTGTTACCGGTGGAGCCGGATTTATCGGAAGTAACTTTATATTTCACATGTTAAACAAATACCCAGACTACAGAATCATCTGTCTTGACTGCCTCACATATGCAGGTAATCTTTCAACTCTTGAGCCTGTTATGTCTAACCCTAACTTCAGATTCGTTAAGGAAAGCATCACAGACCGCGAAGCTGTTTACAAACTTTTCGAAGAAGAGCATCCAGATATGGTTGTAAACTTCGCTGCTGAATCACACGTTGACCGTTCTATCGAGAACCCGGAAGTTTTCCTTACAACTAATATTCTTGGTACACAGGTTCTTATGGATGCCTGCAGAAAGTACGGTATTCAGAGATACCATCAGGTATCTACTGATGAAGTATACGGCGATCTTCCACTTGACAGACCTGACCTTTTCTTCACAGAAGAGACACCAATCCATACATCAAGCCCATACAGCTCATCAAAGGCTGGTGCAGACTTACTTGTTCTTGCTTACCACAGAACTTATGGACTTCCTGTTACTATTTCAAGATGCTCTAACAACTATGGACCATACCACTTCCCAGAGAAGCTTATCCCTCTTATGATTGCTAATGCTCTTAACGATAAGCCACTTCCAGTTTATGGCGAAGGTCTTAACGTTCGTGACTGGCTCTATGTTGAGGATCACTGCAAGGCTATCGACCTTATCATCCACAAGGGACGTGTTGGTGAAGTATACAACGTTGGTGGACACAACGAGAAGAGAAATATTGATATCGTTAAGCTTATCTGTAAGGAGCTTGGCAAGCCTGAATCACTTATCGTTCATGTAGGTGACAGAAAGGGACATGATATGCGTTATGCTATCGACCCAACTAAGATTCACAATGAATTAGGATGGCTTCCAGAAACTAAGTTTGAAGATGGTATCAAGAAGACAATTCAGTGGTATCTTGATAATAAGGAATGGTGGGAGACAATCATTCTGGCGAATATCAGAACTACTATGAGAAAATGTATAGCAACCGCTAATTAACACATTTATTCTGTAAGGAGATTTGACATGAAGATATTAGTTACCGGCGTTGGCGGTCAGCTTGGCCACGACGTTATGAATGAACTGATAGGCAGAGGTCATACAGCGTTGGCAGCGACATCGCACCTGAATATTCAGGTGTTGCTGATGGAAGCGCTGTCACAACAGCCGAATATGTACCTATGGATATAACTGATGCTGCTCAGGTTTCTGAAGTTATCACTAAGGTTTCACCTGATGTTGTAATTCACTGCGCAGCATGGACAGCCGTTGACGCTGCCGAAGATGATGATAAGAAAGCCAAGGTTAAGGCTATCAATGCAGATGGTACTCAGAATATTGCCAATGTCTGCAAGCAGCTTGACTGCAAGATGGTATACATCAGTACTGATTATGTATTTGATGGTCAGGGTGAAGCACCTTGGGAACCAGACTGCAAGGACTACAAGCCTCTTAATGTATATGGAGAGACTAAGCTTGCCGGAGAACTTGCTGTTTCTAACACTCTTGATAAATACTTTATCGTGCGTATTGCATGGGTATTTGGTGTTAATGGAAAGAACTTTATTAAGACTATGCTTAATGTTGGAAAGACTCATGACGAGGTTCGTGTTGTCAACGACCAGATTGGTACTCCAACTTACACATTAGATCTTGCAAGACTTCTTGTTGATATGGTTGAAACTAACAAATACGGTTATTACCATGCAACTAATGAAGGTGGATACATTTCATGGTATGACTTTACTAAGGAAATCTATGCACAGGCAGGTCTTTCTACTAAGGTTACACCTGTAACTACTGCTGAATACGGCATTTCTAAAGCTGCAAGACCTTTTAACAGCCGTTTAGATAAGAGCAAACTTACTGCTAACGGATTCACTCCGCTTCCAACATGGCAGGATGCTCTTCACAGATTCTTAAAGGAAATCGGTGAGATTTAATATTTCAAAGGAGATTTTATCATGGGACAGATTACAATTGAAAAGAATGTCGCAGGTATCGAAGGACTTTGTGTCATCACTCCTGCTGTTCACGGCGATAACCGTGGATATTTTATGGAAACATACAGCCAGCGTGATATGGAAGAAGCTGGTATCAATATTAACTTTGTTCAGGACAACCAGTCTATGAGTACTAAGGGTGTTCTTCGTGGTCTTCACTTCCAGAAGCATTTCCCACAGACAAAGCTTGTAAGAGCTATCAAGGGAGCCGTTTTTGATGTAGCTGTTGACCTTCGTACAGACTCTGAAACTTATGGAAAGTGGTACGGAATCCTTCTCACAGAGGAGAATAAGAAGCAGTTCCTTATCCCTAAGGGATTTGCACATGGCTTCCTCGTTCTTACTGATACAGCGGAATTCTGCTACAAGTGCGATGACTTCTATCATCCTAACGACGAGGGCGGTCTTGCATGGAATGACCCGGCAATCGGTATTGAATGGCCAGAGCTTACAGGCACTTACAATGGCTCAGCTTCAGGCGAAGGCTACGCTTTAAGCGATGGAACAAAGCTTAACCTAAGTGATAAGGACCAGCTTTGGGATACACTTGAGAACACATTTAAGTTTGATTAATTTGAAGATGTTATATTTCTAGATTTTATCTTGCTTTTAGTGTATCCATCTTGCTTTCAAGATATTTATCTGTTTTTGGGATATCTTTACCCGGTTATGAATATTTTTATCCGGTTTCCAGGGGAGATTAGCCGGTTTTTCGCGCTACGATGCCGAAAGACCTACTACCTCCTCTTTTTTATTAAATTCCAACAATTTTCTATAAAAAAGACCTACCAACATCCTTATAAAAAGCATGTTAGTAGGTCTTCTCCATTAATGTTCATTCGGATGGTAAGTATCAACCACCTTCTTCAGTGATTCTCTTATATTACCAGTTTCTGAATAAGCTTCTTCCTTAAGCTTCTCAAGGTTATCAAAGAAATTCTCTTTATCAAACTCAATTGGTTTTCCAATGTGGATAAGCTTGTTATCTGTCTCCTGAAGACCTTCTTCTTTCATAAGAAGCTCTTCGTAGAGCTTTTCGCCAGGACGGAGTCCTGTGTATTTAATTTCCATATTGACGCCAAGTGTATAACCTGACAGTCTGATAAGGTTCTTTGCGAGATCATCAATCTTAACAGGCTCGCCCATATCAAGAATGAATATCTCTCCACCCTTGGCATATGCACCTGCCTGAAGAACAAGTGAAACTGCCTCTGGTATAGTCATGAAATATCTTATAATATTAGGATCTGTAACTGTAACCGGCCCACCAGCCTCAATCTGCCTCTTAAAAAGAGGTATGACTGAGCCGTTACTTCCAAGTACATTACCGAATCTTACAGCAACGAAATCTGTCTTGGATATCTCGTTATACGTCTGGACAATCATCTCACAGATACGCTTTGTTGCTCCCATTACATTAGTTGGGTTAACAGCCTTATCTGTACTTATCATAACAAACTTCTTAACGCCATACTTATCAGCCATTCTTGCAACATTCCATGTACCAACAACATTATTCTTAACAGCCTCATCAGGACTGACTTCCATAAGAGGTACATGCTTATGTGCTGCTGCATGATATACAATATCTGGCTTATACTGTGCGAATACACTTTCAAGTCTTGAAACATTTCTTATTGAACCAATAAGAGTAACAACATTGGCATCAGGATAATTAATCTTTAATTCCTGCTGAATATCATAGGCATTATTCTCATATATATCAAATATAATGAGCTGCTTAGGCTTGTGGCTTACAAGCTGACGGCAAAGCTCTGAACCAATAGAACCACCACCACCTGTTACCATAATGACCTTATCCTTAACATAACCCATGATAGATTCAATATCTACTTCAATCGGGTCTCTTCCAAGAAGATCAAGCACATCAACATTACGGATAGAGTTAACATTAATCTCTCCATCTACCATCTGGTATACACCCGGCAGAATCTTAAGAGTACAATCAGTCTCTTTACAAATGTTTAATATATCCCTTTTAACTTCATTAGACGCTGATGGAATTGCAAATATAATCTCATCAATATCATAAAGCTTTGCTGCTTCCTTAATCTTGTCCCTTGTTCCTATAACCTTGACGCCTCGTATGTATTTACCAACCTTGCGGCGGTCATCATCAATAATACATGCAATATTAGAATTCGCAAGATAACTCGAATTCTGTATTTCTCTCATAATGACATTAGTTGCCTCTCCGGCACCAATAATCATTACATTGTTGGAAGTCTTAATATTTCTGTATTTGTTAAGAACAGTTCTTATCATTCTGTACATAAAACGACTTGCACATATTGCAATAATAAGGTATATTGCCGCATTAAAATAACAGCTTCTAGGAAGCATATTACCCATAATCTTATTGCTTAAGAAATGCACTACTTCTACAGTAATACACGCTTCAGCAATCCTGTACACCTCAGCTATACTCGCATACTGCCACAGACTGTGATAAAGTCTGAACAGCCAGAATATAAGCAGAGACATTACCGTGTACGGAAGCATGTTCTCTACATAATTACTAATATACTGAGGTTCAATAGATACAATACCTACATCAAATCTCATAATAAGTGACAGATATACACATGCATTCAGTAAAAATGTATCTGTTAAAAACAAGAAAAATCTTCTTACCAGAAGCTGTATTCTGTCCTTTTTAGTCTCACCCATCATCTGTTCCTCGTTTCTTTAGCAGGCTTTTTAGCAGCTAACCCACATACTGTACCAATTCCATAAGAAATATGCAACAGGAAAAATAAAAATGGCAGTGCAAAACATGTTTTATTGCGCTCCTTCTTTGCTCCTATTACTGCAACAATCGACATAACTACTGCCAACAGCCAGTATGCTCCCCACATAAGTCCTGTAAGACCGTATACAATACGCGAAAAAAGCGACTTCACAGCAAGCAGCTTACATGACACACTTGCAACTGTTGTAACAATAATAGCCATAACAAAAGCCCATGGAACAAAATGATATATAGAAAGGCATCCCGGACATACCTTACTTGTCTTTCCAATCCAGTATCCATTAGCATATTTCTGCTTAAGCATCTTCGGAAGCGAACTTCTTGTATGCTGGTATGATATTATATCCGGACAGAATCTTAATTTAAACCCTGCTTTTCTCATACGGTAATGAATTTCATTATCCTCAGTTCTTGCAAGAGACTCATTATAATGTCCGATTTTATCAAAAACCTCTCTTCTATATGCAGCATGGAACAGTGATTTCATATATATCTTTTCTCCTGTTCCATTACCACCATTACGGTATGGTGCTATGCTTGAACCAAACATAGAACTCTCGGCAAGAAGAAGTGTATCCTTCCATGGTGTCTCTTCATCAACTATATTAGGCCGGACACCACCAACAACCATCTCGCCTTCTTCTAAAACTTTAACATTCTTGCTGACGAAATCTTCTGGAATATGTGCATGCGCATCGACTCTTATAACAGCTTCCCCTGTATAATTATCAAGCAGCACGTTCCATCCGCACGGAAGTGTCTTCTTAGGATTATCAAGCACAACTATCTGTCTTGCTCCCATCTTATTCTCATCTGCGAACTTCTGCATAACAGCCTTAGTTCCATCAGTTGATGCCGAATCAACAAGTACAACCTCCATAAAATTATGGTCATAATCCTGTCTGCTTATGTCATCAAGAATATTCTTTATCGTATTCTCCTCGTTATATGCAATAACGGCAATCGTAATAAACATAATCTACCTACTTCTTAATAGTCATTCTTTCACTGCCAACAACAGATGTAAATGTATCCCATAATACAGATGCATCCGCCTGCACGCCAAAATGTTTCATACTCTCAAGGTTATAACGCATCTTTGCTGGTAACACTTCATTAATATATATATTATCAGTGCTTTCTTCATCAACAGCCTTGCCAAGAAGCTTGTCCTCATCCTTATAGGCAATGCTTGTCCTTGATGTTAGTCCGGCAGGAAGAAGAAGTGTCGCATACATCTCCTTAGTGTACTTCTTAACATACTTAGGAACCTCTGGTCTTGTTCCAACAAGAGTCATATCACCGGCAAGTATATTAAAAAGCTGAGGAAACTCATCCATTCTGTACTTGCGTAAAAATGCCCCAACCTTAGTAATTCTTGAATCATTATCTACAGTTACAGCAGCACCTAACTTGCTTGCGTTATCCACCATAGTTCTGAACTTATATATACGGAAAATCTTTCCGTACTGTGTTACCCTTGCCTGTCTGAAAAACACTGGTCCCGGTGAGTCCAATCTTATTGCAAGTGCAATTATACCCATTGGAATAATTAGGACTGCCAGCATAATGCCTGCAACAACCACATCAAATGCTCTCTTCACCTTAAGCCACATTCTGTGCTTCATAAGTATATTGTAGTATTTTCTGACTTCCTTAGTTCTCATCTCATCAGGAAGAAGTCGCCATGGTCTTAATTCCATCGTATCAATCCCCTCTTAAATATTGATAAATAATCAGTAATACATGTCCGATTATTTCAATCTGTTAAACTGTTCGATAACATATTCAACCTGCTCATCTGTCAGACATGTGTGCAGTGGAAGTGTTATCTCGTTATGGTACATATTATATGAATGTGGGAAATCCTTAATATCAAATCCCATGTTCTTATATGCTGTATGCATTGGAAGCGGCTTAAAATGTACATTAGTTGCTACACCTGCCTCGGCAAGTCTTGTAATCAGTGCATTACGCTCCTCAACATCCTTTCCAAGAAGTCTTACAAGATACAGATGACCACTTGAAGTATATTCATCTGTAAAATGCTTCATAATATCCACATCATCGGCTGCAATCCCTTGTGTGTATCTCTCAATAATATCTCTTCTTCTCTTAAGAAGTCCCGGATATCTTTCTAGCTGCACCAGTCCAATAGAAGCCATGATATCAGTCATATTACATTTGTAATAAGTTCCTTTGATATCATATTCCCATGCACCAAGCTTAGTCTTTGCAAGCGCATCCTTAGACTGACCGTGAAGTGAGAAAAGCATTATCTGCTTATAGATATCCTCATCATCAACCCCAGGAACACTTCTCCATGTAAGAGCTCCGCCTTCTGCTGTTGTAAGGTTCTTAACTGCGTGGAACGAAAAGCTTGTGAAATCAGCCTTCATACCGCTCATAACGCCACCCTCACTTGCACCGAACCCATGTGCAGAGTCAGCAACTATAGCTACTCTTCCGATTGCTTCCTGTAATTCATTCCCTGGCTTGAATATATCCTTCTTACTCTCTACAATGTTTCTTATCCTGTCATAATCCACCATAACCCCGCCAATATCTACAGGTATGACTGCCTTGGTATTCTCATTAATTGCAGCCTCAAGTGCATCATAATCAAGATGATATGTGCCCTTTTCTACATCTATAAGCACAAGCTTTGCATTAACATGTGCAACAACACTTGCAGATGCAGTATAAGTATAAGCCGGCACGATAACCTCATCGCCCTCGCCTATTCCAAGTAAACGGAGTGCAGTCTCAAGACATGCTGTAGCTGAATTAAGACATGCCGCCCTGTTACATCCTACAAACTTAGCAATATTTCTTTCAAACTCTTTAGTTCTTGGACCTGTTGTAATCCATCCCGATCTGAGTGCTTCGGCAACTGCCTGAATCTCTTCCTCTGTTATATCCGGTGGTGAAAATGAAATATTCATAATTAATTATCTCCTCTTCGTAGTATATCCAATCCGCGAAACTTATACCCTCGCATCTTCCGATTTTATCACAGACCGCACATTTTATCAATTAATTCTCTCCTGTGTCTGTTTTGTGCTATAACAGTTTTTAATTTATCTATATTCTTAGCTGGAACCCACGCCTTTCCCGCATTATAATACTGGTTAATTATCTTCCAGAATTTCTCTGGAAAACTAAGCAAGGCAACGAGCATCTCAATGTCAGTATCGTCAAGCGGCTTACAACGGTCATATTCATCCACAAGCCTGTATGCAACATTAATGTCCCAATCGTGTTTCTCCATAACCTTCCTGAGAAACTGATAAAGGTCCACAACCTGACAGTCATTGTGACATTTCTCAAAATTAGTAACTGCATCACCTCCGATTCCAACATCAAGAAAAATGTTATGATAATTGTAGCTTCCATGAATAAGCTCATTAGTCTGCTCCATCCGGTCAAATCTTTTATCAAACATCTCAGATTGTACCAACTCACTGGCGGCAATTGCCTCCCTGTAAAATCCATCTATCGCGGCAAGTGCAATCTGTTCAAATTCATTCTTTTTCTTCTTGCCCCTCATATAATTGGCTGCTTTCTTTATCTCTTTCGTATGTCTGTCAAAATTCTGCCTGATTCCAGTTCCTTTATCAAACTTCACATATATATTCTGCCCGCAGCTCTCGCTCGCAATCAACTCCGCATTCTGACACTCAGCCTCCATCTCAGCAAGCGCCATACACTCCCACTGCCTCATAATATTCTGTCCTGCATCATCACGGACATATTTAATGCCTTTGGAAGATACCACATTTAAACAAATGTGTAATCTTGCCAGCGTTCTTACCGCCTCAGTTACATCATCTACTGATTTTACATCACATTCTCTTCCTCCAAACCAGTTCTTCACGACATATTTACGACCGTCATCACCAATAGTGAATAACCCGCCATCCTTATTTCTTATATATGTATCAACACTTTCAAATCCAGCCTTACAGACTGCATTAGTCACAGCCTCGTCGCGGTAATAAAACCCATCATTTCTTGTACATTCAAGAAAAAGCCGGCATCCCGCATCAGTAAACAGAATTACCCCTCCACGCCCCTTAATCATCTTCTTAACCTGCATATCATAAGCCTTAAGACATTCCAATGATTTATCGTTCATAATCTCCCCCGTTTCTGTACTTGATACAGACGTCTTCTGCTCACACACCTACGTCTGCCTTATCTTATGAAATTAACAGCGCCTATATTCCTTTGAATTAACATAATCATTATCTTGATGAAAATGTATTTTTTTCTTATAATACATAAATGTGAGCTTCACATTTTAACTAAATTATTAATAGCAGGGGGATATTATGCCTGAGAATTACACCATAGACATGCCTGAAGCAGTCAGAAATATCATACATACAATAGAAGAACACGGCTTTAAAGCCTATGCTGTTGGCGGCTGTATACGAGACAGTATCCTTAGCCGAAACCCAGATGACTGGGATATAACCACTTCTGCTGTCCCAGCTCAGATAAAAACTTTCTTTAAAAGAACTATTGATACTGGAATCGTTCACGGTACTGTAACAGTAATGGTCAATAAAACAGGTTATGAAGTTACTACTTATCGTATTGATGGCGAATACGAGGATGGCAGGCATCCGAAGTCTGTAGAATTTTCAGACAGGCTTGTTGATGACCTGTGCCGCCGTGATTTTACGATAAATGCCATGGCATACAACGACACTGATGGATTTGTTGATGAATTTAATGGTCTTGATGATTTGGATGCAAAAATAATACGATGTGTTGGCGAACCAGAATTAAGATTTACAGAGGACGCTCTGCGAATGATGCGTGCCATAAGATTTTCTGCACAGCTTGGCTTTACCATTGATGAAGCAACATGGAATGCAATTAAAAAGCTTGCCCCATCAATCAACAAAATAAGCATGGAGCGTGTGCATGTAGAGCTTGGCAAAACACTTATGTCTGCACATCCCGATTATGTTGCAGAATATTCAGAAGCAGGACTTTTTGCCCCAATACTCCCGGTAATTGACAATGCTCTAAAGAGCCGCTACAAGCGCAAAATACTTGCAACATTACAACATACACCTGATAATATATACTTACGCTACACTGCACTTTTCATAACTTCTACACCTGATGAAGCAGCTAAGACTCTCCGTGCACTTAAGCTGGATAACAAGACAGTTGACACAGTATCAAAGCTTGTTGAATTATCAAAGATGGATATAGAAGAAACTGAGCCAGCTGTTCGTACTGCCCTTAATAAGTATGGCAGAGATTTCCTGCCTCTGTGGCATGAGCTTATGATGGCTGTAATCCAGGCATCTGAAGACATCACAGGAATAAGTAATCCAGCTAAAGTAAAGCATCTTCTCACATTAAAGCGTCTTGCAACAGATATTCTTGCACGCGGTGACTGTTTTACAATAAAAGACCTCGACATATCAGGAAATGACCTTATTGAATATGGCCTTCAGGGACACGAAATCGGTGAAACACTGAAATCCCTGCTTAATATCGTTATAGAGAACCCTAAGCTCAATGATAAAGCTACTCTTATTGCAATGATTGAACATATCAAATAATATAATCATAAAATAACCCTCACCGGCTGCCTTCTGGCAAATCCGATGAGGGTTATTATAATTAATACTTCTTAGAATTAATATGCCTTACCCCAGTAAACCATAGCCTTAGCCGGCTTACCACAGCATACGCACACATCACTTAACTTCTCCTGTGCAAATGGCATACATCTTGATGTACATGTAGTATCTTCCTTAATCTTGTCCTCACAAGCCTGGTCTCCACACCACATAGCCTTGATGAATCCAGCCTTATTAGCTGCTGTATCCTTGAATTCATCATAATTAAGAGCTGTATATGTATGAGCTTCTCTGTGAGCTCTTGCTCTCTCAAGCATATCCTTCTGGATAGTATCAAGAATTTCTGGAATTCTGTCTGCAAGCTCATCGATAGATACAGTAATCTTCTCTCTTGTATCACGACGAACAATAACAGCCTGATTAGCCTCGATATCTCTTGGTCCCATCTCAACTCTTACAGGGATACCACGCATCTCCTGCTCAGAGAACTTCCAGCCAGGATTCTTATCTGAATCATCAACCTTAACACGAAGTCCGGCTGCCTTAAGTGCATCGCCAACCTCGTAAGCCTTGTCAAGAACGCCGGTCTTCTTCTGCATAATAGGAATAACATCAACCTGTACTGGTGCAACCTTAGGTGGAAGCACAAGTCCCGAATCATCACCATGAGTCATGATAACTGCTCCGATAAGTCTTGTTGTGATTCCCCATGAAGTCTGGTGAACATATTTTAACTTATTATCCTTGTCTGTGTACTGGATGCCAAATGCTTTGGCAAATCCATCACCAAAGTTATGGCTTGTGCCTGACTGTAAAGCCTTACCATCATGCATAAGCGCCTCGATAGTATAAGTAGCCTCTGCACCTGCGAACTTCTCCTTATCAGTCTTACGCCCCTTGATTACAGGAATTGCAAGAACTTCCTCACAGAAATCTGCATAGAGGTTAAGCATCTGCTGTGTACGTGCCTCTGCCTCCTCAGCTGTAGCATGTGCAGTATGTCCCTCCTGCCATAAGAACTCTCTTGAACGAAGGAATGGTCTTGTCTCCTTCTCCCATCTTACAACTGAACACCACTGGTTATATACCTTTGGTAAATCCCTGTATGACTGTATCTCATCTTTATAGAAATCACAGAAAAGTGTCTCTGATGTAGGTCTTACACACATTCTTTCCTGAAGTGGATTAAGTCCGCCATGAGTAACCCATGCTACCTCTGGTGCAAATCCTTCTACATGATCCTTCTCAACCTCAAGAAGACTTTCAGGAATGAATATTGGAAGGTAAACATTCTCAACTCCTGCTGCCTTGAATCTTCTGTCGACTTCATTACGAATATTCTCCCAGATTGCATATCCAGCCGGCTTAAAAATCATGCATCCCTTGACGCTTGAGTAAGACATAAGCTCTGCCTTCTTACACACATCTGTGTACCACTGAGCGAAATCATCCTGCATAGATGTAATCGCTTCTACTAATTTCTTATCTTCTGCCATAATAAACCTCTTTCTATGACATTACAGACCCGTTTCATACGGAGCCTGATGCGAATGCTGCTTCGCATTGTCCGCCTGCCATTGACGGCACCACTAGAGTTTATCATGTTCTAAAATGCTTTTCAAGTAAAGAACAAGTGCTTTTATTATACAATATGATATTGGGCCAAGAATAAATCCCGTAACTCCATACACAAGTATCCCGATATATATAACCGCAAGCATTGTAAATGGCGCAATTCCCATTCTGTCGCCCATACATTTTGACTCCATAATCTCCCTCACAAAATATGTGACAATATACAATACCACAAGAATCACCGCATTTTTCACATGTCCGAAAAGCAGGCTTCCCACAGCCCACGGTATCAGTACCGTTCCCGTACCAAATATCGGAAGTGCGTCAATAATCCCAGTCAGCACACCAAGAAGAATAGCATATGGATTGCCTATCATTAAAAATGCTGTTGAACACACCACAATATTTATCGACATTATAATAAGCTGCACCCTGAAATATACATTTATCAAATTGCGAAGTCCCACATGCACCGCCCCGACTTCGTCCTTAAATATAGTGTTCTCCCGCCAGCTTCTGTACTTCTCAATTCCAGCCGCCGCATATATCGTTCCAATAAAGCACACCACAAGTCCGGCAACCGCCATAACGCACCATGTTATAACCGGAACAGAATGTTTTCTCATAATTGTAAAGAACATCTGCTGCCCATCACCATCTATAATTATCCCTTTACATTTTTCAAGAAATGCGTAACTGCAGCCTTCTTTTAACTTAATCCAGCCATCAATACGGCAGCATACAAGCTTAAACTGCCCATCAAGGCTGTTAATATTCTCATCAAAATTGGCTATGAAATCTTTAAGTTCGCGAAACGCCATATAACCGACATACAACAGCACTGAAAGAATAATAAGCGTTACCATTGTTACAACTATACTCGCAGCAAGCGTCTTTTTCTCCCTTAAAAGTTTCGCCAGCCCCACTATCGGCTTCTGAAGCAGCACCGCAAAACAGAATGCAAGCATGAACGGCCACACATAATAAAAAAGCACCTTGAATATAAAGAAAACCACCGCAATAATAACAGCACTGCCAAAAAGCAATGTCAGCCGCTTCCTGAAACACCACACATTTTCACCCATATGCCACCTCACACCTGCTAATACTTATCGTTTAATTAGTGTGTGCGCGGCGGGGACATTTATTCGCCGAATGTTGTTGATTAATTATTAAAACGCATGTATTCTTAATAAAAACATTAAAAGGACACAACCATGCTTAATATAATACACGAAACTAAAGACATTATTATAGTGAATAAACCAGCCGGACAGCTATCCCAGGGTGCGAAAGGATTTGATTTGGACCTTGTAAGCGAAGTTATGACTTACAACGCTTCACAGGGAAAGCCTGCATATGCAGCAATAATCAACCGCCTTGACCGGCCGGTTTCGGGACTTGTGCTTATTGCAAAGAATAAGTCTGCAGCAGCAAAGTATTCCACACTTATGCAGAAGGAAGGCGGATTTAATAAACAATATGAAGCTTTAATATGTGGAAAACTATCCGAACCAAAAGGAACTTTTGTGGATTATCTAAAAAAAGACGGTAGAACGAACACATCAGCAGTTGTTCCATCCGACGCCGCCACTAATGATAAAGAAGCAAAGCTTTCAAAGCTTGAATATGAAGTGATATCTTATGATGAAGTTAAAGACATTACGCATGTAAGAATACATCTGATTACCGGCAGACATCACCAGATAAGAGTACAGTTTGCAAGCCGCAGGAACCCGCTTGTTGGAGATTATAAGTATGCCACTGCTGATTGCGGCATGGATAACGCCGTTAAAGCAGTGGCACTTAAAAGAAATCAGATTGCGCTGTGCGCTGTTTCACTTACTGTTGATAACAAAACTTACAGTGTTGCACCTGAGTTTTTGCTTTGATGACACGTTGCATTTTTCACTTTCGGACTTTTATATGTAATTCGTGGACGTACCGTCCAATATTTTGCTGATAAAGTCCAACCATTTACAGCCTGCGTCCAATAACCTACATATCATTGGTCAATTAGTATGTTTTCAAAATCAGCATGCAATATGGCATAGTCTGTAAGTTTAATCTTTTACATTTTAAAGCGGTATCCCACACCCCATATAGTCTCAATATACTGAGGCTTGCTTGTATCAAGCTCAATCTTCTCTCTGATTTTCTTGATGTGGACTGTTACAGTTGCGATGTCACCGATTGAATCCATATCCCAGATTTCCTTGAAAAGTTCTTCCTTAGTGAAGACATGGTTAGGATTCTCTGCAAGGAACGTAAGAAGGTCGAATTCCTTTGTTGTAAAAGGCTTCTCCTCACCATTAACAAATACTCTTCTTGCTGTCTTATCAATCTTTATTCCTCTGATTTCAATAATATTGTTATTGTTCTTAGAATTACTTACAAGTCTGTCATATCTTGCAAGATGTGCCTTTACTCTTGCAACAAGCTCACTAGGGCTGAATGGCTTGGTCATGTAATCATCCGCACCAACTCCAAGTCCTCTTATCTTATCAATATCTTCCTTCTTGGCAGATACCATGATAATAGGGATATCCTTAACTTCTCTTACCTGCTTGCATATCTCGAAACCATCAGTTCCGGGAAGCATGATATCAAGGATACACATATCAATATCCTCATGCAGTGCAGCCGCAAGGCCACTTGTTCCATCATTACATACCTCAACCTCATATCCGTTAAGTTCAAGGTAATCCTTCTCAATATCTGCAATACTCTCTTCATCTTCTACAATTAATATCTTGCTCATAGCCAGTCCCCTTTCGTGTAGTTTCATTATGCATTCTCAGGATTCTCTTCATCCTTTGCTTTAAGCAGATTAAGATGCATGGTCGTGCCTTCGCCCTCTACACTCTCTGCCCATATTTTTCCTTTGTGGTCCTCAACAATCTTCTTAACAATTGCAAGGCCTATACCACTTCCACCATGCTTGCTGTTTCTTGATTCATCAGTTCTATAGAAACGCTCAAATATTCTCTCAACATCTTTAGCTGCAATGCCAATACCGTTATCTGAGAATATTGCATGAATGTAGTCGCCTTCATCGTACAGGTCAATCTTAATCTTTCCCTGTCGTCCCTCAGCCATATACTTAACCGAGTTACTTATAATATTATTAACAACCCTCTTTAGCTGCTCCGGATCAACATTCATATATGCCGGCTCAGTAAGATGGTCATTATATTCCAGTTCAATCTGGCTTGCCTCAAGCTCAGTGCCTATCTCTTCACAACAGTCTCCAAAATAGTCACTTACATTACATCTTACAAATGTATATGGAACCCTGTTAGTATCAAGCCTTGAATATATAGTAAGCTCATCAATCAGCTTGTCCATATCATTAACCTTGTTAGCAATAGTCTGGATATACTTAGCCTGCTTTTCAGGCGTGTTGGCAATTCCGTCACGCAAGCCTTCCACATATCCTTTAATAGCCGTAAGCGGTGTCTTTAAGTCATGTGAAATATTTCTAATAAGCTCCTTTTCCTCGGCATCAGATTTAATCTTATCCTCCGCACTCTGCTTAAGTACGACTCTCATCTCCTCAAAATCCCGGCATACATCTCCGATTTCATTATTAGATACCTTTGGCATCTCGAAATCCATATTGCCTTCTTTAATATTATCAGTTGCAAGCTTCAGCTTATTAAGTGGCTTAACAATAGAACTGTATATCCACAGAGTAAGTCCAAGACTTGTAATAATTAACACCATAATTATAACAAATATAACCTGCATTATAAATGTCTTAACCTGTGGAAGAATCTGTTTCAATGAAGTAACAATTGACACGCTGTAAAAATTATCTTCTGAATCTTTAAAATTAAGCTGTTTTATAAGACTCTGGTACTCTCCACCCTTGTAAGTCCCAACATCAGAAACATTCTCTTCATCAGCAGAATAATCAGGAAGAATCTTTACAATTTCGCTGTCTGGTGCTTCCGTTGAATTATATATAATAATTCCATTCCTTCTTACAACAAGACAGGACATCTTAGATGATAACTCTCCTGATAATTCATCAAGATATTCCTTATTAGTAAACTGCTCCGGCGAGGTATCAACCTCCATCTTCATATCCTTGTATATGCTGTCAGTAATCTTTCCAAAAAGTATTATAGGTGAATATACGCCGACAAAAATTGCTCCGTCATCTACATTATATGTTCTCTCAATGCTTTCCTTCTGTACACAATACAGACCTCCCAGAGCAAGACCACTCAGCAGCACAGGAAGTATAACCATAATACAAAAAGAAATATACAACTTATTCTTTAGCTTCATAATTAACCCCTTTTCCTCTCAATACTACCATATACAGGGATATTTGTAACATTACAAATGTATTAATTTTATTAAATATAAATTAAAACAGCTGTAACGAAATATCCGCTACAGCCTGCAATTAACCTATCTTGAGCCTGAACTTCTGAAGTTCTCTCTCTGAATCAACTCTTTTAATAATTCCACCAAGGTTAGTAATCTTTCCTTCAAAATCCTCATAACCTCTCTGGATATACTCAATATCATCAATCTCTGATATACCATCTGCTGCGAGCGCAGCAATAACAAGTGCCGCACCAGCTCTTAAATCTGGAGCATTAAGCTGCACACCACAAAAACTTTTAACACCTTCAATATAGGCTGTGTTACCCTCAACCTTAATCTTGGCACCCATTCTTCCAAGCTCATCTACATATTTGAATCTGTTCTCAAATATGCTCTCAGTCACCATACTTGAACCTTCAGCAAGTGCAAGTACAACTGAAATCTGTGGCTGCATATCCGTTGGAAATCCAGGATATGGCAAAGTCTTAACATTAGTACTCCTAAGTGTACAGCCCTCTGCTATAACTCTTAAGCTGTCATCACCTTCCTCAATCCTGCATCCCATCTCAATTAACTTTGCAGATATTGATTCCATATGCTTAGGAATAATATCCTGAATAACAACATCACCATGTGTAGCTGCTGCTGCCATCATAAATGTTCCGGCCTCAATCTGATCCGGAATAATAGAATAAGTACATCCGTGAAGTCTCTTAACGCCTTTGATACGGATTACATCAGTTCCTGCACCTTTAATGTTAGCACCCATAGAATTAAGGAAATTCGCTACATCAACTATATGCGGTTCCTTAGCCGCATTTTCCAGAATAGTGTCTCCCTCTGCCATACATGAAGCCATCATAAGATTAATTGTTGCACCAACTGTTACAACATCAAAATAAACATGAGCTCCTGTAAGTTTCTCTGCCTTTGCATGTACAACTCCACAATCTATACCAACATCCGCACCAAGTGCCTTAAAGCCCTTGATATGCTGGTCAATTGGACGGCTTCCGATATTGCATCCTCCTGGGAGTGCAACATGAGCCTCATTGTACTTGCCAAGTAAAGCACCTAACAGATAGTAAGATGCTCTTATCTTTCTTATATAATCATATTCTACATTGGTATCACAGATTGAACCACCATTTATCTGAACGGAATTGTTATAAACATACTTAACCTTAGCACCAATTCCTTCTATAGCCTGAAGTAAAACTCTTGTGTCTCTAACATTAGGTACATTTTCAATTGTTACAGTATCATCTGTCATAATTGCTGCTGCAAGAATACCTAAAGCTGCATTCTTCGCACCACCAATGGAAACTTTTCCTCTGAGTGGCACTCCACCCTTGACAACATATTGTTCCATATAGCACCTCTAAACATAATAGTCACATCTTATAAAGTATATCACAGAACTTTGATTTGTAAAGATTTTCTCCGAAAATACATTTATAAAAAATATGGCAATTTCACCCTTATTTTATTATATGCATTTAAAATGCATTTAGTTACATAATAAAGGCTGTCCTTAACAGGGCAGCCTATTCAATATTTATTAATTCTTATTAACGTAATTCAGCGGATTCACAGCAGTTCCTCCAACCCATATTTCAAAATGAAGATGTGGTCCGGTACTGTAGCCTGTATTACCTGATGCTGCAATAGCCTGCCCCTGTGATACACTCTGTCCAACTCTTACATTTATAGAACTAAGATGAGCATATCTTGTCATTGTTCCGTTACTGTGTGTTATATCTACACAATATCCATAATCAGCAAACCATCCTGCTCTTGTTACAGTTCCTGCTGCTGCTGCTGTAACTGTTGTACCCTGCGGAACATACCAGTCAACACCCTTGTGGAAACTTCCCCATCTGTAACCAAATTCAGATGATAATGTTCCTCCTGATATCGGTCTTAAATATGTTGGAGGTGTTAGTGTTCCGACTGCAATAGTCTTCGGAACGGATTCTTTAATAATAGTCTCCTTAACATATGTTCTGCCTGTTTCATTACCATTAGCATAGGTAACTTCTGCTATAACAGATCTGTGACCAACGGTTCCTTCAGAAATAACTGTATTAGTTCCTCTGTAATTAGTGTTGTCATCCTCATAATTAGGCTCTGCTTCATAATCTTCTTCATAAGTCATCTGATAAGTTGTAATAACTGCTAACTCTGATTTAGGAACAGTAATAACTATTGAATCGCCAGGTGCAATTATACTGTCCTCTGTAAGATTAGAATTAAGCTCAAGAAGCTGTGACATTGTAAGTCCATTATTCTGTGCAATAACAGATAATGTATCTCCAGCTTCAACTGTATATACTGTCTTTTCTTCATGTTCTTTAGTAATGCTCTCATAAGCGTCATTTACTGATGTTACAGTTGCATTATCCGTAGGAACTTCCACAACAACTACGTCAACATCAAATCCAATTCCAGTAAGACCATCTCCATTAACCACTGTCTCTCCGTCTTGCGAAATCGCTGTACCACTAATTGCTGAGGATACAATCTCTGCTGCTGTAGTTTCTGTGGCCTTTTCATTTACACTTATTCCATAAGTACCTGTCGCTGCATCAACTGTATCAAGTGATACTGTAAAAGCATTGTTGGGATCATATTTGGCAATAAGCTTCTCAAATAAAGAAACAACTGCATCCTTCGATTCCAATGTTACAACGAAATCACCAAGTCTTACTGTATAATTCATATGGAAATCAACATCCATAACATTATCAAACATGTAACTGTATATTGCACCAGACAGCTCGTCCACACTCATTCTCTGTGCAACTGTTTTATTCTCTTTGGCAATCTCTATATCAGGATCCATGTACACGATTTCTTCATACTGTGCACTCAGCTCCTGCCTTGCTGATGCCAGAGCAACAATAACTTCTTCTTCCGTATTAGCTGCTCCAACCTTGATTCCATTAATTGTAATACTGTAATAATTAGCTTCCGTCTTTAATAAATTCTTTGATAAAAATGGAATAGCAATAATACATACAAAACAGGCAACCGTCATTGTCTTAATGAGTGTTATTCTCATTCGTCTGCCATATCTTGACAAGCGTTCCATAATGTCCTCCAAATATTGTGTTAATATATAGTCATCTTCTTGTAATATCTTTGTAACAATTTCGTAACATTTATACTAACATATGATATTTGGTTTGTAAACCCTATTTTTTCTTTCTGGAAGATTTTGACTTAGAAGGCTTCTGCACAGAATATCCGAACTTACCTATGAAATCACCAAGTCCATAATATCTTCCATGCGAATATGCAATAAGGTCTGCATCTGACAAATGCAGTGTTCCCTTCTCATCTAACAGGCTTTCATCTACATTTACAGCCATAACCTCTGCTATAAACATATCGTGGCTTCCAAGCTCTAACACCTGCTTAACCTTACATTCGATATTGACAGGGCTTTCTGCAATTGCTGGAGCTTCAATCTTAACTGACGGTGCTGCTGTAAGATGCATATCTGCAAATTTGTCAACGTCCCTGCCAGATTTTACTCCACAATAATCAGTGGCTCTCGCAAGCTTTCTTGTTGTAAGATTAATAACGAATTCTCCTGTTTCCTTAATAATGTCATGGCTGTAGCGTTCTTTTCTTACAGATATCGAAACCATCGCCGGATCAGAGCATACAGTTCCTGCCCATGCAACCGTGATAATATTAGGCTTCTCTCCTTTTCTTGCACAGCTACCATAACAGCCGGCACAGGATAGAGCATATTGCCAGCCCTCCATGTCTGCTTCTTAGCTTTCTCGTTCTTCTTTATCTTCTCGCTCATGCGTTAAGTGCCTCCTTAACATGATGATATCCTTCCAGTATAATAGCCGCATGGTCTGCTGCCAGCCCATCGCCGTCAACAACCTTATATGTGCGGTTCTTAAGAATACCTCTTCTATAGGTAACTCCCACTCTTGCACAGATATTAATATTCTTATCTGCATTGGACAGCCTGCACAGCCATTCTTCCTTAACAAGTGACTTATCCTCCGTCTTATTAACCAGCTCATCTGATATATCAAACCATCCGGCCTCTCTTGCGTCATCACCAGCCTGTGCTTTCTGGCTGCCTTCATCTATCAATGCAACAAATGCTGTTGTAATAATCCTTGTTCTTGGGTCACGGTCATAATCGCCATATGATTTAAGCTGTTCTGCTTCAATATCATGCAGACCAGTTTCCTCCTGAAGCTCTCTTAAAGCCGCATCATATAGATTCTCTTTAAACTCAACAAAGCCTCCCGGACACGCCCACAATCCAATACATGGATGATTGCCTCTTTTTATAAGAAGAATCCTCTTAACCTGTGAATCTTCCTTTGTAAATACAAGCGTATCCACAGTGTTGCATGGATTCTGATATTTATCAGGGTCGTATTTGTCAAGAAAAACAGCCAGACTATCACCAGCTTTATTAAGTTCTCCCGTTCCCACAAAGCATTTATTCTGCTCTTCACTTAAATATTTCATCGCTTCTCTCCCTTACCTGCACCAAACCATTTAATTCTTGTATCCTTTGCCCCACAGAACTTTCTGTGTATGAAATCATCCAGCACCTCATTAAAGCTGCAGAATTTATCTACAAGTACAATAACAAATGTTTCTTTATATTTAGGTGGTGTAACTGTCAATGGAAACATATGCTTTGCAATCATGTCTCCCTCTTTTTCTGTTATATCAAAATACTTTCCTGCATTCTTAAGGGCCTTTGTAGGATGCTCAAAACCATGAAGTCTCTCACCCTTCTCTGGCGAATACTTGTGCCAGTCATACAGGAACAAATCATGTAAAAGTCCTGCCTTAGCTCCTGCCCTCTCATCAAGATGTAATTTCTTACACACAAGATAATTATAATAAGAAACATGTATGCTGTGCCCGAAAAGGCTGGTCCGTCCATGGTGCGAATATTTCTTCATACTCTGTATTACATCATCTGAAAACAGCTTATTCATCCTGTTCTTATATTCCCTGCCAGACTCATTCTGCTTAATGTGTCCTAACTTATATCTATTACATATCCTGTCTATCGCATTAGAATATTCATCCTTCTTAATTCTCGCCTTGTACACTGGTCTAATGCTTCTTCCTTTGTAAGAATTAATCTTTACCGACATATAGTTCTCCATTCCTGCCTGCCCACACAGACACGTCTACTTGTGTATACGGCATTAAAAACACCCGGAAACGATTATATCATAAATGCCTGTACATTTGCATAAATATAATTATTAATATATTCAACATTTAAGTTGTATGATTATAGAAATTGTGCTAAACTATGCACATAATCACTTGCATTTTTATGCAGAAATATGATTCGGAGGAGAATATAATATGGATGGTAATGTTATAGTTGGACAGTCAGGAGGACCTACTTCTGTTATCAACTCAAGTCTTGCTGGGGTATATAAGACAGCCATAGACAGAGGAGCTAAGAAAGTTTATGGTATGCTCCACGGTATTAAGGGACTTCTTGATGGTCAGTATGTTGACCTTTCAGAGAAGATTAACTCAACAATGGATATTGATTTATTAAAGAGAACACCTTCATCTTATCTTGGTTCATGCAGATACAAGCTTCCTGAGATAAGCGAAGACAGAGAAACATTTGACAAGATTTTCAAGATTCTTAACGATCTTGATATCAAGTATTTCTTCTATATTGGTGGTAACGACTCAATGGATACTATCAAGAAGTTATCTGATTACGCAATTGTTACTGGAAGTGACATTAAGTTTATGGGCGTACCTAAGACTATTGATAATGACTTAGCTGTTACAGACCACACACCAGGATTTGGTTCAGCTGCCAAGTTTATTGCAGCTACTATGAAGGAAATCATCAGAGATGGTCTTGTATATGATTATCCTACAGTTACTATTGTAGAGATTATGGGACGTAACGCCGGATGGCTTACAGCCGCTGCTGCTCTTGCAAAGAGTGATGACTGCGAAGGTGTAGACCTTATCTACCTTCCAGAGAAAGTATTTGATATCGACCATTTCATGGCAAGAGTTAAAGAAATTGCAGCTAAGGGCCGTTCAATGGTTATTGCTGTTTCGGAAGGTATTAAGGTTGCTGACGGAAGATATGTATTCGAGCTTTCAGAACATGTAGAATTCGTAGATGCATTTGGCCACAAGCAGCTTGCTGGTTCAGCTAAATTCCTTGCTAACAAGATTGGTGCTGAACTTGGCATCAAGACTCGTGCTATCGAACTTTCAACACTTCAGCGTTGTGCAGCTCATATGACAAGCCGTACAGATATCACAGAAGCATACAACGTTGGTGGTGCTGCTGTTAAGGCTGCATTTGAAGGCGAGACAGGTAAGGTTGTTGTTCTTAAGAGAGTTTCTGATGATCCATATATGTGCATCACAGAGACTAATGATGTTCACCAGATTGCTAACATCGAGAAGAAAGTTCCTCTTGAGTGGATTACAGATGATGACTTCGTAACAGACGACCTCATCCACTACATCAGACCACTTATCCAGGCTGAGCTTTCACCAATCATGGTAGACGGTCTTCCAAGACATCTTAATATTAATGCATAATAATAATTTTATTACATAATAAAAAGCAGGTAGGGAATTTCCTCACCTGCTTTTTTGTTTCTGTCTCTACGCTGATATACTCTTACCAGTATACAACTGATAATATCTGCCCTTCTCTTCCATGAGCTGGTCGTGCGTTCCACGCTCGATAATTCTTCCCTGTTCCATAACCATAATACAGTCTGCATTGCGGACTGTAGAAAGTCTGTGTGCAATAACAAATGATGTTCTTCCTGACATAAGCGCATCCATACCCTTCTGAACAAGTCGCTCTGTTCTTGTATCAATAGATGAAGTAGCTTCATCAAGAATAAGTACAGGTGGGTCTGCTACCGCTGCTCTTGCAATTGCAAGAAGCTGTCTCTGTCCCTGGCTTAAATTAGCACCTCCGCCATGAAGCACAGTATTATAGCCATCCGGAAGTCTCTTGATGAATCCATCTGCATTGGCAAGTCTTGCTGCTGCGATGCATTCCTCATCACTCGCCTCAAGCCTTCCGTATCTGATATTATCCATAATTGTACCCGTAAAGAGGTTAGTATCCTGAAGAACGATACCAAGGCTTCGTCTTAAATCATTTTTCTTAATATTGTTGATGTTAATTCCATCATATCTTATCTTACCATCCTGAATATCATAGAACCTGTTGATAAGATTAGTAATTGTAGTTTTTCCTGCTCCGGTACTTCCGACAAATGCAATCTTCTGTCCCGGTGTAGCATACATTTTAATATCGTGAAGTACCATTTTGTCCGGATTATAGCCAAAGTCAACTCCGTCAAATGTTACATCACCAGCAAGTCTTGTGTACTCTGCACTACTGCCGTCCTTTGCAGGCTTCTTCCATGCCCACATCTCAGTATTTTCTTTAGTCTCAATAAGCTCATTGTTCTTGTTGTATCTTACATTTACAAGCTCAACGAAACCTTCGTCAACCTCCGGCTTCTCATCACATAACTCAAATACTCTTCCGGCACCAGCCATCGCCATAACGATACTGCTCACCTGCTGGCTTATCTGGGTTACAGGCTGTGTAAAGCTCTTATTTAAACTTAAGAAAGCAACAAGTGTACCAATTGTAAGTCCTGAAAAATCACTCAGAGCAAGAATACCACCAACTATTGCACATAATACATAGCTGATATTACCTATATTACCATTAACAGGCATTGTGATATTAGCAACCTTGTTCGCATTGTTTGCACTCTCACGAAGCCTGTTGTTAATCTCCTTAAACTGCTCAATACTTTTATCCTCGTGGCAGAACACCTTGACAACCTTCTGTCCTTCCATCATTTCCTCGATATAAGCATTAACCTTACCGATATCCTTCTGCTGCTCAACGAAATATTTTCCAGAAAGTGCACTCAGCTTAGAAGTTACATAAAGCATAATAACAACCATCACAACCGATACGATTGTAAGCGGAATATCAAGCACAATCATACTTACAAATGTAGATACAAGTGTAATGCATGAATTGATAACCTGAGGTATACTCTGACTTATAAGCTGTCTTAATGTGTCGATATCGTTAGTATATACTGACATGATATCGCCGTGTGCATGAGTATCAAAATACTTAATAGGAAGTGACTCCATATTGGCAAACAGCTCTAATCTCAACTTCTTTAAAGTTCCCTGACCAACATTTACCATAATTCTGTTGTAGCAATATGAACATAATACACCGACCATAAGAACTGCAGCGAGCTTGATAAGTGCGCCTGCAAGCGGTGCATAATCATGTACTGCTGACTGTGTCAGCGGAATAATATAACTGTCAATAAGCTTCTGGATAAACAGCGTTGCTATCAGTGTTGTAAGCGCTGAAACAAGAATGCACACAAGCACTGCTATACACGAAAACTTGTAATTCTTTAAAATATATCCAAGTAGCCTCTTCATAAGAGGAAGTGGATTTTCTTTATTCTTCTTATTCTTCATATCAATATTCTTATCCATATGCTGCCTCCTATTCTCCTGCCTCGTCAAAATCACCGCCGCCCTGTGTCTGGACCTCGTAGATTTCGCGGTAAACCTTATTGTTCTCAACAAGATTTTCATGAGTATCAAAACCACTCACACAGCCATTCTCAAGCACTAATATTCTGTCTGCGTCCTGAATACTTGAAATTCTCTGCGATACGATAATCTTGGTAGTTCCTGGTATCTTTGTTGCAAATGCTTTCTTAATCTTAGCGTCTGTGGCTGTATCAACAGCACTTGTTGAATCATCAAGAATAAGAACCTTAGGGCGTTTAAGTAGCGCTCTTGCGATACAGAGTCTCTGTCTCTGACCACCGGAAACATTGCTTCCACCCTGCTCAATCCATGTATTGTATTTATCAGGCATTCTCTCAATGAATTCATCTGCACAGGCCTGACGGCAGGCTTCTATGCAATCCTCCTCAGACGCATTTTCATCGCCCCATCTCAAATTATCAAGAATAGTTCCTGAGAAAAGCACATTTTTCTGAAGAACAACTGAAACCTCATTACGAAGAGTTTCAAGGTCGTAGTCTCTTACATCAATTCCGCCTACGCATACAGAACCATCCTTAACATCGTACAGACGGCTTATCAGATTAACGAAGCTTGACTTTCCGCAACCCGTTCCGCCTATAATACCAATTGTTTCGCCTGCATTTATATGGATATCTATGTCTTCAAGAGCATCCTTGTCGCTGTCTTTCTTGTATGTGAAGTTCACATGGTTGAAATCAATTCTTCCATCAGATACTTCCATAACCGGATTCTCCGGATTAGTAATATCAGCCTTCTCATTAAGAACCTCAGCAATTCGTCTTGCACTCGCTGCACTCATCGAAACCATAACAAATATCATAGAAAGCATCATAAGTGACATCATCATGCTCATAACATAACTGAACATTGATGTCAGGTTACCCGTTGTCATAGTTCCATCAGTAATAAAATGTGCTGCAAACCATGAAAGTGCAATAATACTTCCGTATATAACAAACATCATAATAGGATTGTTGAATGCAAGCCATGATTCCGCCTTAACAAATATTTTGTAAAGATTCCCGGCAGCCTTACTGAATTTCTTATTCTCATGGTCTTCTCTTACAAATGCTTTGACAACTCTGATTCCTGTAACATTCTCCTGAACACTCGCATTTAAATCATCATATTTAGCAAAACCTTCTGTGAATATTGGAGTAACCTTATATATAATAAAGAAAAGTACAAATCCAAGAAGAATAAGCGCACCTAAGAATATAAAACTTAATGTAGGATTGATAATAAAACACATAACCATACTACATATCATCATAAGTGGTGCTCTTACCGCAATTCTAAGAATCATCTGATATGCATTCTGCACATTTGTAACATCAGTAGTCATACGGGTAATAAGACCTGCTGTGCTGTATTTGTCTATATTAGAGAATGCGAAATTCTGGATATTCGAATAGATTCCCTCTCTTAAATTACATGCAAAGCCGGTAGATGCCAAAGCCGAATATTTTCCCGCCTGAATTCCAGCAAATAGACTTATAAATGCAAGCACAAGCATAAGTCCACCGTACATCAACACCTTGCTCATGTCTCCCGCCTGAATACCCTTATCGATAATACTTGCCGTAACAAACGGAATAAGTATCTCCATAAGCACTTCAACAATTATATATATTGGCGTTTTTATCGAAACTTTTTTATACTCACCAATATATGCTGATAAAGTTTTTAACATTTCTTACACTTCCTTTCACAGTTATTCACATCATCGTATACTTTTTGTAACAGACGGTGTAATTCTTCTTTTTCGTCAGCAGAAAGCGATGAAAGAAACCATTTTTCTTTGTCATGCATTGCCTTACCTGCATGAACGCACATGGTTCTACCCTTGTCTGTTATTCTCACATGCTTGACTCTTTTATCCGAAGGGTCATAGAAGCTTTCTATCATTCCCTTCTTTTCAAGCCTCGCTGCTGTTCCCGCTATTGTCGCCTGGGCTACACCAAAGTGCTTCTCAAGCTCCTTAAGCGTAATACATTCATCTTTAGTTTCATTAATTATCATAAGCATCTTAACCTGTGAAGATGTCATGTCATCTGCTCTTAACTCCTCATTGGAACATCTTCCAAGAATATCATTAAGACGCTTTATAAGCTCTCCACAATGGAGTGACTTTCGCTGCATATCTGCTCCCTTCGTAACAAAACGGCATCAGAACCTGCCATTCTTTTAATAAAATTCTTAAGTAGCTTTGATATATTACAAAAATGACAGCACGCTGTCAATAGCGTGCTGTCATTTTTATTTTTATTTAATATTTAATGTTATCTGTAATAAGCAGGCTTCAGATGAACCGGCACCCCATCTGAATACTCCGCAATATTAGTTCCCTGAATAAGTGGTCTTACATACTTAATATACTCATCAGAAATATCTGTTCCATCTGCGGTTATCCATTCTGCTGGGAACTTCTTTTCCTTATTGCATATATCGTTCACATCTGCAAGTCCGTAATTAATCTCATATCCGTTAGTATCATCTCTTACAAACGTAATCATTTTTCCAGTTTCACCGTCAAGAGCTGCTACAACCGCTGTCTTTCCTGCTTTTTCGGCTTCATCAATATCTGTTGCTGAAGCAAGAGTGATGAGCATCTCTGTGGAAGATTAAGCTCAATACTTCTGCATTTGATTCCAAATTCTGCTTTAACATAATTTTCAAGATACTTTCCACAGCCTGTAAGCATCTTATGTCCAAAACCATCAACCGATGCTGCATCTGCATATTCACATATGAATCTGCCGTCTTTGTCCGCAATTCCTTCTGATACGCACACAACAACAGCAGTTTCCTGTTCAAGTGCCGCCTTAAGTGACTTCTTGAATTCTTCCATATCAAATGCATGCTCTGGCATATATATAAGATAAGGATTTCTGCTATACTCTGTTCTAGCAAGTACTGATGCCGCTGTAACCCAGCCTGCATGCCTTCCCATAAGTTCAACAATTGTCACAGACGGATGTGCATAACATGTTGCGTCAAGTATAATTTCTCTTAATGTTGAAGCAACATATTTTGCTGTTGAGCCGTATCCTGGAGTATGATCTGTCATAACAAGATCATTATCAATTGTCTTAGGTACACCTATAAATCTTATGTCCGATTTCTTCAATAATGCCACTCTTGATAATTTTGACACTGTATCCATTGAATCATTGCCACCAATATAGAACACATATCCAATGTTCATCTGTGCAAATGCATCAAACAATTTATCATACACCTTATCCCCTAAATCTTCTGGAAGCATATACCTGCAACTTCCAAGAAAAGAAGCCGGTGTTATCTTTAATCTATCAATCGGCTCATTATCTGCCACTTCAGAAAGATTAATGAAATTGCCTGCCAGAAATCCCTCAATTCCATGCACCATGCCGTACACAGTGCCAATCTTTTCCTTATTCCTAAGTCCTTCCTCAATCACTCCATATAATGATGAATTAATAACCGCTGTCGGTCCGCCTGACTGACCTACCAGAATATTCTTTAACATACTCATGCCTCCTATACTTGTTGCTGTTGCTGTTGCTGTTGCTGTTGCTGTTGCTGTTGCTGTTGCTGTTGCTTAGATTGTATCACCTGTCAATTATTGATTGCAACATGATACCTATCAGTAGTCGCATTTTTTATTTTCTTATAGGAACATTTCAGCCATTTTCTATCATTTAAGCTGTCTACACAGCAAAATGTTCCTATAAAATCTGTTTTTGAAGTCATCTTATAGGTCTTTTTCTGCATTTTCACAACATTTTTTTCAAAATACACCTATTTTTCTCAAATTCTACCTATAAAGTTAACTTATTTTTAAATTTTATAGGAAACGGCGGCTAAATCGGCAGACAGAAGATAAAACTCATATAATAATAATGTTCCTTAACAAGTTGACACAATTCCACTAAGCGTATAATATTCAGTTATTCACACATTTAAGGAGTTTAATATGAGATTCGTAATACAGCGTGTTAATCATGCAAATGTTAAGATAGATGGCGAAGTTGTTGGAAATATCGGACATGGTCTTTTGATTCTTTTCGGGGCTGGTCAGGACGATACAGAAGAAATGCTTCCAAAATATGTAGACAAGATATGCAAAATGCGTATTTTTGAAGATGAGAATGGCAAAACTAATCTGTCGCTGGCAGATGTCGGTGGCGAGCTGCTTATTGTAAGCCAGTTTACACTTTATGCGGACTGCCGCAAAGGCAACCGCCCAAGCTTTACTAATGCCGGCGCGCCTGATATGGCTAACGCCCTTTATGAAAAATTTGTGGAAATGTGCCGTGAACGTGTTCCTAAAGTTGAAACCGGCAGATTCGGTGCTGATATGAAGGTCAGCCTTGAAAACGACGGACCATTCACAATACTGATAGATAGTGAGGATTTCTGATATGTTTAGAATGTGGTGTAAGCTCTTTGACGACAGAGGGCATCTTATCAAAGACACTGTAATTAAAAATGCGGATTCTGATTTAAACAGAACCCGCAAAATATTCGCTGCTATTCATGACGCATGCTATGAATTCGACCTTGCCGAGCCAATCTGGCTCGATTCCAATGTTTCAGAATTCCAGCGCCACTCGAAAGTACGCTTCACTAAAGATAACTTTGTTGAAGATATCGAATTTGCTTATATGGAAATTGAGGTTATTGAGGAAGATTAGAAATACATTGACTTTTTGCGCGAAGAATATCAACTTTCATCCGCAATATATCAATTTCATGCGAAGAATATCAATTTAATTTGATATATTGCGTTTTAAAAAGTATTCTTCTTTTTAACATCTAATTATAGTGAAAATGCGGACTCCAACCGGAATCCGCATTTTCACTATAATTTCACATATATTTATTACCATACATTAAACAATAACATTTCGCTCTTCCCCAGCCATAAATGCCTTGATATTAAGATATATCTCGTCCATCAGGCGGGTTCTCGCCTCGTATGTCGCCCATGCAACATGAGGGGTAACGATAAGCTTGTTGCTGTCCTTAATTGTAAGAAGAGGATTGTCCTTAGCAACTGGCTCAGTAGTTATTACATCAAGTCCTGCCGCTGCAATCACGCCTTCATTAAGCGCTTTTACAAGGTCTGCGTCATTAACAATCGGGCCACGTCCAAGATTCAGAAGAACTGCGCTGCTCTTCATCTTCTTAAGTGTCTCATAATTAAACAGATTTTCTGTATATTTGTTAAGCGGTGCATGAATTGACACGATGTCCGATTTCTTCAAAAATTCATCAAGCTCATATCTTTCGTATGGCACATCATAGCTGTGACCGCTTGCTGAATAGTATATTACATTACAGCCAAAGTCTGCCGCAATCTTGGCAACGCCTCTTCCTATATTGCCAAGTCCGACAATTCCCCATGTCTTTCCTGCCAGTTCGTGAAACACATTTGCAAAATGTGAGAAGCAAGGCCACTCGGCATACTCACCGCTCTTTACGAAGTCATCATAATATCTCATCTTCTCGATAAGATAAAATGCAAGTGCAAATGTGTGCTGTATAACTGACTGTGTTGAATATCCAGCAACATTGGCAACCCTTATTCCATGCGCTTTGGCATATTCTGTATCAATATTGTTATAGCCTGTAGCTGCCTCAGCCACCATCTTAAGATTAGGCGCAGCTGCCATGCACTCTGCGTTCATGTTAGTTTTATTAATAATAACGACATCAGGATTATGCTCTTTCATTCTTGCAACAGCTTCCTCATAAGAACTTAAGCTGTATGTCACAACTTCGCCAAGCCTGTTAAACTGCTCAAGCGAAATATCATCTCCGTATGTCATAGTTTCCAACATAAGTATCTTCATAATAATCCTCCGTTTCTGCACATTTTTGCATAATTATCGTACATTTTTAATAATTTCCCTGTACTGTTTATTTAGTTTCACAAGCTCCCTGTCTACATTTTTTAGTAAAAAAAGTCGTCCTGCGCCTTTCATTTTCTTAAATGGTTTTACAGTCAGCCTGCTATGTATATCGACATTTCCGCTGTCATCATCTGCATAATTTCTGATTGCTATTAATACAGTCTGCATATAAACCTCCCAAAAGACATTGAATACTACCGCATTATACATCTTAATTAAAGCAGATATTGTCGAACCACCGTCTGATTAAATATTTGCAACAAGTTCCTTCATAACCTTGACATTGTTAGCAATTGCAAGCTTTTCAAATGTTGGGTAATCCATTGTTGCGCTGTCATCAGCCTTATCTGATATAGTTCTTAATATTACAAATGGAACTTTATTAAGGTAAGAAACCTGTGCTATCGCCGCTCCCTCCATCTCTGTACAGAAACCATCGAAATTGCTGCTGATTCTCTCCTTAACAGCCTTGTCTGATATGAACTGGTCGCCGCTTACAACTCTGCCGACATGTACTCCGATTTCCGGAACTGCATTTTTACAAGCCTCGCCAGCAAGTTTAATAAGTCTTTCGTCTGCTGCAAATGAAAGTGTATCCATTCTTGGAATCTGTCCTAAAGGATATCCAAATCCTGTCGCATCCATGTCATGATGAAGAACATCTGATGAAATAACAACATCTGCAATATCAATCTCTGCCTTAAGTGAACCAGCGATTCCTGTATTAATAATGTAGTCTGCTTTGAAGTCATCGACAAGAATCTGTGTGCATGCTGCTGCATTAACCTTACCAATTCCGCTTCTTACAATAACAACATCTTTCCCAGCAAGCTTTCCTGCTTTAAATGTCATGCATGCCTTAGTTTCCTCGCGGGTAATCTCCATTACCTCAACAAGCTGTTCTACTTCTTCGTCCATTGCGCCAATAATGCCTATCATAAATCCTCCTTGTTTTGCGAAGCAAAATCCGAGCCCCTTGGCGAGGAGAGGATTTTAGCCTCCTTAATATATCCATTTCAAACAGCATACATTATAATTGAACATTTGCAATAAAACAACTTATGCTTTTTCATATCCTGTAAAAGTGTTATACTGTAATTAATATTTGCAAAATGTATGCCAAAAGAAAATATTTGATAAAGTAACGCGTAGCACGCTTGCGCTACTTATCGTTCGCAACGGTACTAAGCTCGCTATAAGCATATATCTGCGATATCTGCTTACAGCTTGCTAAGTGCCGGCGACTCTAAAGTGCTCCGCTTTCACTTCATCAAATATTTTCTCATATACAAAACACATCACGCGAATATAAATACAAGTAAGATATGTAAGGAGATTTTTATGAAATTTAAGACTTCAGGCGTATGTTCACGCGCGATAGATTTTGATGTTGTTGATGGAAAGGTTGTTAATGTGCATTTCACTGGCGGATGTGCCGGCAATACTCAGGGCGTTGCTGCTCTTATCGAGGGCATGGACATTGACGAAGCTATCAAAAGAATGGACGGTATCAAATGTGGCTATAAGGACACATCATGTCCTGACCAGCTTGCTAAAGCCTTAAAGGAATATAAGAAAGATAATGAATAGTGTCGCGCGATTTAAAAGAGTTTATGTCGAGATAACAAGCAGCTGCAACCTGCACTGTTCTTTCTGTCAGGAAACTCTGAGAAAACCACATTTTATGAGTGTGGACGAATTTCGCACAGTGATTGAAAGAATCGGACATTATACTAATTACATTTATCTTCATGTTAAAGGTGAGCCGCTTCTTCACCCACAGCTTGGTGAAATTCTTAAGATATGTCAGGATGCTGATATGACAGTAAATCTTACTACCAATGCAACGCTTATTAAAGAGAAGCTTCCGGTTTTACTGGAGTATCCTGTACATCAGATTAATGTATCGCTTCACAGTGCTGACGATAACGACTGCATTGACATGGATTCTTATATTCATAATCTTTTTGAATCCTGCGAAACGCTTCTTGATAAGACTGACACTGAGATTTCACTAAGACTCTGGAATACTAAGAAAGAGCCATTTCTGTTTGGTGAGAAGAACTGCACAATCAAGAGACATCTTTATATAAATGTTCAGTCTCCGTTTGAATGGCCTGATGTGAACAGCACTTATTGCAATGAGCGCGGATTCTGTCAGGGACTCCGCCAGCATATGGCTATTCTGTGTGACGGCACTGTCGTTCCGTGCTGTCTTGACGGTAATGGAGTGATGGCTCTTGGCAATATTCTTGATTCAACACTTGAGGAAATCCTTTCACGCCCACGAAGCGTCGCATTTATGGAGGGATTCAAGAAAAAGACTGCGGTCGAACCGCTCTGTATGCATTGCAGCTTTAAGGAAAGATTTGCTCACAAAATGTAATGATACATTTGAACAAATCGGACATTTTATTATATTTTCAGGAGAATGACCTATGAAAAAAATAGTACTTACCGGTGGTGGTACTGCCGGACATGTAACACCTAATATTGCCCTGCTTCCAAGCCTTAAGGAAGCCGGCTACGAGGTTTTCTATATCGGCTCTTATACCGGTATTGAAAAAACTCTTATTGAAGATCTTGGAATTCCTTATTATGGTATTTCATCCGGCAAATTAAGAAGATACAGAAGTCTTAAGAATCTGTCTGATCCATTCCGTGTGCTTCATGGACTTTTTCAGGCTAAGAGACTTATGAAAAAAATCAAACCTGATATCGTATTTTCTAAGGGAGGCTTCGTGTCTGTACCTGTTGTTCTTGCCGCCGGAAGCCGTCATATTCCAGTAATTATCCACGAATCTGATATGACACCCGGCCTTGCCAACAAGATTGCTATGAGAAAAGCAACTAAAGTATGCTGCAATTTTCCAGAAACTCTCAAGTATCTTCCTGAAGGAAAAGCAGTTCTTACAGGTTCTCCTATCAGACAGGAGCTTTTGCTTGGCAATAAAGCAGCCGGACTTGACCTTTGCAACTTCACAACTGACAAACCTATTATTCTTGTTGTCGGCGGAAGTACTGGCGCTGTCCATGTAAATGAGGCTGTAAGAAGCATTTTACCTGAGCTTCTTAAGGATTTTCAGGTTGTTCACCTATGTGGAAAAGGCAAGATGGACGAATCACTCAATGGAACTCCCGGCTATGTCCAGTTCGAGTACATAAGCGATCAGATGCGCGACCTTTTCGCAATCAGTTCTATCGTTATCTCACGTGCGGGTGCCAATGCCATATGCGAACTGCTTGCTCTCAAGAAGCCTAATCTTCTGATTCCGCTTTCTGCTAATGCAAGCCGCGGCGACCAGATTCTTAATGCCAATTCTTTCAAGGAACATGGTTATTCCATGGTTCTTACGGAGGAGGATATGAATAAGGATACTTTACTTGCCGCAGTCCGCAAGCTTTATGCTGACAGACACCAGTACATCATTAATATGGAAAAAAGTGAGCAGCAGGATTCTATTGACAAAATTATGAATTTAATTAAAGATAATAGTAAATAATAATCCGGAGGTGATTTTATGGGCGCTGTTAAACATAGCCGTCAGCGTGACGCTATCAAAACATTTCTTATGTCACGCAAAGACCACCCAACTGCCGATGTTGTATACACATTTGTCAAAAATGATTTTCCAAGCATAAGTCTTGGAACAGTTTATAGAAACCTTTCCTTTCTTGTGGAGCATGGCGAAGCCGTTACTGTTCCATGTGAGGACGGTTTCGTTCATTACGATGCCAATACGAAGCCGCATCTGCATTTTCAGTGCAGAAGATGCAAATGTTTAATTGATATTACCAATCCATCAGACAATGAAATCCTTGAAAACCTCGGAGCTAATGTTTCATCACATTTTCCGGGCAAAATCGAGGCTGGTTCAGTCTGTTTCTATGGATTGTGTGAAAAATGTGCTTTGGAAAATTAACGTTTTTACAAGTTAGCAAAATAAAAATAGTAATCATTCCTATTTTTATTGACAAGCTGATTTATTTCTGTTATATTCTAGTTACGAACTGATGAAACATTTTCAGAAGTTCCGATAAGTAGAGTTCAGGCTCATGCCTGTTATGTTTATAAACGAAAGGAGATTATTATTATGAAGTATGTATGTACAGTATGTGGTTATGTTTATGAAGGAGAATCTCTTCCAGCAGATTTCGTCTGTCCAGTATGTAAGGCACCAGCAAGCAAGTTTGCTGCACAGACAGGAGAAAGAGAATGGGCTGCTGAGCACGTTGTTGGCGTAGCTAAGGGCGTAAGCGAGGATATCGTTGCTGATTTAAGAGCTAACTTTGAAGGTGAATGTTCAGAGGTTGGTATGTACCTTGCTATGGCAAGAGTTGCTCACAGAGAGGGTTATCCAGAAATCGGTCTTTACTATGAGAAGGCTGCCTGGGAAGAAGCTGAGCATGCTGCTAAGTTCGCTGAACTCCTCGGCGAAGTTGTAACAGACAGCACTAAGAAGAATCTTGAGATGAGAGTTGAAGCTGAAAACGGCGCAACAGCAGGTAAGACTGACCTTGCTAAGAGAGCTAAGGCTGCTAACCTTGATGCAATCCATGATACAGTTCATGAAATGGCTCGTGACGAGGCTAGACATGGTAAGGCATTCGAGGGACTTCTTAAGAGATACTTTGGTTAATTGTAACCTTAATAGAATCGCATAATATAAGGAATTTTAAGAGGAATAAGTTTTTGGACTTATTCCTCTTTTTAATTTCTCCTTTTCCTTGAATTCGACAATCTTAAATAGTATAATTTTGTTATGATTTATTGTGTAATTAAATATTTGTAGAGAAGGAGATATGGATTATGGTTTCATGGAACAATTTAGACACACTTTCATCTTACAAGGAGTTAGCAGATGTTAAGCCAGCCTGTCTTACAGAGGTTATGTCTGGTGATAATGGCGCAGAACGCGTTAAGAATTACAGCATACCTATGGCTGCCGGCCTTTCATATAACTACGCATCTAAGCAGGTTGATGAAAATGTGCTTGCTGCACTTGAAAAGCTCGCTAATGAGGCTCAGCTTGCAGACAAGTTTAAGGCTTTATATAACGGAGAAGTTGTTAACACTGGTGAGAAGAGACTTGTTCTCCATCACATGACAAGAGGACAGTTAGGTGACGCAGTTGAAGCTGATGGCGTTGATAAGAGAACATTTTACAAGACACAGCAGGAAAGAATTGCAGAATTTGCTAACAAGGTACATAATGGTGAGATTACTAATGCAGCCGGCGAGAAGTTCACAACTGTTGTCCAGATCGGTATCGGCGGAAGCGACCTCGGTCCCCGTGCAATGTACATAGCACTTGAGAACTGGGCTAAGAAGAACAATGCATTTAAGATGGAAGCTAAGTTCATCAGCAATGTTGATCCCGATGACGCTGCCGCAGTGCTTGCTTCTACTGATGTTGCACATTCTATATTCGTACTTGTTTCTAAGTCAGGAACAACTCTTGAGACTCTTACTAATGAATCATTTGTTAAGGATGCATTAAAGAAGGCAGGACTTGATCCTTCTAAGCATATGATTGCCGTAACAAGCGAGACTTCACCACTTGCCAAGAGTGATGATTATTTAGACGCATTTTTCATGGACGATTATATCGGTGGACGTTTCTCTTCTACTTCATCCGTTGGCGGTGCAGTATTATCACTTGCTTTCGGACCTGAAGTATTTGCAGAATTCCTTGATGGTGCTGCAGAGGAGGACAAGTTATCAGCTAATCCTGATATGCGCAAGAACCCTGAGATGTTAGACGCCTTATCGGTGTATACGAAAGAAATGTATTAGGCTATCCTTGTACAGCCGTTCTTCCATATTCACAGGCTTTAAGCCGTTTCCCTGCTCATCTTCAGCAGCTTGATATGGAATCTAACGGTAAGTCAGTAAACAGATTTGGTGAGCCTGTTACATATCCTACAGGACCTGTTATCTTTGGTGAACCGGGAACTAACGGACAACATTCATTCTATCAGCTTCTTCATCAGGGAACTGATATTGTACCTTTACAGTTCATCGGATTTAAGAACAACCAGTTAGAAACAGATGTTACAATTCAGGACAGCACAAGCCAGCAGAAGCTCTGTGCAAATGTAGCTGCCCAGATTGTCGCATTTGCATGCGGAAAGTCAGATGAGAACCTTAACAAGAACTTCAAGGGTGGAAGACCTTCAAGCATTATTATTGGAGACAAGCTTACTCCTAAGACACTTGGTGCTTTACTTGCCCACTTCGAGAACAAGATTATGTTCCAGGGATTCGTATGGAACATCAACAGCTTCGACCAGGAAGGTGTTCAGCTTGGTAAAGTACTTGCCAAGAAGGTACTTGCTCATGATACAGATGGTGCTTTAAAAGTATATAGTGATTTACTTAATATCTAATGAAAAAAGGCAGGGACTTGAAATTTTCAAGTCCCTGCCTTTTTTCTAATATATATTACTATTCATTAAAAAGTGCTGTTGAAAGATATCTGTCTCCTGAATCTGGAAGAAGTGCAACAATTGTCTTTCCTGCATTCTCTGGGCGGGCTGCAAGTATCTGCGCTGCCTTAAGTGCTGCACCTGAAGAGATACCAACAAGAATACCCTCGCTCTTTGCAAAGCTTCTACCCTCTACGAATGCATCTTCATTCTCGATTGCAATAACTTCATCATATATCTTAGTATTAAGTGTATCTGGAACAAATCCTGCACCAATACCCTGAATCTTATGTGGTCCTGCCTCGCCATTTGAAAGAACCGGGCTTGTAGCTGGCTCTACAGCAACAACCTTAACATCTGGGTTCTGTGACTTAAGGTATTCACCAACACCTGTAACAGTTCCGCCTGTACCTACACCTGCAACAAATATATCAACCTTTCCTTCTGTCTGCTCCCAGATCTCAGGACCTGTTGTAGCCTTATGAACTGCTGGGTTAGCTGGATTTACGAACTGGCCTAAGATTACTGAACCAGGATTCTGCTCCTTTAATTCTTCTGCCTTAGCGATAGCACCCTTCATACCCTTAGCGCCTTCTGTAAGAACAATCTCAGCACCGTAAGCCTTAAGAAGATTTCTTCTCTCAACTGACATTGTATCTGGAAGAGTAAGAACTGCTCTGTATCCCTTAGCAACTGCAACTGCAGCAAGACCAATACCTGTATTACCTGATGTTGGCTCTATAATCATTGCTCCTGGCTTAAGCTCACCCTTCTTCTCAGCATCCTCAATCATAGCAAGGGCAACTCTGTCCTTAACTGAACCAGCCGGGTTAAGATACTCAAGCTTTGTAAGAAGTGTAACTCCTTCAATTCCTGCATTCTTAGCGTAACGGCTTGCGTTAAGAAGAGGTGTGTTTCCAATAAGTTCCAATGCACTATTAATTACTTTACTCATGTTTTATTTTCCTCCTTATTATGAATGCATTTGCAAATATGCTTTTGCGTTCCTATTAACCTACTAACTTGATGTGTAAATGTGTTGTTGAATATAAAATACCACTATCAGCCTTCAATGTCAACACCATTTTCATGACGAGTTTTAACCATTGCATCATGTGTAATATCTTTAATAACTTCACTGGCAATTATAAGTCCTACAACAGATGGTACAAATGCGGTTGAACCCGGAATATCGCGTCTTTCTGTACATTTGTGAGCTGCTCCCGGAGGACATATACAGTTAGTACGACAGCTGATTCCCATATCCTCAATAGGACGAACGGGCTTTTCCTTAGAGTATACGACCTTAAGGTGCTTAACATTCCTCTTTTTTAATTCTCTTCTCATAACTTTGGCAAGTGGGCATACCGATGTCTTATATATATCGGCAACCTCAAATTCCGCCGGATTAAGCTTATTACCAGCACCCATGCTGCTTATAATCGGTGTTCCTGCTTCCTGACAAGCCATTACAAGCGCAATCTTGGCTGTCACAGTATCAACAGCATCTACTACATAGTCATATTTTGAAAAATCAAACTGATCTTTAGTCTCCGGAAGGAAAAAACATTTGTGTACTGTAACCTCACAATTCGGATTAATATCATGGATTCTCTCTTTGCACACATCTGTCTTATACTGTCCTATTGTTTTTCTTGTTGCAATAATCTGCCTGTTAAGATTGGTAAGACACACCTTATCATCATCTATTACATCAATCGCACCTACACCGCTTCTTACAAGCGCCTCCACTGTATATCCACCAACGCCGCCTACACCAAATACTGCAACGCGGGAATTCTCTAATATATCCATAGCTTCTTTACCAAACAGAAGCTCTGTTCTTGAAAACTGATTTAACATAGTTTGTCCTTTCTTTGCTTTTTTGTATCTAAATTTTAATTCCTACTTATATAGTATGTCAATAATTATTAATTTTATATAAAATGCTTGCATTATCAAACCATTTGTTATATTATCATGTCAACAAGATGTAGTTTTCAATACTACTTGTCATTATAGGAGGAGGGATTTATTATGACAACTTTTGCACCAGCACTTCATTTACAGAATGATAATATACACACTAAGATAAAGGCACAGATGATTATTAAAGACCCTGGCAGTTCGATAACACATTTTATCGGCATGCTTTGTGCAATTGCAGGATTATTCCCACTTATTCTTAAAGCAGCCTCTTATGGAACAACTGTTTCTGTTGTTTCAATGACTGTATTTATGGTAAGTATGATTCTTCTGTATGCAGCAAGCACAACTTATCACACATTTGACATATCAAGCAATGTCAATATAGTGCTTAAGAGGCTTGACCACTGCATGATTCCTGTTCTTATCGCAGGCTCATACACTCCTGTCTGCCTCATTGTTCTTCATAATATATATGGTTATGTTATGTTTGGCATTGTGTGGGGAATCGCCATTCTTGCTATCGCATTCAAGCTTCTCTGGGTAACTTGTCCTAAGTGGATATCTTCAGTTCTCTACATTGTAATGGGCTGGACATGTGTTATGGCTCTTCCTCAGATATATTCAGCACTTGCCGGAGCCGCTTTCTTCTGGCTTCTCGCCGGCGGAATCTTCTACACTATTGGCGGTGTAATATATGCAATTAAGATGCCTGCATTTAACGCAAAGCACCCTAACTTCGGAACACATGAAATCTTTCATGTATTTGTTATGGCTGGAAGCCTCTGCCACTTTATACTGATGTACAACTTCGTTGCGATTATGTAATCACCACACACCCATAAAATATGTAAGCGGCGGATTCCCGCCGCCTTTATCTATATTAAGCACCTGCTTTGCCCTTTCAGGCGTTATCCCACTTATATAATGGAGACTGCCGGCTGTTTCTCCGCACACATTGCTTGTAAAATCATAAACAGGTGCCGATTTTACACGTATTGTCAACAATTACTCGCCAAGGAAATCCATCGGATTCACAGGAATACCGTCCTTTGTCATTGCAAAATATATTCCTGGGCCCTCTTCTTTATAGTATGCTGTTGGCTCGGCCACAGTACCAAGAAGCTGACCGGCTGTAACTGTATCTCCTATCTTGACATTCACATCTGAAAGCATACCAGTTGTCATCTCGTATCCATTACCGGCTGCAACTCTTACAGTAAGTCCTGTTTCAGTATTCTCGGCAACATCAATAACTACACCAGAAACGGCCGCACATACCTTAGTTCCGACATCAGAAGCAACTACCATACCAGGACTGCATTTGTACATGCCAAGAGTCTTAAAATACACAGTAGAATCCATATTGTATCCAAGAGTAACCGTACCACTGACAGGCCAGTATATAAGCTCTCCCTGTTCAAATGTATACTTACTTATAGCATTTGCCATAACCTCAGCTTCTGTCATAGGCTTGACCGTCTGTTCCTCAGTCTGCGACTCCTTTGTCTGCTCTGTAACCTGATTCTCAGTTCCATCACCATCATCTGACATGCTTGCTCTCGCATTGGCATTGATTATATCATCATCACCAACAGTTGGTTCTTCCACTGGAATATCCGGGTCATCATCTGTCTTGATAGCCACATTTCCTTCAGTTTCATTCAAATTCACAAGATTGTTATTCTTAGATTTCTTAACATTCTGTGCTACTGAAAATATCCCAAACACAAGCGCAACAATAACTGCCAGCGTAATAACCGCTGACACAACCTTAACCTTGTCGGTTCCACGCGTTTTTACATTCGCCATATTAACATCCTCCTATCATTTCGCAAAGCTTTGATGTTAATATGGTTTCCAGATTCATGGAGTTTATACTGTTTTTAATTGCAAAAATCCCCGCACATAAAGTGCGGGGAAATATTCAATAATCTTCTGACAATTTCGATATTACATCTCAACTGGAGTCTTAGTAAGCTTCCAGATTTCTGTAGCGTACTCTTCAATAGTTCTGTCTGATGAGAACTTACCAGCCTTAGCTGTGTTAGTCATAACAGTTTTAGCCCAACCCTTAGTATCTCTGTATCTCTCATCAATCTTTCTCTGAGCCTCTGCATATGAACGGAAGTCCTTAAGAATAAAGTAAGTATCTGCTCTTCTGCCTCCATCATTATTAAGAAGAGAATTGTAGATATCTCTAAACATCTCTGTATCCTCTGGAGAATACTTTCCATTGATAAGTTCCATAAGAACATCTCTTATTTCCTGATCATTGTTAAAGATTTCCATTGGGTCATATCCGCCCTCATTCTCGAAACGGATAACCTCATCAGAGCTGAGACCGAATATCTGTGCATTTTCAGCACCAACTTCATTAACAATCTCAACATTAGCTCCATCCATAGTACCAAGAGTAATTGCACCGTTAAGCATGAACTTCATGTTACCTGTACCTGAAGCCTCCTTAGAAGCTGTAGATATCTGCTCACTTACATCTGCTGCCGCAAATATAATCTCACCATTAGATACTCTGTAGTTCTCAATGAATACAACCTTAATCTTGCCCTTAATAGAAGCATCATTATTAATAACATTAGCTACATTGTTGATAAGCTTGATTGTCTGCTTAGCAATCTTGTATCCTGCTGCTGCCTTGGCACCAAAGATAAATGTTCTTGGAACCATGTCATAATCAGGATTTCTCTTAATCTGATTGTACAGATACATAACATGTAAGATATTAAGTAACTGTCTCTTATATTCATGAAGTCTCTTAACCTGTACATCAAAAATAGAATTAGGGTCAACATCAATTCCGTTATTCTCCTTGATATACTTGGCAAGACGAACCTTATTCTTATACTTAATCTGCATGAAATCCTGCTGAGCCTTAGGATCATCAACATAGAGCATAAGCTTCTCAAGCTGGCTTAAATCTGTAACCCATCCATCACCAATCTTATCTGTAATCCAGTCAGAAAGAAGTGGGTTAGCATGCTTTAAGAATCTTCTCTGAGTAATACCATTAGTCTTGTTATTAAACTTCTCTGGCATCATTTCATAGAAATCTCTTAACTCCTGCTTCTTTAAGATTTCTGTGTGGAGCTTTGCAACACCATTAACAGAATATCCGGCAACGATTGCAAGATTAGCCATCTTAACCTGTCCATCATAGATAATAGCCATCTTACGAACCTTCTCCTGATTTCCTGGATATTTAGCCTTAATCTCTTCTACGAAACGGCGGTTAATCTCTTCTACAATCTGATAAATTCTTGGAAGAAGTCTTGAGAATAACTCAATAGGCCACTTCTCAAGTGCCTCAGCCATAATTGTATGGTTAGTATAAGCAACCGTCTTAGTTGTGATATCCCATGCCTCATCCCATTCAAGTCCGTTCTCATCCATAAGGATACGCATAAGCTCTGCAACTGCAACAGTTGGATGTGTATCATTAAGCTGGAAAGTAACCTTCTTATAAATGTTCTTAACGTCCCCATTATTCATTGACTTATATCTGTCAACAGCTCTCTGTACACTTGCTGATACGAAGAAATACTGCTGCTTAAGTCTTAATTCCTTACCTGCATAGTGGTTATCATTAGGGTAAAGTACCTCAACGATATTCTTTGCAAGGTTCTCCTCCTCGATAGCCTTCTGGTAATCACCCTTATCGAAAGAGTTAAGGTTAAATGTATTAACAGGCTCTGCGTCCCAGATTCTAAGTGAGTTAACAGTATTATTGCCATATCCAAGAACCGGAATATCATATGGAACAGCGATTACAGAACGGTAATCTTCCTGAACAAACACATCTCTTCCAGTCTTTTCATCTCTGTAAGAACGAACATATCCACCGAATTTAACTTCATATCTGTATTCAGATCTCTTAATTTCAAATGGGTTGCCATCCTTTAACCAGTTATCAGGAACTTCTACCTGATATCCGTCCTTAATCTCCTGCTTGAACATACCGTACTTATAACGGATACCACATCCATATGCAGGATATTCAAGAGTTGCTAAAGAATCCATGAAACATGCAGCAAGACGGCCAAGACCACCATTACCTAAAGCTGCGTCCGGCTCCTGATCCTCAATAACATTAATATCAAGACCAAGCTCGTCAAGTGCTTCCTTAATCTCATCATAAGCACAGAGATTAATCATGTTGTTACCAAGTGCACGTCCCATAAGGAACTCCATAGACATATAATAAACCATCTTAGGATCGTCCTTCTCATACTGCTTATGGGTGGCAATCCATTTATCAATAATAATATCCTTAACAGCATAAGAAACTGCCTGGAAAACTTCCTGATCATTAGCCTCTTCAATATTCTTTCTATAAAGAGACTTACAATTACTGATTACATTCTTCTTGAATTCTTCCTTACTGAAATTCTGTGTTAAACTTGTCGCCATGTATTTAAAACTCCCTTCTGAATATGGACGGCTCCCCAATACGCCGATAATACCTTGTAAAAATTATAATCCGCCCCACAATAGATGTTTTAATTATACATAATAATATTTACAAATGCAAACTTTATTATTCAATTGTTCTCAAGCCATATTTTCAATATTTTCCTATAATTCTTCCAAAATCCATCAGAATCTCAACAGAAAAATATCTCATAGAATTAATACCTAATTTAAATAACATATATGGCATAACAAACACCATAAATGTAATTACAAGACAGCCTTTATAATCTAAAGCCCTTGTAATCCCATATATTCCAATTGACATTATTAATAATAAAACCAGTCTGAATGCCTGACCAATTACCATATACCCGGCTATGCTGATATTAAAAGGAAGGTCATAAAAAATCTGAAGGCTCTGAATTGGTGCTGACAATTGTTCTAATCTGTACAACTGACATATATTAAAAATATCAATAAATGCAGAAAGTCCCCATATAAGAAATGATATAATAAGTATTTTTAATAATTTAACAGCCTTTACCCTGCTTCTCTCTTTTGAAGTGTTAAGAAAAGCTATCATATGGCATCTTTTTTCATATACATATTCACCTGATATTATGAGAATAAGAAATATTACGCATACAAGATTCTGACTTTCCGTGTTCTGATATTTCCTTGAGCCAAATATATCCTCATAAGCAGCGGGATTTACAATTCTAGCTTCTATCCCTTTTTCCTCATTAACTTTTCTTACATACTTCAGACAATTCTCCATATTTTCAAGAGTCTGACTTGCTTCACGGAATTTATATTTATAATTAGCATCTGTCTCTGATTTTTTTCCTAACTCTTCGACAGCATTACGACATTCCTCAATATATGCTTCACACTCTTTATCTCCGGTATTTCCACTAAACATAGAATAAAAATTATTCATTGAAAAATCCGTATTACTGTAATCAACACCTCTGTACATTCTGCATGATATCAATAAATAAACAGCAGCAGCAAGCAATATTATTCCCTTTTGTAATATAAAAGTCTTATATAATTCAGATACAAATAAAGGAACTTTTCCCAATAACATCTGTATAAACTGAGAGCACTTTTCTATTATTTTTGTTATGGCACTCTTCCTGCCCTGTGCATATTTATGAGAATATGTAATATATACTCCTATCAATCCTGTTATTGCCAGTAATATTGTCAGAATCCAAGCCGTACTCTGAATATCAGTAATAAAATTATCCGTTCCCCAGTTTTCATATATGTAATATGACTGCCCCGGAAACAATACATTTGAAAAATTTATGTATTTTAAAAATGAAAATGCACTCTTAGATGATATATTAATATTAATTATATATTCAAAAATAAAAAACAACCCAGTTCCTGCTATTGATAATTTGTAATTACCGGTAATAAGGAAAACAAAATATACCAGCCATGACAACACACTCATAGCTATCGCAAATGTTATACAATATATAATAAAAAATGCAGCTACATTTGTCTTTAACGGGAACATACTAAACATATAAGAATTCTGTATCGGACTTCCCATGTTGCAGCCATAAATATTCTTATATATTGCCAGAATGACACCATTAAAAACAAATGAAAGCACTATTGATATAAGCAATATAATAAAACATCTTTTTACTGGTAATACTTTTCTGGAATTTTTACTGCCTCTAATCTGAAGAAACATATTATTTTCAAACTCTTCCATAAAAGTTATAAGCACAAATATCATCATCATCAGAAAAATAACCGGAAGTTGCTTGTCTGATACCAGTTTTTCTATAGCAGTAGTATTGGTGATAGAGAAATTGATTTCCCCTCTGCTTTCCAAATCTGCCATATACTTTTGCGCATTAAGTACATAGTAGCTTTGCTCCTCTGCAAATAATGTACTGCTAATAATTTTCTTGTAATTATTCTCTGCCCTTGACATATCAGAAGCATTGACATATTTATATTTTTCCTGTAAAAGTTTTATTGCTTCTTCAATATATTCCCTGTCAGCTTCGTAGTCATCTCCTTTATCATGTGCATACCTGCTGTATGTTAATGATCCAATCATTTCTGTTTGATTAGCATATTCATACATCAACTGATTATAATAAGCATATACTTTTTTATCATTCGTGTTATTAATCTTAAAAATGCTCAACCAGATTATTATTCCAAGAAAAATAGCAATAAATACAACACTTTTCCGTAAAACTCTCAATAATTCCATTTTGCTCCTATTCCGGAGTAATCTGTATCCACTCCTTGTTTCCTGTTCCAATGTCAGCTTTGTCCAACACTGCACTTAAACATACTTTAATTATTTTAGGTTTATTTCCAAGTTCTTTTACCATCTTCTCATATTTGTCCATTAAGCCAGATGATGCTTTGAACTGTTGAATATCTGTGTCTGTTGTTGTCACTAACAAATATCTTCTGTCTCCTCCCAATATATCTACATCAGCAATCATCTTAGTACGATCCTTATTAAATTCTAAAGTATCTTTTATCTCGCCATTTGTATCCACTATATAAACAATATTTTTATCATCAGTTGTAATATTCTTTTTCCCTTTAGAAAGGTCTGGTTTATCAAATACATAAAAATACTGTCCATCATATCCTGCAAGTTTTGTATAATTTCTGTTTGATTTATTATCCAGTTTAAATACTTCACTTATTTCCTGTGTTTTAAGATTCATTCTATAAAGACACCATGCACTTGAATCTACTCCTGCAAAATACATGTTGTCATCTTTGTCATAAAATAATTCTGATGTAACCCAATATTTAGATTCTGCTTTCTCAGATAATTCGTCATCACTAGTTATATCAATAAAGCAATCAATATTTCCCGTATCTGTATCAAGACATTCCACAATATATTCTTCTGCCTCTAATGATATGCTCATTCTGCGATTAATGTAAATTTTATTATCTATTGCATTAAGTGATGCCAAGTCAGTAACTATGAAATCAGTTCCACCACTAAACGGTGCATTATATTTCTTTACTATTTCTGGTTCAGATGAATTATCAAGATTCGCCTTACACATAAGCATCCCTGAGTCACTATATAGAAGATAATACATATATCCATTGACAACATCCGCATATTTAATTTCACCCCATGCTGATGATATGGACATTCCATCTATTGATAATGTCTTTTCCGTTTTCTTATCTCTTAATGTTTTATCATAAGACACAAGGATATCCTTCTCCTTTGTCTTTTCTATCATGTATATTCTTCCATCATAATACCATACTGCGCTTCCTAAGCGTTCATAATCTGACAAATATGCCTCGCACTCTGCATCATCATGCGCACAATCTACTTTTGAACATAACGCTACGCTATTGTTATTAATCATATCATAGTAATACATAAATTTATAATTCTCACTGCTAACTGGAGAATTTGAAAGATAATAATATCCTTTTTCCGCAGCCGCAGCATTTTTCTTCATATAAAATTGAGCCTCATCTTTATATTCATAATCAGAATATTTATAAACATTGTCATCTTTCTTAACCGTATTATTATTACTACATGCTGTTAATACAGCCATTCCTGCAATCAATATTGCTAATACTGCCTTCTTCAATAGAATCTCCCCCTTTATCTTAATAAATAATGCTGCTTAAGAAAACTCATTTAGGATTCTCAAGCAGCACATGTTTATAGTTCGCAATTTTATAACTTATCTTGCATCGATACAAAATATCCCTCTAAATCGCTTATATCTTTTCTGACCTTGGTTCCTTCTGTTTCTGCCTCAAAGGACATCAATGTTTTATACTTATATGTAAGTATTCCCTTCGTTCCTTCCGCATAGACATCATACATATCCTTAGATACTGGAAAAGTAACTATTTTTCCAGTATCAAGATTCATGGTAAAATAATAAGCAATTCCTTTCTCTGCAAGTCCTTCCTGGATAGCTCCAGTTCCAGCATACATCCGCTTATTAACATATTCCTCCTGAAATTTAGATGCAAGAGTTGCTGTCGTTGTGATTCTTTTAGACAACACCTGCATGATAAAATCTTTTGCCATAAATATAAATATAGCAATCACAACTACTGCAAATACAGTTAGTATTAACACGCCTAACCAGTGTGGTGCGACCTCCAAATTATCAGTTGTTCCCACTGCGCCAATCTGAGTGAATGTTGTCATAAAAAAGCACCCCTTTCATCACATGTTACCTTAAAATAAATATAACCAGTATAACCATTACTTCTCTCATGTGCATAAATATAATATTTCAAATGTCCCGATGAACCATATGCAGCATCACCTGCATATTCAAATTATTCTATATTCACAGTATTGCTTCCAATACCATACTCATCCACTGGATCCATTGCAATAATCCACCCTGAATAACCTTCATCTAATCCATATGTAACACGAATCACATAATCAACGGTAATTGAATGACTGCTATCAAACCATATTTCTTGCGTACCTGAAACATCCTGTTCTGCTGCAGACGCTATATCGGGTCTTTGGAATAATATATATGTCACAAAAACCACAGACATAACTCCTATTATCTATATCACTTTCTTTAAAATATTCATAATAAAATCTCCTTTCTTATCTTCATTAACCATTCATTTATATCTCTATATTACAACAATTCCGACCTTTTTATTAATTAAATAATATCATAAACAGTAATATATGTCAATTATTCCCATATCACAAAAAAGCTGTGTACCAGCCCCAAAGACCAGCACACAGCTTCATAAAACTTTTATTCAATTACCTGCATTAAGCAAGCTTCTCAACAGCAAGTGTAACCTTCTCGCCATTGATATCCCATTCCTTCTCAAATCCTGCAGTCTTTCCAGTGATAATATCCTGTGCAAGAACTACAGTCTTAACCTGAGCAGCATTTCTGTTAACAATATCAGCAATCTTGTCGTTGCCTGATACATAGAGATTAATCTTATCCATAACCTCGAAACCAGCGTCCTTACGCATAGTCTGAACCTTAGAGATAACCTCTCTTACGAAACCTTCCTCGATAAGCTCTGGAGTTAAGTTAGTATCAAGAACAACTGTGATACCCTTGTCGCTGCTTGCAACAAATCCTTCCTTCTGAGTCATCTCGATAAGAACATCGTCCTTAGAAAGTTCGATAGCCTGACCTTCAACATTTAACTCGAAGCTTCCTGATTCGTTAAGCTTATCCATAGTTGCGTTACCGTCAACCTCTGTAAGAGCTGTTCTGATTGCATTAAGAAGCTTTCCGTACTTAGGTCCGAGAGTCTTCATCTGTGGCTTGAATGAGTATGATGTAAATGCTCTTACATCATCTGTGTATTCAACTTCCTTAACATTAAGCTCATCAGCGATAATAGCTGTGTAGAACTCATCAAGCTTCCAGTCTGCCTTAATAAACATCTTGCCGATTGGCTGACGGTTCTTGATATTAGTTGAATTACGGCATGCACGTCCGATAACAACTGCGTCTAATACATCATCCATAGTCTCCTCAAGCTTCTTGTCAATGAACTGCTCATTAACCTTAGGGAAGTCGCATAAATGTATTGAAATAGGCGCATTTTTATCAATGCTGCATACAAGATTTCTATAAATGCTTTCTGTCATGAATGGAACCATTGGTGCAGAAATCTTTGCAAGAGTTACAAGTGTTGTGTAAAGAGTCATGTAAGCATTTATCTTATCCTGCTCCATTCCCTTAGCCCAGAATCTCTCACGGCTTCTTCTTACATACCAGTTAGAAAGCTCGTCTGTGAAGTCCTCAAGAGCTCTTGCAGTCTCTGTAATCTTGTAATTCTCGAGGTTAGTATCAACGAATTTAACCAAAGAATTAAGCTTTGACAATAACCATTTGTCCATAACTGAAAGCTTGTCATATTCAAGCTGATACTTAGTAGCATCAAAATTATCAATATTAGCATACAGTACAAAGAATGCATATGTGTTCCAGAATGTTCCCATGAACTTTCTCTGACCTTCTGAAACCCACTCATCCTTGAATCTGTTAGGAACCCAAGGAGCTGAATTCTCGTAGAAGTACCAACGGATTGCGTCAGCACCATGCTTCTGTAATGCGTCAAATGGGTCAACAGCGTTACCCTTTGATTTACTCATCTTCTGTCCATCTGCATCCTGAACATGTCCGAGAACGATAACATTCTCATATGGAGCTTTGTTAAAGAGCAGTGTTGAGATAGCAAGTAATGAGTAGAACCATCCTCTTGTCTGGTCAACAGCTTCAGATATGAACTTAGCTGGGAACTGCTGCTCGAATAATTCTTTATTCTCAAATGGATAGTGGTGCTGTGCAAATGGCATTGAACCTGAATCGAACCAGCAGTCAATAACTTCTGGAACTCTCTTCATTGTTCCCTGACACTTAGGACACTTACATGTAACTGCATCAACATATGGTCTGTGAAGCTCAATATTATCTGGACAATTGTCTGATTTTTCCTTGAGTTCTTCGATACTTCCGATAGACATCATCTCACCGCAGTCCTCACACTGCCAGATATTAAGAGGTGTACCCCAGTATCTGTTTCGTGAAATTCCCCAGTCCTGAACATTTTCAAGCCATGCTCCGAAACGTCCTGTACCGATTGTCTCTGGAATCCAGTTGATTGTCTTATTATTAGCAATTAAGTTGGCCTTAACTTCTGGGTCTGTCATCTTGATAAACCATGACTCTCTTGCATAGTAGATAAGTGGTGTATCACATCTCCAGCAATGAGGATATTCATGCTCTACCTTAGGTGCTGAGAAGAGGATTCCTCTGCCCTCAAGTTCCTTAAGAACCTCAACATCACAGTTGATAGCGCCTGCTTCCATCTCTTTCTTAGTTGGCTTAGCACGCATTCCTGCAAATGGAGTTTCAGGCTTCATAACACCAGCCTCGTCTACCATCTGAACAAATGGAGCGTCATATTTTCTACCAACTCTTGCATCGTCTTCACCAAATGCAGGTGCAATATGAACGATACCAGTACCATCTTCCATAGTTACATAATTATCGCAGTATACGAAAAATGCTTTCTTGTGCTGCTTGTCAGCGGCATCCTTAGCGCACTGGTAAAGTGGCTCATATTCCTTATATTCAAGGTCTTTACCCTTGTATTCTTCAATAATCTCATAAGCAGGTGTGCCTTCTTCTCTCTCGATTCCACCAAGAACCTTGTCAAGAAGTGCCTTTGCCATGATGTATGTGAATCCATCTGCTGCCTTAACTCTCGCATAAGTCTCATCTGGATTAACACAAAGAGCAATATTAGAGCAGAGTGTCCAAGGAGTTGTTGTCCATGCAAGGAAATATGCATCCTCTCCAACAATCTTGAATCTTACAACTGCTGTACGCTCTTTAAGAGTCTTATAGCCTTGAGCAACCTCATGTGAAGAAAGAGGTGTACCACAACGAGGACAGTAAGGAACAATCTTAAAGCCCTTATAAAGAAGACCCTTATCCCAGATCTGCTTTAAAGCCCACCATTCAGACTCGATAAAGTTATTGTCATATGTTACATAAGGATTATCCATATCAGCCCAGAAACCAACAGTAGATGAGAAATCCTCCCACATACCCTTGTATTTCCATACAGATTCCTTACAATGCTTGATAAATGGCTCGATACCATATTCTTCAATCTGTTCCTTGCCATCAAGACCTAACATCTTCTCAACCTCAAGCTCAACAGGAAGTCCATGTGTATCCCATCCAGCCTTACGAGGAACCATATAACCCTTCATTGTTCTGTATCTTGGAATCATATCCTTAATAACTCTTGTAAGTACATGTCCAATATGTGGCTTACCATTAGCAGTTGGAGGTCCGTCATAGAATGTGTAAGTTGGACCTTCCTTTCTGTTATCAATACTCTTCTGGAAGATATCATTGTCTTTCCAGAACTTTTCAACTTCTTTTTCTCTGTCTACGAACTTCATGTCCGCAGAAACTTTCTGATAAATCATTGCAGCTTCCTTTCTTGCCTTGTGGCTTATATTTTCTAGTACATTACGGGCATTCATCATAAATCTGTCATACAAGCAAGCCTGATGACTGCCTGCAGACTCATTCTTACGAAAAAACCCCTCTGCCGTAATACAACAGAGGGGTAACATACTTATCCTAAAATCTGAATGATTACGACATACTATCATATGCGTCCCTGGCTTTAACCTGACGATGGGATTACCGTCCCCGCTTAGTCTCGTGATGATTTCAGCGAAGATGCTCAGAAGTGATGTTCGGATGGATAGTACTCGCACCGGCTCTCACCATCCCGGCTCGCTCATGCTTTTCACTCCAACCTACTGTCTTCGTCAATGCATTTGATTAGATTTTATATAATAAATGTTTAGTTGTCAAGCTGATTCTTAGCCACAATTCTCATAATCAGATCTACGCTTCCGTCAATTCCATAAGTTGAACTGTTAATTGTGAGGTCGTAATTATCTGCTTCGCCCCACTTCTTGCCTGTATAGAATGCGTATCTTTTAAGATGTGCCTTATCCTCTTTTGAAACATACTTCGCAGCCTGCTTATAAGTAAGCTTCTCTTTGCTTGTATGGTAAGTTCTCTGTATACGCAGCTTCTTAGGAGCTGTGATAAATATGCTTATATGAGGAATGTGGTTCTTAGTAAGAATATTATCCGCATATCTTCCCATGATAACATATGGTTCCTGCTTTGCTAAATCGACCAGCTTCTTAGATGTATTAAAGAACTGTACATCCGACCTTGAAAGACCATGGTACTTCCTAAAATCTCTCCACCACTGAGCCGGTGTCCTTGCTGTTTTATTCTGGAATAAAGCTCTGTCAGTTTCTTCATGTTCTTCATTACGCTGTAATATCTCGTTCATGATAGATACATCATAATAGCTGATTCTTAACTTATCAGCAAGCTTGAAACCTATATCTGTTCCGGCACAGCCATATGAACGGCCTATGCATATAATAAGATTGTCGTCCTTTCCAAATCTGTTTGCAAGATTGGACATGTTAAGCTCTGCATGCTCCGGGTCAATAATATCATTTCCCTCTCTCGCTTCCTGCATAGCCATTGCTTCATCAAAAATCTCACCATATTCATGCATTATTTCTTTATGAAGCTGAGGATTCTTTTTAGTGGTTCTTGCCATATTACTTATAAGTGCAAGTTCACTTCTAAGAACTGAAGAATCCGCACTTGATTTAATCAAATCTCTTAAATCATTAATACATTTTTCCTTGTTTCCCTGATATACACGTCCCAGATTAGAACCTGTAGCTTTATATACTTTCTCGTCCAGTGCGTATATTCTGTTCGCAAGTTCAGTTATTTTATCATTATCTGCCATAATGCGCACCTCCTAATTATATAAAGAATAATAGTGTGTCAATAAGGAATACTGGTACAAGGCAACACAATGACCACACAATATACCCAAAGAAGCTTGGCATCTTAACACCATTTTCATCTGATATTGACTTAACCATGAAATTAGGTGCATTACCGATATAAGTCATTGCTCCCATAAATACCGCGCCACATGATATTGCCGTAAGCATTTTTGCAGGAACAACTCCAAGTGCAGTTGTAAGTCCTGACGCGAATCCCATAGAACCAGCCGTTGTAAGAAATACAAGGTAAGTTGGTGTATTATCAAGGAAACTTGAAAGTGCACCCGTTACCCAGAACATCTGTGATGGATGTGTAAGTCCAAGCTCTGCGCCTGCGCTCTTTAAAATCATAAGAGCTGGCTGCATAGTAATAAATATACCTATGAAAAGTACAGCAACTTCCTGAATGGCGCCCCATGTGAAATGGTTCTTCTTTCTTATCTCTGCATTAGTTGTCTTGAATGATAAAAATGCGGCTAAAAGAATCATAACCACTTCAATAAGTGAAGTAATTGCAAGCTTAACCTCTCCAAATATAGGAATTGAGATTACCTCGCCGGCAGCATTCTGGAAAAATGGTACATCCGGAAGTACTCCGCTTAATATAACTGCTGCAACAATAATTACGATGAATATAATATTATGTAATCCCTCAAATCTTATAAGTGGTTCATTTTCCTTAATCTCCGGCATATAACCTGCTGCTATATCCTTCCTGTATGCTCTCTTGTCAAGAAAATAAAGCACTGTTAGAAGAATAATCATGTTAAGGAGCAGTATCGGAAAGAATCTTATACTCCAGAAGAAAGGAACACCTCTTGAAAATCCCATAAGAAGTGGTGGGTCACCGATAGGTGTAAGACTTCCTCCCATATTAGATATAAGGAAAATGAAGAACACCATAATGTGAGCCTTATTTCTTCTCCAAGAATTCATCTTAATAACAGGTCTTACAAGAAGCATTGACGCACCTGTCGTTCCAATCCAGCTTGAAAGAAGGGTTCCTATTCCAAGAAGAATAACATTTACTCTTGGTGAACCAACAAGACTTCCCTCAACTGTTATGTTACCTGCTACGCAGAAAAGACCGAAAAGCAGTACAATGAATGTAAGATAATCATTTACCAGACATTCAAGTACAGTCTCTGCTGCTGTTCCAGCACCATACTTAACTGCGAACGGAATTATAAAAAGCAGTGACCAGAATATTACAGCAAATGGTCTGTACTTTTCCCACCATTCTCCTTTTACAAGTGGAATTATGGCTATACACAAAAGCAGACATGCAAATGGTATACAAAGCCATAAAGGCACATTCGTCAGCTCAGCTGCCAGTGCAACCATTGGACAAATATTAATACTCATAACTTAAGCCTCCGTAAAAAAACCTGTTCCACACACGGAACAGGTAATCTTAATATTAAATTATCTCTGCACATCGAAAGACGAATTCTTCATAAGTCTCTTAATGTGGTCAACACATGTGATATTAGTATCACCTCTGATAGCATGCTTCATTACTGAAGAAGCAACAGCGAAGTTAACAGTATCTTCAGGAGTCATATTGTCCATAAGGGCATAGATAAGTCCTGATGAAAATGCATCGCCGCCACCAACTCGGTCTACTATCTCGAAATTAATTGTCTTGCTCTCATAAGTCTCTCCGTTAGTATAATAGAAAGCCTTTAAAGAGTTGTTGCTTCCTGAGTGTACATATCTTACAGTTCTTGCAATAGCCTTCATATGATACTGCTCGTCTATTGCCTTAAATACTCTGTCCATGTCCTTAAATGATGGGTCCATTGTAAGACCGTCTTTAACATCAGTTCCATCTTCTCTGTATACATGGATAGGTTCGATTCCAATAAGCACATCAACATAAGGAAGGTACTTACTAAGAACATCTCTTGCAGTCTCGAATGACCAGAGCGTACTTCTCCAGTTAGGGTCGAAGCTGACAGTAAGTCCCATCTTCTTAGCTGCCTTAACTGCCATATCCATCATCTTACGGCAGTTGTAAGAAAGAGCTGGAGTGATACCGCTAATATGGAGCCAGTCATAATCCTTAAGAATCTCCTCGAAATCAACATCCTTATAGTCGTATTCTGCAAATGCAGAATCAGCTCTATCATATATTACCTGTGAAGGTCTGACAGAAACACCTTCTTCCAGATAATAAAGTCCCATTCTTCCTTCTGATCTTATAATGTGCTTGGTATGCACATCATTAGACTTAAGATAATTAATAGTTGACTTTCCAAGGTCTGAGTTAGGTAATACTGTAAAAAATGTTGAATCAACACCAAGGTTTGCAAGGGAAACCGCTACATTTGCCTCTGCTCCGCCGTAATTAACTCTGAAATCATGTGTAGTTACAAGCTTTTCATAGTTAGGTGGTGATAATCTCAACATCAATTCACCAATTGCTATAAATTTCATGTCTTCCTCCAACGTCATAATAGATTAAGGGTATCAAATACCCAGTTTTGCATATTCCAATGACATATTACACCACATTTGTACAAATTGCAAACTTGCATATTACTTTTTAATAAGATATAATTATTTTATTAATAAGTAAGGTTAAGGTACGTGTTTATGGATATATTTGAGTCTCTGAATTCTGTGCTTGTAGACTTGTTCAATGATATCTTGAACATTGAAGAAAGGGCTCTTATCACAGAAGAATTTAAAGATATTTCTGTTACAGACATGCATATTATAGAGGCAATCGGAATTGAAGAACCTCGTACTATGTCCACAATTTCCAAGTCACTTGGAGTAACAATGGGAACTCTGACAGTCGGAATCAACGGACTTGTGAAAAAAGGCTATGTGATAAGAAAACGCGGTGAGAAAGACCGCCGTATAGTCTATGCTTCTCTTACAGACAAAGGAATTGCCGCATACAGACATCATGAGAATTTTCACAAGGATATGATTGGACATATCACGAAGGATTTAACAAAAGAAGAAGCCGAGGTTCTTATGAAAACATTTATACGGCTGGAAGATTTCTTCCATCAGATTACATATTGAAACAGCCACCCTTGGGTTTCCCCGCGGGTGGCTGTTCCATCTTTATATGAAAGTGTTTGAAAGAAAAAAGCTTATTTATTAGCTGTAATGCCTGCTGTCTTATAGACAAATGTTACACTTCCAGCTTTGTCATCTGACTTGCCTAAGAATGAATTGTATTCCTGACCTGCCTTAACTACTGCCTTGATTGTGTCAACGGCTGTCTGTGCGTCTGAGTCTACAAGCTTTGTGATAGGCTCAATTGCTTCGCTGTTAAACTGTGCCATTCCATCCTTTAATGTAATTGCACCTTCGTTTAACTGTGTAACTCCATCTGCAAGTGTTCCTGAACTATCCTTTAATGTAGCTGTTCCATCTGCAAGCTGTGATACTCCACTCTTTAATGTAGCATTATTAGCTGTAAGCTGTGAAAGTCCGCTCTGAAGGACTGCTGTTCCTTCCTGATGAAGTTTTCCTGCATTAAGATTTAATGCATATAGCTTGAGCAGAGAGTTCCTTCCTTGTAAGTTGAGAATGAACCAACTGATGTGCTGAGTGTGTTAAGCCCTGTACTTAATGTACCAAGTCCTGCCTTAAGCTGCTTAGAACCAGCACTTAACTGTCCTGCACCTGTGCTTAACTGGTCAATTCCTGCTTTAAGCTGTGTTGCACCAGAATTAGCTGACTTAATACCAGCATTAAGGTCGCTCATACCATCAAAATATCCGGCATCTTCAAGAGATGATAATGTTGTATTGCAATTGTTATATGCCTGATAAGCCTGTGAAAGTCCACTTGTCATTGTAACAATCTGCTCATCTGCCTTAGAACTTACTGTCGCTTCATCAAGCTGTCCTCCAGCTGCTGCACTTACAGTAGCAGCAACTACCTGCTTGACAGATGCATAGTTCTTTAATATATAACCTGTTGCTAAAGCGTACTGTGTCTTACTTGTTACATCAGGTGTCTGTGATATACCAGACTGTGCCAAAGCTGCTGCGATTACTGCCTGCTGCTGTGGTGTTGCTGAATTAGGATTAATTCCCTGACTCATGCATGTTACTGTAAATGCTACTTTATAGAAGCTTCCATAAGCTGTGCTATAGCTTTCTGTTGCCTGTGTCATTCCATCTTTAAGACTGCTCTTTAACTGGGAAGTTCCTGCTGATAACTTGTCAGAACCATCCTCAAGCTTTGTAAGACCGCCTGATAATGTATCTGCCCCAGTAACAAGCGCTCCAGCACCAGATAAAGCACTGTCAATTCCTGCATCAAGTGTTGTAGCGCCTGCTGCCAGCTGACTTGCACCATCTGCTGCAGAAGCAACACTGCTGTCAAAATTGTTATCCTTAAGAGTATTGTAAAGAGTTCCGATTCCGTCAGCATATGTCTTCATGTTGTTATTAAGTGAAACTGAACCCTCATATGCACTTGCAGCGCCATCTGCGTATGCATATATACCATCCTTAAGAGAAGAAGCCCCTGTATTTAACTGGTCAACACCATCAGTAAGTGCTGGAATTGCATCACTTAACTGCTGTGTTCCATCCTGTAATGTAACTGTTCCGTCTGCAAGCTGTGTTGCTGCATCATCTAATGAAGCAACAGTTTTCTTTAGATCATCTAAAGTAATGTCATCAGCATTCATATCTGAGAGAAGATTAGATGTTGCAACAGACATTGTCATATCAAGTGAGAAATCCTTAACATCTGCTGTTAATTCAAAATACTCAGGAATATCAAGATCAAGTGACTTATCATTAAACTTAAGATTCATAGTATCCTTAAGTCCTGGCATTGTCATACCGACTGCCACAATATTGTCTCCAACCTTAGTAAGTTTACCATTAGTAACCTCAACATTTGAGAATACATCTGTTGGAAGCATAATGCCTGTAATCATTGTAAATGGTACGGCAACTGTCTGCTTTTTACCATTAATTGTTACAGTTTTCTTCTGATTATTAGTGTAATCAAAACGTATTGTAACCTTTCCGCTCTTTCCAGCCAGGTCTTGCGGCTTAATTTCCTTGCCATCAAGCTTGTAAGTAACCTTCATTGTTACTGGCGCATTTTCACTTGACTCAGTCTTATTAAGAGTCTCATTGCCGTTAGCGTCTGTAATCTTTTCGTTGACAGTGATGTGATTCTTGTTACCGGAAGCATCATTGAATACATAAACTGTTTCCTGTCTTGTGTTAGTTGCAAGTGTGCTCTTGTTAGACACTGCAAGTTCATTAGTTATTGCCTGTGTAATCGTAGCCTCTGTACTGCCTGCTGCCATCTCTGTTACATAAGCTGTATCTGTTCCTGTTGTTGCAGCTGTATTAGCACCGCAGCCAACAAGGCTTGCTGCTGTAAGAACTACACACATTAAAACTGAACTATATCTGAATAAATTCTTCTTTACCATAATAAATCCTCCTAATTTAATTCTGACTGTTCTTCTTAGGCTTAAAACCTAAACTTGTATGAATAATCACCTTATCAAGCAATACGAAAAGTGATGGAAGAACAAATATAACAACAAACATACTGATGATTGCACCTCGTGCCATAAGTGTACAAAGTGAAGCAATCATATCAACACTGGCTATCATACCTACACCAAATGTTGCTGCGAAGAAACCAAGTGCGCTGACAATAATAGATGGAATAGATGTTCCAAGTGCTATTGATATAGACTCTTTCTTAGAGTTACCAGCGGCTCTTTCTCTCTTATATCTTGTAGTCATAAGAATTGCATAATCGACTGTCGCACCAAGCTGAATAGTTCCGATTACTACTGAAGATATAAATGGTATCGTTGTTCCTGTATAATATGGAATACCCATATTAACAAATATAGCAAATTCAATAGCAGCAACCAGAATTACCGGAAGAGATATTGACTTTAATACGAAGAAAATAATAAAGAATATCGCAACAATTGAAACTGCACTAACTGTCTTGAAATCCTTATCAGTAATAGTGATAAGATCCTTAGTACAAGGGGCTTCTCCAATTACCATAGATTTAGCATCATACTTCTTTGCAATCGCATCAACCTTATTAATCTGGTCATTGATTTCATCAGAAGCAATTGTGTAATTAGTTGATACCATCATAATCTGGTATTCATCACCCTTAAGCTCTGAAACAAGCGAATCAGGAAGCATTTCCGTAGGGATTTCTCCACCGAGTGCTGAGTCAATACTTAATGCAAATGAAATTCCGTCCAGATCATTTACCTCATTCATCATTGCATTAGAATCCTCTGCTGAGAGATTACTGTCTGCAAGAATCATATATATAGAATTAGTTCCGTCAAAGTTGTCGGCAAGCAGCTTGTTAGCCTGCGAACAGTTAAGCTTCTCTGGAAGTGTATCAGATAAATCATAGTAAACCTTAGTATTGTTATATCCGTAGATTGCCGGGCCAAGAAGCAGAACGAATATTATAAGGAATATCCATGAATGATTAACTATCCATCTTGCCGGCTTATCAAAATTCGGCATAATCTCTCTATGCATTGTCTTCTCAAGAGCCTTGTCAAATGTAAGAATAAGGGAAGGAAGTATTGTAACACAACCAATAACACCCAATACAACACCCTTTGCCATAACAACACCAAGGTCAAGACCAAGTGTAAAGCTCATAAAGCAGAGTGCGATGAATCCTGCAACAGTTGTTATGGAAGAACCAACAACTGATGTAAGTGTATTCCCAATAGCAACCGCCATAGCTTCTTGATGATCATCCGGAGTTTCTTCCTTAGCTTCCTTGTAACTGTGCCATAAGAATATAGAATAATCCAGAGTTACACCAAGCTGAAGTACCGCTGCCAGTGCTTTCGTTATGTATGAAACCTCACCTAAGAAATAATTAGAACCAAGGTTATACACAATTGCCATACCTATACTTAACATAAAGAATACTGGTACAAGGAATGAATCCATAAATATAGCAAGTACGATACATACAAGAACAACCGCTACAAGTACATAAAAAGGAGTCTCCTTTTCTGCCATTGTCTTAGTATCTGTAACTACAGCAGACATACCGGCAATATAACACTGATTATCCGTAACATCTCTTACTTCCTGAATAGCCTTCATTGTATCGTCACTTGATGTTGTATCATCAAAGAATATTGCAAACAACGTAGCTCCTGAATCCTCATTTTCAAAATAAGAACGGAACTTATCAGGAAGAATTTCTGAAGGAACATCATCTCCTACTATTCCACTATAAGAGATAACTGACGCTACATGGTCAACCCCCTCAACCTTCTTTACCAACTTAGAAACATTTGACTTATTCATTCCGTCAACGACGACCATTGCATAAGCGCCCTTTCCGAAATCATCAAGCAAAATGTCCTGTCCCTGCATAGTGTCGATATCACTTGGCAGATAATACAGGATATCGTAATTAACTCTGGTATTAAAGTAACCAAGAACTGATGGAATCAACAGCAGGAAGCTAAGAACCAGAATTGGAATTCTTAACTTAACAACAACTTTTCCAAACTTTTTCATATAAATAACCACGCCTTTCTGTAAGATGCAAATGCCAACAACCCTTAGTCATATAAGTATTCATGTCTTTAACAAATATGACCAATAGTCATTTTCAATTTCAGTTGACATTATAGCACCTCAAAACACATAGTCAATAGAAAATTGACCAAAAGTCATTTTTTAATATTTATTTTATAATTGAGTTGGTGTATAATGTTGACATAAGATGTGGTGTTGTAATTATTTTCAGGCACGCTTGCGCTACTTGTCGCTCGCAGCGGACACTAAACTCGTTGCAGTTCCTGCAACTTGTTAAGTGCCGGCGGCTCCAAAGTACCTGCAAATAATTACAACACCACATCATATACGCATTTTAACTAATAAAATAGTATTATATAAAGGTGAGTGATTGATATGGGAAAGCTTGAAACTAACAAACAACAGAAACTTACTTCTCTGCTGAATACTGCATTTAATCTCTTTACTACCCAGGGGGTTTCGAAGACTTCTATTGCGGAAATTTCTCAGAAAGCAGGTATTGCTAAGGGTACATTTTATCTGTATTTTAAGGATAAGTATGATATAAGAAACCGTCTTATATCACATGAATCAAGTAAATTATTTAAGAATGCCGTCGCTGATTTAGAAGAATTTTCTATGGAAAAGGACGAACAGTTAGGTTTCGAAGAAAAAATAATATTTATAATTAATCATATTGTAGACGAACTGAATTCTAATCAGACTCTTCTCACATTTATATCAAAAAACCTTAGCTGGGGAATCTTCAAGGAAGCTCTCACAACTAAGGTTGCATCTGATGATATTAACTTTAAAGATGTATATTATGAAATGATTAACGCTGAGGATATCTCACTTGAAGAGCCTGAAATAATGCTCTTTCTTATTGTTGAGCTTGTAAGTTCAACTTGCTACAGCGCAATTCTATATAAAGAACCTGCTGACATAGATACTATCAAGCCTTATCTTTTCAAGACAGTACGTGCAATCATCAAAGAGCACACTATCCGGTAGCTGCTTACGCTTTCCCTTCAAGCTCTTGGTATATATCCCTTTTTGACACACCCCTGTCCTTTGCCGCAGCTTTCATGGCTTCTTTCTTATCCATGCCCTGCGACATATACATCTGCACATGTTCTGCCACACTCATGTTTTCCCACTGCTTTCTTGCTTCGGCCTTTAACTGCTCACGGCTTTTACCGGCAATCACAAGCACATATTCGCCTCTTGGCTCATTATTTTCATAATATTCACATGCAGATTCAAGCGTGAATTCCATAGAATTCTCATATCTCTTTGTAAGTTCCTTACATATAGTAATCTGTCTGTCACCGCCAAGCGTATCTTGAAGTTCCGAAAGTGTCTTAGTAAGTCTGTGCGGTGCTTCATATATAATCATTGTCCTTGTTTCACATGCTAACTCTGCAAGAACTTCTTTTCTCTCATTCTTATCCGCTGGTAAAAATGCTTCAAATGCAAATCTTCTTGTCTCGCGTCCTGACATTGTAAGCGCTGTTATGCATGCTGCCGGTCCCGGAAGTGAAGTAACCCTGATGCCTGCTGCCCTGCATTGCTTTACAAGCTCCTCACCTGGATCCGATATTCCCGGAGTTCCCGCATCGGTAATTACAGCCACATCCATTCCACCTAAGATTTTATCAACAAGAACCTTTGCCTTATCATACTTATTAAATTCATGATAGCTTGTCATTGGTGTCTTTATTTCAAAATGATTAAGCAGCTTAATACTATTTCTTGTATCCTCTGCTGCAATCAGGTCTGCTTCTGAAAGCACACGCAGAACCCTGTAAGTAATATCCTCAAGATTACCAATAGGCGTTGCACACAGATACAGCATACCCGGTCCGTCTTTCTTTACATTTTTTTCATTATCCATAATAAACCTCTATCTATTCATACATTTTTAGAAGCGCATCAGTGTAAGTACCGTCCGTCTTGTATACAATAAGCGGTTCTTCAACAATAAGCTGGGAATTACCTCCCTTAACCGCTTCTATAAGCACCATATTGGCAGCCTTATTCACATAAGGATACACCAGCCTCATTCTCTTCGGCTCAAGATGATACTTTCTCATAGTGTCAAATATATCAACAAGTCTGTTCGGTCTGTGAACCATATACATTTTCCCTTTGGATTTAAGACAACGGCTTGCTTCCCTTATAACATCATCAAGACTACACAGAAGCTCATGCCTTGCAATTGCCTTGGCACTGTCCGGATTAACAATACCGTGATTTTCATTCATATATGGCGGATTGCTCGTCACAACATTAAAAGAAGCTTCCCCAAATATAGTGGAAGCTTCCTTAATATCACCCTTAACAACACTGATTCTGTCCTCAAGATGATTAAGCTCCACATTTCTTCTGGCAAGCTGTGCGCTTCCCTCCTGAATCTCAAGAGCACTATATGTGCTACCTGGATTCTTAGACTGCATAAGCACCGGAATAATACCATTACCGGTACCCATATCCAGCACCCTGTCTTTCTTCCCTGCCGTGGCATAAGTAGACAACAGCACTGCGTCCATTCCAAAACAAAAAATATCTGTATTCTGTATAAGCTTTAGTCCATCTCTCATCAAATCATCAATTCGTTCATTAATCATCACTAATATGGGCTTTTCCTTCTTTTCTTTCTAATTCTTCAAGTGCCTTAAGTTCCTTATCATCATCAATGCGGACCTTATCAAATCTTCTTTTTCTCTTAAAACGAAGCTCCTCAACCGGATATTCCTTAAGTTCCTTTTCGTCATTATCATGAGTTATTAATACCTTAACTCTCTGCCTTAAAACATTGACACTTGAAACCTCACCAACCAGTTTATCTGGTGTAGTAACAGAATCTCCCACATTAGGCAGATGACTATTTAATTCCTCATATGTATCCTGTTCATTTTTTAAACAACACATAAGTCGTCCACACACACCTGAAATCTTAGTTGGATTAAGTGACAGATTCTGCTCCTTAGCCATCTTAATAGATACCGGATTGAATTCTGGTAAAAATGTGGCACAACATAAAGGTCTTCCGCAGGAACCAATTCCACCAAGAATCTTAGTCTCATCCCTTACTCCAATCTGTCTTAATTCAATTCTTGTCTTAAATACTGCAGCAAGATCCTTAACAAGCTCTCTGAAATCAATTCTTCCATCAGCAGTAAAATAGAACAGCACCTTATTATTGTCAAATGTATACTCAGCCTTAATAAGCTTCATGTCAAGATTATGCTTTGCAATCTTCTCAAGACATATCTTAAATGCTTCTTTTTCCTTTTCTCTGTTTCTTAATTCTCTTTCATCATCTTCTGGTGTTGCAACCCTTATAATTGCCTTTAGAGGCTGGATAACCGCTGTATCTTCAACATCTCTTTCACCTAGAACAACCTGTCCATATTCAACTCCTCTGGCAGTCTCAACAATAACATGCTGTCCTGTTTCGACTGAATATTTCCCAGGTGCAAAAAAATATATCTTTCCAACCTGTCTGAATCTAACTCCAACAACTTTAGTCATCTATACTCTCCATTCTATGAATTTTCCTTAATCGCCATAATAAGCAATTCAATAACAAGATCAAAATTAACATTTGCCTGAAGTCTCACCTTAACCCTGTCAATAGAATTAATAATATCCTGTAAACCTTCATATGACATAGTCTGTGCCTGACTCTTTATCAGTGTCATCTGATCATTAAATATGAGCAGATTAGTATCATTCGTACTCTTAAACATAAGTACATCCCTGTACCACATAAGCATAAGGTCAAGGTAATCATCAATAGTCAGCTTATAATTGGTAACTCTTTTCACCGATGTCATAATATCAGCCGAATCCATATCCTTAGCATTCTTAATAACGTCCATTACATCACGTCTTAACTCAGCAAACTCAGTAGATTCGACCATAGTCATTGCCCTGCCGATTCGTCCTGCTGCGAATCTTGCTGCAAATTTGCACTCGTAATCACCGATATTATCATAGTGGTCTTTAAGATATTTAATAACTACATCATCCTTAAGTGGCTTAAGATCAAGCACAACGCATCTTGACAGAATAGTCTGTAAGAAAACATCCGGATTATTAGCAAGCAGAATAACAATTCCATAAGCCGGTGGCTCTTCAATTGTCTTAAGCATTGCATTCTGTGCTGCAACAGTAAGCTTGTCTGCTTCATCAATAATGTATATCTTGTAAGGACTGCTGTAAGGCTTAATCTGCATATCCGATACAAGCTGATCTCTTATATCATCAACACCGATACTTCCCGGCTTCTCATGTCCAACCCAGATAATATCCGGCTGGTTCCTGCCTGCCGCCTGCACACAGGAATGGCACACCCCGCAAGGCTCAACACCGCCCGCCTCACACTGCAGTGTCTGTGCAAATGTGCTGGCAATAAGCTTTTTCCCTGCACCCAGTCCTCCGCTGATTACATAAGCATGAGATACCTTTCCCATAGATATTGCACTCTGCAAATGCTCTTTAATAGTCTCATATCCATATATATCTGAAAAATTACTCATACTTATCCCTCTTTCCTTCTTGCATATTCATCTTTCATATAACTACTACATTGCAGTTGTTTGATAATTTAGTTAATCATACATTATATTATAACACATAATGATTCTATGTTGAAATACCTATTGATAAACCTCTTACTAACATAAACCTGTTACTATAGCTTCCCTTACTTCATTGAGACAGTTCTCAAATTCCCCATTATTGCTGAATCTTCTTGTAATACCAGCCTTAGCAATATTCTCTTCTGAAAAATCCTCACTGTCTGCAAGAAATCTTCTGCACATTTCCTCATAGTGTGGATTATCCTGTTTCTGTTCTCTGTGGATAGCCCTTGTAAGTCTCAATCCATCTTCAACCTCAATATATACCGGCATAATATGCTGTTTTCCATAGAATTCACAGAATTTATCATACGCTTCAAGCGTTCCTATAACCAGATACCTGTTACCACTGTTAAGGTCAATCTGTCCGTCATCAGCTGTAAAATACTTCCACACACCATACACAGTATTATATTCTCTCAGTTCAACAATCCTGCCGCTCTCCTGCATCTTAACAGCTGTCTCATCATTTACAAAAAAATACTCAACCCCATCGGTCTCCCCGGCTCTCATTGGTCTTGTTGTATACAATATAACAGTATTAAGCTTCAGACTTTCATCTTCAATTAGGTTTTTATATATCTTATCCTTACCGGACGCGCTTTTTCCCATAATAAATGCTATCTCAGGCATCTTATCTTTCCTTCCTTAAGACCGGGTACTTCCAGCCCGGCATTTATCGCACTCTTAATAATTCTGCATACATCACCGGTAATCCGCTCGCCTACATTAACAACAGGCATTCCCGGTGGGTATATAAGAACCGATGACATACTTATTCTACCACATATATCAGGTGAATTAACAGATAAATCTTCATATCCATTTTCATCCATTAAATCAATTGCATCTGCTGGACACATACATACTTCCGGCTTGTTGTTAATCGCATACCCTAATCTTTCACCTACATCATTTTCACTGTCTTTGCTTTCAACTTTCCAGCTTTCATCAATCTCCTTCAATGCACTAAGAAATCTGTCATAATACTCCTGTTTATCAGCAACTGAAGTCATTGCAATAACATATTTAAATGATGCCATCTCAAGCTGCACCTTATATTCATCCAATAACCTGTCATATAGGTACTTTCCATCATCACATATAAGAATAATCTTAGAAATATCATCACTATCCATCAATCTTATATTATTAAGTTTTGCAATATTTTTTCTTAAATTCTTAAGTCTGTTGATATATTCCTTAAAAATATAATCTCCCTGCCCTTCAATAATTCCCATACATCTGTCAATACTCGCCATAAGAATATATGAAGGACTGGTTGTCTGATATATATTCCAAAATCTTTCCACTTTATCATAATCTACATAATTTCCAGAAATATGTAGAAGTGCAGTCTGTGTAAGTGCCGGTAATGTTTTATGAATACTGTTAATTACAATGTCAGCCCCAGCTTTTACTGCCGACTCTGGAAATTCCTCACTGAATTCAAAATGTGCCCCATGCGCTTCATCAACTATAAGTGGTATTCCTTTTTCATGCAGATAACTGGCAATCTCCCTTACCTCTGACACAACACCTTCATAAGTCGGAGAAGTTATAATAACCGCCTGTGCATCCCTGTTATTTTCAACACATTTTCTAATCTGTTCTAATGATAGTCCTCTGTATATTCCTGTATCATTATCAACCTCCGGTATAACATATACTGGCTCTAACTGTGCCATAATCAATGCATTGTACACTGACACATGACAGTTTCTTGCAACGATAATCTTTCCTTTTCTTTTCGTCGCACCGCATATAGCCGATAATATTCCTGCTGTACTTCCATTTACAAGCATCAGTGTTTTATCTGCTCCATACAATTTTGCTGCCCTGTCAGACGCATTTTTAATAATACCATCCGCATTATGCATATTATCAAATCCGTCAATCTCGGTAATATCAAGTTCTGAAGTACTTGCATATTCAGTATTGCGCTTTCCTCCTGGCATATGCATCGGCACATAACCAGCTTTTGAATACTCTTCAAGTTTTGCCAGAATATCTATATTTCCCATCAATACAACTCCATTATCTCTTATTCTGTAACCATAAGCTTTACTGTTACTTCATCATGGCTTCCAATTGCATCTGTAACTTCATACTTAATATCATAAGTACCTGTCTGGTCAAATGTATATCTTCCAACAGTCACAATCTTTGCAGTAATATCATTACCACAAGTATCAGTTGCAGTAACCCCTGTCATTACATCTATACTCTGACCAATCTTTGTCTGAATGTCCTTTGCCCCTTCTATCTTAGCACTATAAGCATTCCATGGATTATTCTCGTCAGGGTCTGTAGGATCCCAGCCGGCATATGCACTGTCCTCTGGAATCTTTATAGAATCCGGCTTACCAAGTGGTCCAGGATTAACTGCATCATCATATATAGTTACACCTGTTCCCGATGGACAGTTATCATATATCCACTTTACATCCCTAACGCACATTCTAACGCATCCAAGAGAAGCATAATCACCAAGCTTATTGTACTGTCCATCCTCCAGATCACCCTTATTCATTGAATAATATGGCACAGAATGGAACAGATAACCTCCACTTATTCTGAATGCATAACGTCCATAAGTACCATCAACCATATATCCCCATTCGTACTTATCTGATGTTACATAATTCTCACCCACAATAGTTTCGTCGCCTGCTTTTCCACATGATGTTGCAAATGCTTTGACTGGTATAGTGTATTCTCCATTCTCATCAATCCCATACACTGTAGCACAGTTAGCAGCTCTATTTACTTTAATAAAATATGGAAGATAAACTCCTTCTGGTGCAATGTATTCTTGTTCTTTTGATTCAGGCTCTTTATTATCAATCCACACAACTTCCCTTGCCGCTGTTGTCTCTTCTGTTGAAACAACTGTCTGTTCATCATTACTCCCATGATTATCATCCTGTTTTTCCTTATTATAATGAGACAACATAATTCCAGCAGTTACTGCTCCTGCAATAGCAATCACAGCAACAGCAATAAATATAACAAGTGTCAGATTTCTCCTGAACCATGACTTTCTTCTTTTTAAATATTTATAATTAATGTTTCCTTTTGACATAATATCCTCCTTTGTCCATTACAAAAAATTAATATGTGTTTATAAATGTTTTTAACGCAAAAAAAGCTGTTTCATCACGAAACAGCTTTAAGTGCCTAGAACCGGAATCGAACCAGTGACACGAGGATTTTCAGTCCTCTGCTCTACCGACTGAGCTATCTAGGCTTAGTAGCGGGGACAGGATTTGAACCTGTGACCTTCGGGTTATGAGCCCGACGAGCTTCCGAGCTGCTCTACCCCGCGGCATTCACTATATATATTATGTTAAACAGATGTATAATATACATCAAAGTGGGCGGAGAAGGATTCGAACCTTCGAAGGCAGTGCCAGCAGATTTACAGTCTGTCCCCTTTGGCCACTCGGGAATCCACCCATCTATTAAATTAATATTAATAATGCTCTCACATTATTAATATAGAGCCGACTGTCGGAGTCGAACCAACAACCTGCTGATTACAAATCAGCTGCTCTGCCATTGAGCCAAGTCGGCAAAATTGATGGGGCCTACAGGGCTCGAACCTGTGACCCTCTGCTTGTAAGGCAGATGCTCTCCCAGCTGAGCTAAGACCCCATATATAATTGTAAGCTGTTTCCAGCAAGTTATCATCTGGGAAATGATAACAACGACCCGGATGGGGTTCGAACCCACGACCTCCGCCGTGACAGGGCGGCGCTCTAACCAGCTGAGCCACCAGGCCAATCGCTTTCGCAATTAAGAGATAAACTCTTTTGAAAGATTGCTCCTTCAAAACTGCACATTAAATATATCATATCGTATCTGTCTTTGCAAATACTTTTTCATCCGATTACTCTTAAGAATAACTCTCTTTGTTCTATCCAAACCGTCTTAACCTTTTCTCTTGGTTAAGCCCTCGACCTATTAGTACAGATCAGCTCCATATGTCACCACACTTCCACCTTCTGCCTATCTACCTCGTCGTCTTCAAGGGGTCTTACTAACTTACGTTATGGGATATCTCATCTTGAGGGGGGCTTCACGCTTAGATGCCTTCAGCGTTTATCCCGTCCCGACTTGGCTACCCGGCTATGCATTTGGCAATGCAACCGGTGCAC